>CAYLQV010000009.1:0-79927 GCA_964385925.1 uncultured Galactobacillus sp. | reverse complement strand
TAAGACAGCAAATATTTAGGCAGTGTATGCAATGCTGAAACAGAATGAGAGGGGGCTTATATAGTATGACAGGCCAGGATAAGAATAATGAAACTAAAACACGTAAAGATCAGATGATGGATTCATTTCTTGATACTGGAACTGATTCTATGACAGAATGGGGAAAAGAATTTATTAAAACAAATGTACCTAAAACAATGGATTGGATTGTTGCACGAGTTAAGGATGTTTTTGCTTCCGTTAAAACCAAAGGTGACAACTCCATCAAATCAAGTGTACGAAAAGCAATACAAGCTGGAATTGAAATTGGGGAAGAAAACAAAGAACAGGCAATTACTCAGGCGATGATAAAAGCCGGAATTAGCGACATTAAGATCAAGCAGATTTTGGATAGTTCTGGCCAGTATTTAGTAACTTGGGATTCTATTGAATCTCAGGACAAGAAATGAGTTTTTGCAAAAATCGTGACATTTATAAGGTTGAGACGATGGCAATCGTGGAGCAATTCCCTTGCACCAATCTGGCACTAAGGTTGAGACAGTGGGCACAAGGCCCAGATGCCATATATAAGGTACGTTCAAGCCGTGGAGCAATTCCCGCGAACGTACAAAAGTGTGTAGATAAGTTTTCGCGAACCGAAAAGAGCGGTTGAACAATTCCCGTGAACGAATGGGCAGAAAATCAGAGGTTCACGAGAACTGGTCAATAAGGAGACATCAAGATGGAGCAATCGAGCCACGTTGAGACAGTGGTTCTGATGGAGTTACATAAATAAAAAAGCCGCAAAATGGCGCTTAACAAAGGGATTTCTGCAATTTGCCAGTTGATGAGAATCAGCTCGTTGGATGTGGGAATCCTTTCTTTTTTTTGCTCCTGGGACGTAGTGAGACGATAAGAATGTTGATTTTAGGGTTGAGACTATAGAACTACTGACAGGCTTAAAAAAAAAGCAGCCGGTTGACTCGGCTGCCCTTGAAAGTAAGATCACTTCCAGTCTTTCAGTTTGTTTCGCAACTGCTTAATGATAATCTTCTCCCTATAGGACACCGTTGATTGTGGCATATGAACTTTTTCCGCAATTTCACGCGTACCCACTTTGTTGGCGTAGAGAATAATAATCTCTCTGTCAACCTGAGGAAGTTCATCGACAGCGTTGTGGAGTGCTTCGTTCAGCATACGGCGGATGACTTCATCTTCAAGAGAATAATCGTCTTGAATCTCCAAACCATCATCATCCATCTTTTCGATGGAGTATGGATCGCCATATGTGTCCTTCCAAGCATGGTACTTAGGACATTCTTCACAGTTTGCCATGCAGCGATGGGTACCAAGGAAACAGCGTCTTTCTCTTTCCTGACGCTTGCGTTCCTTCCACAGGGGACCTTTATAAGCCTTATACACTTCCTCTGTGACTGTTACCGTGTGCTTCCCTACTTCAACCGTGAATCCATTCTTTTCATTTGTTGACATTTTTTGTCTGGACCGGAGCCAAGCGTTACTGGATCGGGGAACAGACAAAAGGAACCACTGCACGCTTGTTCGGTATTGAGCCGATCCAGATGCGCAATGGTTCCCATTGAAGAAACATTGTGTGATGCAATTACCAGCCAGCAATGATGGTCATGAGCCCTGGACTGGTACTTTGAAAATGGTCTCGCTAGATGCGAGCACCGGAGTTGATCAAACTCTGATGTGTAAATAAAGGCAGTTTATAGCGTCATGCTCGGGACGCTTTTTGCTTAATTAGAGCTTAGAATATTGCTTAGTAGTCCGTCTATGAGCCACTTTTAATGTGCTTTTGTCTATAACGTTGTCGATGATTTATACGTTTTGTCACCTAGTTGTCAAAACACGTTGTATCTGTTGACAAAACGTGTATACTAAATGAAATGAGGGGAGTATTTATGGAAGACAAAAGAGAAATAATGAGAAAACAATTTGGTAAAAGGTTGAACGATTTGCTGGAAGAAAAGAGAATGACAAAATACCAACTTGCACAGAATTGTGGTATTGACCGTGCAAATATCTCAAAATACATTACCGGAGAGAGGGTTCCTCAGATGGATGCATTTTTAGCAATATGTGACGAGTTGCGGGTTTCGCCAAATTATTTTCTTGACGTTCCAAGGTGTGATTATGTTTCAGACGAAGACAAATCAATAGCAAGGAAAATTATCGAATCCTTGGTGCTATTAAGCACTGAAGGGATGATTCGTACAGGTGAAGAAGTGAATGGGGATAACTATAATCCAGAATATGATCCAGATTTTATCTTGGCACTTGGAAACAGCAAGGTTCTTAACCAGGTTATGGAAGAAATTAAAATATGGAGAAAATCTACTCTTGTAGCAGGTGAAAATATTTGTTCAAAGATTTGTGATGGCTATGAAGCCAAGCTAATGATGGAAATGAATGAGAATGCTGCGGGGGAGCTTTCAAGCGATGATCTTCCTTTTTAGATACTAAGGAATTTCCAGATCATTATTTATTTGCTCAAGTTGTAGATATACTTCATCAATAACTGAATCTGATAGGTCTTCTATAGAATTGGTGCCGTTGGATTCTAATACAGATTGAATAATTGCTAAATTGCAGAATTCTTTCATTTTGTTGACTAGCGATTCTATATCATTTTTTGTCATATTCGACCTCCGACTTACTGATTTCATGGTTAGAATAGCTAGAAAGAATCGTTGCCTCAACGTTCTGCTTGTGCACAAAAAAAGCCCAGATTTACTGGACTTTTTAAATGGTCATTATAATAATGTGCATTATTTCGACTGTTTTTGTGTATCGTGCATTCACATTTCAGTTTGAAAATCGTCTTGAATATCCGAAGGATTTTCAAATCTAACGGTTGCGTCACCCAGCTGCGGCAAGTCTCTTGAAGCTAAGTATTTGTTCCATAGTTCTAGATCAGGGGAGAAATAATAGAGCAAATAATAATATGCTCTGTCAATTGGATCGGTACTTTTTATTAGATCGACATGTATTTCGCCAAGTAGTAGCAGTGTGATTGCAGCAGATACCCCTAAACCAATTGAAAGCTGAATGATTGTAGATTTTGCTGGTTGCTTTGTCTTCCCAGAGAGAATATTATCTAAGCATTTTCGACTTAGACCGGCATCCACAGCAATTTCATCTTGTTTTTTCCCAGACTGCTCATACAAATAACGTACTTTACCGGCAAGTGTAGTGATTGAATTGAGCATTTCGATAGTTGATGTTTCTTCTTCGAGCTTTGATGAGAGTTTCTGAATTGTATCAAAGTTGTCTCTTTCATTGAACATGTACTGTTTGTCGGGACCTACGAGGCAGTATAAGATACCATATTCATTTCTATGAGTGTACTTACAGCGTTTAACTTCGAACTGAAGACAACATTCTGTAGTGTGTCCAAGGGCATATTCTGTTAAGTAGCGCCCACTAATCTTATCAGTTATAACAAACTTACTGTCATTTATGCATAAATGAGAATCAACGTATACGAGGGCGCCAAGCATAAACCCTTCGAGGAGATTTGGATAATCGATAAAGATCTTATTTAGTGTTTCCTCGTTGATTGTTATTGTATTCCCTTTTTGTAAAGTTCCATCCTCAAAACTATACGGTGTCACATAATGGCCATCGACATAATCGAGACATCCGGTGGCAGTAGTCCATCCCGCATAAATCATTCTCATTTTAACAGATTGTTTAGAAGTTCTATATGCAGTGGCCAGGTCTTCAGTCACTAGCGTATAGATCAATCCTTCGTTTTGATCAGGATATTTTTTACGGTATGACTCAAACGATTCGTTTACAGCCGTATTAAAAGTCTCTGAAGGCATGAATAAGCGGGAGGTAAGTTTAACAACTTGTGCTTCAGCTAGATTCCTAAATTCTAAATCATCATTGTCTGCTTCGCACGTATCATCTGTAGATTCTGTCTTCTCTTCGATAGTGTTAATTGATTCATCAAAACAAGAACGTAGCATCATTGCAAAACGGTCCAAGATAAAGTGGCAAAATTCATGGACTATTAATGTGTAGAGAGTTTTTAATTTCCTTCTATTCAGAGTTGTAATGTCAATGATAATTGTGCCTGGCATTACATGCATGGTTTTTAACTCACCGTATTCATCAAATGTAGAAATATCGGACTCAGTAAATATTATCTCGGCTTGTACGTCTCCATACTGAGAAATTTGAGCATAAATTATTGATAACCTGCACGCATCAATTAGTTGCATAGGATTTAATGGACGACCGACAGTAGGAATTTCACCGCAGTAGTTCATTAAAAGCTGCAGAGCAACGTCATCGTAGTCTTTATCATATAGTACCGGCAAAAGGATATCAGAATATGTATGAAGCCAATGCTCGGAGTCATATGGCTTAATTTCTTGAATTTTGAGATCTGGCAATTTCGCTGATAAATCTCCAAACACAACGACTTCAAAATATTTCGTGGTTGAGTATGATTCTGATAAAACGTTTTTACCTTTTGGATAAACAATAATTTGGCAGATTACTTTTATGTGACTTTCGATTGTGCCATTATCAAAACACTCACTAGTAGTATCGTGAATGTCTATATTTTCAAGTTCAAAATCAGAATGATCTGTTGCTGCATATGTATACAACTCTGGATGCTGCTCAAGCTGATCTTCAATGGCAGATTCGAGTTGTTCATGATAATTCATTTCTAATAATGCACTTAACTTGTACTGCGTATTAACCAATATAAATACCTCCATGGCGTGTTATGAAACCGCTTTCTTCTGGGAAAATAATACAACATAATTTATTGAATCCTAGTCTTGACAGATGGGAAAAGTAGGAAATCCAACTTTTTAGTGAAAACTTTTATGAAAAGCTTTTGTTAAGCCGTTATTATACTTTTTGTATTTAGTTAAATATGACTCATATGTCTAGAGAATTACAAATATCTGAAAATGGTGGAATATGGCGTTTTAAACTTGTTAATTTTTACAATGATGATTATTAAAAATATGAAAGACTAATATTGAAAAGTAACATTCTTGAAATTATGCGGGTGTGCTACGGTGGATTTTCTATAGCAGACACCAATGAAAAAATCATTTTCTCTCAATTAATCTACATTATTTGCTACATAATTCTAATCATATATGACTTGCTATTTTATCTTGGCTGATCAATTAGTATATCAAGGAGGATTTTATAATGACAACCGATATAAAACGCTATATATGCTTAATGTCAAATCTCAAGGATAAACTTTTGGATAGATCTGATAAAGTTAACTGGGAAATTGTGGAAAATTTAGTTTGGACATTGATTAAAAGCGATTCTTCGGATGACGATGATCATATTAGCGAGACACTTACTGAAATGATTAACGGAGAGTTTCAATTAATAGAAGAAAACAATAGAAAAAAAGGTGTATGGCTAGTAAAATAAGTAGGAATGGAGCCGAATATAAAGGTATGATAAAATTAGAAGTGATCTCGCTGTTTGATAATAAGAATCAAGATGCTGGAGCGCAAAATACTAATCATGATGATAAGATTGAACAGATGAAAAAATGTCCTCACCTTGTACAATATCAAGGAAGTAAAAGAAATTTAGCACCTATTATCGTAAAGTACTTTCCAAAAGAGATTAAGCGCTTAATTGAACCATTTAGTGGGACTGCAGCACTTTCAATATATTCTGCATACAATGGATTGGCCGATTCCTTCTTGCTAAACGATATAAATTCGGCTGTTATAAAACTTTTGGAAAAATGCGTTACTGATCCAGATGCTCTAGTCGAAGAATATAAGAAAATATGGACTGGTCAATTTGCTGATAATACAGATAGTAATGATTATTATTACAAAATGCGTGAATTATTTAATAAAGGGAATCCCGATGAAGCTTTAACGCTTTTTATATTAGCACGTGTTGCAAAGGGAGCAATTAGATATAACTTACACGGTGAAATGAACCAGATATGTGACAAACGCAGATTTGGTACGAAGCCTGAAAATGTATTGGAAAATGCTTGCGCAATTTCTTATTTACTAAAAAATCGAACAGAGTTTTACAATACTGATTATAAAGATGTTTTGAAAATGGCAAAGAAAGGCGATTTGGTATACATGGACCCTCCCTACCAAGGGGTGATTTCTGGGCTTAGCCAACGCTATATAAGCGGATTAGACTTTGATGAGTTTGTTGATTCATTATCACAGCTCAACAAGAGAAATGTTGATTATATAGTAAGTTATGATGGTCAAACTGGGGACAAAAAATTTGGCCAGGATCTTCCCGAGTCTCTTGAGTTGCAACATGTTCTTATTAATGCGGGGAGAAGCAGCCAGGCAACTTTGAATGGAAAAGTTGAAACTACTTATGAATCCTTATATATTAGTAAGGGGATACGAAAAGACTTATGAAAAATAATGATGATGTAAAATTAGACTCAGGGAAGATAATATCAAGGGAGTTTTATAATAGATTGCTGTCTGTTAAAGGTAAGCGTGCTAAATTTGTTGTAGATACGATTATGAAAAAGGGCTCATGTTCTACAGAAGATTTGCAGGAAGCTGGCTATCAACATGCCCCAAGGGCAGCTCGTGATGTAAGGGAAGAGGGAATTCCACTAATCACCGAGCACGGGCAAGATAAAAGCGGTAAGAAAATGGGCGTTTACGTCTTGGGAGATTGGAATGAAGCGTATTCCAGCGATTCATTAACCAGGACTAAAGGTAGAAGTGTTTTGTCAAATAAATTAAAAGAAGCATTGATTCAGGGCAACGGAAATTATTGCGCTTTATACGGAGAAAAGTATGAAGAACGATTACTTCAAGTTGACCATAGAATCCCATATGAAATAAACGGTGATCCTGAAAATATGAATGATACACAGTATTTTATGTTACTTTGCCCGAGTGCAAATCGGTTGAAAAGTTGGTCATGTGAGCACTGTTCTAACTGGACAAAAAAAGATCCCTCCATGTGCAGAAAATGTTATTTTGCATATCCAGAAAATTATGATCACATCGCAGGCGTTAAGGAGAAAACGGTCAATCTTTCTTTCAGAGACAATGATTATGACATTTATAAATCAATTGAAGAATTGTCGAAGAAAGAAAACATTTCAATTCAGGAAGCTACAAAAGAAATTCTGAGTAGCAGTCTGAAAAAGTGAAACTTTAAAACGAGTTATTTAGAATGATGAAAAGCTTAAAAAAAAGAAGGAATTTTGATCCTTCTTTTTTTTTATAAGTATTATTGTAGATTTTATTTCTTGTTAAGCATGTCTTTTTTTATTAAGTCAGTAATATAGCCTTTCTTACATGGCTGCTGCTCAATCCAAGCAATTAAATCACTATCTTTATCAAATGATAAACGGAATGAAACCATTTTATAATTTGTTGTGAGATAATGAGATTTATATGCTTTACGATTTTTTGTAGCCTTTGTACTCATGGTAAATCTGCTCCTTCATAATTTGAAATACTTAGCAAGGTTACTTCTTTGTATTCATTTTAGCTTTTTTTTGCTGCTTTTTCATGTCTTTTCTAATCAGCGATGTAATGTATTCTTTGTGAGCAGGATGCTGATCGAGCCAATTAACAATTTCTGTTTCATTTATTATTGAGAATCTTAATGAAAACATACGATAATGAGTGTTCGCATATTTAGTGTTATATGCCTGTCTTTGCTTTGTTGTTTTTGCCTTTGTTTTTGTCATTGTAAGCTCTCCCCAATAAGTTTGTATATACAGTCTATTTACATTATATGACACTTTGATTATAAACCAAATGTTTGCATGCAAGTTTGTTTTTTTTAATAATCAATCACGAATTCATCTGCTGTCTTGTTCTATTTTTGAATTAATATCAGTTACATATTTGCAAATGGTAAGGAGCGAAATACAAAAGGTTAATCTAGCATGGGCACATGATCAAAGTTCAAAAAATTACACATAACTTGAATAATATACTTTTAACTATAAAAATAAAAATTGAACCATTGACATTCTATGGTTCGAAAGCTAATATATTGGTACAAACACAGGAGAGAAAACGATGTCGAGACAGTATGATGAGGCAATGGAAGGTCATTTTGACCTTAATGGAACTGAATATGTCTTAGTGGAACCAAGTAATATGAATGAACTTGTTCAAGCCTTTGAAGTTAAATCGGCACTGGAGACATATATTAGCGGTTTTATGCATGATGAAGATTCAAGTGGATATGTGAGTCTTCTGCAAGAGCAAGAAGATTACATCAGGGAATACGCGGATTCTCTTGGTGAATTTGATAGCACGATTCTCTCGAACAATATTACGTTTCTTACAAAGAAAAACGGGTTGAAAGTTGGAGAACTGGAATCAATGTTGGATATTAGTGCTGGATACATTTCGCGTACAATAAAGGAAAATTCCAAAAAGAAAATGAGTATCGATACAGTTTGGAAGATTGCTCAACTTTTCGGTATTGATATTGAAGCATTGATTGCAACAGAACTGTGGGTTCCACGCACTAATACAGCTTTATTAGAAAAGTTCATTGATTGCCTTTATCAAGAAACATCAACCAATATTGTGACGTGGGAATGCGATGGTGGAATTATTCATACTTTGAATAAGCGGTATGAACAAATGGGTCTTTTAACAGAAGGAAGAGACGGCTCTGTGATCTATCATCCTAACCATTTAAACCAAAGCGATCAGTGGAATTTATCTAAAGATGTAATGTGTGTTGAACATTTTGAGGGCGGAAAGGATCTTGTAATAATTCCACATCATATGAATACCAGTGAGAAATTGGGTGGATATGATTATATCTTTGTGTGGAATGAAGAAGGAAGCTGGCATTGGGAAAAAGTGTTTTATACCAGTGATGATCCATTTGGGTCTTTGCGTAAAAAGTCTGATGCACTCTATGACTTATTGGAAAGTTTGGAAGGTGATACAAAACTATCTCCAAAAATTCATCAGTTGATTACTAACTACATAAAAGGCGGACGATGATTATGACGAAGATAAAACGCCCAATCCGTGATCTACATAGTGACAAGCAAACACAAACACGTTTCTGTGATGTGGTTATAGATGGAGACAATGTTTACTTGGAACAAAAGAAGGAAAAGAATACTTATGTAACAATCTCCTGGGATGATGTTGTTTACCAGGTAAAAGCAGCAAAAGATAAAGCTGCAATCAGTAAATAAGAAACTACCGCAACCGGTCCCGTAACCATTCGAGGAACCAACAGCCGGAGTTATCTGAAAACCCACAAGGGTTAATCAGGTAACTCCGGCTTTTTGTATTGGAAAAAAGGAAAGGATGGAGGATTTGTGTACAACGATACTTCTTAGCATCAGGAGCATTTCTTACAAGTAGTGAATAATCGCAATTACATACAAGTATCAGCCTGAGTTGCGCATGAAGGCAGGTACTGCATACAGTAATAAACAACCCATAAGGGAAGTTTATATGTCTGGAGCAGACACCTTTCTTTCATGCGCCTTTTTTATGGCCGGGCTGCCCAGATAGGAATGCAGTGATCCTGCCTTCATCGCCTCAGCAAATGAGGAGAAAAAGATGAAGGAAGAAGTAAAAGAGAGATTCATTGAGATCAATGGGCAGATGGTCCAGGTTTCAGAAGAAGTATATAGGGCATTTAAGCGTCCTGCATGGGCAGAAAGACAAAGGAACAGACGTAAGTGGAGATGCAAAGCTGAAGGTAAACGCTGCATGAAAAACTGTGACGAATGCACAAGGAAAGCAGATGGAGCGCCGCTTTCACTGGATGAATGGTATGAAGACCCAAAGGAATTCAAACAACAGGAGATTAGTTCAGAAGAGATATTTATGAGAGATCTTGCAGTTGAAGCTTTGCATCAGGCAATTTCCATGCTGGCTGATAACGATCAGGCAATTCTCATTCTCTACAGTGAAGGATTCTCTGACCACAAGATTTCTGACCGAATTGGTATGCCGCAGACAACGGTCAGTTACAGAAGAAAGATCCTTATTAAAGCTCTACGTGAGCAGTTGAAGGATTATCACGAAGGATAAAGAAAAATATTTATTCAAATTTTGCTCAATTTATTTCGAACTGTCCTGTGTGTATTGGAAGGAAACAAGACAACTTCCGGAAAGATGAGGAAATCTATGAAAAGCATTGAATCAGATTCAAGGCACAAGATTACATCTGATGACGTAATCGACATCCTCCAGTTAGTAACCATGGTATCAAAGACCGTTGGTGATTGGCTGCAGATGAAAAAGGAAAGGGGCAGTCACGATGGCAAAGAAGAATGATATCTCGCTTGCCCTGGATGAACTGAAGAAGTGTGGTGAAACACTGATTGCACTGTCTGAAGCTATGAGGGGCACTGAATCACAGCCGGCACCAGCACCAGTAGAAGTGAAGCCAGTCAGCTTCGAAGAATTGAGAGCACTCCTGGCCAAGAAGACACGCGTGAGTAAACAGAACACAGATGCAATTCGTGAACTTCTTCTGAAGCATGGAGTAAACAAACTCTCAGAACTGAAGAAGGAAGACTATCCAACACTGATGGATGAGGCAAAGGAGCTTCCGGATGCCTGAGCAGCACGCATTTTTGTCCGCATCATCTAGTGCGAGGTGGATTGCCTGCCCGCCATCAGCCAAGCTGAACGCTGGCACTGGTGGTAAAACCAGTGACTATGCGATCCAGGGTACGGCAGCACATGCACTGTGCGAGTTCAAATTGAAGTCAGCACTTGGGATTCCAGTACGTGATCTAACAGGAGACCTTGATTGCTATGACCAGGAAATGGAAGAGTGTGCTGAAGGTTATGCGTCATTCGTCATGGAGCAGGTCATGAAAGCAAAAGAGACATGCAAAGATCCTACGGTCCTGGTTGAAGAACAGTTAGATTTATCCCGCTGGATTCCAGAATCCTTTGGTACAGGCGATGCACTGATTATTGCTGATGGAACACTCACGATTGTTGATATGAAATACGGCACGGGCATCAAAGTCGAAGGCTCATCATCGCAACTTCGTTGTTATGCACTAGGAAGCGTGGATAAGTTTGATGGTATCTATGACATCAAGAATGTTCGCATGGTGATCTACCAGCCGCGCCTCGAGAGCATCAGTGAATGTGACATGACAAAGGATGAGCTTCTTGAATGGGCCGATGCCATCCTCGTACCGGCAGCGAAACTTGCCTTTGTTGGTGAAGGTGAATTTGCCGCAGGTGCACATTGCCAGTTCTGCAGTGTTAAAGCTACATGCAGGAAACGTGCAGAAGAGAGCATTGCACTAGCAAAGTATGACTTTGAGATGTCACCAACATTGAAGGATGAAGAAATTGAAATCATCCTTCCACAATTAGATCAGCTCGTATCCTGGGCTTCCGACATCAAGGACTATGCATTAAAAGAAGCATTGTCTGGGAAGAAATGGTCTGGATACAAACTGGTTGCAGGAAGATCCAATCGTAAGTTCACAAATGAGAATGCAGTAGCACAGGTAGTCACTACCGCCGGCTACGATCCATACGAGAAGAGTCTTCTTGGCATCACCGCGATGACTTCCTTACTCGGTAAGAAGAAGTTTGAAGAATTACTCAACAGTTTAGTGGAACGACCACAGGGGAAACCGACACTAGTTCCACAAAATGACAAGCGGCCGGAGTTGAACACGGCAGCAGATGATTTCAAAGACAAATAATGGAGGAAGAAAAAATTATGTCTAAATTAGCAAATCCAACAAAAGTTATCACAGGAAAAGATACAAGATGGTCCTACTGTAATGCATGGGAACCAAAGAGTATCAATGGTGGCACACCAAAGTACTCAGTCAGTCTGATTATCCCAAAGAAGGATACAGTTACTGTCAGTAAGATTCAGGCAGCAATCCAGGCAGCGTATGAAGAGGGCTCTGGAAAGCTGAAGGGTAACGGCAAGTCCGTACCAGCACTCTCCACAATCAAGACACCGCTCAGAGATGGCGATGTTGAACGACCGGATGATGAAGCATACAAGGATTCATATTTCATCAATGCAAACTCCGCAACGGCACCAGGCATTGTTGATGCTGACCGTCAGGAGATCATTGATCATTTCGAAGTCTACTCGGGCGTCTATGGTAGAGCCAGCATTTCATTCTATGCCTTTAACAGTTCTGGCAATCGTGGTATTGCTTGCGGTTTGAACAACCTGCAGAAGATTCGTGATGGGGAGCCATTAGGCAGCAGAGCCCGTGCTGAAGACGACTTCAGTGAAGATGACGGGGACGATGACTTCCTGTCCTAATGAGTATGAAGCCAGGCGGGAGTAGTCCTGTCTGGCTTTTTCAGATTGGAGGAGTATGGTATGGAAATTTGGAAAGATATACCTGGATATGAAGGAAGATATCAGGCAAGCACAGAGGGAAGAATCCGCAGTGTCTCTAGAATAATACAGGAGAAAAATATCAGTACAGGAAAGATTTATTATCACAACATCAGTGGCCGAATATTAAAACCTGGTCGGTATTGTAAATCAGGACATTTATCAGTTGTACTTGGACATGGAGCGGATGGCAGCCCTGTACACCAACTTGTAATGCGTACTTTTATTGGTGAACCACCGGTCGGTATGGAAGTATTACATAAGAATGGCAATCCTACTGATAATCAACTGTGCAATTTACATTATGGAACACGAACTGAAAACATTCTTGATGTCTATCGACAAGGAGGAAAGTGGAGAAAACTTTCTGTTGATGATGTTGAAGCGATTAGATTTGGACTTTGGTGTGGAATAAAAGGAGCAGAACTTTCTCGTATGTTTGATGTTGCTCCTATCTCTATTAGCCGCATTAAAAATGAAAGGACATTTGCATGGCTAGAATGAAAAATCTCAATTTAGATCTGGAGACATTTTCGGATGTCGATCTTGCAAAATGTGGCGTATATAAATACGCTAGTTCACCAGCGTTCCAAATCCTGCTGTTTGGATACTCGGTCGATCATGGACCAGTGGTAACTGTAGACTTGGCATGCGGAGAGGAACTGCCAGAAGAGATCCTTGCAGCATTGACTGATCAATCCGTCGTCAAATGGGCATTCAACTGTATGTTCGAGAGGATCTGTATCTCGACCTACTTACGCAAACATTATCCAGAACTCTTCACAACTTATAGCATTCCTGAAGATACTGTTCGCAACTATCTTGATCCAGCATCTTGGCATTGCTCAATGGTATGGTCCGCTTATCGAGGCCTGCCATTGTCGCTTGCTTCAGTTGGCGCAGTGCTCGGATTGGAGGATCAGAAGATGACGGAAGGGAAGGACTTGATCCGTTTCTTCTGTATGCCGCGTAAGTCGGATGGCGGTAGGAATCTTCCATCAGACGCACCAGATAAATGGGCGGTCTTCAAGTCTTATAACATCCGTGATGTGGAAGTGGAAATCAGCATCCAAGAGCGATTGCAGAAATTTCCTGTTCCTGAGAGTGTCTGGACGGAATATGCAATCGATCAGGAGATCAATGATCGCGGTGTCATGGTTGATATGAAGCTAGTAAAGAATGCTATTGCTATTGATGAACTGACGCACAATAAGTTGATGAATGAGCTCACAACGATTACTGGCCTGGATAACCCTAACTCAGTCCAACAAATGAAAGAGTACCTGGCAGCCAATGGCCTCGTCATGGATACGCTGGGAAAGAAAGCAGTGCGTGAAATGGTCAAGACAGCACCAGAAGATATGAAGACAGTCCTGGAATTGCGGCAAGAGACTGCAAAGTCATCCATCAAGAAGTTTCAAACGATGGAGCGTGCTGCCTGCAGCGATGACCGTGTTCGTGGTATGTTCCAGTTCTTTGGTGCTCCACGTACCGGTCGCTTTGCCGGTAGATTGGTCCAGCTTCAAAATCTAAAGCGGAATGATATGCCAGATCTAGCGGAGGCTAGAGCACTGGTCAAGGAAGGCAACTATGCAGCATTGGAACTGCTCTATGACTCAGTGCCTGAAGTCTTGTCTGAATTGATCCGGACGGCACTGGTACCAAAGCCAGGATACAAGTTCTGCGTTGCTGACTACTCCGCAGTTGAAGCCAGATGTCTTTCTTTCCTTGCCAAAGAACAATGGCGGATAGATTCCTTTGCGGCCAACAAGGATATCTATTGTGAAACTGCCAGCCGTATGTTTGGAGTTCCAGTAGTGAAGCATGGCATCAATGGTGAGCTGCGACAGAAAGGAAAGCAGGCAGAACTTGCATGCATTGCTGAAGGCCAGCTTGTCCTCACAGATCATGGACTGGTACCTATTGAAAAGGTCACAACAGAAATGGGGGTCTTTGATGGTGAGGAGTTCGTGCACCATGAAGGCGTTGTTTACAAAGGAGAACGAGAGGTAATGACATATGAAGGACTTACAGCAACCCCAGACCATTACGTGTGGGTCGAAGGGAAACAGGAGCCAATACAGCTTGGAGTCGCCGCCACCTGCGGCGCACATCTCGTACAGTCCGGAGATGGTAGGAACCCATTACGGCTGGATAGAGATCATCAGCCCGGAGAAGCGCTGGAACAAGAAATGGAATCATTGTTATGTGCTAACAAAGTGTCATGGGTGCGGCAGTATCCAATGGCAGATATTAGACAGTTTGAGAAGCGGAAAATCAAAAGGATGTCAGCATTGTTCTCAACCGAGACTGGCACCGGCATGGTTGTACAAAAGATTGACAGCAGCAAAGCAACGCTGCACAAATCCAAGAAATCCGCTGTATCAAGATTATGGAAATCGAGGCATCAAATTCGAGTTTTCCAGCATCAACGAAGCCTGCCAGTATTTGATGACAGAACTTGGAATTCCAGAACGAGAAATGGAATTAGATCGGATCGACACAAACGGAAACTATGCTCGTGGGAATCTTCGCTTTGTTACAAGGGAAGAGAACCAGTCGAATCGAAGATTGACGGTTCTGTCAGAGTTTGCCCAGGAGTATTGGCCTTACAGCAGATCAGTTGTAACAAGGAAATTGTCAGAAGGAATGTCTCGAGATCGGATAATTCTCGAAGCACAAAAAGCAGTAATCGAGAAACGGAAGCACTGGCACATCATCTCAGCAAGGCTAGACTTTATGACATACGAAATGCCGGACCACATCATCGTTTTACCGTATCGGGGCATCTAGTTCATAACTGCGGCTACGGAGGGTCAAAAGGGGCACTTATTGCAATGGGCGCCTTGGAACAGGGTCTCGATGAATCAGAGTTACAGCCGCTGGTAGACTCCTGGCGCCAAGCCAATCCAAAGATTGTCGCGTTCTGGTGGGAAGTGGATGAAGCAATCAAGAAAGCAGTGCGTTACAAGACAACAACGGAGACACACGGACTGAAATTTGTCTGCCAGTCTGGAATGTTATTTATTCGCTTGCCATCTGGTCGGTCACTGTCCTATGTGAAGCCAAGAATCGGAGTGAATCAGTTTGGCTCGGATTGTGTTACTTATATGGGCTTAGATTCCACCAAGCACTGGAGACGGGTTGAAAGCTATGGTCCCAAATTTGTAGAAAATATCACGCAGGCAATCTGCCGGGACATCTTGTGCTATGCAATGCAGACACTACAGTTCTGTTTTATCTGTGCCCATGTCCATGATGAATTGATCATTGAGTGCAAGGAAGAGGTATCCCTGGATGAGATCTGCAAACTGATGGGCAGGACGCCGCCTTGGATACCAGGTCTTTTGTTACGTGCCGATGGTTATACCTGTGACTTTTATCAAAAAGATTGATTATGTTTTGCTCAAAAAAGCTCCTTTTGTCCTGTGTGTATTGGAAGGACATCAAGAGCTCTTTTGTTCTTCCTAGAAAAGGAAGGAAAAACATGTGTTCGAAGAGATCAAGAAAGCTGGCTTTGCGGATGTGGATGCCTATGACGCGTTGGAGGCATTAGAAACAAAGCACTTTGCACCAAGACCGATTATCTATGTCTGTTCCCCATACTCAGGCGATATTGCTGGGAATGTGGAGAAGGCAAAGAAGTATAGTCGGTTCGTTGTAGATGAGGGAGGCATACCAATTACACCGCATCTTTATATGCCTTCATTCCTGAAAGAAGAATCAGAACGAGATCTAGCAATCTTCATGGATCTTGAGTTGTTAACCAGATGCTCTGAGGTGTGGGTATTTGGCGAGGTGTTGTCTGCAGGGATGCAGATCGAAATTGATCGTGCCCAACAAAAAGGGAAAACGATCCGGTACGTTGGCGAGGAGGAAATCAAATGTACGAAGTATTAAGTGGTGAAAGAGAAGTCGGTGGCAAGACCATCAATACCTTCAAGAGGGAAATCTATAGTGCAAACATCATGGAAGTAGAAGCTGGCACGAATGGATATCAGGGAGATGGCAGTAGGACATATATCCGTATCCAGGATTTAGCAGGAACGGATATCCAGGTACGAAAGACCCATGATGCTTATGGCCATGAAGATGGTGTTGTGATTGCCCTGGGTGGTGATGCAGAGTTGGATACCATCTATGAAGCACTGCAGTTTATTACCAAAGTCTTGGATGATCAAAGACGCAGGAGGTAACGACAAATATGCGTGATTTAAAAATAGCATATGGAAATTCCAGGCAGGCAAAGTTCTGGTCCAATAAGACGATTACCTTTGAAGAACTGAAGGATAGGTTAAGGATACCAATCAGGACTTCAGAAACGACGGCTGAATACATGTCCCTTCAGAAAACACAAAGAGATGGTATCAAGGATAAAGGTGGCTTTGTGGCCGGGCACCTTCGGGATAACAGAAGGAAGGTGGATCACGTAGATTGTCGGTCCATGGTAGTGTATGACATTGACTTTGCTACGCCTGAGTTCATTCAGGATATCAAGGCGAAGGTTCCGTATGTTGGCTGTGCTTATTCAACGCACAGCCATATGCCGGAGAAACCACGTGTCAGGGCAATCCTCCCGGCAGCAAGGGACATGACACCCGATGAACATAATGCAATAGCAAGGTTTGTTGCAGCGGACATGGGAATCATTGATATGATCGACCCATGTTCTTTTGAACCGCATCAGCTGATGTACTGGCCATCCTGCCCGTCTGATGGGGAGTATCTCTTTATCGAGTTAGATGGTGATGTCATTGATCCCGACAAGATTCTCTCAGCACATCCTAATTGGCGGGACTGTTCATTGCTTCCTACGACACCAAAGGAAAGCACTGCGAAAAAAGATCCTGGGAAGAAGCAGCAGGACCCATTGGCAAAGAATGGTGCAGTCGGATATTTCTGCAGACTGTTCACCATAGAAGATGCAATTGCGAGGTTCTTATCTGATATCTATGAGCCTGTAGCAAATATGTCTGGAAGATACACTTATATCCCCGGCGAGAGTGCTGCAGGTCTTGTCGTATACGAGAATGGAACGTTTGCATATTCCCACCATGCAACTGACCCAGCTTTTGGGAAGCTGTTAAATGCATTTGATCTGGTCCGTGTTCATAAGTTTCCAGATGCAGAGGACAAGCAGAGCTATAAGGATATGGCGGACTTTGTTATGTCGCTGCCGGAGATCAAGATGCTGGCGACAAAGGAAAAGCTCGAAGAAGCCCAGAAGACTTTCGGGGAGACCAATAGTGCAGAAACCGATGATACCTGGAAAGGCAGCCTGCAGTATATGTCACGCAGCACGGTCTTGCAGAATAGTGTCTGGAACGAAATGCTGATCCTAAATAATGATCCTGATTGTCAGGGCTTTGCATATAACGAAATGGCAAACCGTGTCCAGGTGACTGGAAAGGTGCCGTGGGATAGGCCAACCGACAACAAGTTCTGGCGTGATGCTGATACAGCTCAGCTTAAGGCTATGATCGATATTCGCTATGTTTGCTTCTCAGACAGAAACCATAATGTTGCTTTTACGAAGGTGGCTGACGACCGCCGGTTTCACCCGGTCAGGAATTATCTGAATGCACTGCCCGCGTGGGATGGCATTAAGCGTGTCGACGATCTTTTCATTAAGAGGTTGTCGGCAGACGACACCAACTATGTCAAAGCAGTCACCCGGAAAACCTTAGTAGCGGCCGTGGCCCGCATCTACCACCCTGGGACAAAGTTCGATACGGTCCTGGTCTTAGATGGTGATCAGGGTATCGGTAAAAGTACCATGTGGAAGTCCTTAGCTGGCGATGAGTATTTCTCGGATGCACTGTCCCTTACTGATATGGATGACAAATCAGGAGCTGAAAAGCTGCAGGGATTCTGGATCATCGAGATCGGCGAGCTGGCTGGAATGAAAAGGGCTGACATTGAAAAGGTGAAGTCGTTTATGTCCACCTCTGATGACAAATACCGTCCGAGCTATGGCAAGGTGGTCGAAAGCCATCCGCGCCAGTGCATCGTGGTAGCTACGGTAAATGGCGAGCGCGGGTACCTTCGTGACATTACAGGCAATCGCCGGTTCTGGATTGTGAAGTGCCGGCAGATTGAGAAAATGGTCAAGTGGAAGCTCAGCAGTGAAGAGCGTGACCAGATCTGGGCTGAGGTCAAGTATTACTACGAACAGGGCGAGAAGCTCTATCTTGAAGGCAATCTCCTGGAAGATGCTGAAGAGGCACAACGTGGTGCGATGGAAGCAGATGAGCGTCAGGGCATGGTTGGGGAGTATCTGTCAAAGCTCCTGCCAGAAAACTGGAACGATATGGATCTTTATCAACGTCGGAATTTTCTGGATGGTGATGACCTTATTAAAAAGGAAGGCACTGTTCCAAGGCAGACCGTTAGCAATGCGGAGATCTGGTGCGAATGTTTCAAGCGGAATCTCGCTGACATGAAGCCGACCGATTCCTATGCGATAGCGGCTTTGATGACACAGGTCGATGGCTGGGAGAGGACATCCCATCGGATGCGGCTTCCTATCTATGGTCAGCAACGGATGTATGTAAATGCAGCCCATAACACCAAGAACTGGTGACAGCATGTGAGACAGTGACAGCATTTCCCCTTATATTTACTTTTGGTAAAAATCAAGGAGAGTAGAAAACTCACCTGCACACACGCGCGTAGGTATATATAGGAAAAAGCTGTCATTTTGTCCTCACCGTCACACGGGCTGATGACAAGATGTGAGACAGTGACAGCATTTCCCCTTATATTTACTTTTGGTAAAAATCAAGGAGAGTAGAAAACTCACCTGCACACACGCGCGTAGGTATATATAGGAAAAAGCTGTCATTCTGTCCT
Organism: uncultured Galactobacillus sp.; assembly: GCA_964385925.1. Classification (GTDB taxonomy): domain Bacteria; phylum Bacillota_I; class Bacilli_A; order Erysipelotrichales; family Erysipelotrichaceae; genus Bulleidia. The sequence continues at coordinate 60,724 of CAYLQV010000009.1, read as the reverse complement.
CACCGTCACAATGGGAGGAACAAAATGACAAGGTGTGAGACAGTGACAGCATTTCCCCTTATATTTACTTTTGGTAAAAATCAAGAAGAGTAGAGATAGATGCACGTACACACACGCGTAGGTATATATAGGGAATAGCTGTCATTCTGTCATCACCCGTCACAATGGGAGGAAAACAATGAGTATAAAAAATGGAGTGGACAGCGCTTATATAGCCCGCTGTCATAAGGTTTTAAGAGAATGGGGAGCACCACTCTCTGACTGGCACTGCGTATATGTGTACGATATGGCAGACGATGACGGTGGGGTTTATGACCTTGCCACTTGTGAACTTTGCGGCTGCAGCAAGGTCAGGTATGTACACGTGATGAGACACGACCAGTATTTTGAGGACATTGAGGTCGGATGCATCTGTGCTGGAATCATGGAAGGGGATATCTTAGCTGCCAAAGAGCGAGAGAGGCACATGAAGAACAGAGCTAAGCGGAAGCAGAACTTTGTACGCAGGAAATGGAAACAGACAAGGGATGGTGGATACTTTACCAATTACCGTGGGAAGCAGGTCTTTATAAAGCTTAGCAATCGGTACATTGTCACCTGCGATGGGAAGCAGACCTGTTCCTATAAGAATCGGCCAATCGACAACTTTCTATCTGCAGCTTATGCCGCCTTTGATCTAGCGGACCCTATCGAGATATGAGAGAAAAGATAATTGAGCAGCAGCTTGTTAAGGCAGTCAAGCACACAGGCGGGATGTGTCCAAAGTTTGTGTCACCTGGTTTGAATGGCATGCCAGATCGACTTGTTCTGTTGAATGAAGGTCACATGGCTTTCGTGGAAGTGAAGCAGAAAGGCAAAGTGCCAAGACCCCTGCAGAAGAAGAGACACAAACAATTACAGGAACTTGGATACCAGGTATTTGTTCTGGATGATCCAGAAGAGATTCAAGAAATATTGAAAATCATAGGAGGCAAAGAATGCTAGATAGAGATGCGTTGCATGACTATCAGAAATACAGTGTGAAGTTTGTTGAAGAACATCCAGCCGCAATCCTGATCCAACAAATGGGTCTTGGTAAAACAATCAGCAGTTTAACATCGACATTAGATCTGATGTTTGATTCCTTCGAAGTTCACAAAACTTTAGTGATTGCACCGTTGCGAGTGGCTCGTGATGTCTGGCCGCAGGAGTGCAGAGAGAATTGGTCACATACACGGTTCATGACGATGTCAGTTGTAGTGGGAGATGCCAAAGCAAGAGTGGCAGCACTTGAGTTGCCGGCAGACATCTATGTGGTGAATCGAGAGAACATCAAGTGGCTGGTCGAGTATTTTGAGAAGAAGCATCAGCCTTGGCCATTTGATTGTTGCATCATTGATGAGCTGAGTTCTTTCAAGAACTATCGATCACAGCGATTCCGGTATCTGAAAAGGGTGCGGCCATTCATGAAGCGGGTAGTGGGTTTGACTGGAACACCGGCATCCAATGGACTTCTCGATCTATGGGGCGAGGTCGCGATCATCGATCAGGGGAAACGTCTGGGTAAGTTTATCGGAAGATACAGAGAAGCCTATTTCAAACCAGGTGATATGAATCCATACACTGGCATTGTTTACAACTATGTTCCACTGCCTGGTGCAGAGGAAGCAATCTATGACAAGATCAGTGATATCAGCGTCAGTATGAAATCCAAGGACTATCTGCCCGATACGCCTGAGTGTGTGACAGTCAACCATCCAGTGGAAATGAGCCCGGCAGAAAGAAAGCTGTATGACGAATTTGAAGCACAGATGGTTCTTAGCCTTGATGGTAAGAGTATCGATGCGGCAAATGCAGCAGTTATGTCTGGCCGGTTATTGGAGATGGCCAATGGAGCAGTTTATAACGAAAGCCATGAAGTAGTTCAAATCCATGAACGTAAGTTAGAGATGCTTGCGGATCTCGTGGAAGAGGCAGTTGGTCAGAATGTTCTGATTGCTTATTGGTACAAGCATGATCGATCCAGGATCATCGAGTATTTATCCAAACTTGGCTATGCAGTCAGAGATTTGAAGACATCAGACGATATTGCGGATTGGGATGCAGGGAAGATCTCGATTGCATTGATCTCACCAGCCAGTGCTGGACATGGTTTGAACCTTCAGCATGGTGGTCATATCTTGATTTGGTTTTCGTTATGTTGGTCATTAGAAATGCGACAGCAGACCGATGCCAGACTAAATCGACAAGGACAGACGGAAACAGTCACTATCCACAATATCATTTGCAAAGATACCATTGATGAGGATGTGTTGAAGGCATTGGAATATAAAGATTCTACACAAGAGAATCTGATCCAAGCTGTAAGGGCACATCTGAAATAAAGACAACATATGCCAATCCGAGGGATCAATCATGCGGAGGGAAGCATATGCAACAGGAAAATTTTGAACCATATATCAATTTGGCGAATGCAATCGTCAAAGAGGCAGCGAAAGAATATGTTTCAGCACTTCGAAAGCTAAAGCGGAATCGTGGGAATCAAGCCGCGATGAAAGAAGCGATGGAACTGGAGCAGTTCTTTTACTCACCGGACTTTGCAACACTAACCTCCCTTAATCCGGATTATCTAATCCAGAAACTAAGAGAGAAGGTGTGCAAATGACACCGAAGTCATATTTGAATCAAGCATATCGATTGGAGCAGCGTATCCGCCTGGATAAAGAAGAGATCGAGCAGCTCCAAGCACTTTCTGTCAATGTGTCGAGTCCTAGCTTCGAAGAGCACTACAATCCAAACCGGAATACCGAAGCCTCTTTTATGAAGACTTTGGAGAAGGTTTGGAAGTATCAGGAACAGTTGAATCAAGAGTTAGATCTTCTTATGAGTTTGAAGATGGAGATTCAGTCGGTAATTGCTAGCGTGGATAATGTGGATGAACGCCTGGTTCTGACCTATCGTTACATCAAGAACTACACGTGGACCAGGATTGGCGATGAGATGATGGCAGATGAAAGAACAGTCCGCAGGTGGCACAACAGGGCTTTGGCACATGTGGTACTGCCTAAAAATCCAACATTTATTGAAATCCGCCGGAAATGTCCGCAAATGTCCAACAATACCCGCATTTGATATGTGCTATGGTATAGTCGGCAAGAATCAGAGAGAGATGATCGCCACAACACTTGAAGTGTAGTGGCTTAGTTGACGAAAAGATGATCGCCACAACACTTGAAGTGTAGTGCCTGAGTTGTCGAAAAGACGATGGCCTCAACACATGAAGTGTAGTGCCTTAGTTGTCGAAAAGACGACCGCCTCAACACATGAAGTGTAGAGCTTATGTAGAAAATGAAATCCGCCGGAAATGTCCGCAAATGTCCGGATTGTATATGTGATATGTTATTGTCAGCAAGAATCGAGAAAGGAGCAGGGCACATGCCATACAAACCGTATGTTCCCTGCAGGCACCCAGGCTGCAGTGCACTGGTACCTCCAGGGCAGAAGTATTGTGAAGCACACAAGCCACTGCACCCGGAAGAAGTACGTGCTGCTTCCAAGCGTGGATACAACGCGAGGTGGGAGAAGGAAAGCAAACGGTTCTTGGTTGAGCATCCACTCTGTGTCAGATGCATGAGAAAGAATCCACCAAGGTATGTCAAAGCAACAGTTGTGGATCATATCATTCCTCATCGCGGTGATCCAACCCTGTTCTGGGATGAATCGAACTGGCAACCTCTGTGCAAGAAGTGTCATGATCAAAAAACAAGAAATGAAGAAGGAACACCAACCTACCACTACTGATGAGGCCGGGGCCGGGGTTAAATCTCTAAAAGGTTTTTGCCTCCTGACCGTCGCCCCCTCTCGCGTTAAAAATCGCGAAATTGTGAGGGGTGGGGTCTGGCTGGCCGGCAACAATACCGCAAAATGTACAGCCAGGGCCGAAAAAGTGCGGTGGCAACGCGGAAGTTGAAAACTGAATATATTTCATGACGGCAGTGATGGGACAAAATCCATCGCTGTCTTTTTATGTGGGTTCCTTTTTGAGTTTCGTGGACAGACAAAAGTTTCGTGGACAGGAGGGCACATGGATCAGGAATTTGAAACTCCAGATCTTTCAGAGTTTATCGCCGCCTGTGCGAAAGCATTCTGTCCGGAGTGTGGAAAACCAATTGTACAAAACAGCAACGGCCGGCCGAAGAGCTTCTGCTCGAACCGATGCCGCTGGGCATTTAACAAAAGAATGGAACGCCGAAAGGCGAAGGAGGCATTAAATGAAAACAGCAGAGTTGAAAGTGCTGCCGGTGGCAAGCTTGAAGCCAGCGGAATACAATCCGAGAAAGAAACTGAAACCAGGAGACAAGGAATATCAGAAGATCAAAGACTCGATTGAAGAGTTTGGATTTGCTGATCCACTGGTTGTAAATAAAGATATGACGATCATTGGTGGCCACCAAAGACTAACCGTTGCAATGGATCTTGGATATACAGAAGTTCCATGCGCAGTTGTTGATGTGGATAAGGTCAGAGAGAAAGCTTTGAACATTGCACTCAATAAAATTACCGGTGCATGGGATGAGACGATGTTGGCAGATTTGCTGGCAGACATTCAAAATAGCGACTTCGATTTAGGTAAGACAGGTTTTGAACCGCCCGAGATCGAACAGCTTTTTAACAAAGTCCACGATAAGGAAGTCAAAGAAGATAATTTTGATGTGGACCAGGAACTGGCAAAGCCGGTTATGAGTAAACTTGGTGACATGTGGTTTCTTGGAAAGCACAAAGTTCTCTGTGGAGATGCAACAGGTGCAGAGAACTATACCGCATTGATGGATGGTGTGAAGGCAAACCTAGTACTGACAGATCCACCATATAACGTTGATGTCGAAGAGACTGCCGGCAAGATCATGAATGATAACATGGCAGATCAGGACTTCTATAACTTCTTGTTATCTAGTTATCAGTGCATGATTGCTAACCTGGCAGATGATGGATCGATTTATGTATGGCACGCAGACACCGAAGGGTTGAACTTCCGTAAGGCATTCCAGGAAGCAGGCTTCTATCTTTCTGGATGTTGCATCTGGAAGAAGAACTCCCTGGTGTTAGGAAGAAGTCCATACCAGTGGATTCATGAACCGTGCTTGTTTGGATGGAAGCAGAAGGGGACTCACAAGTGGTACAGCGATCGCAAGCAGACAACGGTGTGGGAATATGATAAGCCGCGCTCTAGTAAAGATCATCCAACCATGAAGCCTGTAGTATTGATGAGCTATCCGATTAAGAATAGCTCCGCAACAAACGGTGTTGTGTTAGATCCATTCCTTGGGTCTGGCAGCACTTTGATTGCATGTCAGGAAACAGATCGTGTCTGTCGTGGTATCGAACTTGATCCAAAGTATGTAGATGTGATCGTGAAGAGATTCATCGAACATGAAGGTGGCAGCACGAAAGATGTGTATGTAATTCGTGGCGGTCAGAAACTTTCATACGAGGAAGTGGCAATTGAAGAAACTTCTTCAGAAAATCTGCAGAATTAACTTTACTTCGTTCGCCTTCAGAGTGATGTATGTACATGCCAAAAGAAACATGGTACATCGCAAAATGCGAAAGGAGAAAACACATGCCAAAGGCAAAAAAGAAATCCGAAGAATTAAGATTAAGCATTGAGCTTCCAATGAAAGGTCACACAGGGACTTCCTTGCGGAATCTTGTGAACCTGATGTATGCACGGGCAGACTTGCTTACCAAATCAACTGGTGGCAAGTTTGCAATCAACCGCTACCTAGTAGCAGAACTCCAGAAGGATGCGAACACCTGCTCGACGATTAAGTTTAGGAATCGTATCCAGGAGTTCTTATCCAAAGAGAGTGACGGTATTGTTGGACTTGAATTTACCGAAACAAAGGTCTGCTTCACTGGCTTCCCACAAACCTCAAATCCAGATGAGATCAAAGCATTTACTCAACTTGCCTCAATGATGAATCAATCTGCACTGGCCCAAAAGAGAATCCTTGCAAAAGAAGTCAAAGAGGAAAACGAGAAGTACGCATTCCGCATTTGGCTGATCCGTTTAGGTATGAATGGTGACCAGTACAAAACATCCAGGAAGGTCCTTCTTAGAAACCTGAGTGGGCATGCTGCATTCCGCACACCAGATCAACTTGAAGCAGCTAAGGCAAAGCATAAGGAAGAAGGAAAACAAGATGAGACTTCCAAGTGAGGCACAGATTGAAAGTCTGCGAAAACAGTATCCTGCCGGCAGCCGAGTGAAGTTAGTTGCCATGGATGATCCACAAGCACCAGCAGTTGGAACCGAAGGAACCGTGATCGGTGTTGATGATATTGGCTCGATCATGGTTGCATGGGACAATGGCAGCACGCTGAGTGTTGCACTAGGTGTTGATATATGTGCGCGAGTCTAGACACACTGCGCTATCTGTGTATTCATATCACCTTTCTTTAGAGTGATGTATATACATAGAAAGAGAGGACTCGAACATGAGAGAACTTAAGATTGAGGATTCCTGGGTCAAGGTTGCGGAGGACCATTTAGGAGATCGATGCTTTGCACATAAGGTGTTTGGCGGAGAGGCGAACAAGGCAGCGTACGAGGGCTTTACAGAGGCACTGAATACCCTGGGCCTGTGCTGGTCCGTGGATGATGATTACAATGGCCGCATTTGGAAACCTAGCGACTCAGATAAAGAAGATATGTAGACACAGTTCAAACTGTGTATCATCCAATCCTGCTTGACATATGGCACTATGAACATGCCAAGGGAAGGCAAGGAGAAAAGAATATGACAAGCAGAAAGAAAACAGTGTGGGTAGTAAGAGTGAACAGAGGACTTGAAGGATGGGCTGACGTACAGACATTCTCAAGACTGGCAAACGCTGACAATTGGCTCCGGTTTTTCGTAAAGGTCAACGGCTACAGCATCTGCGATTTCAACATCATCAACAGAAAGATCACCATCGAAAAATAAACTTCAAAGCTAGACACACTTCAAACTGTGTATCATCCAATACCGCTTGACCTATGGCACTATGAACATGCCAAGGAAAGGCAAGGAGGATTCAATTATGTGGAACAAGGGAACAGTAAAGGTTAACGGAAACAGCTACACTTACACGGCTAAGGTATTCGATGAAGATTCAGACTTCGGAATCGACTGCGGTAGGGTTTCAATCCTATCCATTAGAAACGCAGAAGAAAAGGAAGTTGTAAGCTACTACCGCGGTTGGGACATTATGCCAAAGGGTGAAGAAATTACAAAGGCTTATGACGAAGTTATGAGCATCATCACAAAGTAAGAGGACGACAAAATGAAATACACAATCAAGGAAATTGAGAATGCAAAGCAGGGAATGAACTGGAAAGACATCGGTGTGCAATACACACTTGGCCAGGCTTACCTTTGGAGCAGAGATGCAGGAAACGAACTGCCAAACTTCGCTGAGGTCATTTGGGATTATGACATTGAAGAAATTATCGACAATTGCCGCAGGCTTGGTGTAAAGGAATTTACCATCAGCTCAACATTCTCCAGCCTGATTCAAACAATCGCAAAGTTCGAGGAACTTGGATGCACGCTTGACGGTATCGTCAAGATCAAAGACCGCTACCATTTTGGAAGCAATCAGGAATTGATTCCTGCCTTCAAGATGACAGTGAAGTAAGCAGCACATTAAATATGAAAATTCCGAGATAAGAGCTGAGGCTCTTTCTCTCGTATAGATAGATTACAAGGTCAGCCGATGAAGCTGACTTTTTGTTTGGAAGAAGGGAGGGAGGCCATGTGGCAACCAGAGGAAGAAAGCCAACACCAACTGCAATCAAAATGCTGGAAGGCAATCCTGGGAAGCGGCCCATGAATGAATCTGAGCCAAAGCCACTGAAGAAAGCACCTAGTTGTCCGAAATGGCTAGAGCCTGAAGCGAAAAGAGAGTGGCGCCGTTTAGCAAAACAAATGGAGTCGATTGGAATTCTGACCGATGTCGATATGGCTGCCTTTGCTGGATACTGCCAAGCCTATGCCCGGTGGAAAGAAGCAGAAGAGTTCATCACGCAGCATGGAACGATTGTCCGGACCCCCTCTGGATACTGGCAACAGGTGCCGCAGGTATCAATTGCCCAGACCTATCTGAAAGTGATGAGTAAGTTTGCGGAACAGTTCGGTCTTACGCCAGCGGCCCGCAGCAGAATTGTTGCGGATAACAGCGTGAATAATCCTTCCGATGAGATGGAACAACTCCTCGGAGGCGATGACTGATGGAGACTAGGCCAAAGGACTATCCCAAATTAAAGAACTACCACCCAACGCGATTCATGCTACCAACGAGTCACTATGATCCATCGAGAGCAGATCGTGCTGTGAAATTTATAGAGAACCTGAAACACACCAAAGGGAAGTGGGCTGGGAAACGATTCTGGTTACTTCCATGGCAGGAACAGTGTATCCGTGATGTCTTTGGCATCGTGGATGCAAATGGACATCGGCAGTTTCGAACCGCATACATCGAGATTGGAAAGAAGAATGGCAAGTCAGAATTGGCTGCTGCTGTCGCCTTATATCTTCTGTATGCAGATAACGAACCATCCGCTGAAGTGTATGGTGCTGCAGCTGATCGGCAACAGGCGTCCATTGTATTTGATGTAGCTCATCAGATGGTAAAGATGACGCCGGCACTGCTGAAACGGTCAAAGATCATGGCGGCAACCAAGCGGATCGTGAACTATACCAATGCTGGGTTCTACCAGGTCCTGTCTGCGGAAGTTGGTACCAAGCATGGCTTAAATGTATCAGGTCTCGTTCTGGATGAAGTACACGCACAACCGAACCGGAAACTCTATGACGTATTAACGCAGGGTTCTGGTGATGCAAGAGAGCAGCCGCTGTACTTTTTAATCACAACTGCTGGCACAGATAAAGAATCCATCTGTTATGAGTTACATTCCAAGGCACTAGATATCTTAGCTGATCGAAAGGTGGACCATACGTTCTATCCGGTTGTCTATGGATTGACCGATGAGGATGATTGGCATGATGAAAAGAACTGGTATAAAGCGAACCCTTCCCTGGGACAGACGATTCAGATCGATCGAGTCAGAGATATGTATCAAGAGGCACTGGATAATCCTGCTGAAGAAAATGTATTCAAGCAATTAAGACTCAACATGTGGGTTTCTAGTGTTACACGATTTATTCCCGAGCAGATCTATGACAAAGGGAACCTGCCAATTGATACGGCATCCCTGGAAGGCCGGGATTGTTATGGCGGATTAGATCTATCAAGTACAGGTGACATCACAGCACTGGTCTTAATGTTTCCGCCGCGTAATGAGAGTGAGAAGTATGTCATGCTTCCATTCTTCTGGGTCCCAAAGGACACGATTCCTTTGCGGGTTCGCCGTGGTTCGGTTCCATATGATGTCTGGCATCAACAAGGTTTCCTGCAGGCAACGGAAGGAAATGTTATTGATTACAACTTCATCGAAGCATTTATCCAAAAGCTGTATGAAAAATATCACATATTAGAGATCGCCGTTGATCGTTGGAATGCTACACAGCTTATTCAGAACCTTACGGATGATGGATTTACGATGGTGCCTTTTGGCCAGGGTTTTAAGGATATGAGTCCTCCAACCAAGGAGTTCTATAAACTTTTGATGCAAGGACAGATCATTCACGGTGGCAATCCTGTCATGCGGTGGATGAGTGGGAATGTTGTAGTAGATCGGGATGCCGCAGAAAACATCAAACCAACAAAGGCGAAGTCGCCGGAAAAGATTGATGGAATTGTTGCGGCAATCATGGCACTCGATCGCTGTATTCGTCATGAGAATCAAAGCAGCGTCTATGATGATCGCGGCTTATTGATATTTTAAGAAAGGAGTCATGCATGGGAATAAAAAGATTACTTGGTTTATCCAGTGCAAGAGATACACCGCAGGAAATTGTACCTGAGGTCACAGACAATGTGCGTGATTCAGGACAAACATTCTTGTTTGGTAGAGCGGACAGTGGCGAACGAGTGGATGAGAAATCGGCGATGCAGATTGCAGCAGTTTATGCATGTGTCAGACTGCTTTCTGAAACAGTCGCGAGTCTGCCTTTACGCATGTATAAGTTCACAGATGAATCGGAGAATGGAAAAGAGCGTGCAAGGGATCATCCTTTGTATAAAATTCTTTACCGCCAGCCAAATCCTGAGATGACAAGTTTTTCCTTCTGGGAATTATGTCTCACCCATTTATTACTGTGGGGCAACTTCTATGCACAGATCATTCGTGACGGGAAGAATAACATTCTCGCACTCTATCCGTTGTATCCAGAAAACGTGGAAGTGGATCGAGATGAACATGGAGATATTTATTATATCTATCATGCTTATACCGATGAGGTTCCAGGTGATAAGAACAAGGATCTGTATTTCAGAAGAGACGAGATCTTCCATGTACCAGGACTTGGATTTAATGGCTTAGTTGGTTTCTCACCAATTGCCATGATGAAGAATGCTCTAGGTACAACACTTGCAGTTGAAAAGTATGGATCATCCTTCTTCCGTAATGGAGCACAGCCAAGTGGTGTCTTGGAACATCCAGGTGTGTTGAAGAATCCAGAAAAGATCAGAGAGAACTGGTCTGATGTATATGGCGGTGCAAGTAATGCACATAAGGTAGCCGTGCTTGAAGAAGGCATGACCTATAAACCAATATCCCTGCCTCCGGAGGACTCGCAGTTCCTTTCCGTGAGGCAGTTTTCAGTTGAGGAGATTTGTAGGGTGTTCCGGGTTCCACCACATATGGTGCAGGATTTGAATCATGCGACCTTCTCCAACATTGAGCATCAGTCCATCGACTTTGTAGTTCATACGCTGACACCTTGGCTTGTCCGCATTGAGCAGGCGATTGTGAAGGATCTTTTGCTGGAATCGGAGCAGGACACCTACTTTCCGAAGTTTAACGTAGACGGCCTTTTACGGGGCGATTATCAAAGCCGGATGAGTGGGTATGCAACAGGAATCAGTAATGGCTTCCTTTCACCGAATGATGTCCATCGTTTAGAAAACATGGATCTGATTCCAGCGGAAAAGGGTGGCGATGATTACTACCTCAATGGTGGTTACGTCCGTTTGGAAGATGCCGGCAAGTCTGGTGCTGCCAGCACTGGTCAGACAAGTGCCAATGGCACCGATGGCACACAGAACAAGAATAAAGGGACGAAGTCCCCGAGGAGGAAATAATGAAGAAGTTTTGGAATTGGATTCACGATGATAGCGGAGGTCGTGTATTACGACTAGAAGGACCAATCGATGAAGATTCAATCTGGGGTGATGAAGTAACCCCACAGGCATTCCGCGAAGAGCTTAATTCGGAAGAGGGAGATGTGACAGTCTGGATCAATTCGCCAGGTGGTAACGTCTTTGCGGCAGCTGAGATCTATACGATGCTGCAGGATTACCCAGGTGCGGTGACGGTCAAAATTGCTTCGATTGCAGCATCGGCTGCTTCGGTTGTGGCAATGGCGGGTTCCAAGGTGTTGATGTCTCCAACGGCACTATTGATGATCCATGATCCAGCGACCATTGCTATGGGCAATGCCAAGGATATGGAGAAGGCAATCGACACACTGAATGAAGTAAAGGAAAGCATTATCAATGCCTATACCGCTAAGTGTGGCCTTTCGAGAAAAAAGGTCGCTGATCTGATGAGCAATGAAACCTGGATGAATGCAAAGAAAGCAGTGGAGTTGGGATTTGCTGATGAGATCTTATACGAGGATAAGAAAGCCCCGGAAGAAGATCCAGAGGAAGATCCTGAAGATCCCGAAGATCCCGAAGAAGACCAAGAAGAAGATCCACAGAAGAAAAAGATCGTTATTCCTGGTGCGGAAGCGCATATGTATTCCAGCCGGAAGATGGATCTGGCAATTCTGAATCGGCTTGTCACTGAGGCATCTGGTGATGACATAAAGCCAAAACCAGAAGAACCAAAGATCGGTATGAATGGTACTACCGCAGATGGCAGTATGCCATATGAGATTTTGAAACGACAGCTAGATTTCCTGAAATAAGGAACTAGCTGTTTTTTGTTACTCAACCTTTGAAGGAGGAAAAAACAATGAGTAAGATTATTGATTTGCGCAATAAGCGTAATACCCTCTGGGAGCAGACAAAAGCTTTCCTGGAGGAACACAGAGACGAGAATGGTCTCGTCGAAAGCTCTGCTGTAGAGCAGTACAACAAGATGGCTTCTGACGTGAAGGCACTTGGTGATGAGATCGAACGTCTGGAGAATCAGGCAGAGATTGATGCAAAGTTGGCCGCACCAACTTCAATGCCAGTACATGCAGACGTGAAGACAGGCGGCAAGAAGGCCACTTCTCCAACTGCGACTGCAGAATACAGTGATGCATTCTGGAACATGCTGAGAAATCGTGGCAACTACGCTGAAGTGATGGATGCCCTGTCTGTCGGTGAAGATCCAAAGGGTGGTTATACTGTTCCGGATGAATTTGAAAAGCAGCTGGTTGAATCCTTGGAAGAGAATGATATCTTCCGTTCTTTAGCCACTGTTATCAAAACATCTTCTGGTACAAGAAAGATTCCGATTGCGGAAGATTCTGGCGAAGCAAGCTGGATCGATGAAGGTCAGGAAATCCCAGAAGCAGATACTACCTTTGGCCAGACAACTCTTGGTGCCTACAAGATGGGCACAATGATTAAGATTTCCAATGAACTTCTGAATGATTCTGCCTTTGACTTGGCATCTTATATTGCACGTCGGTTTGGTGTGCGCATGGGTAATGCAGAAGAAAAAGCATTCTTTACAGGGGATGGCCAGAACAAGCCACTCGGTCTGCTTGCAGATACAGGTGGAGCACCCGTTGGTGTTACGGCTTCTACGCAGACCTCCGTGAAGTTTGATGAAGTCTTCCAGCTCTACTATGCACTGAAGGCTCCTTACAGAAAGAACGCACAATTCCTCTGCAATGAAGCACTTTTACTTCAGCTGATGACGCTGAAGGATAAGAATGACAATTACATCTGGAAACCATCTCTGGAAATTGGGAAGCCGAACACATTACTTGGTCGTCCACTGGTAACAAGTTCTTATATGCCTGCAATTACCGCAAGTGCTAAGGCACTGGTTTTTGGTGACTACAGTTACTATTGGGTTGCAGATCGTCAGAGCAGAACCTTTAAGAGATTGAATGAACTGTATGCTCGTACAGATCAGGTTGGTTTCATTTCTACTCAGCGAGTAGATGGCAAGCTGATCCTTCCTGAAGCAGTCCAGGTTCTGCAGATGAAGGCAACAGTCTAAGGAATGAGGTGAGTGATCGTGGCATTGATATCGCTTGATGAAGCAAAGGAGTATCTGCGAGTTGACTCGGCTGATGAGGATGCCACGATCAGCATCCTCTTATCTTCAGCTTCTCGACTTTGCCAAGACGTAGGTAGATTAACGGAAGCACAATGGGCAGTCATTAATTCTGATGCGGAAAGCACAGATGGTTATACAAAGGATGAACTGTTAGCAGTTCGAGAGACACTCAAAGTGGCGATTCTTTATGCACTTGCTTATTTGTTTGAACATCGGGAAGAGGCAGATCATCATGCATTGCAACTGACACTGCGATCGATCTTGTTTGCGATCCGGGAGGGAGTCAATGAATGAATATTGGTGATCTTCGCGTTCGGATTCAGATTCAGAAACATGCAGTAGTTGTGGATCAGTATGGAAATCATACCAATGGGTGGACAGATTACTTTTCTTGCTGGGCCACAATTGGCACAAGCACCGGATCTGAAAGCGGCAGTACTGTTGTTAACCCCGAAGAGTCTCTTGATTTTACCGTTCGCTATTCTAAGGAAACAAAAGTTGTGGAATCCACAAAGTATCGGATTCTTACCGATGGAAAAATCTATAACATCACTTACGTGAATCCAATGGGGCAGAAGCATAACAGCTTGAAGTTTAACTGCAAGTTGGAGAAGGGCAAAGTATGAGCCAGAATGTTTCGATTGATGATATGGACGATGTCATTATGAATGAGCTGGAGAAGTACGCAAATCTCGCTACGGATGATATGAAGGATGCGGTCAAAGATACTGCAAAGTCGGTAAAGAAAGATATCGAGAGTTCTGCACCGGTCCTCACTGGCCGTTATAAAAAGAGCTGGCGAATCAAGAAAATACGTGAGAATGCAAACAGCCTAGATGTTCTCGTCCATTCAAGCAATCGTTATCAGCTGACCCATTTATTGGAATTTGGTCATGCAAAACGTGGTGGAGGTAGAGTGGCAGGGAAGCCGCATATAGAACCTGCTGCAGAAAAAGGAGAGCAGGACCTTATCAAAGCGATCGAGGAGAAACTGAAATGAAATACGAGGATGTGATGGCGATGTTAACGGAGTGTAATCTGCCGTTTGCCTATGACCATTTTGCGGAAGGAGAATCGCCTGATCCTCCTTTTTTAGTTTTTCTTTTTCCAGGTACTGACAACATGTTTGCGGATAACCAGGTCTACTACAAAGTGAATGAGCTAAACATTGAACTCTACACCGATAAAAAGGACCCGGAAATTGAGATCCAGATCGAGGATGTCCTGGCAGCACATGAGGTTGCCTATGAAAAGATGGAAACCTGGATCGAATCCGAAAAGATGTATGAAGTGCTTTATCAAACAGAAATATAGAAGGAGGTCATGGAAATGACTAATACAAAGAATAAGGTGAAGTTCGGTCTAAAAAATTGTCACTATGCAACTACGACAATTGCCGAAGACGGAACCATCACCTATGGCACACCGAAAAGTCTGCCGGGCTCTGTCAGTCTGGCACTGGATGCAGAAGGCGAGAATGATCCATTCTATGCGGATGATTCCGTATACTACATGATCAGTAATAACAATGGTTACTCTGGCGATCTTGAACTTGCCCTTGTGCCGGAAGAGTTCTTGAAGGATATCCTGAAAGAAACCGAAGATGCCAATGGTGTCCTGGTTGAAAACAAAGATGTTGAGCCAGCGCATTTTGCACTGCTCTTTGAGTTCACTGGCGATCAGAGAAAGATTCGTCATTGCCTGTATTATTGCAGTGCAACTAGACCATCTATGGAAGGTGATACCACCGAGGATAAGACATCCGTCAAGACGGAAAAACTGTCTCTTACAGTGTCTCCACTTCCAAGTGGCGTCGTAAAGGTCAAGACAGGTACAAATACATCCGAAGCAATCTATAACGATTGGTATAAGGCTGTATATGAACCAAAGGCTCCAACAGCAACAACAACTACTACCGGTGATACAACAGCCGGAGCATAAACGATATGCAGGCAGGGGAGAGATTCCCTGCTTGCTTCTTTTTTAGGAGGATGAAGAAATGGCAGTAACTAAAACAATTGAGATTGATGGAATTCCAGTAACGTTTCGGGCTTCAGCAGCAATCCCTAGATTATACAGAAATCAATTTCATAGGGATATTTACAAAGATCTCTCCGTACTAGAGAAAAGTATCGATAAGAGTGAAAAGGAAGATGGTGATCTGGATTCCTTCAGCTTGGAACTTTTCGAGAATATTGCTTGGCTGATGGCAAAACATGCAGATCCAGAGAATGCAGCAAAGACTCCTGATGAATGGCTGGATCAGTTTAATACCTTCTCGATCTATGAAGTCCTGCCACAGATCATTTCTCTATGGGGCTTGAATGTAGAGCAGCAGATCGAGTCTAAAAAAAACTTTATAAAACAGATCGAGAAATGACAACACCACTATTCTTATTGCGGTGTGTTCAACTCGGTCTGTCGATTCGTGACTTGGATCTACTAACAATTGGCACGGTTAACGATATGTACACAGAGATGGGGAATGACAGCTTTGACTATTCAGAAGTGGCAACTCAGAAAGACTTTGATCAGTTCTGAAATAGTTTTACTGGTCTGTAATTAGTGCAAATCTGCTCTCACTTTCAGGAGTCTTATGTTCCCACTGATTGTATGTGATATCTTGTTTTGCACAGTAATATTTTCCGTTGTATAAAGCGATGGTTCCAGCTGCAATATTCAAGTTTGCCATGTCAGTGGTTACAGTAATCAAAGGAGTGCTTTTTGTCACTTCTTCCATATTCGTGGAATTGCTGGCGACCAAATCCGCCATAGATTGAGCACTGCTGTTTTGGTACCAGTTTGTATTCCCATAAACGAGATACTGTTTTCCATTATCCGTTACTAACGTCCCGGGAAGTAGTGTGGTTCCGTATTTGTTGACATCTCCTTGAATACTAGACCATGTCCTTGATCCTGTGATACCACTGAGTGGAGAAGAAGATGTGCTCCCCGATGTACTTCCCGAACTGCTCCCAGTTCCAGTGCCCAACACCCAGGAGGCAGTTTGCGTTCCATCTTCAGCAATCGTTATTGATACGATATGTGCTGTTCCGTTATCGTATGGCGTACCTGTAGCATTACTGACCGGCGAAGTAGACTTGCCATAACCAGTGATTGTTTTAGCGTCTTCTTCTTTAGTTGTTACAGTTCCCTTTGAAGCATCGTAATAATATGTCGTTTGTTCAGATGAGCCAGAAGAAAGATAATCTGCAACTGCAGCAGCCTTAGCGGCTCTAACGTTAGCCATGTCAGTAGCGGCTTTTGCTTTCGTTGCCTGGCTGCTGAAAATCGGAATCGATACTGCGACCAAAACAGCGATGATTGCAACAACCACAAGCAATTCCGCTAATGTAAATCCGTCATTTTTACCTGTACGTCTCATATTTATCATCCTATTTACAAGAATAGTGTAACACGTTGTAATTGCCTGTTGCTATGTAACATTGAAAAAAATATTAGGCACTTTCACAAAATGTGGAGGTGCTTTTTTCGTATTCAGAAAGGAGGCCAAGTATGGCAGATCGAATTAAAGGAATAACCGTAGAGATCGGTGGCGATACCACTGGCCTCTCAAAAGCATTAGCTGGTGTCAACAAAGAGATACGGGACACACAGTCACAACTTAAGGATGTCAATAAACTGCTGAAGCTCGATCCAACAAACTCAACTCTGATCGAGCAGAAATTCAAACTGCTTGGTCAGTCCGTAGATGAGACAAAGAAAAAACTGAATGATCTGAAATCGGTACAGGATCAGATGGATGCAGGTCTGAAGAACGGATCAGTCACCCAGCAACAGTATGACGCATGGCAGCGTGAGATCGTTGCTACGGAACAGGAACTGAAGAACCTGGAAAAGGAATGCAAAACCACAGATTCTGGTATTGCTGCAACATTGAAACAAGCTGGATCAAAGATGCAGGAAGTTGGCGGAAAGATCAGCGATGCTGGTGAAGGTATCACAAAAGGTGTAACAGTTCCTATCGTTGCCATTGGAACAGCTTCACTGGCTGCATTTAAAGAAGTCGATGATGGCTTGGATACTGTTGAGCAGAAGACGGGTGCTAGTGGAGCTGCACTGGATGAAATGAACCAGATGGTAAAGGATCTGGCCACAGAGATTCCAACCGACTTTGCTACAGCAGGTGCTGCAGTTGGTGAAGTGAATACTAGATTCAAACTTTCTGGTGATGCACTGGATCAGCTGTCTGGAAAGTTTATCAAGTTCTCACAAATCAATAACACTGATGTATCCACATCTCTTGATGCATCAATGATGATCATGCGGTCCGCATATTTTTGAATGACTTTCTGATATCCTTCATGGACACGGTTGTGGAATTCCACGCTTTCCTGATCCAGTCTGTCCAAATAGGTACGGTTGGCATTGATGCGGTCCAAGCCTGTCTGGGCATCAATATTCAGGAAGATGGTCTTATCCGGCATATGTCCCTCAATCGCAAACTGATTGATGGCATAGACTTCATCGATGCCGATCTGTCTGCCGCATCCCTGATATGCTAAAGAGCTGTCCACAAAGCGGTCACTGATGATTGTCACGCCTTCGTTCAAAGCAGGCAGGACTTTATCAATCAGATGCTGTCTTCTGCTGGCAGCGTACAGCAAAGCTTCGGTACGTGCATCCATATCTGTATTCTTAGGATCCAGGATGATATTTCTGATCTGTTCTGCAATATTGGAACCACCTGGTTCTCTTGTATAGCGTACCTGATATCCTTCTTTTAACAAACGTTCACAGACTGCTGTGGATACGGTTGTCTTTCCGCTGCCGTCCGGTCCTTCAAATGTAATGAACATTCCCTTTTTCATATGCCGCTATTATATCATGAAGCGCCCGTTTCTTCCCTAATAATAAAGACGGCAGGCATCAAAAAAGACCTGTACAGGCAGGAATTCTGTCTTTCAGGTCTCTTTTTGTTCATTTACAGTACGTGATACTCTTTCAGCAGCTTTTCAACATCCGTGCCCTCAATCTTCTTAAGTGCTTCCTTCAGGGCAATTTTCTGCTTCATGTCCATCTTCATATCTGTTAACGGTCTGCCGTCTCTCAGCTGAATGGTCGCGGCCAGCAGGTCTCTGACATCATAGGTGCTGCCCCATACTTCCGGAACGCCTCTGTCCACTCTCATCAATGAATAGACAGCTTCCATTGCAGTGCGGATGGAGTACTCTGTGGTAAAGATCGTATCTCTCTTGGTCTCGGCAAACTGTCCGAGGAAGGCAAAGTTGACAGCTCCCTCTGGAACGACATCCGGTCTGTCCCCGGCACGTCTTGGCATAAAGAAGGAGGAGACGAACGGCATCATTGCCGGTACGGTATTGGCTGAATGGGACGCCAGATCTTCAATCTGATCTGCAGGTACGCCTAAGTGATACAGCCATTCCTCACAGATCTCCTTACCAGTGCAGTCTCTCATCGGCTTCTTGATATAGTCGCCAGGTCTGTCACTGAACAGACCATAGATCCATACCAGGCACTGATCCTTCGGCTGATCACGGAACTGCGGCTGACGGTTGATTGTCCAGCTCATCAGCCAGGAAGAATCCTTCACAGTCACAATGCCGCCGGTCACAACACCGCCGGTAAATGGATCACGTCTGCAGATCTTCTTGATGTAAGGAATGATCTTCTGATCGAGTGTATTGACGGTGGCACTCATCCAGTTGCACTTCTCTGGATCGCCGCAGAACTTATCCGGGTGTCCAAAGGCTGGGTCCTGGGCAGCAATCCTGCGCCATAAGTCCCATCCGCCGCCTGACTGAATGTCTGTCTTGAACTCACATGCCTTATCCTGGGCACCAATCGAAGAATTCTCTACATTGCCGCCGTTGGTGATGAACAGGTAATCCTCTTCGGTCAGATCAATCTCATTCTGCTGTCCATCTTTTTCAAAGACAACTTTTCTGGCTGTCTTCTGTGTTCCGCGGATCTCAAACCTGACATCTGTCACTTTCGTGTTGTAGTGGAACTGTACACCGTGCGCTTCGAGGTATTTGACCATCGGCAGGATCATGGATTCATACTGGTTGTATCTGGTAAAGCGGAGTGCGGTAAAGTCAGGCAGGCCGCCGACATGATGGACGAATCTCTTCAGATAGAGCTTCATCTCCAAGGCAGAATGCCAGTTGGCAAACGCAAACATTGTTCTCCAGTACATCCAGAAATTGGAGTTCAGGACTTCATCATCGAAGAAATCAGTGATTTTCTTATCATAAAGATCCTCATCCGGTGTAAAGTACAGCTTCATGATCTCCATCTGCGCCTTATCACTCAGATTGAACTTATTCTCGGTATGCGCATCCTGTCCCTGATGTTCCGTCGCTCTGCATAAGGAGAAGTTTGGATCCTTCTTGTTCAGCCAATAGTATTCATCCAGGACACTGACACCTTCGGTCTCAATGGATGGAATGGAGCGGAACAAATCCCACATGCATTCGAAATGGTTGTCCATTTCTCTGCCGCCTCTCATGACATAGCCGACACCTGGATATTTATATCCATCACAGGCACCGCCCGGCACTGGATCCTTTTCAAAGTAATGGATGTGCTTCCCTGGCATCTGTGCATCTCTGACCAGGAAACATCCCGCTGCTAAAGCACCCAGTCCAGTCCCAATGAAATACGCTGACTTGTGTTCAACGCCTTCCGGCTTTTCCGGACGGGCAAATGCTTCATAGTTGCCGCTTGAATAATACATAGAATTTCCTCCTGTTATCTGTACTCATAAAATAGCTGAAGATGAATTCTGTTTCGATAAACAAAAAAGCCGCCGTGATCATTTTTTTATCACCGCGGTCTGTCTGATGTATTTTTTATCATTTTCCTGTGATTGATGTATTTCCATCTATACTGTATGCCTCTAGTGCCCGGGTGAAGTTTCCCTGCATCAGCTTGGAGAGACGGTCAATGATCTCCGCCGGATCTTCCTTCATATCATCCCCGATCCAGTCCAGCATCAATCCGACAAAGGCATGTTTATAAAAGTTGGCGATGAATTCCTTCTCATGCGGTGATGTCTTCATGTCCTTAGCAGCTTCATTGACGACATCAATCAGCAGTTTGTAGGTGACTTTATCCAGATACTTTTCAATCTGTTCCCGGCTGACACATCTGTAAACATTCACAATGAACGGCTTGTTCTCCTTCACCGCATCAAAGATCTGCAGGAATCCCTGCTGCCAGGTATCATATGTCTTATTTCCTGCCAGTGCCTTCTCTGCATCTTCGTAACAGGACCATTCCACCAGATCATAGATATCCTTGAAATGATAATAGAACGTCATGCGGTTGATGCCGCAGTCTTCCGCAATATCATTGATCGTGATCTTATCTAAAGGCTTCTGCAGGAGAAGATGTTTTAAGGAAGCTTCCAAAGCACGTTTTGTTGTCTGTGACATATTCATCCGGAAAGAACGATTTCTTTGCCTGGGTCTATTTTACAACATGGCTTTCACAATAAAAAGCGACGGGAGTCAGCCGCCGCTTCAATGATAGGCAATCTCTTTTGGAGAGTCACAGATTGGACATGACTCCGGTGCTTCTTCACCCCAGTAAACAAATCCGCATACATCACAGCGGAACTGCTTCATCTTCTGTTGATAATGTCTCAGGTGTATTGAATGCCTTTGGACAGGACAGTTCTAATGCGGGAGACTTGTTGGATGCACTTAATGCAACAGGGCAGGCAACAGGTATCGATATGGGTACTCTTGCTAGCTCACTTCAGTTGAACGCAGTACAGCTCAAAGAAATGGGTCTGAACTCACAACAGGCAGCAGGATTCATGGGCATGGTCGAAATGTCTGGTCTTGATACATCGGCTGCAATGATGGGCTTGAAAACAGCAATGAAGAATGCCACAAAGGATGGTCAGACATTAGATCAGGCAATTGCGAAATTCTCAGAAACTATGAAAGGAAATGGCACAGAAACTGAGAAACTACAGGCTGCCTACGATCTTTTTGGTAGTAAGGCCGGTGCTGCTATTTATAACGCCGCATCAACAGGAAAATTGAATCTGGAAAATCTGTCTGAATCACTGGGTAACTTCTCAGGCAGTGTTGAAAATACATTCAATCAGACCTTAGATCCAATTGACCAGTTCCAAATGAGCATGAATAGCCTGAAAGAAACAGGAGCGGATATCGGTAATTCATTAGCGACTGTCCTGGCACCTGTCCTGAAGGATATTTCAGGAGCTTTGAAGACCTTCTCAGAGATTTGGAACAGTATCCCAGAACCAGTGCAAAATACGATCATCAAGATTGCTTTACTTGCGGCGACCATTGGACCGTTGCTGGTTGCCGGTGGCAAGGTCATCAGTGCGGTTGGAACGATTACCAGTGCGATTGGAAGCCTAACGACTTTCTTGGGCATTGGTACTGCGGCCACGACAGCGGCCGGAACAGCGGCTACGGCGACCGGTGCAGCAGTAGGTGCAGCATCTATACCACTTCTACCAATCATCGGCATCATTGCGGCAATTATCGCGGCGGTTGTTGCCATTATTGCCATCGTGAAGAACTGGGGTGCAATTACCAATTGGTTTAAGGGTGTATGGTCTGGATTCTGTGATGGAATTCAAACTGCCTGGACTGCCGTTGGCGATTTCTTTACTCAGACCTTACCGAACTTCTTCTCTGATGTTGGCCAGAAATGGTCGGATGGTTGGAACACGATTAAAACAAATGCGGGAAACATCTGGAATGACATCAAAACCGGTGTCGGTAATTCAATCGACAATATCAAAACTAACGTGGGGAACGGACTAGATAACGTGAAGCAATCCTTCTCAGACAAGTTGTCTGCCGCCCACGATACGGCGGCTTCCATCATGGAGAATATCAGTGGTGCTTTCAGCGATAAAATGAGCGCAGCTAGAGATGGCGTTTCCAATGCAATCGATGCGATCAAGGGTTTCTTTAACTTTGATTGGCATTTACCAGAGATCAAACTGCCTCATTTTTCTATTGAGGGGAGCTTCTCGCTTGATCCACCATCCATTCCTCATATCGGTATTGATTGGTATAAGAAGGCAATGGGTGATGGCATGATATTAAGCAGTCCTACAATCTTTGGAGCACAAGGTGGTCAGTTGCTTGCAGGTGGTGAAGCAGGACCAGAAGCTGTAGTAGGTGTTGGTTCCTTATCATCGATGATTCAGAATGCTGTGGCGGTTCAAACTGGCAGTATCACTGCTGCCATTGCGTCTGCTCTTGCAGATGCGGGCAACACCGGAGATATCACAATCCCTGTATATCTTGGTGGAACACTGATTGATGAAACCATTATTACTGCGCAGCAGCGGATGGCACTGCGGTCAGGAGGCAGATGATGGCATTTACACAATACCTGCGGATCAACAATACAGATATTCCGCTTCCAATCTCCTATGATCTGTCACTGTCAGATGTTGAAGCTGATAGTTCAGGAGATACGGAAGCAGGGACGAAACAAAGAGACCTTGTGCGGTCTGGTATGGCGGAGATTTCTGTGACTTTTCAAGTGTCACCAGATTGGCTGAAGAGATTCTCTTTAATGAGAAAGCAGCCGAAACTGTCTGTCGAGTTCTTTAATACCGAAACGATGCTACAAGAAACACGTGATATGTACATGGATGGTTTCAAATCATCCTTGGTTCATGACACAGGAAAAAAGGGATTGTGGAAAGTCAGCTTTGATCTTAAAGAATACTAGGAGGGAGTGGGTTTATGTATTCAGTTTCAGATGCCTATAAAATTGCAATACAAGAAAATACCCGCTCCTTTTACTGGTCTGGGTTAATTGTCACTACAGAAGGGAAAGAGTATCCATTTACCAATAAGGACATTGTCAAAGGATCTGGATATGTTACCAGGCAATGTTCTGGAAGTTCTGAAATAGAACTAGGCTCGGTCTATGCAGCAGAGATGGGAATCTCCCTGTTCTCTGATATTGATCGTTACAGTCTTGAAAATGCAAAGATCAAATTGACCTTTCATATGACACTGCATGATGGCACCGTTGAGGATGTACCTTTGGGTGTCTTTTTTGTCGCAGAAGCGAACCGTAAGATTCGCACGCTTGAACTTAAAGCATATGATGCAATGCTGAATTTTGAGCATGCATACAACAAAGCACAATCCAGTGGATATCCCTATGATCTGCTGACTTTAATATGCAAAGACTGCAAAGTTGAGCTGGCTCAGACCAAAGCTGAGATCGAGGCCCTACCAAACGGCACTGCAATTTTGGGTGTATATCCAGATAACGATATCGAGACCTGCCGAGATCTATTGCATTATCTTTCCCAAGCACTAGGTTGCTTTGCAATAATCGACAGGAACGGAAAATTAAAGCTAGTCCAATATAATGCGGCCCCGGTATGCACTATCAACAACACGCATCGATACACCAGCAGCTTTTCTGACTTTGTGACTCGTTATACTGCTATCAATTCAACAAATAAAAGAACGAACACGGCAGAGTACTATGCACTTGATCCTGATGATGGTCTGACCATGAATCTTGGTGTCAATCCGTTATTGCAGTTCGGACTGGATGAAACGAGAAAACAGATCTTAACAAATCTTCTGAACGCTATCTCGATCATCGACTATGTTCCATTTGATTCAGAAACGATTGGAGATCCAGCTCTTGACCTTGGCGATGTGCTGGTATTCACAGGTGGCCAGGCAGATGCAACAAAGATGGCTGCTATTACATCTCTGACTGTCCGGATCAATGGCAAGTGCTCCCTGAAATGTGTTGGGAAGAATCCTCGCCTTGCAGAGGCAAAAAGCAAGAATGACAAGAACATCAATGGCCTTCTCAATTCAGTCGAGACAACCAAGATGTCCACTTACTCCTATGTGAATGCATTGGGGTATGTGCTCGGAGCAGAAAAAGGACAGATTGTAAAGATCGAGTATGCGACGCAAGAAGAAACGGACTGTGAATTCAAGGCAACAGTCATCTTGGATGTTGCAGCAGTGCCGGAGTCCAAATCGATAACATCCAATGGGACAGGAACGACAATCCTGCCTGTGGAGACCAAAGATTCATCAGGTACAGTGACAACAACAAATAAAGAACTTGCAACAAAGGTCACTGTTCCATCCTCATGGCAAGAGGATGGCCAATCAGTCGTGGTCGTAACATACGTCATTGATGGTCATGAGATCGAGGAGTTCCATCCGACAGAGACATGGCATAGTGGCTTGCATCTTCTGAATTTGTTTTATCCGCTTTTAGATATGCAAGAGAAGACACTACATACCTTTGAAGTATGGATTTCGATTGCACCAGGTGCGGGTACGATTGCTGCACAATGCATTATCGCATCCATTGTCGGTCAAGGATTAGGAGCACAGGATCGTTGGGATGGTCGTATTACTGCAAAGGATGAGCTGAGTCCAATCCTGATAAATGTCATGAGCACGTTAGGACTTTCAGGAGATGTAGTCACGGAACTCGATGCGCCGACTTCTGCAGGGCTGTCAGATCAATACTCAAAGATACAGCTGACGGGTCTTCCGCTCGCTGGGTTGATGGATAACTTGAGAGTGTTTGCTCCGGTGGTTCATGACGTGATCGATACCAGTGATAAGAGAAAGATGTCATATAGCAAGATCTATGTTCTGGATGACGATAAGTTTGCACTGAGAAAGGCTTATGAGATCTCCGGTGGGACAGAGAAGAGACTGGATCGAGGCAACATGGATAGTCTAATAATCTCTACCAAGGCATTTGATTCATTGACTTCTATTACCGTGAATCCATTTGTGACAACACCATTTGTCGGTGGTCATCATACTTCAACCCAGAAGATGACGGGAACGAATTACACGGTCCTTATAGATCAGAAACTGATGCTTGCAGCTACTTATCAGACTGTGATCACTAGTGTTGAAACATCAATCGATAAAGGCCGTCTTGTGGCTTATCCACTTGGACTTACAAACTTTGCAACATTAACAGAACTGGAGGTCAATAATGGCTGATTATTTTGCAATAAAGGATATCTTTGCCAGCACGGATAACATGGTCAAAATCCGCGATAATAATCCGAATGATGACAGTACAGATACTTTAACAGGAGTTGACTGGTTCCATTTCAATAACGTGGTTGCTTCAAATATCTATGTGAATGGTAACTCCTGGATAGGGATTGGTACTAATGCTGAGCAGGTCAAAGTCTGCCGGCGTGACGCAAAGGTATACACAGTTAGTCGCGAAGAAGGAACAGTTTACAACTACTATAAATTTCTGCGGATACGATGGGAAGGTTATTCACAATACAACGTAACAACGGATGATGTAAAACTAGTCTGGGAACTGCTGCTGTTAGATACCGGAGATATCGTGATCAATGTGATCACATATCCGACAAATACCTCTTACATTGGTGAATCCAGTCTTGTGGTCGGCTCTACAACGACAGCCTTTACTCCAGCGGCTGGAAAGTACATTACTTTCAAGCATCAGGATGCCACTGGAGCCGCCTTTGCATTGAGCGCAGACTTGCCAGCACTTCTTGATCCATATAACAGAAGGTATCTGATCTCTGATGCAGACAAGAGCCTGTACACGGTCGTAGACGGCGTTCTGAGCAAGCTCACGGAAACAGAACTGACAGCAGCAGTGTTCGAGACACATGGAATACAAGAGATTCCAAGTGGAAGCCTGCTGCTGACACTGACTGATCCAACGGTACTCTATTGGCATGATTCCTTGAATTCTTTTCCGCCATTTACGGCAAGCTATACTGGCTTGCCAAAGCCGCAGGTCATCTATTCGGAGAATATCGACATGACGGATGCGTCGATTATTGGCATTGAGAAAGTCACGGTTGATGCAGATGATGCTGCCTTATTTGCAGTGTCGTTTGATAATGGGACAACTTGGTGGACGTATACCGACAATACCTGGTCACAATTATCGGAAGAAAAATCTGGCATGACAAAAACAGCCCTGCAAGGAATCAGTACAGATGCATGGGCAGAGAAGGCTACAACTGGAATGATCAAATATCGGATCGTCATCAGTGGTGATTCTGGTTATGTCAAAACAATCACAACAGACTATCTGAATAAGGAGGAATAAGAATGCTGAAAGGAAAAAGCGTTATTGAGCTTACCAATGTTCATACTGGCGAGAAGGAAGTATATGAGGATACGAACCTTGTCACAGAAGCAATCGCTGATGTGCTGAACACTAATATACAAGGAATGATGTATGACAGTCCTTCCTTTGATGGAAAAAGTGGTGATGATTGGCTACTGCCAGTTTATGAAAGGCTTACTGGCGGTATTTTGTTATACCAGAATGCGATCACAGAAGATCCAACCATTATCTATGCTCCACTTGATAATCCTTTAATAGGATATGCATCAAGTGATGCAAATAATACTGCTGATACAAAACGCGGCAGCAGGAACTTGACCGAAAGTAAGAAAGTGGATAACAGCTATAAGTATGTGTGGGATTTTGCCACATCACAAGCCAATGGAACGATCTCTTGTATTTGTTTGACCAATTCACTGGCAGGCAAGGGAACACAAGTAGATAGTAATTACTTCGTGATGCTCAGAGGTGACACAGTAAAGAGTGGTATCTCTGATCCTGATCGACATTCCTATCAGGATAATCAAAGACCTTACATTGGTGATGGATTTCGCATGGAGATGATTTCTGTCTACAATACGACCGCTGCAATTCTTCGTAAGATTCCTGAGGATTATATCCATGCAAAACTGCTGCAGCGTACGTACTCTCTGATTGCCACAGATGCAGTCGAAGAGACATCGATTGAACTAAATCATTATCCTTACTGGGTCAGTTATTCGGGCGGAAGTAAGGATGGAACGAATGCACCTTACTATAACTATGATGGAGTTCTTACATATTTGTTCCATGGTGCTGACGGTAACTGGTATGGTATCAGTCGAAAAGACAACCAGAAGTATTCCAGCACCTCAAATGGAGTCGATTACTACAATCACACTACTTATGAGTGGTTCTTGGATACGATCAGTGCCGGCAAAGGAACAACTCAAAAGATTATCTTGCCAGCGAACACTCAAGAGATAAGAAATATTGGAATGAGTGGTAAATGGCTGATGTTTGCAGTGGATAATTCAACTACGGTTTATCGCCTGGATACAACAAATGTTGCTAACATCGAAGTCGTGCCAGATGCAACTTATAACTATGACATTGATTACACGTTTAATGTTGATGATGACGTTGTAATCAACGGATGGTATTACTTGAATGGCGAACCAAAACTATATGTCCGTAATCTCCGAGGAGATTACGAGTCGACCTGGGGCAGAAAACATCTGTCGCGTTATAAGACCTATGCATACCAGGAATACTATTGTCATTACAGTAATGATTATTTTCATAAAGACTTATATTTGTATACTCCATACTTGGCAACCATTAACAATCTGGCTACACCAGTTATTAAGACGGCAGATAAAACCATGAAGATTACCTACACATTAACGGAAACTGCAGAATAACCTCAAACATTTCCTGTCAGATAGACAGCACATCATACGTATTTTACATAGAGCTAAGGAGGCTCTTTTTTTATGAGCACAATGAACGGAATTGATATCTCCAACTGGCAGGCAGACTTAGATCTGTCTGCTATTTCTTTTGACTTTGTCATCATCAAAGCAACCGAGGGCATCGGCTATGTCAGCCCTAGCTGCGATAGGTTCTTCCAGAAAGCACTGACAATGAATAAGCCAATCGGCTTCTATCACTTTGCACGTCCTATGAATGATGCAGTGGAAGAAGCTGACTTCTTTGTTGAAAACACAAAGAACTACTTTGGTCAGGCAGTACCTGTCCTTGACTGGGAAGCCGAGAACAAATGGGACGTAGCCTGGGCACTGCGTTGGTTAAATGAAGTACAGCGCTTAACAGGGGTGAAGCCAGTCATCTACATGTCCGAATCAGTCGTAAATTCTTACGATTGGTCTTCAGTTGTTAACGAGGATTATGGGCTTTGGGTAGCCAAGTATCTCGACTACGTTCCAGATGCCAACTATGACATGTCCAATGCCGGCAATACACCGAATGTATCTTACTGGCCATTCTATTGCATGTGGCAGTGGACCAGTGTTGGCCGTCTTGACGGCTACGGTGGAAACCTGGACTGCAATGTGTTCTGCGGGGACAGAACTGTCTGGGATAAATATGGAGGAATTGCAGACACACCAATACTGCCTGCCTCTGCTGCTGACCCAGCACCGGTGGTTGAGCCAAAACCAACAGAGGATGAGATTGCACAGTATATTGCCGAGGGCTCACATGGATGGGCGGGTGTCTATGGTGAAGAGAGATGGACCAAATTGGCCACTCTTGGCTATGACGCAGCATCAGTACAGCACAAAGTCAACTGCATCATGGGTGCTTCTACACCTGTAGCTGAATACTACACCGTGCAGTCTGGCGACACCTTGTCTGGAATTGCGGCATCCTACGGTACTACTTGGCAGAAGTTACAGAGCATCAATGGAATTGAAAACGCGAGTCTGATCTATCCAGGTCAGTCAATCCGCGTCAAATAAGGAGGAAATATGGTCGATACATTACAAGCATATATGGTGGCAGCAATTGCCATCGAAGGTCTGGTCTCCTGGGGTCAGACAATCTTTGTGGATAAGAAGTTCCAGTGGCAGATTATTGTGTCTCTTGGTCTCAGCTTCTTGCTGGTCATTGACTTGAAGCTGAATCTCTTCACAGTTCTGGAAATCAATGAAAGCTATCCTTGGGTCGGAATCTGCCTGACAGCAATCTCCATCAGCCGCGGTACAAATTACTTCTATGAGCTTTATAGCCGACTGATCAACTGGAAGGAAATGAAAGCGGAATGAACTGGTTCAATCCGTTCTTCACAGCCATCTTGTCCGGACTCGCTGGGTGGCTGATTGCGGATCTCCGCTCTCTTACTAAAAAGTACAAGGAGAGCCAGGACAAGAGTTCAACAGAAGCGGATGCCATCAAAGATGGTGTTCGCTGTCTGCTTCATAGTAAGCTGTTCGATTTTTATGCGGAGTACAAGGATGCACCAACCTTGCCTACACAGACATGGAAAGAAATCGATCGTGTATACGAAGCCTACCATGCCTTAGATGGCAACGGTACTGGATCGCGTATCTATGAGGCACTCAAAACAAAACCACTAGAACCAGAAGATAAATGAGGCAACTGAGTCATTCGTGACTTGGCTGCCTCTCTTTTTTATTGTTTGGAGTTTACAATTACCTCGAGATCATCACATACATGGTCAAGCTGTAACCAGATAGCACGAAATGATGAACTGAGCTCTTCATGTGTGTAATTCATCCCTTCGGAGTTAGACATTGCAATTATCCGTGTTAAATCAGTGATACTTTTCAAATCGTTATAGACATCTTCTGTACATTTCATAAAGACTCCTGGTCCTGGGGTAAGGCATTAAAGATTTCTTCTGGCGACAAGCCCATATCAAATAACATATTTGTCAGGGTCCGCATTCTGAAACAGGTCTGGATTGCCGTAAGAGGCTCCTCTCCAGAGAGAATAACTTTGATGACAGTAAATACTGCCATGGTGATGCTAACGTGGTTTGATTTCATGATCAAATCCTCCTTCATCACCTATATATGTAGGATTTTTTGCTTTTCCCTGAAAATTTGGAAAATTATTAATTTATACAAGTAAATAAGTGAGTAATGATTGCTAATATTACATTAATCTGTCACAGATAAGCGCGTGATGATAAAATAAAAAAAGAGCGATTTATAAAGAAAGTACAAACTTTACAATTCTGGAGGGGATACCATGGAAGATTATGTCATGCAAGAAAATGAGGTTGAATTATATAGGAATAGCGTGGGCCTCAGATCGATAAGAAATTCTGATATTCCAATGAAGGAACTTCATTTGGGGAATCACACACTTATTTTGACGAATGTTAACGTGGTACTTATTACAAAAATCAAGAAGATGTTCAAGCCTGAAGAAGTGTATATCACAACTGATGCCGTTTCAAATATTAAAATGTATGAAGGCATTCCTCAAGTGAAACAGGAAGATGATGAAGTAAAAATATTCTTTACAGATCAAGAAATGACTGTAAGTTTTGACACGAAATCAGAAGCTCGTAAATTTGTGGCAGTTGCGTATGAACTGTTAACAGGTCAAAAGGCGACAGAGAGAGGCGCTACTAAGGTAAAAGGTGCTATTGGTTTAGTTGATTCCACTTTGGGAATTGACACAGTTGGTGCAGTTAAAGGTGTAATGGAAAATGGCGTTGTTGGATCACTGTTTAGTGGCATCAACAAGAAAAAAGCAAACAATACATCAAATGTCGCAGGAACAGTTACGGATATTGTTGGAGCTGCAAAGGATATGTTTGGTAAGAAACCAACTAATGCGGTTGAGGCCCCAAAACAGCCTGAAATGACAATTGATGAGCAAATTGAAGCCGTCAAAAAATTAAAGGATCTTCTTGATGCTGGAATTCTAAGTCAAGAAGAGTTTGATGCCAAGAAGAAACAAATAATGAAACTGTAACTTGATTGAGTATAGCAATTCCAGTGGGGAGGATATGTTTATGGCAAATGAGGAAAAAGAATTATTAAAATTTGTGCAAGATCCAAATTACAGAGAAAAAATTATTAACAGAATCCATAAAGATAGTGACGCACAATACAATAAGCGAATAAAAATAATCGAAAGTGATAGGAATAGACTTTCTCAAAATAAACTCAATGAGATTAAAAGAATTGCAAATGCCAGATGGGAAAAATTCGGCGGCGCATTGGATGTCAATAGAGTTGAGGGAAAGATAAGAATCAATAATACTGAGTCATATTTTTCCAGCATTAAGGGCGCCGATTTGAACATACAGTATGGGTACAGAACAGTTACAAATGAAGTTTCTCATTCAAAAAAGCATGCATCCGTTGGCGGCGCAATTGGTGGAGGCCTTTTGTTTGGACCGGTTGGTGCGATGGTAGGTGGAGTTGGGCTTGGAAAGACAAAAACAACAGGACATTCTTCTTCCAATCAGATACCGACATGTCTGCATTTAGGCGTCATGGTAAATATTGATGGATTTGTATCCGAGATTACTTTATTAAGTAGACAGGTGGATCAATCAAGCATTACCTTCGCTAGAGCTCAGGGAGCGGCTCAGAGTATCGTAGCACAATTAGGTGCGTTGTCTCATACACCTGTTCCGAGCACATTTCTGAAACCTGAAGAAGAATTAAGCGTTACACAGATCGAACAACAAATACAAAACAAGCAGAAAGAATTAGAAAATGCAATTAATGATAGACCAACATATGCTCTTCCAGCAATGTATCGCACTCAAGAACAAAGAGATCTTTCCGATGCAGATTATTTAACTTATCTTGAAAAACAAGATGAAGAAAGACAGATGCAAGAAGAAGCCGAAAAGAACAGAGCAAAAGCTGAAAAAGACTCAGCAAGGGAAGCTTCTAAAGCCGAACGCCGTGAAAAACTAGCAAATTTTGATTATGGCGGTACCGCAAAAAAGACATTCGTAATTATTGGCATCATACTTTTCTGGGCTTTGTCAGTTATATATATGATGTTGGCACTGGGGGTTGCTTTAAGCGGTGGAATCATTAGCTGCTTGATTTTCGTTATATCAGGCTTATTTATTAATCCATTGATATTTAAACTCATTAACAATAAAATCACTAGGATTCCAGTTTGGGTTTGCATTATTGTACTCATAGTCGGATTTTTTGCTGGCATTCTAACATCGCCGCAGTCAAATAAGAGCAGCTATGTTCCGAGTGATAACATCATATTTGTTGCTTCGAATATTAAGTTGTAAAGGCATACTCAATAATTTAGATTTATACAGCAGACAGCTAGGTCAAAATGGTCTAGTTGTCTTTTTTTATGGTTTCATTGCTCAGTTTGTGGACAAATGTCCTGTGTGTTATGGAGGATACCGCCATGAACGAAGATAGAAAAGTAATCCCGGCTAAAGAAGTCAGCCCTGATGTACACGAAGTAACAAATGAAGACCTTGAGAAAGAGTACGCTTATGCACTCGCAACACAGATGATCAAAGGCATGCTGGATGCCGGCATTATTGACCAGGATGAATATGCCAGAATAGACGCAAAAAACCGTCAATCTTTCTCTCCATATTTGGCTGTTTTATTGCCCTGAAATCGTTGATAATACTGCACTTCAGAGCGAATATGTCACCTGACGAAAGGGGGATGAGACCATGACGACGATAACCAAAATTGAACCAATGAAGAAAGATACAGAGCAGAAGCAGCGTGTTGCTGCATACTGCAGAGTTTCAACAGATAAGGATGATCAGTTGGAAAGCTTGGAAGCTCAGAGAGAACATTATGAGCAGGTGATCAAAGGCAATGATCATTGGACATTTGCTAACATCTACTACGATGAAGGTCTTTCTGCCATGCAGATGAAGACCCGTCCGAAATTGATGAAGATGCTGAATGACTGCAATCAAGGGAAAATCGATCTTGTTTTGGTAAAGAGTATATCCAGACTGAGCAGAAATGTAACGGATTACCTCTCTATCATCAGAGACTTAAATTCTCGCGGCATCGGACTCTACTTTGAAAGGGAGAACATCAATACCTTAACAGAAGGCGATGAGTTCATGATGTCTGTGCTCAGTAGCCTGGCGGAAAGCGAACTGATATCCATCTCCGAGAATGAAAAATGGAGCATCAAACGAAGATTCATGAACGGGACCTATAAACAAAGCATGGCACCGTACGGATATGCAAAGAAAGATGGAGAACTGGTCATTGATGAAAATACAGCACCGGTAGTAAAGTTCATCTTCAATGAAGCATGTTTAGGCAAAGGGCTACGGCAGATCACAAGAGAACTTAATGTCAAGAAAATACCATCCAGAAGAACCGATCATTGGAATGAAACAACCGTAAAGGGGATACTGCAGAATGAACGCTACATTGGTGAGGCACTCTACCAGAAAACATTCACGGATGATAACTTCAAACGCCATACGAATCGAGGGTATCGTGACCAGTATTTACACAATGATCATCACCCAGCGATTATTACCAGAGAACAGTTTGATAGAGTACAAGGGCTTCTTGAATTTCATAGAAAAGAAAAGGGTATTGATATTAAACATATCAATTATACAGAGAGATATACCTTTACTGGAAAACTGACTTGTGCGGAGTGCGGAGCACATCTAAAACGAAGGATCATCCTCGGGCGAAATAGAGAGAAATGTATTTTCTGGATATGTGTAACACATTTGAGTGATACAAAAAAATGCTCAATGAAAGGTATTCCTGAGCAGGCAATTAAGAGTGCTTTTACAACAGTAGTGAATAAGCTGATTATTAGTAAAAATTCCCTCTTGATTCCTTTCGTAAAAGCGGAACGTGAGTGTGATGGTGATGTGGCTCGACGGATTGTTGAAAATATCGGCCGTGACCTTGACGAAAATTCCAACAAAACTCAGAAGCTGGCTACTCTCGTGGCGGATGGATTGTTAGATCCGGTGAAATATCGGCAGGCTTTGAATGAGCTGTCAGCGGAACGTAATGAACTGAATGGGAAGAAAGAGGTCCTTATGTATCAACTTCAAAGTAATAACCTTGGGATTTCTGAAGGCAGCAAGTTGCTAAACAGAATCCGGCAGAAAGAAGTAACCGCTAAGTTTGACGATGAACTTTTCACGGCGTGTGTCAAAACCGTGCATATCTACTCAAGAGAAGAGTATGGCTTTGAATTTACATGTGGATTGACCTTCAGAGAGGTGGTGAACTTGAAATGAGAACAATACCATACGGATATCGAATAGAGAATGGACTGGCGGTTGTTGAGGAAAATGAAGCAAAGGTTCTGCAACAGGCTTATGAATTCTATCTAAACGGTGATTCATTGCAGGGCATTTCAGACAAGCTTGGTATTAAACGCAGCCACAGTGGAATGCTGAATCTGCTGGCGGACAAGCGGTACCTGGGCACGGATTTTTATCCCTTACTTATTAATAAGGAACTTTTTGAGCAGGTTCAGATGGCACACCAGGAACGGAAGCAACAGCATAGCCGACCACTTTTGCCGGTAAAACCGACAAAAGTTTGTACTGACTTTGAAATAGAGCCAATTGTGCAGCATTTGGACGATCCATATGCGCAAGCACAATACATTTATACATTGATAAAAGAAAAGGAGTGAGGATTTATGGAAATGAGAAAGAATGTAATGGTTATCCCGGCTGTAAAGAAGTATGGGAACACCGTCACAAAGGATGAAGTGAAAAAGCTTAGGGTGGCAGCTTATTGTCGGGTGTCTACTGATACAGACGAACAGGCAACCAGTTATGACACCCAAGTAGCCCATTACAAGGATTATATTTCAAAGAACTCAGCATGGAAATTTGCAGGCATCTACGCAGATGATGGTATCTCGGGCACTGGTACAAAGAAAAGAGAAGAGTTCCTGCGGATGATCGATGACTGCATGACCGGCAAGATTGACATGATAATAACTAAGAGCATCAGCCGGTTTGCCAGAAATACGATAGACTGCTTGAAATACATCCGGCAACTTAAAGAAAAGAACATCCCGGTCATCTTCGAGAAGGAAAACATTAATACCTTGGATGCAAAGGGAGAAGTTCTCATTACAATCATGGCTTCCCTTGCGCAGCAGGAAAGTGAATCGCTTTCTAAGAACGTAAAGCTGGGGCTTCAGTTCCGCTACCAACAGGGTAAAGTGCAGGTCAATACAAAATGGTTTCTGGGGTACACAAAAGATGAAAAAGGAAATCTGATCATAGATCCCGATCAGGCAAAGGTTGTAAAAAGAATCTACAAAGAATACCTGGAAGGCAAAAGTTACGCAGTGATTGCAAAAGGACTGGAAAATGACGGAATCCTAAATGGTTCAGGTAAAAAGAGATGGTGGGATTCGAATATCCACCAGATTCTTACGAATGAAAAATACATGGGTGATGCTTTGCTACAGAAAACATATTCAACCGATGTTTTGTCAAAAAAACGGATAAAAAATGATGGAGCAGTTCCACAGTACTATGTGGAAAATAACCATGAAGCCATCATTTCAAAGGAAATCTACCATGAAGTCCAGGCGGAAATTCAAAGACGAAACAATATTGTCGATGAACAAAATAATCATTATGGTTACTGCTGCAAATATGCACTAACTAGTTTGATGTTCTGTAGTGAATGTGGTGCACCGTATCGAAGAATAACTTGGAATTCAGCAAAAGGTAAAGAACCAGTATGGAGATGCCGAACCCGGCTAAAAAAAGGTGCTGATTACTGTCTTTCACCAACAATTCATGAAAAAGATCTTCATGCTGTCATTGTTAGAGCAATCAAAGAGGCATTTGGCTCGGACGACAAAATTATGGAAACCATTAAGCAGAATGTTAATGATGTCATTGGTGACGAACTAGGAGCTAACCCGGAAGCGTGTGAAGAAAAACTGAAGGATTTACAAGATCAACTAGTCAAGTGCGTTAATACGGGTGAAGATTATGGAGAAATAGCTGAGCAAATTAAAAGAGTCAAAACCATAATGGACAAGGCACTTGAAAACAAGGTTGACCAGGATGAACATGCAACACAGGACCTGACAGCAGAACAATATATCCAGAAGCATACCAATGATCTCCTTGAGTATGATGACTCCCTGGTCCGGAAGCTAATAAGTCGGATAGAAGTCAATAGCCACAGCATAGTGGTGGAGTTCAAATCAGGAACCAGAATCGAAAAATACCTATAAAATCTGTATGCTTCTTTACTACCTGTACTAAAATGTGCAGGTTTTTTTCGTGAACTATGGGATAACGGTTATAATATAAGAGGTAAGTTGGTGGGAAAACTCCAAAATTATGACCATATCATGGAAAAAGATTAATCTTGCTTTGATTGTTGTTGCTACGACAATTTGCAATTTTTATGTTGTGCACGCAGAAGATGATTCAGGCGATGATAATACTTCCGATGCTACCGACTTTGGAGCAGAAATGGGCGGATATTTATATGCTGATAAGACATCGTTTGACGAAATTCAGCATGTAATAAAATTTACTTATCCAAGATTCGGCCATGGATTCGCTGCAGAAAGAGCAAATAACCTGTATGACAAACTTTCAGGAATTAATTCTGAAATGCGAGGCGATAATTGCAGAGCAAATGGTGAAGATCGAGCTATTATTGGCAACAATGGTAGTGAAACATTAATTCAGGACAAGTATTATTCAACTGCACAAAAGTCAATTGATGCGTGTTTTGATGAACTTGGAAACTTTCGCTATGTTGATGCGGATGAAAACCCAATGGTTATTGAAGTGCCGAAAGATCAATATTCGGATGCAGTTGAAGTGATGAAAGGTTACATATCTGAAGGAAAAATTCCTGGAGTAACTGAACCAGAAAAAGCATCAGATTTTGTAAAAGAGGGAAGACTAACTTTATTACAATCAGAGAATTTGTGTAAGGCAGGGAACATTGATTCGTTGAAATATGACGCTGCCAACGGGATTGTATATGCCACATCTGCTGTTGGTATATCTTTTACAATTGATTTTGTTTGTAGAGTAATAGGCGGCGAAGATTGGACGAGTGCTTTAGGAAATTCATCTTTAACGGCAATTAAAACGGGTGCAGTGACAATGATTTCCTTTGTTACAATTAGTCAATTATCAAGAACAACTATATGGAATAGTTTGGCGTCACCGATACAGAAAGTTGCTCCACCAGCAATAATCACAGTAGTTTTAAGCGCCGGTGATATATATGATTTTGCAAAAGGTAGGATATCATCAGATCAATTGATGAAAAATTTTGCAATAACTGTTGTAGGAGTAAGTGCAGGATATTTAGGATCTATTGCGGGCGGGACCTTGGTGGCGGCATTTATTCCAGGGGTTGGTCCTGTAATAGGTTCAATCGCTGGTGGTACACTTTTTGCAGGTGCTGCTCGGTATGCTGTTTCAACAATATTGAAAAAATATACTGAAGATGATACAGATCAAATGTCTGATATTATTGCTAATGTATTTACAGAACTTTCTCAAGAATACTTAGTGACAGAAGATGAAGCAAGTCAGATAAGTGACTCTATTCAAGAAAAACTTCAAGGTGATGTATTAAAGGATATGTTTGCTAGCAAAGACAGAGAAAGTTATGCAAGGTCTATTGAGGAACCTCTGTTTAGTGAAGTGGCTAGTAACCGCAGCGAAATTGATATACCATCTACATACCAATTAAGAAGTGAATATTTAAGCAAATTGACCGATACAGTACTTGTTCATTAAGAGGGAGGATGACATGGATAGCGAAAATGTTCTTAAATCATATTTGAAAAAATATGTCCAACTTGATGACAAACAGTCGAAGTCATATGAGATAAAAGACCTAAACATATCATTTCTTAAACTTGAAGAAAAATTGGAGCGTATAGGCATTATCTTAGAGGAAAAT
Organism: uncultured Galactobacillus sp.; assembly: GCA_964385925.1. GTDB lineage: Bacteria > Bacillota_I > Bacilli_A > Erysipelotrichales > Erysipelotrichaceae > Bulleidia. The sequence goes on along the minus strand of CAYLQV010000009.1, from coordinate 22,825 downwards.
AAAGAAGAATCTATTTGTGTTGTTAGAATTAAAGCCGGAATGTTTAATGGCAATTTAGCAACTGCAGCAATGAAGTTATCTGGCAATAAGCTATCAGTTTTAGCGTGGGCAAAAGAAGGAATTATCAATCAAAATACAAATGATAAAGCTTTCGATAAAATCAAAAGGGTAATTAGCGATGATTCATATCATCCCAGGCCGTTAAATCTAAAAAAATGGATTGGTTTGTTTCTAATAATTATTTTGGCTATTTTTGGTCTTTATTTTTCTATTCAAACAATCATTTGTGTACCTTTAACAACTTCTTATAATCAAAGCGTTACAAAATATAATGAGTTAGCTGATTCATATTCTGGGAAAACGGATCAAATATATATTGCTAATATCGAAGGATTACCAGGAGCTATTACTAAATTAAATCTGGTTGGTGAGAAACCGTTTGATGTCCTCAAATCAGTTGTTACTGGGAATACTGCAAATAAGATCAAAAAAGATACAGAAACAGTCGATCGGTTGGCGACAGAGGTGCAGAATGATATTTCCATTCTCGATCAGATCAGTAATCCTACAGCATCTTGGATTGTTGAAAGACTAAAAAATGTTGATGGCTTTGAAAAATGCGAGGGCGTCACGAAGAACAATGATCCTAATGGATTACTTTCTGGCCCAACAGGATACACGATTTGTATTTATTTCTCTGATAGTAACGTGGATAAGTCGGTTCTTCCTGAAGAGGATCTAATCTCACTAGGCAATGATGTCGGTGGGACAATTGAGGTTTATAGGAATTCAACTGATGCAGTAGCAAGGACCGAATATTTATCTCAGTATGATGGAACCATATTGTTTTCTGGTTCGTATACGGTGGTGGGAAATATGGTTATAAGAACATCATGCCTATTATCCAAGGACCAGCGTACATCATTAACGGATAACATTATTAAGGAATTTACCTCCGTGGAAAATTAGAATCTGGTATTGAATAAGGGAGGTACAGTACAGGATTTAACGGAAAAAATACGGTTGCAGATTTGCTTCTATTGAAAGTGAAAATTGGGTGCATAACTCTCAACGTGGAAATTCATGTCGAGACTGTGGTATTGATGACACAATCAAACAAGTAAATGAACTGATTGCATCTTTAGTAAAATATAAAAGATTTTTGCTGCACATAAAGAATAAGTAGCATATTTTGGAATTCCAGTTTTTCATTCACCAAGACCTGAATGAATTCTGACTGAAATTCCATTTTTACTTATGGATTAGGATTGGCTCCAGATTACATCGAGATTGAGATAAATAATTTTTGTTATTAATCAATAATTTCTTTTGTTGAAAATCATAAACGTATTACCGAAAAGCGTACTTCATCCTCCTTGAAAGGCACAAAACGGTTGAATAAATTATATGTGCTATTTAAAAAAGCAAAGCAATTAAAGAACTAGGTAATTTATTGATCTTTTTTAGGCTCGAAAACATTTTTATCCGAAACAGAAAATTTTACACATAAAAAACGCAATAATATACCAATATTAACGGAGAATTTGCATTTTTCAGCATCACATTGTAATGATGAAAAAAGTGGTAATAATAATATATTTGAAATGAATAATCGAAAAAATTTGTGGTTTAGCACGAAAAAAATATGTATTATAAAAAACTGATTATACTAATAAATACAAATGTTATAAAATACGGTAATTCCCTTTCTCTTTTTTTATTTTCGACTATATTAATGGCAACAAGAATGAAAGGGGTCAACAAATGAATAAATTAATTAACAAAATTGCACTTGCTGCCACAAGCTGCATCATGATGGTTTCTCTCACAGCGGTAAGCGCAGAAACAAATGATCCAGCATCTCCTTCTACACCAACTACTTATCCGGTTGTTAATAATCTAAATAGCAATAATCATGTCATAAGTGCCTCAGGCGCAAGAATAAATGGAAATTATGCATATTGTATTGAATATGCAAATATTTGGCCTTCTAATGATGTGCCATATTATGAAACCTCTGATTTGAACGGCTTATCTGAAGAACTGCAACAGAAATTAAAGCGTGTGTTATATGCAGGTTATCCCAATGATGGCTTAGGTCTATCAAAGCAAACCAATGGAGATTCTATACAATTAGGCATAGCCACTCAGATTGTTATATGGAATATATTAGGTGAGCAAGGCGTTTATGTTAACCTGGACGAAAATTATAATTCATATGCATGGCTGCTGTATAAATATGCAGTAGATGGAACAACATCGAATGATTCAGTGATCTCAGTAAATACAGTTGTTGATAAATTAATTGCAAATAGGGATGGAACACAGAGTGGAACAGTACATTTTGAATCATCAAAAGGAACAAGTATTACTGTTGAAGAAATTCCTGAAGGAATAGCAATTTCGAATAATGGAAAAAATGTAGCAACTGGAAGTATAGTACTATCAACAGATACATTAACTATTACAACAAGCAAATTGTTCAGTAATGGACAGATTCGTTTCTCATATGTAAACAATGAAATTGCAAATGAGAAATTAGTAGTGTATAAAACTGATGCTGCCTCCAACGACGGCAATAAAAAGCCTTATCAGAAAATGTTGTCATACTCATTTGAGCCTAGTACCACAGAGGTGTCTGCAGTAATCAAAGTGACTCCAATAACAATAGAAAAGACACCAGAAGTATCTCCAGCACCAGCACCAGTGGAAACGCCTGTGATTGAAACTCCGATTACGACAGAGACACCAGTTGCAACACCAGCATCAACAGAGACAGAAAGACTTACTACGCCTACTACAAATGAAAAGACGGAAACAACTGCTGTCACTGAAACAGATTCTTCCAGAAATGAAAGACCATCTACACCTAATACAGGAGATCAGACAAATGTTGCATTAGCAGCAGGAATCATGACAATTGCAGTATTAGTTATAGGAGTTACACTTTTCTTCAGAAAAAGACTTTCTGAATAATGCATAAGGGAAAGAAATAGATAAAAGACCGGCTGAAAGAAACAAATTCTGGATGTCTGGTCTTTTATCTTTTTCTGAGCATATGAGTCTGCAGCTTTCCGGATATCTGATACTATGATGAAGGAAAGCAGAGTTAGTTAAAAAAAGCTTTCGGCAGAAATTCAGACAGGAGGAAATATGAGCAGTAAAGATATATTGATTGTAGGTGCAGGTACGGCTGGATTGACAGCAGCTATCTATGTACAGCGTGCGGGTAAACATGCGGTTGTTTTTGAAAAGAGTGCACCTGGCGGACAGATTGTGACCGCAAATGAAATTGAGAATTTTCCAGGATTTGCGTCCGTGAACGGTGCTGATTTTGCATATAAGCTCTATCAGCAGGCAGTGGATCTTGGAGCTGAATACATATCATCAGAAGTGATGGAGATCATTCCTTTAAAGGATGCAGTTACTGTTAAAACCAAAACAAAGGAATACACAGGCAGGGCATTGATCTATGCAGCAGGTGCAGCACACCGGAGACTAGGACTGCCAAACGAGGAGAAGCTGATTGGCAAGGGTATTTCATTCTGTGCCAACTGCGATGGAGCGTTCTATAAAGGAAAAGTAGTTGCTGTCAACGGTGGCGGAAATATTGCGCTGGATGATGCAATTTATCTGTCTCAATTAGCAGAAAAGGTGTACTTGATCCACCGCAGAGAACAATACAGAGCTGAGAGAGTCATTCAGGAACGTCTCGCAGGCATTCCGAATATTGAACCAATTCTTAACACGATTATTGTCGGTCTGGAAGAGGAAGGCGGTCATTTGAACGGCCTGACGATTCAGAACGTCAAGACCAAAGAAGAAAGAGGTTTGAAAGTGGATGGATTGTTCACTGCCATTGGAATGAATCCGGAAACTGAACTTTTGAGAGGTATTATCAGTTTGGATGAAACAGGGTATATTCTTGCCGGAGAAGATACAAGAACAAATGTAGATAATATCTTTGCGGCAGGAGATGTCCGCTATAAGCTGGTACGTCAGCTGACGACAGCAGCCGCTGACGGAACAACAGCCGCTGTAAATGCAGTTGCATTATAAGAATAGATCAGTTGAGCTCATCTTAGGATGAGCTTTTTTCGTGGTTATAACAAATTATTATAAATAAGAAATGCAACTGCTAGAATAATAAAAGAAATATAAGTGAGGTAACAATGAAGAAAAAATATGTTTTTAGCTCCCTGCTTGCCATTGCGTTGATGGCAGGATGTGCACCCAGTACACCAGTCAATTCAGCATCGACATCAGGTACGATGGAAAGTGCAGAAGCCTTAGAAGAAAACAGTTATGGGACTGTGACATCTCTGATGTCTTCACAGATTACCACCAGGGTATTTACTAGTCAGTCAATTAGTGACGATGATGAAAAGAAGATACTGACTTCTGCGTTTTATGGAGCTGCTTCCGGCGGTCAGCAGGCAAGAGAGATCATTGCTGTAGATGATAGAAGCATCATGAAGCAGATCCAGGCTGTGCATCCATGGGCGCAGTCATTGGATACTGCACCGTTGGTGATTGTTATTGCAGGCAATCAAGGAAAATCTGTGTATCCGGAAAATCTTGTTCAGGATACGAGCATTGCTGCCCAGAATATCGTCCTGACCGCATCCTCACTTGGCATCAGTACAAATATAATGAGCATTTATCCCCAGGAAAAGCGCGTTGCTGGGATTCAGAGCGTACTGCATCTTCCATCTTCGGTGGTTCCATATATCATGGTATCAATGGGATATGCCCAGGAAGATACTTCTTCTTCCAGTTCGGCGGAGAAAGATGATATTGATGCAATGATCCACTTCAATACCTGGGGTGAGAACTAAATGTCATTTTGAACGCCGCAGCAGGCATCTTGATGAGAATTATTTCTAATAAGTCTTTCCTTTGAGCATTATCGTTGACGGTATCATATCAGATAAATATGCTGGAATCAGTAACAGAGATCTTTCCTTCAAAGTGAAAGAGTAAAAGTCTGCAGAAAGGCAGAAGAGGAAAACAATATGAAAAAGGTTGATGCAGTAATCATCGGTTTCGGCAAGGGCGGCAAGACATTGGCTGGTGCTCTGGCAAAGAACGGCAGAAAAGTAGTAATGATTGAGCAGTCAGAAAAGATGTACGGAGGTACATGCATTAACGTAGCGTGCATTCCGACAAAGTCTTTAGTGCACAGTGATGATATCTCTGCATTGAAAGGCGGAGATTTTGAAGACAAGGCTGCCCGCTTTACGGCGGCTATTGCGCAGAAGGATATGCTCACTGCCAAGCTGCGGGACAAGAACTATCATAAACTGGCAGATAATGAGAACATTGAAGTAATCACTGGAAAGGGCTCATTTGTGGATGCACATCATGTTGCGGTCAATGATGATGTCATTGAAGCAGAACAGATCTTCATCAACACTGGTGCCCGTCCGTTCATTCCTCCAATTGAGGGGCTGAAAGAAAGCAGATATGCATATGTCAGTGAACAGCTGCTGGATCTGAAGCAACTGCCGAAGAGATTTGTCATTATCGGCGGCGGCTATATCGGCATGGAGTTTGCTTCGATGTATGCAAACTTCGGCTCAGAAGTAACTGTGATCCAGGATGGTGCGGTATTCCTGCCAAGAGAAGACAGTGAGATTGCAACTGCAGTATTGGAGAGCCTGGAGAAGCGCGGCGTTAAGGTCATCCGCTCCGCAAAGATTGTGAAGACGGAAGATAGGGACGGCTATGCAGTTGTTACGATTGAAACAGAGAACGGCAGAGAAGAACTGCCGGCGGAAGCGGTCTTGATTGCAACTGGACGCAGACCAAACGTAGAAGGACTGAATCTGGATCGAGCTGGGGTTGAATTGACTGAAAGAGGTGCTGTAAAAGTCAACGAGCACCTTCAAACAACCGCAGAGAATATCTATGCGATGGGTGATGTTGTCGGCGGACTGCAGTTCACATATATTTCTCTGGATGACTATCGGATTGTCAGCTCGGCTGTCTTAGGCGACGGTACAAGGACAACCGCATCCCGCGGTGCAGTTCCATACAGCGTCTTCCTTGATCCTGCGTTCTCACGCATCGGCATGAGTGAAGAAGAAGCGCGTTCAAAGGGATACAATGTCAAGGTTGCCAAGCTCCCGGCAATGGCAATTCCAAAGGCAAATGTACTGCAGAAGCCAACCGGCCTGTTGAAGGCAGTTGTGGATGCAGATACAGGCTTGATCCTCGGCGCACATTTATTCTGTGAGGAAAGCTATGAGATGATCAATCTCTTTAAGATTGTTATGGATGCGAAGCTCCCATATACAGTCTTAAGAGACAACATCTATACACATCCAACAATGAGTGAATCACTGAATGATCTCTTTGCTGGCATATAAACAATAAAAATGCCCGTGTCATGAATGAATCATGATGCGGGCTTTTAATTTGCTATGCGCTGATGGGCATGATAACTGCCAGGAGAAAGTGCCTGGAAGGAATAGCCGTTCTCCAGTCCCCAGATGATGATCGATTCAACAGCATTTACAGAGAATCCTTTGATGTCATGCTGGAGGACAACTGACGGCAGGCCGGCTCTGGTATTGGCTGAGACCTGGCTGATTACATTCTGATATACATCATTGGTGTTTGTTGTTTCGCCGGCATCTCCGCTGGAAACATTCCAGTCAAAGTAGGTATATCCCATCGAACCTGCCTGGGAGGTGAGGGCTGTCATGATCCCACTGCAGTAGTTGCGGCTGACTGTATTGGAACTGCCGCCTGGGAAACGGAACATCGTACTGTAGCTTCCGGTCTTCTGTGCCACGACTGCATTCTGTGCATTGAAGTCTGCCCAGTATGCATCTGTGCTGGCATAAACACTTGCATAGTTATGGGTATACGTATGAACTGCAACAGTATGGCCGTGGGCTGCCTCCTGGCCGATCATATCGGCATAGGCTGGTCTTGAGGATGTAGTGAAGAAGGTTGCCTTGACTTGATATTTGTCCAGAATATCCAGCAGCTGAGCAGTATATGGTCCAGGTCCGTCGTCATACGTCAGATAGATTGTTTTGCTGTTCTCATTAGTAATGACATTGACTGGTCTGACTTTAACGGTCACTGTACGCTGGGCAGTCGATTGATTGCCATGAGAATCTGATACAGTATAAGTAATTGTGTAGATGCCGACAGTGTTGGTATCCACGGTTCCCGATACAGCGATTTTTGCGGTGACATCGCCATCGCAGTCATCAACGGCACTGTAGGAATCTGCATAGCTGTCGCCGACATATACGGTAACATCACCGCCGCCCAGATTGATGGCAGGACCGACACGGTCATCGTATTTGATTTTTCTTGAAGCAGTGGCTGTGTTGCCGCTGCTGTCCGTGACTGTGTAATTGACGGTCCCGTCTTTTTCTTCGCTTTTGACTTTGGCGGTCAGGTCACCGTCACATGCATCAACTGCCTGATATCCTTCTTCAGTGTACGGATGATTGTAGGGCGTATAGGAATCGGCATTTGTGACCAGTGTGATCACCGGCGGCGTCGTGTCATGAATAATGACTGTGCGGTCTTTTGTTTCTTCAATATTCTGATACACAGCAGTATAGGTGACAGTATATGTGCCCAGCTTCTTATCATTGATATTGCTGGAAACTGATACATCTACAGCAGGATGAAGAAAGAATAATGTGGAATTCTTGACATGTGCCACCGCACCTTTTTCCTGATATGTCTGACCGTATTCAATATCCTCTGTCTCATCGCCGTTCAGATCAATGACAACAGTCTGACGATTCAGCAGAAAGCAGATAAAAAATATACACGTTAAAGAAAGCAGTACAATAACTGAAATAAGCAGTACGCTTGTCTTGCAATCCTGCTGCTTTTTGACACGTTCTTTCATGGTACTTTCCATCGTAGCATACTTGCTGATTGACAAATCAGAAAAATACAAATTTCTTGAATGCATGTCAGGAATATTCATGGTTCTGGTTCTTCTGCGTGAAAAAGAATGATATTCTAAAGATGCAGGCAGGAAGATATACAGATCCAGCGGTGCTGAAATGTATGTTTTCTGAAGCTGATTGATACATAAGAAGAGAGGATGCATTTATGAAGCATACATTTCCAAAGGGTTTCTTATGGGGCGGTGCCACCGCAGATTTCCAATATGAAGGCGGCTTTGGTGAAGGCGGCAGGGGAATCAGTTCACAGGATTTTGTCACTGACGGCAGTGTATCAAAAAAACGACAGATTACATTAAAGCTTGCGGATGGAACACGCGGAACTGTCAATTCACTGGAATCATTTCCGGATGGGGCAGAAGCAGAAATGTATGATGACCAATATTATCCTAGTCATCAGGCAGTAGACTTCTATCATCACTATCAGGAAGATATTGCTTTCATGGCAGAACTCGGCTTTAATGTGTTCCGCTTCTCAATCTGCTGGTCGAGGATCTATCCACATGGTGACGATGACGAACCGAACAAGGAAGGCTTGAAGTTCTACCGTCAGGTCATTGATGAATGCCATAAATATCATATTGAACCGCTGATCACCATCTGCCACGATGAGATGCCGGATCTTTTAGCACGTAAGTATGACGGATGGTCCAGCCGCCATGTCATCGATATGTATGTTAAATATGCCCGCACATTGTTTGAAAATTATCCAGAGGTCAAGTACTGGCTGACCTTCAATGAGCTGAATGCCATTCACGGGTATGCAAAGATCGGTGTGCACCACATGGACTGTCAGACGTATTATCAGGCGCAGCATCATATGTTCGTAGCTTCTTCGAAGGTCATCGGCATCGGTCATCAGATGATGCCGGATGCGGTCTTCGGGGCAATGTATGCCTTGAGTGAAATGCATCCTGAGACCTGTCATCCAGAAGATGTCTTTGCGGCCTATGAGCACCGGCGGGAATCCCTCTTTTTTGCGGATGTCATGGCAAGAGGCAAGTATCCTAACTATGCCCATGAGATCTTTGAACGCAAGAAGGTGACAATTCAAATGGCGCCGGGAGATGTGGAACTGCTGGCAGCGTTCCCATTGGATTTTGTGTCCTTCAGCTATTACCGCAGTACAGTTGTCTCTGCACAGCGTCCATTTACGACCATGGATCCAATCGGCGTCATGGGCGGTGACTCGAATCCGTATCTGGAAAAAACAAAATGGGGATGGAGCGTTGACCCGCTGGGTCTGCGCTATTGTCTGAATGAACTTTATGACCGCTACCAGAAACCGCTCTTTGTGATAGAAAACGGCATGGGTGAAGTGGATCAGAAGGAAGCTGACGGATCTGTACATGATACCTACCGCATCCAGTATCTGAAGGACCATTTCAAGCAGATCCGCGATGCCATCAATATTGACCATGTACCATGCTTCGGCTATACAATGTGGGGACCAATCGACCTGGTGTCTTTAGGCACAGGAGAAATGAAAAAGAGATACGGCTTTGTCTACGTCGATATGGATGATAAGGGAAATGGGTCTTTGGCAAGGTCCAAAAAAGACTCTTTTGCATGGATGCAGAAGGTGATTGCGACCAACGGACGCAGTCTGGATGAATGAGGAGAAAATGTTCAGAAAAATGAGGAGGATCAAGCAGCAGGTCAGCGATGAAACATGCCGCAAGATCCTGGCAGATGGGATGAGAGGAATACTGGCCGTCAATGGTGATGACGGCTATCCATACGCTTTCCCTATTGACTATGTTTATGATCCGGATACAGGTGAGCTCTGTTTTCACTGTGCCAAGGAAGGGCATAAGCTGGATGCCGTCAGGAAGTCTGACAAAGTGTCTTTCTGCGTCTATGACAATGGCAGGAAGGAAGAAGGAGACTGGGCACTGTATATCACCAGCGTCATTGTCTTCGGACGCATCCGAATCGTTGAAGATCCTGCTGAGGCAAAGAAGAAACTGCAGTCTGTCGCAAAGAAGTATATGCCGGCTGAAGAAGAAGCAGAACTGGACTATGACAGACAGCTCAGCCGGCTGTATATGCTGGTCTTAACGCCGGAATCCATGACCGGAAAGCTTGTTCACGAAAAGTAATACCAATAATAAAGTTTCATGCATGGTAGACAATGCCATGCATTTTTTGTAGGGAAATATTGCTTTAGAGAATCGCCAAAAGAACAATGTGCGTGGTATAATCAAAAAAGAACGAAAACCAGTTGGTGTGCATTAAAATGAACATCGCGCGCAAATTACACATCGTTAGGGAAAGAACATATGAACAAGGATGAACTGGCCAGAATTGGAATCAATTATGATGAAGGTTTAAAAAGATTTTCCGGCAATGCAGAGATCTATCAGAAATTTCTTCTTCAGTTCATTGATGATCATCTGTTTGACGAACTTGATCAGGCAATGAAGGATCAGGATTTCGGCACTGCATTTACGGCAGCACATACAATGAAGGGCATTACCGGCAATCTGAGCATGAATGAACTTTATGATAAACTAGTCTTATTTGTTGAAATGCTGCGAGGCGGCTCTGATATTCAGGAAGCAGTTGAATACTATCCGCAGGTGTTTCAGTCATATAAAAAAATGATCAGCGGTCTGCAGAATATCAGGCAGACGCTGGACAGATAGGGATTCTTCAATATCGGGGAGGAACTTCATGGGAAAGAAGACAGTACTGATTACAGATGATGTGGAAGTAAACCGTGTCATTCTGCGGGAAATATTAAAAGATGAATATAATCTGCTGGAAGCTGCGGACGGATTGGAGACCATGGAGCTGGTCCATCAGAACAGTGACAGTATTTCAGCTGTGCTGCTGGATGTTATCATGCCGAATATGGATGGCTTTGCGGTATTGGAGAATATGGCAGAAGAAAAGCTGTTGGACCGCATCCCAGTCCTTCTGATCTCAGCTGACCGTTCTGTTGAATTTGAACGCGATGGGCATCAAAAAGGTGCTTTCGATTTCATTCATAAACCATTTGACGGACTGATTGTCAAAGCACGTTTGAAGAGAGCAGTCGAACTCTATGAAAACAAGAATCATCTGAAGGAGGTCGTCGGAAAACAGACAGAGCTTCTTCAGAAGCAGATTGTGCAGCTGAAGACACAGGAAAAGCAGCTGCGCAAAATGAACAGCAATATTATTGATGTGATGAGCTCAGTGGTTGAATTCCGCAATCTTGAGTCTGGCCTTCACGTTAAACGGATCAGAAAGTACTCTCTTGTCTTGGCAAATACTGTGATGGCAAATAATCCGGAGTATCATCTGACAAATGCAAAAGTAGAAATGATAGCTTCAGCTTCAGCACTTCATGATGTCGGTAAAATTGGGATCCCAGACAGTGTTCTTTTAAAACCGGGAAAACTGACACCGGAAGAATTTGAGGTCATGAAGACACATACGATCAAGGGTGCTGCAATCATTGATGAACTGGAATGGATCCAGGATGAAGAAATTCATCAGGTCAGCACGGACATCTGCATGTATCACCATGAAAAGTGGGATGGCAGAGGATATCCAAAAGGCCTGAAGGGTGATGAAATTCCGATTTCAGCGCAGATTGTTTCGATTGCGGACTGTTTTGATGCCTTGACCAGCGTACGCTGCTATAAGCCGCCATATACTGCGGAGGAAGCGTACAACATGATCCAGGAGGGACAGTGCGGTGCCTTCTCACCGCAGATGCTCAAATGTCTGACTTTATGCATGCCTGAATTCAAACGCATTCATGATCAGTACGCAGACGACTGAGCAGGATTAAGAAATTGCTGACGAAAGATTAGATTGGGGGCTGTTTTTCATGTGGCATGTTGAAACGGATGTATTTGCACTGGCTGTCTTTATTGTCTTGCTGGTGAGAAATCATAAACTAAGAACGGAACATACCCAGCAGGACCGCATATACAATGCAATTCTGTGGGTCAGTATTTTATCTGTCATCAGTGACATTGTCTCTTCAGAGGCGATGAATGGATGGGGAGGCTGGTGGTTCTATCAGATCTCATTAACGGCATACTTCTGTCTTCTGCCTGCATTGGCAGTCATGTGGATGTGCTATGCCTTTTCCATTATCAGCAGTGATGATCAGGCAAAGTTCCATCGTGAGATCCTTGCAGCCGTGGTGCCATATGCTGTTTATTTAGGTATCACTATTTCAAATCCAGTTACGAACAACATTTTTTCTTTATCATCGGATATGGTATATGCGAGAGGGCCGCTGTTTTTGATTATATGCGTCTGCTTTTCTTTACTGTATCCACTGGCAGGTATCGTTGTTGTCCTTGTGAATCATAAAAAGATCCAGCCAAAGTCGAACATCTGCCTGCTGACTAGCTTCTATGCAGCAGCTATCATCGCTTTTTGGATTCAGTACTATACAGGTCTTCTGATTATCTGTGCGGCATATGCCATCGTCTATTTGACTTGTGATCTGACCATTGAGCAGGAACGGCGCAACCAGCTGTATGAAAAGCTGGAAAAGCAGAATCAGTCTCTGGCACAGGCAACTGCGATGAAATCACAGTTCTTTGCCAGAGTATCTCATGATATGCGTACGCCGATGAATGGAATTCTCGGTCTGACTCAGCTCTCTTTGGATGAAACTGATCCAGCTGTACTGAAAGATAATATTCAAAAGATCCAGGGAGCCGGTAAGTATATGCTCGGTCTGATCAATGACACGCTGGATTATCAGCGGATTGAAGGCGGCAGCTATCATCTGGATCCGAAGGTCGTCAGCTGGCGGCTGATCCTGGACAGTGTCATTTCGATGATCAAGGAGACGGCTTCTCAGAAGGATGTCGGCTTCAGTGTCGAAATGATCAATACCGATCAAAGTGAATACATCTTTGTCGATCCAATGCGGATCAAGCAGGTGCTGATCAATCTGCTGTCTAATGCTGTGAAGTTCACACCTGCCGGCGGCAGTGTAGATATGATCATTGATCAGACAGGGAAAGAAGGAAATATATCCCACAACTGCTTTACCATTCAGGATACAGGTATCGGCATCAGCGAGAAATTCATTCAGGAACAGCTGTATACACCGTTTGCTCAGGAAAGCAATGAGTTCTCCGGTCAGTATGCAGGATCTGGTCTTGGCTTATCTATCACCAAATCTATTGTGGAAAGAATGGGCGGCCGCATTGAAGTTGAAAGTAAATTAGGAAAAGGTACTACATTCCGCGTCTATTTAGATCTAGAATGCAGAAGTGAGGAAGATAAGCAGCAAGTACATGCAGATGTACCGTGGAATGTACCTCACGATAAGTTGAAAGATAAGAAGATCCTGCTGTGTGAAGACAATGTCTTGAATGCAGAGATTGCAAAGAGGCTGTTGGAAAAAGCAGGATGTATTGTTGATATTGCTTGTGACGGTGCGCAGGGAGTTGACCTTTACCGTCAGGCAGATAATCGATATGCTGCTGTAGTTATGGATATCAGAATGCCGGTAATGGACGGGCTGGAAGCGTGCCGTCAGATTCGAAAGCTGGACAATGTCAGCAGGCATGTCCCAATCATTGCCATGACGGCAAATGATTATGAAGAAGATGTCAGGGCTTGTTTGGAAGCAGGAATGGATGCGCATCTTGCAAAGCCGATTGATACAAAGCTGATGTATCAGACATTAGCTGATCTGGTCTGAGCAGTCGGACAGATTGGAAAGGGGCAGTTATGAAGTGCCGCGAAATTAAAACTGGTCTTGAAGTGAAGCACCAGGGAGAAACGTTGAGGATTGAAGCATGGGGCAGTGATGCATTGAGAGTGCGTGCCAGCATGTATCCAGCCTTTACTGATCATTACTGGGCACTTACGGAAAAGATCAGTCATATCCGCCCAGCTGTTCAGATTGATGCTGAACATGCATGCATCAGAAATGGGCATCTCAGAGCTGAAGTCAATGAAGCAGGCATCATCACGTTTTATCGCGATGATCAGATGATCCTGCGTGAATATTATCGGAATTATGACGGCACCATTTCAGAAGAAAGCAGATGCCTGCGTGCACTCAACCGTGAATACAAGCCTTATGTCAGCGGTGACTATCAGATCATCCAGAAGTTTGAAAGCAATCCAGACGAGAAGATCTTTGGCTGCGGACAGTATCAGCAGGAAAATACAGATCTGAAAGGATGCATTTTAGACATGGAGCAGCGGAACTCTCAAGTGAGCGTACCTTTTGCCTTATCCAGTCTGAACTACGGTTTTCTGTGGAATAATCCTGCTGTTGGCAGAGTATCGTTTGGCAAGAACATCACGGAATGGCATGCTTTTGCGGCCAAAGAATTAGACTATTGGATCACCGTCGGTGCTTCACCAAAGGAGATCCTGTATAAATATACAGAAGTAACTGGGCGTTCCCCAATGATGCCGGATGATCTGCTTGGCTTATGGCAGTGCAAGCTGCGCTATCGGACACAGGAGGAAGTTCTTTCAGTTGCCAGAGCGTGCGCACAGCACAATGTGCCGATTGATGTAATCGTGATTGACTTCTTCCACTGGACCTATCAAGGGGACTGGAAGTTTGATCCAAAGTACTGGCCGGATCCTAAACAGATGATCGATGAACTTCATGCCATGGGCATCAAGGTCGTAGTCTCTGTCTGGCCTTCTGTCGACAAAAAGAGCGAGAACTTCAGTTATATGAGTGAGAACGGCATGCTGATCAGGACGGAAAGAGGTTCCGCGCAGACCTATGATTATCAAGGCGACTGTGTTGAATATGATGCGACCAATCCGGAAGCCAGGGACTATGTGTGGAACGTATGCCGGAAGAATTATTATGATCTGGGCATTGACGGCTTCTGGCTGGATAACAGCGAACCTGATTACGTGAAATACGATTTTGATCATTACCGGTATTACCTTGGACCTGCATTGGAATGCAGCAATATCTACCCGCAGTGGTTCAGCCGTACTTTCTATGATCATCAGACTGAACTTGGGAAAAAACCGGTCAATCTGCTCCGCTCAGGATGGGCAGGCAGTCAGAAATATGGCAATGTCATCTGGTCCGGTGATATACCAAGCACTTTTGCGTCCCTGCGTGATCAATTGTCAGCAGGCATTAATATGGGCTTGGCAGGCATTGCGTGGTGGACGACGGATATCGGCGGCTTTATGACCAAAGACTGCAGTGATCCTGATTTCCAGCAGCTCTTGATCCGCTGGTTCGAGTTTGCGGTATATACAGCAGTTCTGCGCATGCATGGTGAAAGAGGACCGCTGAATATCCCACCGCTGGATGAACGTGATTTCGGCGGAGGATACCTGCATACAGGACATGAAAATGAACTGTGGTCCTATGGCGAGGACAATTTCAGAATCATGAAGAAATACCTGGACATCCGCCTGGCAATGAAGCCGTATATTCAGCAGCTTTATGAAGAGGCACATCAAAACGGATCACCGCTTCTTCGGGCAATGTTCTATGAATATCCTGATGATGAAAAATGCTGGAATCTGTATGACCAGTATATGTTTGGACCGGAATATCTTGTTGCGCCAATCCTGGCTCTGAATACATTTGAAAGATCTGTTTATCTGCCGCAGGGCAGGTGGCAGGATACCAGAGATGGTCAGGTCTATGAAGGCGGTCAAATGATTGCTGCTTCAGCACCAATTGATTCCATTCCAGTCTATAAAAAGATATAATCTACCTAGGAAATGCTGTAACTAAATTAAGGGATAATTCATATGCGCAAGGAAAAAAAGAAAAGAAAAACATGGCAGTCAGTACTGATCTGGCTTGCCAGGATCGTGGGTGTCATTGTTGTTTGTTTTGCACTGCTGCTGGCTTTCTTGACAGTATCAGAATACCGTCCGGCAGCTCAGGAAACACTGGATATCAAGTCTGGTGATACAAAGACAGTACTAAAGGAAGGTTCCTCTCTTTCTGTGATGACTTGGAATGTCGGCTATGGTGCCTTAGGAGATAATGCTGATTTCTTTATGGATGGCGGCAAGTCAGTGCAGACAGCGGATACCGTAAGAGTCAATCAGAACCTGACCGGCATTGCGGATGAAATCAAATCAGTCAGCCCTGATATTGTTTTCCTGCAGGAAGTTGATATCAATTCATCACGATCCCATGATATCGATGAAGCTGAAACAATTGAAACACAGCTGCAGGCAGCGAATGCCGCAAAGCTTTCCAATTCTACATTTGCATACAACTTCAAAGTTGCTTTCATTCCATATCCAATTCCACCAATTGGCAAAGTCAATGGCGGCATTCTCACGCTGTCGAATTATTCAATTGAATCTTCAGTGCGCTATGCGCTGCCAACACCTTTCAAATGGCCGGTGAGATTAGGAAATCTCAAACGCTGCCTGATGGTCGACAAGATCCCAGTAAGCAACGCGGACGGCAGTGCATCAGGCAAGTATCTGGTCATGGTGAACCTACATCTGGAAGCGTACGATGACGGTGAGGGCAAGAAAGCACAGACTGAGATGCTGAAGGAGGTCCTGCAGGAAGAAGCAGACAAAGGCAATTACGTCATTGCCGGCGGAGATTTCAACCAGACATTCTCCGGAACAGATGACAGCATGTATCCAGAATATGAAGGAAAATGGCACTGCGGTGAAGTGGACCAAAGCGAATTCTCATCTGACTGGCAGTTCGAGATGGATAACAGTGTACCAACATGCAGATCATTGGATCAGGCATATGCCGGTGCGGATCAGACAAATTTCCAATATTATATGATTGATGGATTTATTGTCTCGAAGAATGTGAGCGTCAGCAGTGTAAAGACACAGAGCAAGTCATTTGCCAACTCTGATCATAATCCTGTTGTTATGCAGGTGAAGCTGAACGCTGACTGAATAATCAAGAATAATACAGCAAATCCCGTTGATACTTTGCCGGGTTCTGCTAAAATTGAAAATAGACATTACCATAGGAGGAAAATTAAAATGACAGAATTAAAAGGTTCTAAAACTGCAGCTAATCTGCAGACTGCATTTGCAGGCGAATCTATGGCCCGCAACAAGTACAACTGGTATGCAAGTCAGGCTCGCAAGGAAGGCCTGGAACAGATTGCTGCTATCTTTGATGAGACAGCAGGCAATGAAAAGGAACATGCAAAACTCTGGTTCAAGTATCTGAACGATGGTATTGGAAACACATCTGCTAACCTGGCGGATGCTGCTGCCGGTGAGAACTATGAGTGGTCTGATATGTATGCAGGATTTGCGGTAACAGCTGATGAAGAAGGATTTAAGGAAATTGCTGCAAAGTTCCGTATGGTAGCAGGCATTGAAAAAACACACGAAGAGCGCTATAAGAAGCTGCTGGATAATCTGGAGAATGGAAAAGTATTTACAAAGGATGGACAGCAGGTCTGGATGTGCCGCAACTGCGGTTATATCTATGTTGGTGAAAAGGCTCCGGAAGTATGCCCATGCTGCAATCATCCACAGGCATTCTTTGAAGTCAAAGCTTACAATTATTGAGATAAGAGAAGACCTTGTTGAAGAAACAAGGTTTTTTTATGGGATGGAGTTGTAACTGTCTGGAACAGCGTTTTACAATAAGCAAAGAGGGACAATAAAAATGACAGATCAAGAAAAAATACTTCATGTGCTGGCTCTGGCTGCCCATGAATTGAATGAGCAGAAGATCACGTGGGCTGTTGGCGCATCCATGCTGCTGTATTTTCACGGCATTACAAATATGTTCCATGATATTGATTTGATGACAACATCGCAGGATGCAGAGAAGGTAAAGAATATTTTATTAAACCTTGGTGCAGTGCAGGAGAATTCTGCCGCCAATAGAATGTATAAGACAGAACGCTTTTATGAATTCAATCTGCAGGGCGTTGAAATTGATGTCATTGCAGGAATGATCATTGTATGCAGCGGCAGGGACGAAAACTGTTCACTGAAGAAAGAAAAAATTGAAGGATATGCATCCTTGGAGAATGAGAGGATTCCTCTGTATTCCTTGCAGGAATGGCGGCATTTCTATGCCTTAATGGGCAGAGAAAACAAAGTGGAAATGATTGACAAAAATATTGGTGAAAATATTTTTTGATTGATGATTGATAAGAAGAAATTTGTGCTAAAATATTTTTTTCCCCCGTGATGTCGGCTGTATGGAATGTGGATGATATACATTTCGATGCAGCAATAAAAATAATAATATGGAGAATGGTATGGAAAATACAATTTGTGTCATTGGCGGCGCAAACATAGATATCTGCGGCTCTTCTTTGGAACCGCTGAAGAACTATGATTCCAACCCGGGCACCATTGCGGTCTCGTACGGCGGTGTCGGCAGGAATATTGCGCAGATCTGTGCTCTGCTGAAACAGAAGACAAAGTTCATCACTGTTTTTTCCAGTGATGAATATGGTCAGATGATGCGGAAAGACTGCGAAACATTAGGCATGGATACGAGTGACTGTGCGGTGGATAATGATCTGCCTAGCTCCATGTATATTGCCATTCTTGACAACAATCGGGACATGAAGATTGCGATGAGCGATATGCGCATCCTGCGCAGCATGACGGTTGAAATGCTGGAGCCGATCCTGAAGCGACTGTCAAAAGATGACATCATCATTATTGATTCCAATCTGGATATGCAGTGTATTGACTACATTCTCCAGAATGCACCATGCCGGGTGGCTGCTGATCCAGTATCAACTGCAAAGGCCGTGCGTTTGAATGACTCTCTTGGTTCCTTATCGATTTTCAAGCCGAATCAGTATGAAGCAAAAGAGCTGACAGGTATCTGGATCCGCGATGATAAAAGTGCAAGAGAAAGCTTGGACTGGTTCCTGGACAAGGGTGTTGATGAGATTATCATCTCTATGGCAGACCGCGGCATTCTGCTTGGTACAAAGGAAAAGAAAGTATGGCTGACGCATCGGACGATATCATTGGAGAACGCGACCGGCGGCGGTGATTCCCTGCTTGGCGCATATGTATCCAGAAGAGCGATGCAGGAAGAACCCCTGCAGGCGATACGGTTCGGCATCAGCACTGCTGTGACAGCAATTGAGCAGGACGCTGTCAGACGCCGGAGCTTAGACAGTCAGAAGATCCTTGACAGGATTGAAGATATGAACATAAAGGAGAGAGAATTATGAATGTCAGAGTAAACCCAGAAGTAGAAAAAGCATTGAAAGAGCACAAGCCGGTGATTGCCTTGGAAAGTACAATCATTTCACACGGCATGCCATATCCACAGAATGTGGAAACAGCAATGAAGGTTGAAAGCATCATCCGCGAACACGGCGGTGTGCCGGCAACTGTCGGACTCGTTGACGGCGAAGGCGTCGTCGGTCTGACTCCGGAAGAAATTGAAGAGATGGGCAAGCGGGGAATGTCGATTCCGAAAGTATCACGCAGAGATTTGCCGATGATCATTGCCGAAAAGAGCTGGGGAGCAACAACCGTTGCAACAACAATGATCCTGGCTTCTATGGCAGGAGTTGAGTTCTTTGTGACCGGCGGTATCGGCGGTGTCCATAGAGGCGCTGAATCAACCTTTGATATCTCTGCTGATCTAGAAGAACTTGGTAGAACAAACGTAACTGTGATCTGTGCTGGTGCTAAGGCAATCCTCGATCTGCCGAAAACATTGGAAGTTCTGGAGACAAAAGGCGTGCCAGTTCTTGGCTACCAGACATCAGAACTGCCTGCTTTCTATACACGTACAAGCGGCTTGAAAGTCGACTATGCCATCAAAGATGCAAAAGATGCTGCAAATATTGTAAAAGCAAAGAGAAATCTTGGCCTGAATGGTGGTATCCTGATTACGAACCCTATTCCTGAACAGTATTCCATGGATCCGGAAGTAATCAATAAAGTCATCGATGAAGCAATCAAGGAAATGGATGAAAAGGGAATCAAGGGAAAGCAGTGCACACCGTTCCTGCTGGCAAAGATTGCTGAAATTACAGAAGGAAAGTCCCTGGCTGCAAATATTCAGCTGGTCTTCAACAATGCAGCAGTCGGAACTGAGATTGCAAAGGAGTATAGTAAACTATAATGTCTGAGAAGAAAGAAATTGTACAGAACCCTGTAACGAAAGATCAGCTGAAGGCAGCGCTTGTTAAGCTCGGCGTAAAAAAAGGTCAAATTATTGAAGTTCATACAAAGCTTTCTTCTTTTAATTGGATCATCGGCGGTGCGGAAACAATTGTTGATGCATTGCTGGAACTGGAAGCAGAAGGTGGAACAATTCTGATGCCTGTGCAGTCCAGCGGCAATAGTGAGCCAAGTGACTGGATCAATCCGCCGGTCGCACCAGAACTTTATAAAGAGGTCCGTAGAGCAATGCCTCCATTCAACCCAGAGCATTCAGATATCTGCGGGATGGGAGAGGTTGTCGAGAACTTCCGCCACCGAGAAGGTGTTGTAATTTCTCATCATCCAAACTGTGCTTATGCGGCATGGGGAAGATATGCAAGACTGTTATGCAACCGCCAATCACTGCATTTTGCTTTGGCAGAAGAATCACCAACTGCCCGATTATATGAATTAAAAGGATATGTTCTTCTGATTGGCGCTGATTTTGACTCTACAACATGCATGCATCTGGCAGAGTACCGCACCGACTGCAGGCCAATCAAGATCATGGGTGCCTGTGTGGATGACGGCAAGGGTGCAGAGTGGAAGAAATATCTGGATTTGGATATCAACAGCGATGTCTTCACTAAGATATGCACACAGATGGCAAGAAAAAACATGATCCGTGAGATCATGCTTGGCGGCAGTCATATTCAGTTCTTCTCAGCGCCGGCTGCGATTGATGAAGCAACTTCATATTTTGAAAAAACTTCGGTCTACGAATTATATCGTTAGAATGTCCAATGATGCTGGAGGTAAGCACGCGCAATGTCGTCTGCTGCTTCCAGCATTTCTTTTTCCATTTCTTCCGTAAAGCGGTTAGTTTCCGGCGAATCCAGATCAATCTCACCGATGACCTGACCATTTATAAGGATTGGCACACAGAGTTCAGAACGGCTGGCACTGTCACAGGCTATGTGACCGGCGAAGGCAAGTACATCGTCGATCCGCTGCGCTTCTTTTGTTGTGCAGCATCTGCCACAGACCCCTTTATCAAACGGGATATGCACGCATGCTACCTTTCCCTGGAATGGACCAAGGACCAATTCGTTTCCGCGTACAATATAGAACCCTGCCCAGTTCAAACGGTCATAATTCTCTTTGATGCATGCACTGATATTTGCTAATGCGGCAATGCCGTCAGTTTCGTCGCAGAATAATTTGATCTGCTGATTGATTACGTTTTCCATGGATGTATCGTATCACGGAAGCCGCCTAAATTGAAAGTTGTATCTTGTATATGATCGTGCTACTATATAAACCGTGAACAGGGGTGCTCGCAAGAGCTGAGAAAATGACCCTTATCACCTGATCTAGGTAAGACTAGCGTAGGGAGTTCCGTTATTTCCTGCGCCTGCCAACAAAACATTGGGAGGTGTTTTTTTATGAAACAAGATCCGATTCGCAACATGGCCTACATGGCCTTCTACGCAGCATTGTACGTGGTTCTCTGGTATGTCAGTAAATTTATTCCATTCCTGGTCATGCCGGACGGCGGTTCAATTGAACTGCAGTACATTGCTCTGTTTATCGCTTCGTATCATCTAGGATGGCAGAAAGGACTGGGCGTCGGTGCGCTGAGCTGGGTGCTGGTCTTCATCTTCGGCGGTGAAAAATTCTTTGTTGCACCAATTCAGTACTGCCTTGATTACTTCATCCCATTAGTCGTTATCGCCATTGCCTGCATATTTGCGGGACACAGCAAGTATAACTATGCAGTCGGCGTCGTAGTTTCAATTGTATTTAAGTGGCTCAGCAATGTTATCTCTGGTGTATTCTTCTATTTCCCTGAAGGCTCTGCTGCTGGTTCACTGCCGGCATGGAGCTATTCTGTTGCTTACAACACCTGGTATAACCTGGCTACAATGATTGTATGCATCATCATTGTTCCTGCCCTGGTCGCTGCTTTGAAAAAGACAAATACTAAATTTTCGGTATAAGCACTGAATCTTTCCTGAAACGGCAGGAAAGATTTTTTATTTGCATGATGCGCATATGATAGTAAAATGGTAAAGCTCAGGAAAAGAGGAATTATGTATCCAAAAAAAGGCACCTATATCTATATACAGAGCTTTAAGCATGACGGCAGTCTGCACCGCACCTGGTGCAAGGCTTTTGTGCTGGAAGCAGATGAAGACCATACGGTAGCTGTAACCGACCGCGCCTGGGTGATTGAAGCCGACGGCAGAAAATGGGTGACCAGAGAACCGGCGGTATGTTTCCTGTACCGGAAGAAATGGTTCAATGTCATTTCCATGATCCGTCATACCGGTGTGTATTATTACTGCAATCTGGCTTCTCCTTCTATATATGACGGCGAAGCAGTGAAGAATATTGACTACGATCTGGATGTAAAGCTTTATCCAGACGGCGGTTATCAGATCCTTGATGAGAACGAGTATGCGCAGCATGCAAAAGAGATGAAGTATTCTCCGGAAATCATGAAGATTGTTGAAACGCAGATGGATCAGCTGATCACCATGATGAAAGAGGGAGAAGACCCGTTCAATCAGGATTGTATTGACCGCTATTACGGCATGTATTTGGATATGGCAAGGGACGAAGAGTAAATTTTCGTGAAATTTTGAAAAAAGTCCTTTACAGAAACAAATAACCATGGTATCTTCATTCCTGCACCCACTAAAAACATCAACCAATTCGAATTAAAAGTTTCTAAAAAATTTCGTTGACATTATAAAGACTGGGTGATATTATTTATCAGCACGCTTCGAGAAGGAGCGATGTGAGAAGCTCTTTGAAAACTGAAC
>CAYLQV010000008.1:0-83361 GCA_964385925.1 uncultured Galactobacillus sp. | reverse complement strand
TTACGCGTGGTTAAGCGATTTGTCAACCACACGATTGTTAACTGTTAGATTAATTTTTTATAGAAAATAAAAATCAAATAAAGCCTCTTAATACTTGCAATAGGAAGAAACAGCTGGCCATGATAATAAAAGAAAAATATTTTTCATTCTTTTAGAAAAGTAAAAGTGTTCTGCAATTTCTTGCTGAGGGGCAGTCAAATGAATGGAATTGCTAAAACTTCTGCGGAAAAACTTTTCAGGCGCTTGAAAATATGGAGAGCTTTGTCCTGTGTGCATTTACTGCTTCTTACATCACGGTGTATGCCACCGACTGTTTGCAGTTCTCCTGTGAAGGGCATACGGTGCACCGGGCATCATTATTCTATGTACTTTCTGAAAGGACATTCAGATCAGTTTGCTTTGATCAGCATCGGCATTCTGTATTTCTTGTTTATTGCGGTCTTCTATACAATGAATAACATCAGCTTCAATGTAAGGATGCCTTTGATCTCCAATGATGCAATCAATCAGACCAAGAACAGTACACTGGATACAATATTCACCTGTGTCGGAAGTCTGGTGGATGCTGTAGGTATGCCATTGCTTGGTATGCTGGGAGGTTCAGACAAGCAGTCCTGTGTGAGCTATTCAAACTGGCACCGGATATCGTCCGATTTGTTGAGAAGGAATCAGGCATCCGGGTGGAAGGAATCGCCGCTTCAGCCAACAGTTTTGGCTGCGGGATTGGCTCTGGCGTTGGTTCTGCTGTCGTGACCTGGACAATTGCCGCATGCAGGTACAGTGCTGCGGCTTCTTCCGTGTCTGAAGCAGCATTCAATGCATTTATAGCTTTGTATTGGTGAGTGTCGGAAATGCGCATATTCTTACATTGTATCCTGTGCGTTCTGTTGATAAATGTTTGTTTGATGTATAAACAGGGCAGTATATTCGGTATGATATCTGTTTTTGATGTTATAGAGCAATTGCGCACAGCATGGGAAATCATATTTAGACTTAAAAGTGTATTGATCTTCTTCAGGAAAATCCAGATTTTGTTTACATTTTTAATTTGGACATCTAGAATCAGACTATAGCTTGGTCATTTGAAAAAAGTATGAAAGATTTAAAAAGAGCACTTTTAAAAATTATCTCAACAGCACTTTTAGTCATGCCGCTGACTGCCTGCAGTTCTGTGAAAAAGGAAACTGCATCTTTTTCCGTTGATCCAGATCAGACATTGGTTGTATATACCAGTCATAAGACAGATGTATATACACCAATCATCCGGGAATTTGAAAAAAGAACGGGAATTACAGTCGAAGTCCATGACGGCGGAACCATTGAGATGCTGAATGAGATTAAAGAAGGAAGCAGTGCAGATGTTATGTTTGGTGGCGGTGTTGAGACATATCTGGCTTATCAGGATTTCATAGAACCGTATTATGCCGAAGGATATGAAAGAATTACATCGAAGTATATTTCAAAGGATGGATACTATACGCTGTTCTCAGATTTGCCGCTGGTCTTTGTCTATAACCGTAAACTGGTAAAAGAAGAGGATGCACCAAAAAAATGGAATGATCTTTTCCATGCTAAATGGACAGCAAAGATAGCCTTTGCAGATCCTCATAATTCCGGAACAAGTGTTACGATTCTGCTGGCAATGATGTCAATTTTGAATCATGGAAGTACAAATGTCATCAGAAAATTCAGTGAACAGCTGAATGGGGAATTCGTCGGCAGTTCTGGCAATGTTCTTCCAGCTGTGGAATCAGGAGGCAGTATCGTAGGCATTACTTTGGAAGAGACCGCAAAGAAATGGATGCTGACACATCAGGATGTTGGAATCATCTATCCGGAAGATGGGACATTCTCCATTCCTGACGGAAGCTTTTTAGTAAAGAACTGTGCACATCCGGAGAATGCAAAGAAGTTCATTGACTTCACCATTAGTACAGATGTACAAAAACTGTTGGTCGATGAGATGTATCGGCGCAGCGTAAGAACAGATATTCCATATGCAGCTGATGAACAGGAAGTCAAATACATCAGCTTTGATCTGAATTGGGCTGCAAAGGAACAGGAGGAGGTGCTGAAGGTATGGGAAAGTTCAAATCCTTGATCTCCTCATTCTTCCTGCGAATCACAAGTTCGTTCCGCAGCAAGCTCCTGCTCAGCTTTTTAGCCCTGTCTTTTGTGCCTTTGATCCTCAGTGGATTTCTGATGGTAAAGATCCTTAGTGACAATACATCCAATGAAGAGATTCAGCAGAGCAAAGATGCTTCTTCAGAAGTGGATTACCGCATGAATGTCCTTTTATCGGGCATTAAAGATTCATTTACTTCTTTAGAGAACAGTTCTGCTTTAAAGGAAACAGTAGCATCTAAGACCGATAATCAGGATGTCTACAATCTGCTTTATGAAACGACAGCTGGGTACCGCTCCTATGCGGATTTCTCGGTATATAGTACCGATGGAACCTGTGTCCTTTCTACAGATATAGTTAAAGACCTGCCGGAATACTGGGGCGTTCTGAAAGATGCAAAAGCTTCTCAAGGTCAAATTGTAATCCGCTCGGAAGGGGATAGTAATCAGCCTGTTCTTAGAATTGCAAAAGCAATTATCGTTGATGATAAAGTAACAGGATTTATAGCTGCTTCTCTTGATAATGCGAATATGGCATACCTGCTGTCAGGAATCGTATCTGCACAGGAAGGCATCAATATCATGGATTCCTATATGGAAACAGCTTACTGTTCTGGGCCAGCAGATGCGTTGACTGTCAACAATTCGATGCGTTCCGAAATGATCCGCAATGGAACAGTGCCGGAAAAGATGGGCAATTATAACATCTATTTTACCCAACTCAGCAGCATGGACTTTTACGTTGTCCTGCTCAAACAGCCGCTTCTGTCTGACAGTACAGTTAATGATATGTACCGTCTGTTATATTCACTTGGCATTATCAGTATCGTCCTATGCTTTATTGTGGCATGGCGGATCAGTCATTCTTTCTCTGAACCATTGACGCAGATGACCGGTGCAATGAAAAAGGTGCAGGAAGGAAATCTGGAAGTCCGCATTCCTGAGAACAGACGTGATGAATTCGGCACGCTGTCCAAGAACTTCAATGTGATGACTGAGGAACTGGACAACTTTGTTGACCAGAAAGTAGATACTCAGAAGAGACTGTCTGATGTGCAGATTGCAATGATGACGGCACAGCTGAATCCACATTTTCTGTACAATACACTGGATACCATCAAGTGGATGGCAAAGAGCGCACATGTAGAACCGATTGCAGTACTGTCTTCAAAGCTGGCAAGGATCCTGCGTACGAGTATTGAAAAAAAACCACTGATTCCATTAAAGGAAGAATGCCAGCTGTGTTCTGATTATATTGATATTCAGAATATCCGTTTCAACGGTAAGTATCAGCTGGATATCAATGTTTCGTCATTCTTTATGGAACAGCAGATTCCAAAGCTGATTCTGCAGCCAATTGTTGAGAATTCTATTAAACATGGTTTTGATGATGTGGAAAAAGGAATCATCAAAATTGAAGCTGTCAGTGATGATGACAGTATGATCATTACTGTCAGTGACAATGGCTGCGGAATGCCGGAAGAAATGCTGCATCGGATCAATACCCATGACTGGAATGGAATCTATGGACATATTGGTCTGTATAATGTCGATATGATCCTGCGTCTGAATTATGGTGCAGAATCTGGATTAGCTGCTGAGAACAAGGAAGACGGCGGTGCTTTGATCACGTTAAGAATTCCGCACAGAGAGGAAGATGCCGATGTATAAAGTCATGATTGTGGATGATGAAATGTATGTCAGAAATGGAATTGTTGAAGAAATTGACTGGAAATCATTAGGCTGCCAGGTATGTGCAACTGCAGAAAATGGATTGGAAGCATTGGAAGCATATGAAAAGACGAGAGCTGATCTGATAATCTGTGATATCCGCATGCCGAAATGCGATGGCATTGATCTTCTGCAGAGGCTCCGTGATCAAGGTGAGAATGTCCAGGTCATATTTTTGACTGCATATGATGAGTTCAGCTATGCCAGAGATGCTCTGCGCCTGTTGGCAGCTGATTATATTCTCAAACCGTTTGAAGATGGGGAACTGGAGAACAGTGTCAGACGCATCCTGCCGAAACTGAAAAAAGAACAGGAGGAGCAGACTGCTGTCTTAGGTGATTCCAACCGCTTTGTACGTGCATCCATCTCCATTATTGAAAAAGAGTATGCTGATCAGCAGCTGTCCATTGCCAGCATTGCTTCAGAGCTCAATATATCAGAAGGATATATCTCACGTCTGTTTAAGAAAGAAATGAATACGACGATTGCTGCATATATCACCCAGTATCGGATGAAGCGGGCAGCATATTATCTTAAGGACAGACATAACTACAAAGTTTATGAAGTCTGTGAAATGTGCGGTTACAGTGATGTTGCATATTTCTCTGCAATCTTCCATAAAGTCTATAATCTCACACCTACTGCATATCAGAACAATGCAATGGAAATGTAATGATAAAGGCATATCAGGAACTTCTGATATGTTTTTTTTGCAGGTTTGAAAATCAATAAATATGTCAGCTTTTTCCAATAGTAAACGCTTACATTTTTCCCTAAGATACAAGTATTGAAACACAGAACCATGTTTCCAAAAGGAGGGGAAGCAAATGAACAAGCGTATTATCACCACAGTACTGTCAGGATTGATGGCAGTATCACTCGTCGGATGCAGCAGCTCAACTACAGCCGGTACAGCCACTGCAAAAACTGAACTGACAGGCGTCGATGCTATCATTCAGGAAGCAGAAGGCATGACCCTGGAAGAACTTGCCAAGAAAGCAATTGAAGAATCCAACGGCAAGACATTCTACGGCTTAGGCAATTCCAGCCGCGGCAAGACCGCATTACCATTATTCATTTCCTATTTACAGACAATTGATCCAAGCTACAACATGCAGTTTGAGTGGCAGCAGCCAAAGAACAATAAGATCTTTGAACAGCTGCAGGCTGACTCCGTCAAGAGTGAAGGAACATTCGCTATGACATTGATCCAGGATGGCAACCAGATTGAATCAAAGATGAATCAGCCAGGCATCCTGAAGACATTCGTTCCTAAGGAATGGGCAGAAGCAAACAATACAACTGCTGCAGACTATACAGGATTCCTGCCTCTGCAGACACTGAACAAAGTATTTGAATTCAACAACAAGGGCACAAAGACCTGGACGAACTGCTGGGACTTCGTAATGCCTGATGCACATCCACTTTACATGGACATTGATTCTGAAATCGTCGGCAAGAACTTCTTATATATGCTGACAAAGGATGAATATGCGAAGGAATTAAAAGATGCATTCGATGCACTTCCTTCTTCACAGAAGTCAACACTGCAGCCAACTGTTGATGAAATGAAGAAAAATTCTGAAGAATTCAACCTTGGTGAGAATGGTGCATATGCATTGGCTTGGATCAAGTTATGGGTCAATGGCTACAATGCACAGACAGATGATGGACCAATCTGCAACACATTGACATCTGCTTCTGCAGTTGATCAGTCCGGTCTGTTAGTTTATTCAAAACTGCGTTCCATCGAAGAATCTGCTGAACAGTCAGTCAATAATGTTACCGTTGCTGCTTATCAGGACGGCTATAAAGGTATCGGCGGATATGGCTACTGCCATTATCTGTTCTTAACAAAGAACAGCCCGCTTCCTTGGACTGCTGCAGCATTCATCGCTTATATGACATGTACAAAGGATGGCTTCTCTGCCTGGGGCAAAGATATGGGCGGTTACTCTGCTAATCCAAAGGTCATGCAGGAAACAGAAGCTGCATACAATCATGCACAGGGCGGTTATGTAGACGGTAAGGATACATTCCCGGCAAAGGATGATAAGGGTTATGACTGGTGGGTCAAGGATGGAAAGCTTGTTCTGGAAGATCCAGAATACTGCGCTTCTGTTGCCTTCACAGTCGGTAGCTGGATTGAGACTTTAGACAAGTTTAAAGGCGAGACAAAGTAACGCCAAGCAACGAATCAGCGCCCGGAACCCAAACCGTCTCGGGCGCTTTGATTTAAGGGAGATCATATGACAAATACTACTGCAGTAAATAAAAAGGCAGTTTTCTTCAATCGGATCAAAACGTATTTCTCGGATCCGACGAAGATTATCCTGCTGTTATTCGGCATCACCTGTACAATTGCAGCGGTTGCTCCAATCATCGCAATTGTTGAAGATACATTCAAGATCCATCTGGGAACCATTGATCAGTATCTTTCTGGAAAAGCTTCCGGATGGTCCCTTGTAAACTACATTGACTTATTCACCAGCAAACTGGCATTGTCCAATCTCTGGGTGCCGACCGGCAATACCATTGGCTTAGCAGTTTTGACCTGCGTCATTTCCATTCTTTACGGCGGCATCTTTGCATATCTGGTCACCCGTACAAATATGCGCTGCCGCAAGTACCTGAGCTCCATCTTTATTTTTCCATACATCATGCCGCAGTGGACGCTGGCAGTTGTATGGCAGAATTTGTTCAACTCTAATGCAGTGACCGGCACATCCAATGGACTGTTAGCATCGCTGCTGAATATCAATATGCCGAACTGGTGGTGCCGCGGACTCTTCCCAAGTGCAATGGTCCTCGGACTTCACTATGCACCATTTGCGTATATCCTGATCGGCGGAATTTTCAAGAACATGGATGCAAACCTGGAAGAAGCAGCGACCATCCTGAATACACCAAGAAGAAAGATTTTATGGAAGATCACGATTCCGATGATCCGTCCAGCAATCTTATCGACCATCCTGCTGGTCTTCGGCAGTGCAATGGGTTCTTATCCAGTTCCGCATTATCTGGGACTGACCACCTTAGCAACAAAGTATATTTCGATGAACAGTAAGTATACAGGTGAAGCATCGATCCTTGCTGTATTGATGATGATCTTCGGCGTTGCCATACTGGCATTGAACCAGGCATCTCTGAAGAGCAGAAAGAATTATACGACCGTCACCGGCAAATCCGGTCAGATTACAAAAGTCAATCTGGGAAAAATCTGGAAACATGTTATTGCTGTTCTCTTCATTATCCTGACATTCTTTACCAGCATCTTCCCAATTATTTCCTTTGCCTTTGAAACATTCCTTCCAAACCCAGGCGACTACTCCTTTCTTTACACAGGGGATGTCTCAAATCTGACCATCAAGTGGTGGACAGCAAGCGGAGCGCAGGCAGACGGCGGCATGTTCGGACAGCCGGGCATCTTATTCAACTCGACGATCTGGAATGCCTATAAAGGAACACTGCTTGTTTCTGTAGCATGCGCATTGATTGCAGGCACAATCGGCACACTGATCGGCTACGCTGTTTCAAAGAACCGCCGTTCCAAATGGGCAAACTATGTCAACAGTATGGCTTTCCTGCCGTATCTGATGCCTAGTATCGCTGTTGGTGCAGCCTTCTTTATCTTGTTCTCAAATGATAAGATCAACCTCTTCAATACATATTATCTGCTGATTATTGTCGGCGTCATAAAATATATCCCATTTGCCAGCAGAAACGCTTTGAACAGCATGCTGCAGTTATCCGGTGAGATTGAAGAAGCAGCAATTATTCAGAATGTACCTTGGATCAAGCGCATGCTGTACATTATCATCCCAATTCAGAAATCTTCCATTATCAACGGTTTCATGCTTCCATTCATGACCTGTCTGCGTGAACTGTCTCTATTCCTGCTTCTTTGCACACAGGGATTCATCCTCTCTACCACCTTGGACTACTTTGATGAAATGGGACTGTATGCATTCTCAAGTGCAATTAACCTGATTTTGATCGTGACCATTCTGCTTTCAAACTTTGTAGTAAATAAACTGACTGGTGCCAGCCTTGATGCAGGTGTCGGTAATTAAGGAGAAATAATATGCCAGAAATTAAACTTACGAATGTAACCAAACACTGGGGCAGATTCTATGGTGTCGATCATTTGAATCTGGACATTGAAAATAATGCGTTCATTACAATCTTGGGCCCGTCAGGATGCGGCAAGACAACAACACTGCGTATGATTGCTGGTCTGGAAACACCAACCAGCGGACAGATCAAGATTGGTGATCAGATTGTCTATGACAGTGACCAGGGAATCAATGTACCACCAAATAAACGCAAAGTAGGATTCTTATTCCAGAACTATGCATTATGGCCGAATATGACAGTCTATGAGAATATCTCCTTTGGTCTGAAGAATGTTAAAGAAGAAAAGCCTGTGATTGACTTTGATGCAAAAATTGCGAATGACATGATCCGTGCGCTGAAGAGCGGTGCCAAGCTTAAAGAAGTCATGGAAGATGTCAGAGACAAGAACGGCAAGGTTGATAATGAACGTGCTTTGATCAAGCTGATCAACGTTTATACTATTTCCATGCCGACAGCGAAGAAACTGCTTTCGCTCGGTGTCCATGAGGAAGCAGAACCAAATGCGGCGGCTGACAGTCATCGTGTAAAATACGAAGCAGAGATGGAGAAGATCCAACAGAGCCATCAAGCCAAGGGTGAATCTCTCAATGAAAGATTTGAACTGATCAAGAACGGAACGCCGTTAAGAGAAGTCCGCAGACTGAGCAAGGAAGAAATTGATCTTGCTGTCCGCAGAGTATCCAGGATTGTCAAAATCGGTATGTTCATGGACCGTTATCCGGCTGAACTTTCCGGCGGCCAGCAGCAGCGTGTTGCCATCGCCCGTACTTTAGCACCAGAACCGCAGGTTCTCTTCATGGATGAACCACTGTCCAACCTGGATGCAAAGCTCCGTTTGGAAATGCGCTATGAACTGCAGCGTCTCCATGTTGAAACTGGATCCACTTTCGTCTATGTCACTCATGACCAGATGGAAGCTATGACTCTTTCCACCAAGATCTGTCTGATGAACAACGGTGTCCTGCAGCAGTATGCAGCACCATTAATGCTTTACGGTGCACCAAACAATCTGTTCTGTGCAGACTTCGTCGGCAATCCTTCCATCAACTTTATTGAAGGAAAGGGTTCACAGCAGGGAGACGGTACCATTGCCCTGAGTGTCCTGAACGGCAAGAAGGCAGTCTTTACACCGAGAAAACCGCTGAACATGGATGAATGGTTCGCAAAACGTGATGAAGATACGGCGGCTGCTAAAGAAGCTGAAACAGAGCTCCTGAAGGAAAAGGGCAGTGTTGAAAAAGAAAACAAGGATGAAGTATTTGAATATCACATTGCCAAAGTTGATGAAGAAGACTTCACACTGAAGGAAAAGGTCGCTGTTACAAATGAAGACTTTGTCCTTGCTATCCGTCCTGAAAAGATCAAAGTCACACCGCAGGGAAAGCTGGATGCACATGTCAACGGCTCTATGCCGACAGGTATGGAATCAACCCTCAAGTTGAACGTGAACGGTTTCCTGCTGACTTCCGTAGTCTTCGGCTCCTTCGCTTATGTGATTGGGGACGAGATCCATATCGATATCGATGAAGATGGAATTCTTCTGTATGACCGTAAGTCAGGCAAGCTGATTGCTTCGGGAACAGTGGATCTGAGAGACTGATCTATATAGTAGACAAGTGAAAATAATCATTGACGAATGATTGGAAAATAGAAGAACGATTTCTTCTTTTTTCTTTTAAATAAGGGAAATGAGTTCCATAAAGAGAAATAAAACAATGGACAAGAACAGTGAGGCTGTATGACTGCAGTTATTTCCTTAATTGCATTCAATGGCAATACTTCGTAAAATGTACGTATCAGGTAAAAACATGGCGAAATATCAAGATATCTACAATACACTGTTAAGTCAGATTGAAAATAAGACCTATCCGGCAGGGGAACTGCTCCCAGGAGAGCATGAACTGATGAAGCGGTATGACGCATCCCGCGATACCGTAAGAAAATCACTCTCATTGCTGGCTCAGAACGGATATATCCAGAAAGCACAGGGAAAAGGATCTGTAGTACTGAATGTCCATCAGTTTGAATTTCCGGTGGGCGGAGTTGTCAGTTTCAAGGAACTGGCACCGACATTGGGAAAACATGTCCATACAAAAGTCGTCATGCTGGAAAAGATGCATCCAGATGAGAAAATGCAGAAAAATCTGCAGCTGCAGCCGGATGAATATATGTGGGTCCTGCAGAGAGTCAGAGTTGTTGACGGCGAAGGGGTCATTCTGGATACCGACTTTCTGAATGCACAGATCATTCCAGAACTGACCAAGAAAGTTTGTGAGAAATCACTGTATGCTTATTTGGAAGACCAGCTCCATCTGCCCATCTCCTATGCAGAAAAGGAGATCAGCTGTACGATGGCAACCAATGAAGACAAGATGCTGCTGGATATGAAGAACTTTGATATGATTGTCAATGTCGAATCCTATACATATCTGGATGATTCCAGAGTGTTCCAGTATACATCTTCACGCCACCGCCCGGATAAGTTCCTGTTCAAGGACTTTGCCAGAAGAATTCACCGTATTTGACCATCCTCGCTCAAAAAAGCGAGGTTTTTAATTTTCCAGGTTGACAAACATGTACGTACAAGCTATATTGTGCTTGCAAGACATGTACGTACATGTACATGAACAAGGAGAGGGATAGCAATTATGGGAAAGTTTGAAAACGATGCGAAGTCCTTGCTGAACTATGTAGGCGGCAAAGACAACATCAGCGCAGTATCACACTGTGTCACACGAATGAGATTTGTATTGGCAGATCCAGCAAAAGCAGACGTAAAGAAAATTGAAAGTCTGGGAAGTGTCAAGGGAACCTTCACACAGGCCGGACAATTCCAAGTCATTATCGGCAATGAAGTCGATACGTTCTATAATGATTTTGTGGCTGTATCAGGTGTTGAAGGAGTATCAAAGGAGGCTGCAAAGCAGTCTGCCAAGAGCAATCAGAAGTGGCTTGAAAAAGTCATGACGAATATCGCTGAGATCTTTGCACCTCTGATTCCAGCCATCGTCTGCGGAGGTCTGATCCTTGGCTTCCGAAATATTCTTGAAGCATCCGTTGTCCTGCAGGATGGCACCTTCTTAGCCGGCTTAGACAAGTTCTTATGGCTGATCGGCGAAGGTGTCTTCCATACAGGTATTCCAGTCGGTATCTGCTGGAGCATTCAGAAGAAGATGGGCGGTACGCAGATGCTGGGTATTGTCCTTGGTCTTACCCTGGTATCCGGCCAGCTGGTCAATGCATATGGTGTTGCCGGTATGGCTGCTGATGCATGGGCTCCTACCTATGTATGGAACTTCGGCTTTGCATCATTCCGTATGATCGGTTATCAGGCACAGGTCATTCCGGCAATCCTTGCCGGCTTCTCATTAGCATATCTGGAACGCTTCTTTAAGAAGATTGTACCAAATGTGCTCCAGATGATCTTAGTTCCATTCTGCTCTCTGCTGCTCGCTGTTATGGCAGCACACTTCATCCTTGGTCCAATCGGATGGAAAATCGGCGAATGGGTATCCGCATTTGTCATGGCTGGTATTTCTGGAAACTTCAGAGTCATCTTCGGTGCTGTGTTTGGCTTGTTATATGCACCGTTAGTCATCACAGGTCTGCATCATATGTCCAATGCAATTGACCTGCAGCTCATTCAGTCCACCGGCGGTACAATGTTATGGCCGATGATTGCATTATCAAATATTGCTCAAGGTTCTTCTGTGCTGGCAATGTCCGTTCTGCAGAAGAAGAATACAAAAGCACAGGAAGTCAACATTCCTTCCATGATCTCATGCTATCTAGGTGTTACAGAACCTGCGATGTTTGGTGTCAACCTGAAGTATCATTTCCCATTCTACTGTGCAATGATCGGTTCTTCGATTGCCGGTATTGTCTCAACAGGCTTCGGTGTACAGGCTGCTTCCATCGGTGTCGGCGGACTTCCTGGCATTATCTCCATCTTCCCGCAGTTCATGCTGATCTTCGCATTCGCAATGCTGATTGCGATTGCTGTTCCATTCTGCCTGACATATATTGTCGGCAAAAAGAAGATCAATGCAGCTACAGGTGATATCTTTGATGCAGAGGCATCTGAAACTCCAGCAGCACCAGCAGAACCAGTTTATACAGAAGCAGAGAAGCAGGAAACACTTGTCAGTCCAGCGGCTGGTAAGATCATTCCAATCACAGCTGTTGATGATCAGGCATTTGCTTCTAAGTCAATGGGTGACGGCTTCGCTATTGAACCAACCGACGGAACAGTGTATGCACCATATTCCGGTGAAGTGACAGTTGCTTTCCCAACCGGGCATGCATATGGAATCAAAACAGCAGCCGGTAAAGAAGTACTGATCCACATCGGCATGGATACTGTGGAATTAAACGGCAAAGGCTTCCAGATGCGCGTTCATCAGGGAGACCGAGTCAAGCAGGGCGATATATTAGCAGTTGCTGATCTGGACTATATCAAGGCACAGGGCAAATCAACTGTCATTCCAGTCATCTTTACAGATGGAACACCGGTAACACTGCTGAAGGAAGATCAGACTGTCAAGGCTAAGGAAACTGGTATTATCAAGTAATAGAAATTGAGGTGGGGAAATGGAATTCAAAGGAAAAACAGTATATCAGATCTATCCGAAATCCTTCTGTGATACGAATGGTGACGGATGGGGCGATTTTCCGGGAGTTATTTCAAAACTGGATTATTTACAGGAACTTGGAATCGACTATATCTGGTTCAATGCCTTCTTTCCATCTCCTCAAAGAGATAATGGATATGATGTAGCGGATTACCGCGCCATCGATCCACGCTATGGCACCATTGAGGACTTCCAGGTCCTCTGTGCAGAAGCAAAAAAGAGAGGGATTGATATCATGCTCGATATGGTATTCAATCATACTTCCACGCAGCACGAATGGTTCCAGAAGGCAATGCAGGGCGACCTGAAATATAAGAACTACTATATCTGGCATAAAGGCAAGGCACCTGATGAAGCCCCCAACAACTGGCAGTCTAAATTTGGTGGACCAGCTTGGGAATATGTTGAGAAATATGATGAGTGGTATCTCCATCTGTTTGATGTCACACAAGCAGATCTGAACTGGGACAATCCGGAAGTACGTGCAGAAATGGCAGATATTGTCAATTTCTGGCTGGCGAAAGGTGTCCATGGCTTCCGCTTTGATGTCGTCAACCTGATCTCAAAAGGATCTTATGATGATGATCCAAATGAGTTTGATGGGCGCCAATTCTATACAGACGGTCCGCATGTCCACGAATATTTAAAGGAATTGAACAACGCATCTTTTGGCAGAGATCCGCAGCATCTGACTGTCGGTGAAATGAGCAGCACATCCATTGCCAACTGCACCAAGTATGCCGGAGCAGACAGCCATGAACTGGATATGGTCTTCAGCTTCCATCATTTAAAAGTAGACTATAAAGACCAGATGAAGTGGGAGCTGATGCCGTTTGACTTCATGGAACTGAAGAGGATCATGAATACTTGGCAGATCGGCATGCAGGAAAAGAATGCATGGAATGCACTGTTCCTGAACAACCATGATCAGCCGCGCGCACTATCACGGTTCGGGGATGACAAGAAGTATCCAAAACAGTCAGCGAAGATGCTCGCTGCATTGATCCATATGATGCGGGGAACACCATATGTCTATGAAGGCGAAGAGATTGGCATGACGAATGCCTACTTCACGGATATTCATCAATATGTGGATGTCGAAAGCACCAACATTTACAATATCCTTCTCACGCAGGGGAAATCCAAAGAAGAGATCCTGCATATCCTGCAGGAAAGAAGCAGAGACAACAGCCGTACACCGATGCCTTGGAATGATACAGAAAACGGCGGTTTTACCACCGGAACGCCATGGCTTCAGCTGGCTGGCAACTACAGGCAGATCAATGTAGAAAATGCCCGGAAGGATCCGGATTCCGTCTTCTATTACTATCAGAAGCTGATCCGCATGCGGAAGGAAATGAAAGTGATCCAGGATGGAACGTATGTGCCAATGCTGGAAGATGATCCAAGTGTCTTTGCGTATGAGCGCAGGCTCAATGAGGAATCACTGATTGTCATCAACAACTTCTATGGGAAAGATGTCACAGTGACTGTGCCTGATCTGCATAGATATCAGCTGCTGCTGTCTAACTATCCTGACAGTCAGATAAAAGGAGAACTGTCTCTGCGCCCGTATGAATCTCTGATTTTGTACCGCAGAAATCAATGAACGAAAAGTTCAGTGCACACTGGACTTTTTTCTTTCGGACAATTGATGTGAATGTACGGTCATGCTTGTACCGGCAATTCGAAATATTGTATATTTGATGGATAGTGGAGGTATCACCATGGAACCTATCGAAGTAAAAGATCATTTTTTTGCCCTGCACACGGAACATACATCATATTTGTTCTGCGTTGATCAATATCTGCATCTGGAACATATTCATTATGGTGCCTCAGTCGATATCAGCGATGCACAAGCCCTGCGTTTAAAAAATACAGTTCCATATGGTGATAGTGTGACCGTTGATGAAGAAGGAAGAATGTGCCTGGATCTCATTCCGCTGGAATGGTCTGGAAACGGCAGAGGAGACTACAGACCTTCACCAATCTCATGTACGGCAGACGGCAGCACAACATCAGACTTTTTATATGACGGTTATGACGTGATCCTTGGAGATGCACCATTGACTGATCTGCCTTCGCCATATGGCGCAGCGCAGACGCTTGTCATTCACCTGACCGACAATATCATGCATGCGTGCATGAATCTGTACTATGCAGTCTATCCGGAAGCTGATGTCATTGCCCGCTGGGCAGAAATCATCAATAACGGCAGCAATCTGGTCCTTGACCGCATGATGTCTTACAGCCTGGATATGAATGAAGATGACCTTGTACTGATGACTTTCAAAGGACAGTGGGCAGGGGAAGTTCATTTGACAGAAACAGAAGTTGTCAATGGCACTTATGCATCAGGTGCAGACCACGGCTTCTCATCTTCGGCATGCAATCCAGGATTCCTGCTGCGCAAAAAAGATACTAGTGAAGAATACGGCCAGGCATGGGGCTTCAATCTGATGTGGTCAGGCTCGCACCATGAATATGTATCCATGGATGAACTTGGCTGTGTCCGCATTATGTCTGGCGTCTCGGATGACAGGCTGACATTGACTCTTCATAAAGGGGAAAGCTTTACTGCACCGGCAGCGGTCATGACATATTCAGATCAGGGACTCAATGATCTTTCACATCACTTCCACCGCTTTGTTAATGAACATGTTGTCCGCGGTTCATGGAAAGAAAAAGAAAGACCAATCCTGATCAACAGCTGGGAAGGATTCTATTTTGATTTTACAGAAGAGAAGATCCTGAAGCTTGCTTCACAGGCAAAAGATCTCGGCATTGAACTGTTTGTATTGGATGATGGATGGTTTGGAAAGCGGAATGACGACCGGGCTGGACTGGGTGATTACAATACCAACCTGCAGAAGCTGCCGCACGGCATCCGAGGGCTGTCTGACCGCATTCATGATCTAGACATGAAATTCGGCCTGTGGTTTGAACCGGAAGCAGTCAATCCTGACAGTGATCTGTACTGCCGGCATCCTGAATGGGCAATGCATGATATCTACCCGGATGCCTACGGCAGACATGAGTTTCTGCTGGATTTGACTAACAGGGAAGTACAGGAATATATCATCGCACAGGTCTCAAAAGTCCTGGATGAAGGAAATATCGATTATGTAAAGTGGGATATGAACCGGCAGATGGCAGGGCAGAATGGTGCCTATGACATTGCCTATCTCAAGGCACTGTATCATATTCTGGATGCTGTCTTCACTCCGCGCCCGCAGATTCTGTTTGAAAGCTGCTCCTCCGGCGGCAACAGATTTGATCTAGGCATGATGTGCTATTCTCCACAGATCTGGGGAAGTGATGATACTGACCCAGTTGAACGACTGGATATCCAGAAAGGATACAGCTATCTTTATCCGCAGAGCACCTGGGGTGCACATGTTTCTATGGCATCGCACGACCAGACGATGCGTGATACACCGTTATCGACCAGATTCCATGTGGCAGCCTATGGCCAGCTTGGCTATGAACTGAATACAGATGAGCTCAATGAAACTGAGAAGGAAGAGATCAAAGGGGAGATTATTTACTACAAGGCTCACCGTTATCTGTTCCAGTACGGCACTTTTGACCGTACTGATCTGAATCAGGACAAAGAACAGTTCACTGTCCGCAATGAAATAGAAGCAGTCAGCACAAAATACAGACGTCTAGTCCATGCTGCCCCAAAGCAGGAGACGCTGCGTGTTATGCATCTAGACGGACACAGCCAATATGAAGTAACAGGCAGAAGCCATATTCTCTTCCTGCATCCGCGTACAGCAGCAATGAAGCAGGGACGATTGACAGAAAGCAGGGAAGGTGTCTATGCACCGGAAGAAAATTATCAGGCTTCTGGAAATGCACTGAAGCAGGGTATCCGCCTGCCGTATCTCTTCAATGGATACTTTACGAAAGAAATCAGGATTCCTGGTGATTTCGGCAGTGAGATGTATTACATCAAGAAAATTGAGAAATAGTGAGAAGGTCACATCGCAGGATGTGATCTTTTTTCGACAAAAAAACAGGCAGAAGACTCTGCCTGCAGATATCAGTGAATATGCGGTTACTTTGCCCGGCCCTGAGAAGCGACTGCTTTCATCTTGTCATTGACCAGCTCTGCATCGCCTAGGTAGAACTTGTTTGAAACACTGCCGTCATCCGCAAACTCATAGACCAGCGGAATGCCGGTAGGCACATTGACTTCCGCAATTTCTTCCGGTGTCAGATGTTCAAAATTCATGATCAGAGCACGCAGGGAATTGCCATGGGCGGCAATCAGTATGCGTCTGCCCGCATTGATCTGCGGCAGGATCTCTTCATTAAAATATGGCATTGTCCGAGCAATGGTATCGGCCAGGCTTTCTCCTAATGGCAGCTGGGCAGGATCAACCTCACGGTATTGTGCCTGCAGAGATGGATTGCGTGGATCATCTGCTGAGAGCAGCGGCGGTCTGACATCATATGACCGGCGCCAGATCTTGACTTGTGCATCGCCATACTTCGCTGCTGTCTCTGCTTTATTCAGTCCCTGCAGAGCACCGTAATGGCGCTCATTCAGCTTCCAGCTCTTGTGAACAGGCAGCCAATTCCGATCCATTTCATCCAATGCATGATCCAGTGTATGAATTGCACGCTTTAAATAGGAGGTATATGCGGCATCAAAATCATATCCGCCGTCTTTCAGCAGCTTTCCTGCCTGTTTTGCTTCTTCAATGCCTTTTGCGGAAAGATCAACATCTGTCCATCCGGTAAATCGATTTTCCAGGTTCCATTCACTTTCACCATGTCTTAATAATACAAGTGTTTTCATTATTACAGTCTTCCTTGGTTAGCTATAACTAACTGTCTATATCGTAGGAGAAGACGCGAAAAATTGCAAGCAGGACGCTTCCTGCTTTCGCTGCTTATACACTTTGATTCTGCGGCAGAGATAAAATGATGCATGACATCAGCCAGGATAAATACATGCTGGAGTCATCAAGATTCAAAGAGAATTCTTCCTGGATCTTCTGCAGACGGTAGCTGACAGAATTGCGGTGCATATGCAGGATATCAGAAGTTTCCTTCAGACGGCTCCCGCTGACCAGCCATGCCTTCAGAGTCGGGATATATTTTGTATTATGGTCTTTATCATACTGGGCAATCTGACGGATCGACATGCAGCAGTAGTCATTTCTCTGCGCGGCAGGGATATGTTCAATCAAGTCCTGAACCATAACTTCTTCATAGCTGCAGACGGTCTTATGGGTGATATGCGACAGTGCATATTCTGCCTGAACTTTAAATTTGCCAGACTGGAACAGATCATAGAAGACATCGCTGATGCCGATGGAAGTATGTTTCTTTGCCAGCCATTTCTCCAGCCGTGCCTGCGCTCTGCTGTTTTGATCTGCATTTGTTGCGACCGGCATCAGAATATAAAGTTTCTGATCAAGAACAGCAGCGGTGCTGTTTGGAATCAGTGCACTGATTTCTTCCCGCAGGGAGTCTTCATCAGCGTTATAGCTGTATAATCCCTGCACGCTCAAGCAGCCAATCCTTCTTGCGGCTGTTGTTTCTAAAGAAGTACCGGTGATGCGCTCCAGGAAATGCAGACGGTCGACAAAGGAATTCTGCAGGAGCTCTGTCAGGATGTCTTCCGGACGGTTGCCGCCAGAGTGCAGTGTCTGCTGCTGATTCAAGATCGAGCGGGTCAGAAAGTGACAGACTAAAGCAATCGCATCTTCTGGAATCTCATCCAGTTTCCGCTCAACTTCTCCGATATTCAGATATCCAATTGTTGTCCCCCGATGGATCAGCCGGAAGAACCGACGGCGGTAGTTGGAGATTGTACTGACAGTCATACAGTCACGGTCTGAATCTTTTAATTCGTTCCAGTTGTTCAGCGAATTGCCGAAGGCAAGCGTGATATATCCACGGTGGACAGCATTCTGCCAGGTGTGATCTGGAACAATGCGTTTCTGCGAACTTGTAATGATTGCCAGGGAAGGTGAAATGACAGCGATAGGATCCTGCAGATACTCTGCACAGATCTCTGCTTCTTCTTTTAAGTCACCGGCATCCAGCATCCGGTCAATGAATTCTCTTTCCTGCATTGTCCCTCCTTTGTGCATAACACACAAAATTCCAAGCAATATTTCATACAAACATCATCATTATAATGAGTGACTATGGAATGCCGCAATAATAGAAATCAATATTAATAAAGTTGTTTGTGAAAACAGCACAAAAATATACAGAATTGCGCTGAAGCAGGAGCTTTTTCACATTTCTTCTGTGATACAGTTATGCCATTGTGTAGCAGTGCATCTCGATTGAAGTGCAAATGATTTATTGTATACTTAAAAAAGACTATAGGGAGGCTTCTACATGGATCATTTAGAGTTGAAAAAAGACTTATTTTGGGTAGGAATTGAGGATTATGAATTACGTACTTTTGATATTGTCATGCATACAGAATACGGCACCAGCTATAATTCATATCTGTTAAAGGGAAGTGAGAAAACAGCGCTGTTTGAAACAGCAAAGGTTTCTTTCTTCGAAGATTATCTAAAACATATTGAATCAGTATGTGATGTAAAGAATATCGATTACATCATCATGAATCATACAGAACCGGATCATGCTGGAAGCATTGAGAAGCTGATTGCCATGAATCCGGAGATCAAGGTCGTTGCAACACCAACTGCCATCAATTTTTTGAAAGAGATCATCAATCGTGATTTCTATTCGATTCCTGTCAAGGAGAATGACACTCTTTCCCTTGGCAATAAGACACTGCAGTTCATGATGCTGCCAAATCTGCACTGGCCGGACACCATGTATACGTTTGATGTCGAGGACAAGGCACTGTTTACCTGCGATTCCTTTGGATCACATTATGCAACAGATGAAGTCCTGCGTTCCAAGGTGACAGATGAACAGGCGTATCTCGGAGCAGCAAAGTACTATTTTGACAATATTATTGGACCTTTCAAGAATCCATATATGATCAATGCACTGGAGCGCATCAAGGGTCTTGATTTTGATATGATCTGCACTGGGCATGGGCCAGTTCTGGACAGTCATATTGATGATCTGCTCAAGCTGTACCGTACGTGGTGCACACCAGAGAATCCAAATGACCGCAAGACAGTTGTCATTCCTTATGTCAGTGCATATGGCTATACAGCACAGCTCGCCCGTCAGATTGCCAAGGGCATCAACGACAGCGGCAATGTAGCAGTCAAACTGTTTGATATGGTACAGGAGAAAGACATCGGTAAAGTGTCTGCTGAGATTTCCTTTGCGGATGCAGTACTGTTCGGTACGCCGACAATCGTCGGAGAAGCACTGGCACCAATCTGGGCTTTGACGACTTCCATGTTTGCGGCAACGGATAAGGGCAAACTGGCAAGTGCCTTCGGCTCCTATGGATGGAGCGGTGAAGGTGTTCCGCATATCCTGGAACGTCTGAAGCAGCTGCATATGAATGTTGTGGACGGCTTCAGAGTACGTTTCAAGCCGGATGAGAATCAGCTGAAGGATGCATATGACTACGGCTACAGCTTTGGCTGCAAGCTCCTGAATAAGGAAGTCAAGTCACCGGCAGTCAATACCGGCAAGCTGGTCAAGTGTGTCATCTGCGGTGCTGTCTTTGATGCATCCATTACCGTATGTCCAGTCTGCGGGGCAGGAGAAGAGAGCTTTGTACCTTATGAGGAAACAGCACCGACAGAAAATAAGAACTCACAGCTCGTATATATCATTCTTGGCGGCGGTGCAGCAGCTGTTTCCGCAGCCGAAGCAATCCGTCAGCGTGATACGACCGGCCGTATT
This sequence comes from uncultured Galactobacillus sp., assembly GCA_964385925.1. Taxonomy (GTDB): domain Bacteria; phylum Bacillota_I; class Bacilli_A; order Erysipelotrichales; family Erysipelotrichaceae; genus Bulleidia. The sequence goes on along the minus strand of CAYLQV010000008.1, from coordinate 62,917 downwards.
GTCATGATCAGCAAAGAAAAAAATCTGCCGTACAACCGGCCGATGCTGACCAAAGCACTGCTGGCTGATTTCAGCAGTACGCAGGTTGCCATTCATCCATGGTCATGGTTCGATGAGAACCATATTGAGTTCCTCAGCAGTTCACAGGTAGAAAAGCTGGATACGGCTGCGCAGACATGTGTACTGGCAGACGGCACGAGCTACCATTATGACAAGTGCATCTATGCCTTAGGAGCTTCCTGCTTCATTCCGCCGATTGAGGGGTCCAAGGATGAGAAGGTCAAGACCATCCGTACATTGGATGATGTTGCGCTGATTCAGAATCTGATCCGTGATAAGAAGAGAGCAGTTCTGATTGGCGGCGGCGTCCTTGGTCTGGAAGCTGCCTGGGAGCTGTCAAAGGCAGGCAAGGATGTGACTGTTCTTGAAGCAATGGACCGTCTGATGCCTCGTCAGCTTGATGAACAGGCATCCGCAATGGTCAAGGCATCTGCTGAAAAGCATGGCCTGCATATGTACACCGGTGTGAAGATCACAAAGATCACGGCCGAAGGTGATGAACGTATCGTCCATACCGAGACCGGTGATTATCCATGCGACTTAGTTATTGTTTCTGCTGGTGTCCGTGCAAATACAGTATTGGCAAAGGATGCCGGCATTGAATGCGACAGAGCAGTTGTCGTCAACGCAAAGATGGAGACAAGTGCAGCTAATGTCTATGCATGCGGAGACTGTGCACAGTACAATGGCATCAACTATGCATTGTGGTCACAGGCACTTGAAGAAGGAAAGACAGCAGGCGCAAACGCTGCCGGCGATGCATTGGAATATGTACCGGAAGCACCAGCACTGACATTCTTCGGTCTGGATACACCATTGTTCGCTTCTGGAGATCTTGGTGGAAATGCTGCACTGCAGTATAAGACTCTGGAGATCAAGGATGGTTCCAGAGGAACATACCGCAAGGCATATTTCCTCAACAGCCGTTTATGCGGTATTGTCTTAGTTGGTGATCTGGCTAAGATGAGAGAGCTTGGTGCCGCTGTGAAGAATCACGCATCATTTGCGGATACAGCTGCATTGTTAGCTTGATCTGATCATCAAATTTGAATCACGAGCCTGTGCGGAATGCATAGGCTTTTTTAAGGCAATCCGTAGTAAAATGTTGGTATGACTGAATGGAACAGAGAATACTTATTCCAGATGGATATCAAGAACTACAACGCAGAAGATGCTGTTTTCAGCCGGCCTTCTATGCGTGCAGTCATAGAAGCAGATCCAGACCATCTTTATCTTGTTTACAGCACTAAAAAGAAATTTTATAAGTTCCCCGGCGGCGGTGCAGAACAGGGAGAATCTGCGGTACAGACATTGGTCAGAGAAGTCAAGGAAGAGACAGGATTGACTGTTGATCCAGCTGCGGTCAAAGAATTTGGCAGCGTCCTGCGGATACAGAAATCGACCAAGGATGCGGATACAGTCTTCCGTCAGGAGAATACATACTTTACATGCAGGCTGATTGACAATATCAAGGAAGAACAGCAGCTTGATGCCTATGAAGCAGAAGACGGGTTCACTCTGCGCATTGTTTCATATCAGGATGCCATTGCGGAAAACAGACAGTGCACGGGACTCAATGACATTGAATTATGTATGATCGAAAGAGATACACGCGTCCTTGAAATATTAGATCATCAGGAACAGGTGCCAGGCAGAGAAATGGCAAAGTTCCTGATCAGAGAAGCAGAAAAAAAGAATCCAGGCAAATGGGTGCAGCACAGTTACCATACAGCAGAATGTGCCCCGCAGCTTGCTGAGGGCTGTATAGATATGGATCCTGAAAAGGCATATGTCCTCGGTCTGCTCCATGACATTGGAAGGCGGGAAGGCATCACGGGAATTGCACATGTCTATGACGGCTATCACTATCTGAAGGATCTAGGATATGACAGTGCAGCGCGAATCGCACTGACACATTCATTTGCCTTGAAAAGACTGGACGAGTATGTCGGAATAGGAGACCTGAATGCTTCACAGATCCATGAGATGCAGGATCTGCTCAACAGCATCACATTTGATGACTATGACCGGCTGATCCAGCTGTGTGATGCGATGGCAACGGCTGAAAAGATCACTACCGTGGAAGAACGCATGAAAGATGTGAAGCAGAGATATGGCTTCTATCCACAGGAGAAGTGGAACAAGAATCTTGAACTGCGTGACTATTTTGAAGAGAAAATGAAAAGAAAGCCTTAGACATGTATGCAGGTCTAAGGCTTACTGTTATGAATCTGAACGTGAGTAAGCATTCTTCATATGACAGGATGCTTCATAAAGTACTTTGCTCATAGTGTTCTGTGTTTCTTCTTTCAGCATCGCGGCCATCTTCTCTGCAGCTTCATCATAGAGGGCGGTATTGGCAGGGTCATCCGTGATCTGTGCATCATAGGCATTGATCAGCTCCCAGGCTCTGGCACCGACTTTCAGCTGATAGTTCTCAATCGCTGAAACACAGGACTTATAATGTGCATCTGCTAGTGCACCCAGGATGCGTGCTGCCCAATAGCAGCTGTCTGTTGTCGGTTCTTTACCTGTATCGGCCAGATATGCAGGAACTTTAGAAATGCTGCCATAGAAAGGAATCATGCAGTTGAATGCATTGGAGCCAAAGGCAATCCACTGCAGTGAACGGATGGCTTCCGGCTTATCAGGCCTGATCTGTACCAATTCCAGGAAGTCTGTCCGGTTTACTCCGATGGGACGGTATTTGCCCCGCTGTGAGCCATCACCGAAGGTCCCATACGGATCATAAGGCGTTCCTTGATAATAAGAAGAAAGAAGGAACTTCATATCTTCAACTGTAATTTTCCGTTCAGGTACACGGCACCATGGAATCTTATCAGACTCCGGTGTGCAGTCTGCACCTTCACCATCCCATCTGCAGGCAGATGGATTCAGGAACCTCTCAATATACCATGCACGCGGTGTGTTGTATACGTGATCAGCTGTGCTGTGGCTGCCGAACGCATCACGCGGATTGAATTTTCCGTCAAGGCTCAGATCAAGATGATTCTCCTGAATGAATTCCTTGAGGTCTGCTGAGCACATATGATCCTTTTGTCTGCCGAATGCATCTTTCAGATCAAAACTGTCTATGCCCAGCTGATTCGGCATAACGACATAGGCATCATCAGGGACGCGCTTTGCAATCCAATGATGTCCGCCAATGGATTCCAGCCACCAGATCTCATCCGCATCATTGAACCCGATGCCGTTCATTTCATAAGTGCCATATTTTTCCAGAAGTGCACCGAGTCTCTGCGCACCTTCTTTTGCGGTATGCACATAAGGAAGGACCAGGGTCACCATATCTTCTTCACCGATGCCGCCGACAGTCTCTTTTCCATCTTTATGATAGATGAGCAGAGGGTCAGCTCCTAAGACACGTTCATTCGATGTGATTGTCTCAGTTGCGGTCATACCGACATTTGCTTCATTGACACCGCTGCCTGCCCAGATGCCTTCATCCGGGAGGACATTTGGGACAGAACTGTACCGCATCGGATGCTCGGGCAGTTCAACCTTGACGTGAGAGATCACTGATTCATACGTACTTGAAATCTCAGAAGATCTTATGACAGTCATCCTCTTTGGCATAAAGCTTCCTGCAGGAGAATCACTGTTGCGTGCAATCATCGTGGAACCGTCATACGACGCCTTCCTGCCTACTAATATTGTTGTACAAGCCATCATTCATACCTCCTATTGCTGTGTTCATTATAAGCTTTTCAGAGGCATGAGAAAACAAAGATGACTGACCACCATACTGTTTGTCTTTTTGATAGAATAAAAGACAGTTATAACCGCAGAGGAGGATAAGGATATGGAGGTAAATGAAATAAATCAGAGAATCGAGCATCTTCCTTCTTCCATGCTGGAAGCAGAAGATATTGAAAGTGCTGTGCGGGAAGCTTCTATGATCCTGCATATGTATCAGAAAATGTCTTCTGAAGATCAAGAACAAGTTCGTATCAATAAAGTGACAGATCTGCTCAGCGGCAACAGTGACAGTCTGAATACTTCACATATCAAGGAAAAGAGCAATCGGCTGAAAGGAAAGACGATTGGCTATCTTGGCTCTTCCATTACCGTTGGCATGAAGAGTGAAAATACAGCTTTTCCAGACTTTATCGGCAGGCTGACAGGCAGTCATACTGTTAAGCAGGCAATATCCGGCGGCACATTGGCATGTAAGAAGAGTGATGCACAACATGACTATCGTGAAAAGATCAGCTACATCACACAGCTGATGGATCCTGCAGGTGTTCTGCAGAGAACAGAGCATCTGGATCTGCTCGTCGTACAGCTGTCCACCAATGACGGCACAATGGAGATTGACTTAGGCAGCGTAAACAAAGAAAAGGATCTGGAGTCCTTTGATGTTTCGACATCCGCAGGTGCGATGGAATACATCATTGCCTATGCGGAAAAAAAGTGGCACTGTCCTGTGATGTTCTACGTTAATCCATATATCCATCCGGAAGAATATGAAATGCTTGACCAGAAGAAACAGGAAGAGATCTATCAAGGGCTTGTTGTGAAGTACGAGAAGCTGATTGCTCTGCTCTATCAGATTCAGGAGAAATGGCAGATCGGGGTGATTGATCTCTGGAATGAAGCTTCCTTCCGCAGCATCAGTATGGAATTGAAGAGATATTATATGGCTGATATCATCCATCCGTATAAATCAGGATATCTGTTCTGGTACACGCCGTTCATCTGTCAAAAGATGGAAGAAATGATAACTGCATAGCCAAATGCTCTGCCTAAAAAAATAAAGGCAGGGCTTTTTGTTGCAAATATTGGAAATGCATTGCAAGCAGACTTCTTTGTGCTAATATTATCTTACGACAGGACGTGACGAAAGCTTGGCAAAGAACGAAGAACTGAAAAAAGAGAATATCCAGGCAGTCCGCACTTACTTCTATCAAGGCGGGACTTGGACAAAGAACACGCTGTCAGAAAAGACCGGGCTCTCCCTGGCTGGTACGACAAATGTCCTGCAGGAACTGCAGGAAGCGGACGAGATTATTTACATCGGCGATGCAGCATCGACCGGCGGACGGAAGTCGAAAGAATATAGGCTGAATGTGGATTTCTGCCATCTGGCAACTGTCTACTGCTGCCGCAAGGCAGAACAGTATTATTTTCAGCTGCAGATTTTCAACCTGCATCAGGAAGAACTGCAGAAAGTGACTGTGTTCAGTGATGAAGGATCTCTGGATGATTTCCAGAAGACCCTGGCCATCGTAAAAAAAGATCCTAAGGTGAAGTTTTTGGCAGTTTCCATTCCAGGTGTATGCCGCCATGGAAAAGTGGATGCCTGTGATTTTCCACTTCTTGTCCAGGTCGATCTAGGCAAGATCATCAGGAGAAAATGCGGCATTCCGTACGTCATTGAAAATGATGTCAATACAGCATGTGTCAGCTACGCTTCTCATGATCGGACGCTGAAGAATATTGCATTGATATATCAGCCTGCCTGTGAATATATCGGATGCGGTATTCTGATTGATGGCAGACTCTACAATGGTACCCATCATGAAGCTGGTGAAATGAAGCAGCTCGGTGAGCGGAAGATGCCGCCGCAGGAAGATTTGAAGCGCAGTATCCGTGCAGTTCATGCCGTCATGGATCCGCAGAAGATCATCTGGTGCAGTGAGATTGTGAAGGAGCTGGATGATCCGTTTCCAGATTTAATACATATAAATGAGATTGATTCTGAGATACAGAATGGTCTGTATCAGATAGGAATGCATCAGCTTCTGAAGCTGAGGAAAGAAGAGGAATAAGTTATGTTTGCAGATTATCATCTTCATTGTGAATTCAGTGATGATTCAAAAGAACCAATGGAAAATCAGATTGAGCAGGCTATCAGACTTGGCATGAATGAGATGTGCTTCACCGATCATGTTGACTATGGAATCAAGCGTGACTGGGATGACCCAAGAGGCATCCTTTACAGAGGCGGAGACGGTGTGAATGGCAGTGCAGATGACCGTGAGCCGATGGCAAATGTGGATTATCCCAAATACTTTGCCAAGCTTCATGAGATGAAAAAGAAGTACGCAAGTCAGATTACTGTCAAGGAAGGTCTGGAGTTCGGCATTCAGACGATTACTTTAAATGACTACAATGAACTTTACAGCAGATATGAAAAGGAACTGGATTTTACGCTGCTGTCCATGCATCAGGTAGATAATCTGGAGTTCTGGACGCATGATTTCATGCAGGGCAGGACCCAGAAGGAATACAACGAAAAGTACTATCAGGAAATCTATGATGTGCAGAAGCAGTTCAAGCATTACGCATGTCTGGCACATCTGGATCTTTTGGTCCGCTATGATCCAGCAGGCATCTATCCTTTTGTAAATGTAAAAGATATGGTGGCAGAGATCCTGAAGCAGGCAATCGCTGACGGCAAGGGCATTGAGATCAATACTTCTTCCTGGCATTATGGACTGCAGGATACACAGCCGAGCCGTGCCATCCTGAAACTGTATAAGGATCTTGGCGGCAGGATTGTTACTGTTGGTTCAGATGCACATTCAACAAAATACCTGGGAGACCATATCAAGGATGCATATGAAATCCTGAAGAATGAGATCGGCATCAATGAAATCTGTACCTTTGATCATATGACGCCGATATTCCATCAGTTATAGAAGAGAAGAAATGACTAATAAAAACTATCAAAGTACGATATATGCATGTTTTGCAGGATACATTATTCAAGCGGTCGTCAATAACTTTGTCCCGCTGCTGTTTCTGACTTTTCGTTCAGAATTTAATATCCCGCTGTCACAGATAACACTGCTGATTACATTCAACTTCGGCATCCAGCTTGTTGTTGATCTGGTCTCAGCAGCATTCGTGGATAAGATTGGATACCGCAGGTCAATGATCGGCGCTCATATTTGTGCAGCATGCGGACTGATTGCCTTGACGATTCTGCCGAATATCATGAGCAGTCCGTTTGTCGGTCTGCTGATCTCTGTTGTTCTCTATGCAGTTGGCGGCGGTCTTCTGGAAGTCCTGGTCAGTCCGATTGTGGAAGCATGTCCAACGGAAAACAAGGAAACAGCGATGAGCCTGCTGCATTCTTTCTACTGCTGGGGACAGGTCGGTGTTGTTCTGCTGTCAACGGCTTTCTTTTACTTCTTTGGCATCTCACACTGGCGCATCCTTGCGCTTCTCTGGTCGATTCTTCCGCTTGCCAACATGGCTGCCTTCTTCAAGGTGCCGATTGCACCATTGCAGCCAGAAGGAGAGAAGGGTCTTGGCTTCAAGGAACTGATGAGCAATGGAATGTTCTGGGTGCTGATGGTCATGATGTTCAGTGCCGGTGCTTCTGAACAGTCTGTCAGCCAATGGGCAAGTGCTTTGGCTGAATCTGGGATGGGTGTTTCCAAGACAGTTGGAGATCTGCTGGGTCCAATGCTGTTTGCCGTTATGATGGGAACCTCACGTACGATCTTTGCCAAGCATGGACAGACGTTGTCACTGCGCAATTTTATGAAATTCAGTATTGGGCTGTATGTCATCGGCATCTTAACGATTTCCTTTGTACCGATTCCGCTGCTGAGCCTGCTGGGCTGCGGCATCTGCGGCTTTGCGGTAGGTATCTTCTGGCCGGGCACATTCAGTATTGGGGCTGCCAGCATCCGCAACGGCGGCACCATGATGTTTGCATTATTTGCCTTGGCAGGTGATATTGGATGCAGCGGAGGACCAACTTTGACTGGTGCTGTTGCCTCCATGTTCGGCGACAATCTGAAAATCGGAATGCTGACGGGATTGATCTTTGTTGTCTTTATGGCTGCTGCGCTGTATCTGGAAAAGAAAAAAGCAAGATAAATAGAAAAGCAGACTGACATTCAGTCTGCAGGACTGATATTGATCCTGAAAGCTGAACTTTCGGGATTTTATTTTTTTGCATCAGGGAACAATGCATAGATAGTATTTGTAAGCATGTCAACAAGCATCGCATGGTTCGTATCTGATTCCATATGGATCAATGAGCCGGCTCCGGCAAACAGATACATCAGCTTGATCCGATTCTCTTCAGTCGGTTCCAGACCTGCCTTGAGCACAGCCTTATCACCGATGGCATCCGAAAAATAGCTGACTGCATTCCGGTTCCAATGACCGTTGGACTTTGAAAGATATGGATCGGTACTGAACCGCAGATTGCGTTCCTTGGATTTGTTGATGAACATTTCTGAGAATCGACGCGGATCGCGCAGCAGATATTCAAAGAAAGGAATCTTCTCCACCATCTCCTCCATGTGTTCCTGCAGAGCTTCCTGATAGAGTGCATAGATGTCTGTATAGTGAAGGTAGAAGGTGCCTTATTGATTTCTGCCCGCTGTGCTAATTCAGTCACGCTGATTTTGTCCAGAGGCTTTTCCTTCAGCAGTTCATTGAACGCTGCTAAAATGGCACGTTTTGTTTTTTTGATTCTGAGATCCTGGATGTTCTTTGTCTTTTCAGTCATACAGCCGTCTCCTTCGTAAAATAATCAACATATCGACTCATTTCGTCTAATAAACAACCGAATCATATTAGTTGAATATTGCATAATGAACGTTTGTTCATTAGCATAATAGCATCCGTCGAGATTATGTCAATTGACGGAAGATATTTATGGCAGTAATGTGCATAGGTCAGGAGAGTACATGAAAAAAATATTGAGATACCTAAAAAAGAAAGACTGGCTGATGATATTGATCAGTCTAGTGTTTATTGTCGTACAGGTCGCGTTGGACCTGAAGATGCCGGACTATATGTCTGAGATCACCAGATACGTACAGACGGAAGGAAGTGCAATGAGTGATGTGCTGACAGCAGGCGGCAAGATGCTGTTATGTGCTTTGGGAAGCATGGCTTCCTCAGTCATTGTCGGTTACTTTGTTGCCAGAGTTGCTTCCGGCTTATCGATGAGGCTGAGAGATGCAGTATACAACAAGGTCCTATCTTTCTCCATGGAAGAGATTGGGCATTTCTCAACCGCAAGTTTAATTACCCGTTCTACGAATGATATTACACAGGTGCAGATGGTCATCGCTTTTGGTCTGCAGGCTGCGGTCAAGGCGCCGATCATGGCAGTCTGGGCAATCATGAAAATAGCCGGCAAGAGCTGGCAGTGGACAGCCGCAACAGCGGTAGCAGTTGCTGTTCTGCTGGTCTTGATCATCACACTGTTCATCCTGGTCGTACCAAAGTTCACTAAGATCCAGGGTCTGACTGATAATTTGAATCGTGTCACTCGTGAGAACCTGAGCGGCATCCGCGTTGTCAGAGCATATAACGCTGAAGACTATCAGGAAAATAAATTTGATCATGCCAATGCAGATCTGACTAATACCAATCTGTTTACGCAGAGGGCAATGGCAGTGATGTCACCGGTGATGAGCTTGATCAGCGGCGGACTGACATTATCCATCTATTGGATTGGTATGTATCTGATCAATGCAGCATTCGGTATGGACAAGATCTCCTTGTTCTCAGACATGGTCGTCTTTTCTTCCTACGCAATGCAGGTCATCATGTCATTTATGATGCTGACGATTACGATCATGATCCTGCCAAGAGCATTGGTATCCGCAAAGCGCATCAACGAAGTGCTCAGCACGGAGAATCATATTCAGGACGGACACGATGACAGCACATCTTCAGAAAAGGGAACAATTGAGTTCAAGAATGTTTCATTCCATTATCCAGATGCAGCTGACAACATCCTTGAGAATATTTCATTTACTGCCAAGCAGGGTGAGACAGTTGCCTTCATCGGCTCCACAGGTTCCGGCAAGTCAACGCTGATCAATCTGATCCCGCGCTTCTATGATGTCACTGACGGTGAAGTGCTGGTCGATGGAAAAAATGTCAAAGACTATTCTCAGAAAGCACTGCGCGATAAAATCGGCTATGCTCCGCAGAAAGCGGTTCTGTTCTCCGGTACAGTCGCTTCGAATGTTTCCTACAGTGACGCGAGTGATGTGACAGATAAAGAACGCCTGAAGCAGGCAATGGAAATTGCTCAGGCGGAAGAATTTGTGGAAGAAATGGATGGGAAGGAAGATGCTTCCATTGCCCAGGGCGGAACAAACGTTTCCGGCGGACAGAAGCAGAGGCTTTCCATTGCCCGTGCTATCTATAAGCATCCAGAGATCCTGATCTTCGACGATTCCTTCTCAGCCTTAGACTATCGTACAGACCGTACACTGCGCGGTGCGCTGAAGAAAGAAGCAGCCGGAGTGACAAAACTGATTGTTGCCCAGCGGATCGGTACGATCAAGGATGCTGACAGGATCATTGTTGTTGATGACGGCCGTCTCGCTGGTCAGGGAACACATAAAGAATTATTAGAGAACTGTGAAGTATACAAGGAAATTGCAGAGTCACAGTTATCCAAGGAGGAACTGCTAAATGCCTGAAAAGGATTATGAAGTAGGGGATTTAAAGAAAAATAAGCGTCCTCAAAGAGGAGGACATGGACCAGGTGCTATGATGCGAACTGGTGAGAAGGCACAGGACTTCTCACAGGCGATGAAGGACCTGGCAAGTTACTGCCGTAAATATGCCATCTTAATTTTCGGTGCTGTGATCTTAGCAGCTGCGGGAACGGCATTGAATGTCATCGGTCCGTCCAAGCTGGCTGATATCACAGACTTGATCACAGCAGGCCTTCGTACATCGATTGATGTAGATGCTGTTGTGAAAATCTGTGTCACGCTGGCCGTCATGTATGGCTTAGGTTTCTTATTCAGCATGCTGCAGGGACTGATCATGGCTGATGTCACCCAGCGTGTCTCCAAAGGCCTGCGCACCGAGATCTCTGAGAAGATCAACCGTCTGCCGCTTTCCTACTTCGACCATTCCAGCACCGGTGATATTCTTTCCCGCGTAACGAATGATGTCGATACTTTATCACAGACATTGAATCAGAGCTTAGGAACACTTGTCGCATCCATTACGATGTTTGCAGGCAGTGTCATCATGATGTTCATCACCAACTGGATCATGGCTCTTGTCGGCATTGCTGCTACAATTCTTGGCTTTGCCTTGATGATGTTCATCGTCAAGAGGTCGCAGAAATACTTTACCCTGCAGCAGAATCAGCTGGGTGCCATTGACGGCCATATTGAAGAGATCTATGCCGGTCATACCATAGTCAAGGCATTCAATGGTGAAGAAAAATCCCGTCATGAATTCCAGCAGATGAATGAAGCTTTATATGACAGTGCCTGGAAGAGCCAGTTCATGTCCGGTATGATGCAGCCGCTGATGGGTTTTGTCGGTAATCTTGGCTATGTAGCTGTTTGTGTTGCAGGTGCAGTTCTTACCATGAACAACATGGCTGAATTCAGTGTCATCGTTGCCTTCATGCTGTATATCCGTTTATTCACTCAGCCGCTTTCTCAGCTTGCTCAGGCTGCAACGAGTCTGCAGTCAGCTGCCGCAGCCAGTGAGCGTGTCTTCAACTTCCTGAAGGAAGAAGAAATGACAAATGAAGCCGGCGCGAAACTGGTGAGGACTTCTGATTTCAAAGGAAGTGTTGAGTTTGATCATGTGAAGTTCGGTTATGACCAAGGTCATACCATTATCCATGATTTCTCTGCTGTAGCTAAGAAGGGACAGAAGATTGCCATTGTCGGTCCTACCGGTGCCGGCAAGACGACCATGGTCAACCTGCTGATGCGCTTCTATGATACCTGGAGCGGAGAGATCAGAATTGACGGCCATCCGATCAATGAAATGACCAGAGAAAATGTCCATGACTATTTCTGCATGGTCCTGCAGGACACCTGGCTGTTTGAAGGAACAATCAAGGAGAATATCATCTATTCTAAGAAGGGTGTTACTGATGAAATGGTCATACAGGCATGCAAAGCGGTCGGACTGCATCACTTTATCAAGACGCTGCCGCAGGGCTATGATACGATCCTGAATGATCAGGCAAATCTCTCCGCAGGGCAGAAGCAGCTTATCACAATAGCCCGTGCCATGGTGGAAGATGCGCCAATGCTGATTCTGGATGAAGCAACCAGCTCGGTTGACACCAGAACGGAAGAATTGATTCAGAAAGCAATGGACAAGCTGATGGCAGGAAGAACATCCTTTGTCATCGCCCACCGCCTGTCCACCATCAGAAATGCCGACCTGATTCTAGTCATGAAGGACGGCGATATCATTGAAAAGGGCACCCACCAGCAGTTATTGGATCAGAAAGGCTTCTATGCTGATCTCTATAACAGCCAGTTTGAAATGGCATAGACATATGCAGACAGCTGACAATCATCAGTTGTCTTTTTTTCTTGCATATTTCACAACTTTCCAAACCTGCTGTGCTAGAATGTAAGTAGATAGAAATTGCTTTGCATTATTACATCATTAAGGGGAATTATTCTTGCTTTGGTTCATTCAGCCGGCATCATACCAACTGGACGTTTTACTGTTTTGGCTGCGAAAGGAGTATGCCATATGGAAAAAGAAGAAATCCAAGAATCAATGTACAAAGCTTACTGCCGTTCTTTTCAAAGTACTATGAAAGCTGCAAATTACTTCATGGGCTACCGCATGCCGGAGTATATCGAAGGGCCAGGTTCGATCACCCGCTTGGCAGGACTGATCAAAGATAAAGGCACCCCGAATGTTTTAGTCGTTACGGATGCAAATCTTTTGAAAATGGGACTGCTTGATACAATGCTGAAATCATTCGATGAAGCGGGGCTGAAATATACTATTTTTTCAGATGTTGAAAAGAATCCGACCAGCGACAATGTAGAAGCCGGCTTCAAGGTATATAAGGACAGCAAATGCAGTTCCCTTGTCGGTTTTGGCGGCGGTGCTGCCATGGACTGTGCGAAGGCAATTGCGGCCAAGTCTGTTCATCCAAGAATGAGCGTTGCTCAGCTGCAGGGCTTATTAAAGGTGCATGCTAAGATACCGCCGTTCTTCGCTGTTCCGACAACTGCAGGAACTGGCTCAGAAACAACAGTTGCTGCTGTCATTATTGATTCAAAGACACATCATAAAGCATCCATCAACGATCCAAGCATTCTGCCTAAGTATGCGGTCCTTGATCCGCAGCTGACCATGGGCCTGCCGCCGTTTGTAACAGCTACGACTGGTCTTGATGCATTGTGTCATGCCGTTGAGGCATATACTAACCACACATACAATACAGATCTGGAGGATTTCCTGGCAAAGGAAGCTGTCCGTCTGATCCATGATAATATTCTGACGGCCTATCATGATGGCAGCAACCTGCAGGCAAGGCAGAACATGCAGAAGGCAGCGTTCTATGCCGGCAGGGCATTTACCAGAGGATGTGTCGGCTACGTACATGCAGTCGGTCATACCTTAGGAGGACTGTATGGCGTGCCGCATGGACTGGCTATGAGCATCATCCTGCCGCATGTTATGAGACAGTACGGTCACAGTGCATATAAGAGACTGGCTGATCTGGCTGGTGTCTGCGGCATCGAAGGACCGACAACAGCAGCAAAAGCCAACAGATTCATTGACTGGATTGAAGAAGTAAAGAAAGAAATGAGTATCCCGGCCGGTGCAGATATGATCAAGGATGAAGATGTTCCTCAGATCATCACATGGGCAATGGCAGAAGCAAATCCATTGTATCCATGCCCGCAGGTGTGGGAGAAGGAAGACTTTGAACAACTGATTGCGACAATCCGCAATGCAAAGTAGGAGAATACTATGTGGACACAAGAAAGTATTCATGAAGTAGTAGAAAAACAAAGAGCGTTCTTCCAAAGCGGAAAAACGCTTGATATCAACTGGCGTATTGACCAGCTGATCCGTTTGAAAATTGCGGTGCAGGCAAATGAAAAAGATCTGGAAGCTGCACTGCATGATGATCTGGGAAGAAGCGATGCCGAAGGATATCTCTGCGATATCGGTGCTGTGATCCTGGAAATCAATGAAGCTATCCATGGCCTGAAGAAATGGGCAAAGCCGGAGACTCATGTCAGCGGTCTGCTCTGCTTCCCGAGCGTCATTACAAAAGTATATAAGATGCCGTATGGTGTTTCTTTGATCATCAGCCCATTTAACTTCCCAATCCTGCTTTCATTTGGTGTATTGTCTGCCAGCATAGCCGGCGGCAATACTGCTGTCATCAAAGCCAGCTCAAAATCAGAGCGCTGCACAGAAGTGATGAAGAATATCATTGCGGCTGCTTTCCCGCCTGAATATATTACTGTCATTGACGGCGGACATGATGTCGCGGATTTCTGCCTGGCTGAGCATTTCGACAAGCTGTTCTATACAGGTTCACCGAAAATTGGAAAGCACGTCATGGCAGAAGCTTCCAAGAATCTGACACCGGTTGCTTTGGAACTGGGCGGTGAAACAGGAAACTGGTGTGTAGTCCGCAAGGATTCAGATCTGAAGGATGCAGCCCGCAAGATAGCTTTCTTTAAAGCATTAAACAGCGGCCAGGTATGCATCAATATCAATCAGGTGGCTGTTGCGGAAGAAGTTGCTGGAAAATTCATTGAGGAACTGACCAATGCTTTCATCAAGCAGATCGGTGAAAACGCATGTGAGAATCCTGAATATCCACGTTTGATTGCAAAGCGTGCCTTTGAAGGATGCGCAGCGGAAGCAGATCAGTACAGAGACCGCATTATCTTCGGTGGTGTCGGCAATCCAGAAACACTGAAATATGCACCGACAATCATCTATCCGGTTGATATCAACGAAGAGATTGTCCAGCATGAGCTGTTCAACCCACTGCTGCCAATCGTACCTTATAAGGATGATGAGATTGATTCTCTGATGGAAACGATTGGAAAGCGTGAACATGGCTTATCTCTGTATCTGTTCACAAAAGATATCGCCTGGGCCAAGAAGACGATGCAGACACAGCAGTATGGCGGCGGATGCATCAATGAAGTATGCCTCCACTTGATGGTCAAGGGTGTTCCATTCAATGGTACAGGGCATTCCGGCATGGGTGCGTATCATGGTGAATGGGGCTTCAAGGAATTCACACATCCTTCCACAGTGCTGATTGGTTCAACAAAGATGAATCTGTCACTGCGTGAACATCCATACGAAGGAAATAAGAACAAATATAAATTAAAGCTTCTGCAGATGATGGAGAAGTAAAGAAACAGGCGGGTCAAACTCCCGTCTGTTTTCATAACTGCAGCAGATCTTCTCAGACTTCCTGCAAAGCTTTCAGTTCTTCAGTGATGTACTTTTCTTTATGTGTAACGATATAGTTGGTACGCTTCATAGACTGATGAGAGATTGGATGAATGACAATCTCTTTCTTCATAATTGCGCTTTCTTAGAGGAAGCGGGGAAGGATTGAGATACCAAGCCCTTCTTCTACACCATTGATCAGTGCCTGTGTGCTCACGCTCTGCCATCATGGAGATATGACAATATTTATGCGGGCAACTAAGTCATCTACGTATTCCCTGCCTGCACTTTCTTTTTCTCTCAGCAGCATTGGGTAAGAGGAAACCTTGGAAAGTGTGATGTTCTTCATGGATGCCAGAGGATAATCTTTCAGCATGATCAGCACCATATCATCATGATAGAAAGGGATTCTCTTCAGATCAGTTTCATGGATGGAATCTTCAATCAGGGCAATGCCCAGTGTGCTGTCCAAAAGAGAGGACTGAAGCAGAGACCCGTTGGAGATAGTCACTTCCAGCCTGGTGCCGATGGTAATGGAAGAACCAATAGGGATCTTTGACTGATAATGCTCCTGCAGCTAAATATAAGTGGAATCCTATCTGCATCATCTTCCTGACGGCAGCGGTCGGCACAATCATGTATTTAGTCTTCTGAATCAGAAAAAACATGTATGCATACATGTTTTTTGGTGATTCATTGAACATGGAATCAAAATCTGTTTTGTTAAGAATCATTGCTGTATAGTCATTCCATGGATTAGACCGAGGCTGTACTGCATACATGATGTCAAACTTAGAAAAAATGAAACATGCAGTAAATAATCAATCTATTTTCTTCTGTAATACTTCCCCGTATGAAATGAATCAGTTCTTTCCAAACGGTTCCTGCAAATCCTTATCTTGCCAGCCGAAGGATGTCTTCACCGTCTTCAACTGCTTCAGCAAAGGCTTTGGCAAAGATATCGTATAATGGCTGCGCTTCTTTTTCCAGACAGATCTCACGCGGCAGAGAGATTGTGACAGTGCGGATATCATTGGCAATACGGAATGCCTTATCCCGTTCACTGACTTTTCCTAAGCCCATCAACATAGAGCCGTAGGAGGATCCTTTCAGTGCGTCACGGATGAAACTTACTGCAAAATTCTCCCATTCCTGCTTCTGGAATCGATCTGTCTTGGTACTGAGGACACCAAGATCAATCATATATTTGCGGATATCTTTTTCACGGTGGCTGCGGTTGAAGATGACGGTGGACTGACTGACGGATTTCAGCATGACCCAGGCATAGTAGTATTTGTCCTGTGTGCTGAGACCGGTGCCGAAACGATGCTGGTAGATTTCCAGACGCCGCATATCATCCTGTGAATCCGGATGCTGATTCAAATACTCATTGATGCACTGCAGACGAAGTCCGGAGTCATCAAGCTCGTAGTAATGTACAGGCCAGTTTTCAAGATATTCTATTTTAAATTCTTTTTTCTTTTTCATCATGTTCTTCATTCTATCATATCTATTTTGCGTCGATATACTTCTTGACGTTGTCGATGTTAATTGGTTCATAAGGAAGCCGGATAT
This sequence comes from uncultured Galactobacillus sp., assembly GCA_964385925.1. Lineage (GTDB taxonomy): Bacteria > Bacillota_I > Bacilli_A > Erysipelotrichales > Erysipelotrichaceae > Bulleidia. The sequence continues at coordinate 46,105 of CAYLQV010000008.1, read as the reverse complement.
ATTTGCCATCCTTGAGATTCATTGAGCTGAGAGATTCATTGGAAGCTAAAGCGACGGAGAGGTCTGCCATGGCAGAAGCCTGTCCTTCTTTATTGTTGTATACAGTGCCTACCATTTCTCCGCTGGCAACTGCTTCTAAGCCTGGCTTGGTCCCATCAATGCCGACAATGATTGGCCATTGCTTCTGCGGAATGCCGGCAGCATGATAGGCATCAATGACACCAAGTGCCATATCATCATTATTGCTGAGGACCATTTCAATGCTGTCTTTGTATTGGGTAATGAGAGATGCCATTCTGGTCTGCGCCTGGGCACTGTTCCAGTTGGCAATCGGAGATCCAAGCTTATCTACCTTGAGGCCTGCATCAATCAATGTATTCACTGATTTCTCGGTTCTGACAATGGCATCCTGATGGCCAGCTTCGCCTTCCATGACAACATACTGAATGATGCCGTCCTGATTCTTGTCAGCAGTGGAAGAAGCTTTCCACGCATCAGCCGCAATCTTTCCTTCCATGACGCCGGATTCTTCAGCGTTGGCACCGATGTAGTAGAGACCGGACCACTGCTGCAGGTCTTCAGCAACGAGTTCACGATTGAAGAAGACGATTGGAACATTGCTCGATTTTGCAAGGTCAATGATCTTCTTTGGTGCCGTGCGGTCAACTAAGTTGACGCAGATGACATTGCAACCATCTTCAATCATTTTTTCTACCTGCTTGTTCTGCTGGCTCTGATTCTTAGATGCATCATACTTTTCCAGTGTAATGTTTCCGCGGCTGGTGATGTCAGCATCAAAATTATCCATCAGTTCCGAAATGAAAGTGTCATAAGAATCATAGACGGTCACACCAATCTTGATTTTTTCAGATGACGGCTGAGCGGCGGTGCATCCTGACAGGGTCATCAGGGCAACCATGCATGCAATAAAGCGTTTCATTATTTACTCCTTTACCCGACAATTGGGAAGATCATTTTCTGATTTTCTGTACTGTAGAGGTTCTCTTTGGTGACGGTAAAATAGTTCACGGTCGTATCGACAATCTTAGACATGCGGTTATTCAGGAAAATGGCAACTTTTGATAAGCTGACATAGCCCATTGTATATTCATTCGGCACAATCATGCCGGCAATCTTGGAACTGTCCAGATAGTAGATGCTCTTGTCTGAACAGCCGACGCCGTAGATCTTGACCTTTCCTTTTGTATCTTTATAGTCCTCGGCAATTTCTTCGAGGGTCTCATTATCCAGGGTGACAATGGCAGCAGCAGGTGAGCCAATCTGCTTCAATACTGCTTCTTCAGAGTTCTGTACAGTCCAGGATATTTTAACATTCTTAGCTTCAAATGCTTTCTGAAGTGCTTCAAAGCGCATTGAAACAGCGGCGGAATCACCAGTGACGATGCCGACACTGTCATTGGTCGTATCACTGCTGACAAGCTGTCCTAAAGCGGTACCGATGCCTTGGTTGTCAGCCTGTGTTACACTGTATGACTTGCTGGTGTCAGGCTGCTCCAAATCGGTTTCAATTAAGGCAATCGTTGCGTTCTTGCTGCGTTCAGTGATGTAGTCATGAGCTGTCACATTGTCAACCAGCTGCACAATGATGGCATTTGTGCCGTTGTCGATTTCCTTATCGATGGCGCTCTTCTCCTGTTCCATATCATCCAGTTTGGTCGTGGTGACATAGTTCAGATTGACGTTATAATCTTTTGCTGCCTGTTCCAAGCCTGCTCGGAAGCGTGTCCAGCGGGCTGAGTTGCTGTCACTGACGATGACTGATATCTGATGGGATGCTTCACTTGCGGTCGTTGAATTTTCCTGCATGATGAGGATGAGCAGGGCAGCAATCAGCATAAAGATAATGGAGATAAAAAGCTTATTTTTCTTCATGTTCATCCTCCTGCGTCATTCTGCCGTTCTCCAGCATCTCATGATTTCTTTCATTATAAATAATAGCCGGTAAGTGGATTGTGACCTTTGTGCCATGGTCTGCTTCACTTTCTATCTTCAGACCATACTGCTGTCCAAATCGGAGCTGAATGCGCTTCTGCACATTGATCAGACCAACACCCGAACCATGATGCGGCACATGTTTGTTATTCTCATCTAAGAGCTGATCAACAACTTCCTGCGGCATGCCGAAACCATTATCGTCAACGGTAATGTAGATATCATTTTCTTCTCTCCATCCTCGAACATTGATTCTGCCGTCTTCATCCATATTCTTGACGCCGTAGTAGACTGCGTTTTCTAAGATTGGCTGAACAATCAGCTTGACAGTGCAGTATGGTTCAATGGCATGATCGACATCAAATGAGACTGTGAAGGAGTCCTTAAAGCGCACCTTCTGGATATTCATATAGTTCTCAGCATGCTTCAGTTCATCTTCAATGGTGATGATTGTATCGCCGTGGCTGAGAGAAATACGGAACAGACTTGCCAGCTGAGTGACCATGAAGACAGCATCTTTGCGGCGTTCACTTTCAATCATCCAGACAATGGAATCCAAAGTATTGTAGAGGAAGTGAGGATTGATCTGTGCCTGCAGGGCATCTAGTTCACTCTTTCGCTTTTCTTCCTGCTCGACAACAATATCCTGCATCAGCTGTGTATTTCGTTCACGATAGCCTTCCAGTGTCCTTCCTAATAGCTGCACTTCACGGGAACCGCCGTCGTAGTCAGCTGGGATCAGCGGTTTCCCTTCCTGTGCAGTCTGAATTGCTTCATCAAGATCTGTCAATGGCCTTGAGATTCTCTGTGCAACCAGACGGTTGATCAGAATGATGGTCAGAATGACAACGATGATTACCATTACCAGAAAGTAACGATAACTGTTCATGCCGAGGGAGAAAGTGGTGGAAGGAATGACAGAGATCATCTTCCATCCAGCATAGCTGATAGTGTCTATTATGGCTGTGCGGGAAGTGCTTTGGAAGGTCTCTTCATGGACACCGTCATCATAGGAAGCTTCCTGCAGATTGTTCTCATTGTAAAGATCGGCATTGATCTGCATCTGACGAGGATGATAAATGATCTGTCCTTCACTGCCGGTCAGATAGATATATTGTCCGTTGTTCTTGTCATTGACTTCATTGAACATCTGCTCGATGGAGCTGTAGTTCATATCAACTAACAGGACGCCTTCCTGCGGGACACCATTGGTCGTGATCACAACAGCACGGCTCAAAGAAATGACCCAGTAGTAGCGGTTGGACTGAGAATTAAAAAGATTCTGGACATGCGGTACAGAGAAGTGGAGGTTCTCTTCATTGTTCAAGGCATTCTGGAACCAGTCTTCCTGGGTGACATCCAGTCCTTCCTTCTGCATTAAAGTAGGGGCAGCAGAAAGGAGCTGACCGGACTGCGTATAAAGAGCGAAGGAGACCAGGTTGTTGCTGTTGGCTTCATATAGTGTGTTCATCGCATCATTGACATTGCTCTGTGAGAAGTCAGTATCTTTGATGACATCATAGTAAAGTGCATCGGAGATCTCACGCATGCTGGTCAGATGGTTCTCAAGACGCATGGCAGCTTGTTCGGTCAGACGTTCTGTACTGTCAGTGATCATCTTGCGTGAATGTTTTTCAAACTGTTGATACAGAACAAAGGAAGTCAAAAGGACGCTGCCGACAGCGACCACGGTAAAAGTGGTCAGAATAATACCGCGTATGCTCAATGGCGTAGCATCTGGCCGACGGTGGAATAAGTAAGTCCTTTTTTTTGTTTTTCTCTGTTCTGACATGAATGTTAATTCTTTCCAGTCTTATATTTGGATGGCGATATGCCGAACTGTTTCTTGAAGACGTAGCTGAAGTAGTTCGGATCACTATATCCAACTTTTTCAGCAACGACGTATGTCTTCTCATCCTGATCCAGAAGAGAGACCGCCTGTTTCATTCTGATATCTGTCAGGAAATTGGTAAATGATTTTCCTGTTTCCTTCTTGAATACGGTTGAGAAGTAAGCGGAACTGACACCTAGATATGCACATATCTTATCAACATTGAGGTCAATGTCACTGTAGTTCTCATTGACATAGTCCTGTGCTTTAGCAACGAATGTCTTAGTCGTGCTCTTGCGTTTCTCCTTCAGCATTGTCTGCATGCGCAGGCAGATCTCAGAAAGCCATTTCTCCAGTTCATCCTTTTCCATTCTCTGCACAGTCTGCAGGATATCTTCCTTGGATTGGAAGACCTGTTCGACATCCAGCTGATTATTCTTGGCAAACTGATAGAGCTCACTGACCAGTCCCATGATAAAGATATGATATTCCTGAATGTTCTTATAAGAGCTGATGCTGCTCTGCAGATATTCATGGACAGCAGTTTTTAAAGAATCAGCGTCATTGATCTTGGCAACTTTAAAGACATGTTCCAGCTGATCTTTTTCATTACGGTAAGGTACAGTTGTTTCCTGCGGTGCTATTTCAGTAATGTTGATGGCTCTGCCTGTTCCATAAAGAACACGGTAGGAGACAGCAGAACGGGCACCGCTGTAGGAATTATCTACTTCAGCTAATGAATGACAGACAGGACCGACACCGACAGTAACGACTGCTTTGCATACAGTCTTTGCCAAACGGCATAGAGCATCACAGTCATCGGTCAGTTTCTTGACCTGCTGTTCATCCTTCAGCTGGGCAAGGATGACAGTGTTTCCTAAATTGGAAAAGAATTTTGCATCCCACTGCTGATTAAATCTTTCTTCTGCCAGCTTACGGACAGATACACCGAGCAGCATTGGTGAAATACCGTCCGGAAGATGTTTGCTTGATGAGTGAATGACGGCAGCACAGTAGTAAGGACCGTGCAGGTCGATCTGATAGTCCTGAATGCTTTTTTCGATATCTGCATCATCAATTTTTCCTTCCACTAAGGAAGAGAAGAAGTTCTCCTGCAGCACCGGCAGACTTTCTTGATAATACGTCTCAAGAAGTTTTGCATTCTGCTTGGCTTCCAGTTCTTTATCAAGAGAGTTCTTGATCTTCTGGAAGATTGATTTCAGTTCTTCTGCATCCACCGGCTTCAGGATATATTCTTCTGCCTGGACATGGATTGCTTCCTTGACATATTCAAACTCGTCAAATCCTGAGAAAAATACAATCCGGATATTTGGATAAAGATCCTTCAGATCTCTGCTCAGCTCCAATCCATCCATATACGGCATCTTGATATCTGTCAGAACGACATCCGGCTGTGCTTCTTCTGCACGGTCAAGTGCATCCAGTCCGTTCGCCGCATATACAGGTACAGCAAAGCCCATGCACTGCCAGTCTATTTTTTGAATGATGGCATTGGCAACATCCTGCTCATCATCCACAATTAATACAGAATAATCACTCATTTTTTCCTCACAGCTTTCCCAGAAGTCACATCAAGATTTAGATGTCATGATTGATCCGGCCTTTGACCATTATTGTACAGTAATCTTTTGATATTTGACAGTCAAGCACAGCATCAATTCAGCATGTCAGAATAGACATCATTTATATGCAAATATGAACTTTCTCCTAATGAAAACTGCATGAAAATAAGTGAAAGAATGTAAAAAAATTGGAACTGGATTTTCTGATAAAGAAAAAACTTTGAGGATTCTTCAAATTTCTTTGAAAGCGCTTTATTTTCATTGAAAAAATGTGCAATTTCATTTTTTGAATGCTAGTATGGAAATATCAGAAAGCGCTTACGAAAACGTAAGTGTGGGAGGAAAGAAAATTGATATGAAGAAGTTGTTACCTTTATTGACTGCCTCTGCAGTAGCCTTCTCTTTAGTAGGCTGCGCGGGCTCATCATCATCTAGTACTGCTACAAGTGCTAGCACAACTGGTTCAACAGCAAGCAACGCTGACAAGCCACTCGTTTGGTTCAATCGTCAGCCATCCAACAGTTCAACAGGTGAACTGGACAAGACAGCATTGAACTTCAACGATAAGACATATTATGTCGGTTTCGATGCTAAGCAGGGTGCTGAACTGCAGGGCAAGATGATCGCTGATTACATCAACGCTAACATTTCCAAGATCGACCGCAACGGCGATGGCATCATCGGATATGTTCTGGCTATTGGTGATATCGGACACAATGACTCAATCGCTCGTACAAGAGGCGTACGTAATGCCCTTGGTACAGCTGTTAAGGGTTCTGACGGAAATGCTGACTATCAGCCAGTCGGAACAAACACAGATGGTTCTTCTAAGGATGTCCAGGATGGTACAATTGGAAGTCTTAAGGTTCGTGAGCTGGCTTCTCAGGAAATGAAGAACTCTGCTGGTGCTACATGGGATGCAGCTACAGCAGGTAACGCAATCGGCACATGGTCTTCATCATTCGGTGATCAGATTGATGTCGTAATCTCCAATAACGATGGCATGGGCATGTCAATGTTCACAGCTTGGTCAAAGGATAAGAAGGTTCCTACATTCGGTTACGATGCAAACAGCGATGCTGTTGCAGCTATTGCTGAAGGTTATTCCGGAACAATTTCACAGCACGCTGATGTTCAGGCTTATCTGACACTCAGAGTTCTGAGAAACTCCCTTGATGGTGTTGATGTCATGACAGGTATCTCCACAAAGGATGATGCTGGAAACGTTCTGACAGATTCTGATTACAAGTATGTCGCTGATGAGCGTTCATTCTATGCTTTGAACCTTGCTGTTACAGCTGACAACTATAAAGACTTCATGGATTCCACAGTAGCTTACAAGCCAGTAGCTAATCAGCTGGATTCTGCAAAGCATGCTTCCAAGAAGGTATGGCTCGATACATATAACAGTGCTGATAACTTCCTTGGTTCAACATATGTTCCACTGCTCCAGAAGTATGACAAGTTACTGAACCTCAATGTTGAATACATTGCTGGTGATGGCCAGACAGAGTCCAATATCACTAACCGTCTCGGCAACCCAAGCGAATATGATGCATACGCTATCAACATGGTCAAGACAGATAACGCTGCTTCATACACAGCTCTTCTGAAGTAATTCAAGATAATTAAATGTATTGATTTATCAGGGGGGATTAACTTCCCTCCTGATAATTTTTATAAGTAGAGCAGTTTCATATATTCTGCCCAGCTAAAGGGGAATTATAAATGACAGAAAAGAATGAAGATATTATTCTGACGATCCGTGGAATGTCCAAGTCCTTTGGACGTAACAGAGTTCTGGATCACATCAACCTTGATGTGAAGCGCGGAACTGTCATGGGTCTGATGGGAGAGAACGGCGCCGGCAAGTCCACGATGATGAAATGCCTCTTTGGTATTTATCATAAGGATGAAGGCGAAATCACACTGGACGGGCATCCCGTCAATTTTTCAGGTCCTAAAGATGCCTTGGAAAATGGCGTCGCAATGGTCCATCAGGAATTGAACCAGTGCCTTGACCGGAGTGTTATAGACAACCTATTCTTAGGACGCTATCCAACGACTTCAACAGGTGTCATTGATGAAGCACGTATGAAAGCAGAAGCGGCCGCATTATTCAGAAGCCTTGATATGACTGTCAATCTGACACAGCCGATGCGTAAAATGTCAGTATCTGCACGTCAGATGGTCGAGATTGCCAAGGCAATTTCGTATCATTCCAAAATCATTGTTCTCGATGAACCAACGTCGTCATTGACGGAACCAGAAGTAAAAAAGCTGTTCAAGATGATGAGAAACTTGACCGCACAGGGAATTTCTCTGATCTATATCTCGCATAAGATGGATGAAGTATTCGAAATCTGCGATGAGGTATCCGTACTTCGTGATGGTCAGCTTGTCTTGACGAAGGATGTAAAGTCAACAAATCTGGATGAACTGATTGCCGCCATGGTAGGACGTTCACTGGACAACCGTTTCCCGCCGGTCGATAATACACCGGGGAAACCGATTCTATCAATTCAGCATCTTTCCACCAAGTTCAAGCCATATCTCCAGGATGTCAGCTTCGATGTCAAGGAAGGTGAGATCTTCGGACTGTATGGTCTGGTAGGTGCAGGACGTACAGAACTGCTGGAGACAATCTTCGGCGTTCGTACAAGAGCTGCCGGCCGTGTCTACTATGATGGAAAACTGATGAACTTCAACAGTTCTAAAGATGCTATGGAACATGGCTTTGCAATGATTACTGAAGAGCGTAAGGCAAACGGATTATTCCTGAAGGGAAACCTCGTTTTCAATACAACTCTTACGAACTTGAACCATTATAAGAATGGTGTCGCACTGTCAGATGATAAGATGCACCGTGCAACAGATAAGGAAATCAAGATCATGCATACAAAGTGCATGGGTGCAGATGATATGATCTCCTCACTGTCCGGCGGCAACCAGCAGAAAGTCATCTTCGGCAAATGGCTGGAACGTGATCCTGCAGTATTCATGATGGATGAGCCGACCAGAGGTATTGATGTCGGTGCAAAATATGAAATTTATGAACTGATCATTCAGATGGCAAAACAGGGGAAGACAATCATTGTTGTATCCTCTGAAATGCCGGAGATCTTAGGTATTACAAATCGTATCGGTGTTATGTCAAACGGACATCTTGCCGGCATCGTCAATACCAAGGACACGAATCAGGAAGAGCTGCTAAGGCTCAGTGCCAAGTACATGTAATCAAGGAGGAAAGGGAATATGAGTCTAAATAAACAGACAGTAGATCAGTCGAAAGTTTTGACTGAAGATCAGGAAGCAGAACTTCTGACGCCGATTGATGAACACATCGGTGTGATCCAGAAAAAGATTGATGCTCTGCGCGCTGACGGCGAAGAGAAGATTGTTACATTGAAGAACCAGATCATGCTGGCGAAGGAAAATAAAGCGCTGACATCTGGCGAACGTCAGAATATCATTTCTACAGCAGAAGCAGAACTTGTTGAAGCAAAAAAAGTAGAAGCTGCTAACAAATCACAGGTCGATGCTTTAATTGCTGAAGGTGAAAAGTATTTAAAAGAGCATTATGGTCCTGACTATGATGATAAACTCAGGGAAAGCTGTACAGCTGAAAGGGAAATTGCTTCCGCAAACTACAGCAAGAAAGTTGCTGATCTTGCCAAAGAGCATGAAGACAACCTTGCTAAGCTGAACAACGGCGATCCTAACTACAAACAGGAAGTCAAGGATGAGAATTACGTCTATAAGAACAAGAAGTTTGATGCCAAGATGGGTTATGACAAAGAACTCCAGGGAATTAAAGACCGCAAACATGAAGCATTCACGCATGAATATCATTTAATTGACCTGCTGCGCAGATCACACTTCACATATGCAGAACGCAGAGCACAGAGCCGTGAAGCATACAACTATTCTTTCAACAGAAAACAGTTCCTGCTCCGCAACGGCTTGTATATCGTTATTCTGCTCGTCTTCGTTATGCTGTGTATCCTTACACCAATCATCAAGCATACTTCACTGCTGACGATAAACAACATCATGAACATCATGCAGCAGGCTGCACCTCGTACCTTCCTGGCATTAGGTGTTGCAGGCTTGATCATGCTGACAGGTACTGACCTTTCAATCGGCCGTATCACAGGTATGAACATGGTCATCGCGACTGTCATCATGCACAATGGAATCAATACAGGTACTGTATTTGGCAATATCATTGATATGACTTCAGTACCTCCATTTGCCAGAGCACTGCTTGCACTGCTCCTCTGCATCATGTTCTCTGTATTATTTACTTCTATCGCTGGTTTCTTCACCGCAAGATTCAAGATTCATCCATTCGTATCCACAATGTCCAACATGCTGATCATCTTCGGCTTAGTCACATATGGTACAAAGGGTGTATCTTTCGGTGCAATTGACAACTCTATCCCTAACATGATCATTCCTAAGATTGGAGCCTTCCCAACAATTATTCTCTGGGCGATTGCAGCAATTGCAATTGTATGGTTCATCTGGAATAAGACACGTTTCGGCAAGTATCTGTATGCAGTAGGCGGCAACCCAGAAGCAGCAGCTGTTTCCGGTATCTCCGTCTTCAAGGTTACGTTAAAGGCATTCGTCATCGCTGGTATCCTTTATGGTTTCGGCGCTTGGCTTGAGTGTCAGAGAATGGTCGGTTCTGGTTCTGCCGCTTATGGACAGGGCTGGGATATGGATGCAATCGCAGCCTGCGTCGTCGGTGGTGTTTCCTTTACAGGTGGTATTGGTAAGATCTCCGGTGTTGTTGTCGGTGTTCTGATCTTCACTGCATTGACATATTCGCTGACAATTCTTGGTATCGATACTAACTTACAGTTCGTCTTCGAAGGCATTATCATCATCGCAGCCGTAACACTTGACTCCCTCAAGTACGTTCAGAAGAAATAATCATAGAACTGAAGTACAGTCAATCAAAATAAACCTCACTGCAGATCAATTCTCTGCGGTGAGGTTTTTTATTTTGAGATTGGATCTGTCTTTTTCTTATATTCTCTAGGTGAGCATCCATACATCTTCTTGAAGGCATCTTTGAAGTAGTTGCTGTCGGTGAAGCCGCACTGCAGAGCGATGTCGGTGATGGATGTGCTTGTTGAAAGAAGAATATTCTCGGCGTGATGCAGTCTGGTAAAAACAAGATATTCATGAAGGCCGATACCAGCCGTCTCATGGAACTTCGTTGAAAGATAGTTCGGCGTGAAGCCGGTGACAGCCGCGATATCTTTTGATGTGATGTGTTCTGCATAGTGATCAGAAATAAAGCGTGCTGCTTCAACAACCTCGCGGTCGTCTGTATGCAGGTCATTCACTTCATTAACATGCCGGCAGTATCTCTTGATGATCAGGAACAGTTCCTGCAACTGCACTTGAAGCGTTAAAGGGGTAGCTTCATCATTGAAGCGCATCTCTGTCAGCATGTTCTCCAGGTTAGTCTCCACTGCACTGCGGTTGGCATCAAGGACATGGAAGATCTGCAGTTTACTGTAACTGTGTGCAAAGTCAATCACACTGTCGGCAGCCTGCAGGTCTTCTTTCCGAAAGAAGACAGCAGTGCGCGTACAGGAAGTGACATATTTTGTATAGTGCAGCAGATGATAAGGGATAATGATCAGATCACCTTCATGGATGGTGTAGAGAGCGTCATTGATGAAGAAGCGGCAGATGCCGTGATTCAGGTAATACAGTTCATAGTAAGGATGGAAATGATGGGTGGACATGATAAAAGAGGGATCGCGTGTATTCTTTTCCGCATAGATTCGATTCAGCTGCTGGTCAGTTATTCTCATAGCTGTATTATATCGTAGAAAATCTGTATTATTACGTTAAAAGCAGATAAAATCTTTAGAAATAAACGAAATTATATTTAAAATGAATAGTATGTCAGAGAAACGGATTGAAGCACAATTGAGTGAAAAAGACTACAGGTTCAGGGACTTGTCACTGCATGGAAACATGTGGAAAGTCGTTCTGATGGTCTGTCTGCCGTTAGCTTTGTATCAAAGTCTGCAGCAGATCTTTTCCATCATGGATACAATGATGGCATCTCATATCAGTGCTTTGTCCGTTTCAGCAGTCGCATATCTGAATCAGCTGAATCAGATTCTTTCGGCGATTGGCAACGGCCTGGCTGTGGGCTCGGGAATCCTCATCAGCAGAGCGTATGGGACAGGGGACTATCAACTGGTCAAAAAACGTGTCAGCACGCTTTACGCCATTGCATTGACGTCTGGGATGGTCATTCTTGTCTGCATCCTGCCGATTGTCGGACCGTTTCTGAAGTTCTGCGGCACACCGGATGAATTGATCACGATTGGATCATCTTATTTTCGAGTGCAGCTGTTTGTCATCGTACTGACGTTCATGAATGCCGTCTATATTTCAGTGGAGCGTGCCCGCGGCAATACCAGGAAGCTTCTCTATCTGAATCTGTTTGTCATCATGACCAAACTGATATTGACAGCCGTCTTTGTCTACATTCTCAATGGAGACTTGGTCATGATTGCCTATGCAAGTCTGGCATCACAGGCTCTGATGTTCGGTTTGGCAATGTTATCAATCTTTGATATGAAGAATGCGTTCGCCTTCTCACCAAATGCGGTCACGCTGAAAGGGGATGTCACTGTTCCAATGATCCGTCAGTCGATTCCAGTCATGATTGAAAAAGCACTGTTTGCTTATGGCAAGACGATTGTCAATACAATGGCAGCAGTGTATGGCTCACTGATGGTTGGTGCACTTGGGGTATCCAACAATCTGGGCGGTATTACGACCAATCCGCAGGCAGGTTTTCAGGATGGCACCGCTGCTGTCATTTCACAGAATTATGGCGCTAAGAACTATGAACGTGTTCTGCAGGCATGTTATGTGTGTGCGGTGTACTGCATGGCAATCGGCTTTGTCATCTCCGGGATTGAATTGATCTATCTCAGGCAGCTGTCTGGACTGTTTGCCTCACAGGATGCTTCGTTTGCGGATCTGATTGGACAGGTTTATACATATGAAGCTTTAGGAGCGGTCCCTTTAGGTGCCAATTGTGCGGCTGCCGCCCTGCTTTACGGGCTTGGCAAGACGAAGCTGACTCTGTTCATCAATTTCTCACGTGTTTTTGTCTTCCGCATTCCTGTGCTGTGGTTCCTGCAGAACAATACATCAATTGGCTCAATGAGCTGTGGAATTGTCATGTTCATATCCAATACGGCGACGAGCATGCTTTCATTGATCATTGCCTGGGTTGTTATCCGCAGATTCAAAAAGCAGTATCTGCCGAAAGAAAAAGCAGTCCATAAATGAACTGCTTTCTGCTGATTAACCTTTGCGGCCCATACCGCCGCCGGCACCGCCCATCATCTGAGTTGGCATTGTCGTAATCTGCTGTCCGTTGACAGTGACTGTACCGCCGTTGATTACACCAGTTGTATCATAATCGAATGAAGAAGTTGGTGCAGTCAGATTAATGGTGCCTCCATTGACTGTGATACTGCCGTTTGCATCAATTGCGTCTGTATCACCTGAACCAACAGTGATATTCAATGTTCCGTCATTGATGACAATCTGGACAGTTTCTGCTGTTGACTTAGCGGAAGCGTTCATGCCGTCATCTGAAGCACTGATAGTAATGTTGCCGCCGTTGATTTCAATATCAGTTGCCTCGATGCCTTCCATAGCAGTGATGTTGAATGTACCGCCGTCGATCTCACAGATTGTTGTTGCCTGAATGCCCTGCTTGGCAGCCTTGATGGTGAAATCGCCGCCTGAGATATAGACATATCCTACAGTATCATCTTCGTTGTTCTCTGCATGGATGCCATCTTTGCTGGAAGTAATATTGAATGTTCCGCCTGCTATAGCAATGGAATCATTAGCCTGTAAGGACTGACCTGTACTTGTGATGTTGTAAGTTCCGCCGGTGACCTTTAGATCATCCTTGGAAGTGATGCCGTTATCGGTGGAAGAAATATTCAGGGTGCCTGTACCGTTGAGGGTGAGGTCGCTCTTGGAGAAGATGACTGCATCTGTATTTGTTGTGCCGTCAGCTGTGAATGTGCCGGTAACCTTCAATGTATTCGCACTGTCTGTTGTAGTGACAAATACTTTGTCTGCTGTCTTCACGTAGATGCATGGGGAATCTGTATTTGTAATGGATACTCCATCTAATACAATCTGTACCTTTGCGTCATCCGGTGCTTCGACGGTGATTGTGACATCCGTTGCGGTACCGGAAATGACATAGACACCTTCACTAGTAATTGAAACATCCTGACCGCTGGTGACGGTGATGTTGGTAGCACCGGATGTATCTGCTGTCTGTTCCAGATCTCTTGTTGAGAAGAGATCCGTAGTATCAATGACAGCATTAGCACTGGAGGTAACCGTTGTTGTTGTACCGGTTGTCTTTGTAGTTGTTGCTGCAGTTGAAGCTGCTGTTGCGGCAGCAGCTGTGGATGTTGCGGCAGTTGTTGAACAACCCGCGAGTGCGATAGCAGCAGTTAATGCGGCGACCGCGAGACCTTTCTTGATAAATGACTGTTTCATATAAGCAGCTCCTTTTCCTGTATTTTTGATACACAAGCAATATACCGGAGGTTTGTGAACAATATGAGAACGGTATTTGAAGAATTCAGAAACTGTTTGTGTAGATTCAATTCAGGAAAAAGGAGACCGGAAAAATAGAACAGACGGTATAATATAGCTGAAGAGGTATGATTTATGGATATTGATTATTTATTGTGGCTGCAGGGGATCAGGCAGGCATTAGGTACTTACGCTGACCTGTTCTTTAATGTAATTTCTTTCCTTGGCATTGCGGCAGTTGGTGTGATTGCCTATGTCTACTGGTGCCGTGACAAGCAGAAGGGAAAATATCTGCTGGCATCTTTCACGATTGGTTCGTCAATAAATTCAACATTGAAGGATACAATCTGTGCATACCGGCCTTGGAAGCGGGATGCCCGCATCATTCCAAGTTCAATGGCAATTTCTACGGCAGGAGGATATTCCTGTCCGAGCGGACATACGATCACAGCGGCAACAGTCTTCGGCGGCATCGCCTGGACAGACCGGAAAAAGAAAAAACTGAAATGGGCGATGATCATTCTCGTTCTGCTGATCGGCTTCTCGAGAAATTATTTAGGCGTTCATACACCGCAGGATGTAATAATTGCTTTAGCAGAAGGCATCATTGTACTGTTTGCTGTACAGAAGCTGTTCGACTGGTATCCAAAGAAAGAAAGAAATGATGCGGTGCTGCTGATCATCGGCCTTGCTGTGACAGCAGCGATGATTGTATATACTGTCATGAAGTCCTATCCAATGACATATGAGAATGGCGTCCTGCTGGTGGATCCATTTGACATGCAGGCGGATGCAATGAAGTCATACGGCATGCTGGCGGGTTCTCTGCTGGGCTGGTATTTTGAGAAGAAGTATGTGGCCTTTACTACAGAAAATCTTGATCACAAAAAGCAGATCATCCGTCTGATTGTTGGCCTTGTCATCACCGCTGTTTTATATTTCGGAGTCAGCTTTATTGCTAAAAAGACCGTTGACCTCAGAATTGCAAAGTTCCTGAGTGCCTGCTTTGCGGCATTTGGTGCTGTATATCTGGCGCCGTTAGTTTTCAAGAGAATAGAGAAGTGAGAATGCAGATTGAAGTCTGCATTTTCTTTTATGTATTTTGAGCCGCTTCCGTTATAATGATTCCATGAATGAAACTGTCAGCTTCTCTGAAATGATGAGAACAAAACAAAAACTGAGCCTCAAGGATAAGCTCACTGCAATCTATCATCTGAGCCTTCCAGGTACATTGGCACAGATCTCAGAGATATTGATGGAGTATATTGATGCTGCTATGGTAGGTTCCTTAGGTGCTTCCGCATCGGCTTCAGTCGGCCTGGTTGCTTCAACGACCTGGCTGTTTGGTGCATTCATCAATGCAACAGCGGCTGGTTTTTCGGTCCAGGTAGCACATGCGGTAGGGGCAGGAAATGAAGACAGATCAAAATCCATCTTCAAACAGTCTCTGCCAGCTTCTTTAGCTGTATCCATTCCGCTTGCATTAATTGGTATTCTTCTGTCATCCCATCTGCCGCAGTGGCTGGGTGCAGATCAGACAATCTGGCGTGATGCTTCAGATTACTTCTTATTCTTTGCGGTCTTTATTCCCGTCCGTCAGATCAATACTTTGTGCATGAGCATGCTGCAGTGCTCCGGCAATATGAAGACGCCAAGCATTCTGGCAGCTGCGATGTGCGGCCTGGATGTTGTCTATAACTATTTTCTGATCTTCCCGACCAGAGTGGTATCTTTCTTCGGTATGGAGTTGATTATGCCGGGGGCAGGTTTAGGAGTGCTGGGAGCGCAGCTTGGCACCTGCTTTGCAGTTGCGACTGTCATGGGCATCATGCTGTATCATGCAGGCATGAAGGAAAAAGCATTATGTTTAAAAGGAAATACAGGGACTTGGATCCCGCAGAAGGATATTGTTTCCACTGCCGCAAAGATTGGCATTCCTATGGCCTTGGAACAGTCGGCGACAACAGGTGCGATGGTCGTCTCTACAAGAATTGTTGCGCCGCTGGGTACGGTTGCCATTGCGGCCAACAGCTTTGCTGTGACAGCGGAAAGCGTCTGCTATATGCCGGGCTTCGGCATTGCATCAGCCGCGACAACGATGATAGGACAGGCTGTTGGTGCCGGGCGGAAAGATCTGGCAAAATCCTTTGCCTGGCTGACGTGCGGTGTGGGTGTTGCGGTGCAGTCAATGCTGGGTGTAATGATGTGGTTCCTGTGTCCGTTTGTCTTTCAGTTTTTAACACCAGATCCTTCTGTACAACAGTTAGGTACGCAGGTCCTGCGGATTGAACTGTTCTCAGAACCGCTGTTTGCGGCATCGATTGTCGCAACAGGAGCGCTGCGCGGCGCGGGTGATACATTAGTTCCGGGTATCCTGAATCTGATCAGCATCTGGGGCGTACGCATTACCATTGCTTTCTTCCTGGCACAGAGTCTGGGCTTAGCCGGCGTGTGGATTGCGATGACAATCGAATTATGCTTCCGCGGTGTCTTGTTCATCATCCGTTTAGGCCGTGGACGCTGGCTTGAGAAGATCATATAAAGGCAGAGGATTTCTTTGGAGTCCTCTTTTCTTGTATAATGGGACTATGAAAAGATATGCAATCGAAGATACAGTAGAATTTCGAAGCGGTGATAGACATCTGTACGGTGTCATCATGTCTGCTGAAAAGGATGAAGAGGATCAGCTTGTCTTTCAGATCTTTGCTGGGAATCTGATTTATCGGAATATCCGGGAAGAAGACATTTTAAAGAACTTCGGGAGTGAGCAATGAAGGATTCTTTAAAAGATGCGTATACGAAATTGAACAGTCTGAAAAAGCTGGCACTGCTGACGAGTGCAGCGGTAGTTTTTCTATTTGTTATCATCCGAATGGATGAGAATGTTTCTTTATGGGTCATGATTGCTGCTGTTGTCATCGCATTATTTGATGCAATGCTGGTCATCGGCTATGCCCACAACAAAGATGAACTTTCCAAGCGGATCCGTGAAAGAGAGGATGCACATGAATAAATATGCATTGATCACTGTCGGTGCCGCAGGCGTGGCCCTTGTCGCGGCTGGTCTGCCGTATCATATGGATGTCACACATGATCAGATCACTTCTCGGAAGATCAAGACACCGGTGAAGATTGCTGTATTAGCTGATCTGCACTGCCGCCGTTTTGGAAAAGAACAGGCAAAGATTGTAAATGTCATAAAAGAAGAAAAGCCGGATCTGATCATCATTCCGGGCGATTTGTTCGATGTTGGCAGAGATGTGGAGATCAGCTTTGAACTGATCAGGCAGCTGCGTGAGTTTCCAATGTATTTTACTTCCGGCAATCATGATGTTTATCTGAAGGAACAGATCAGTCATCTGCGCTTACGCTTAGCAGCTGAAGGTGTCCACGTCCTGGAAGATCAGGGAACCGTTATCCAGGAAGCCGGAAATCTGATTGAAATCTACGGAATGATCGACCATGGCCGCAGGGTGAAGTACAGTTCAGAAGAAATCTCACGGAACTTCCATTATGATGGATACCGGATTCTGATCTCACACCGCCCTGATTTCGTTGACTTCTACCGCCGTATTGACTGTGACATGATCATCTGCGGACACGCCCATGGTGGGCAGTGGCGGATTCCAGGGACCCATCAGGGTATCTATTCTCCGCGGATCGGCTTCTTCCCAAAGTATACGGAAGGCGTGCATGATCTCAATGGCCGCAGTATGGTCATTTCCAGAGGTCTGGCATCCGGCAATCCGATGATACCGCGGCTTTACAACAATCCAGAGATCTTGATCGTTGATCTAGTACCAAAAGAGGTGTGAGCAGACATTTACGCGCTCGCACCTTTTATATCAGCTTGCAGAAGTCCAGCCAATCATAATGCCTGGAAAGAACCAGCCCACGAAAGCATAAAATGTGAAGACAAAAATGAGAACCGCTGCAGTCGTGATCCATTTTCCCAGCTTTGACTTGAAACAGTAGACAACATTTGCTGCTGCCGCAAAAATACCATACGGCAGGGCAAAAAAGGAAAGGACCATCAGCACCAAGGAAATCAGAATTGATATTTTATGAGATAGTTCCTGATTGTTTGCTGCAGCATCAGTACTTTCTGTTTTTGCAGTTTCATTAAATAAATGATATTCCGGGACCTCCAGGATTTCAGACAATCGCTTTTTCATATCAACATCAGGCACTGAAGTTCCCGTCTCAATTCTTGAAAGGGTTGCTCTGGAAATAAATGCCTTAGATGCCAGTTCTTCCTGCGAAAGTCCTCGCCGGACCCGCTCGAGTTTAATATTATTTGTCATGCACAGTACCTCATTTATACTTTATATATATTCTAATGCAGTACATCAAAAGAGCCAATAAAAAAGCGGTTTTACCGCTTCAATTATATTCAGTTATTAAGGCCGGAACGGATCAGACGTGGATTGTCCTCACCGTACTCTTCCCCATGCCAGATATATTTTCTTGTCACACGGCCGGAGATCAGACAGATGATCTCATAGGAAATTGTATTCAGCTCAGAAGCCATATCTTCCAGATCAATATGATTACCGAAGATCTCTACTTCTGTTCCTGGGGCAACATCGTGTTCGAGCTTGACCATGCACTGATCCATGCAGATGCGTCCTACGATTTCAGCCATCTGGCCGTCAATGTAAACTTTTCTGCCTTGGTTGGCACGAATAAAGCCGTCTGCGTAGCCAATTGGAAGGGTGGCAATGATCTGATCACTGTCAGCCGTATAGGTGGCACCATAGCCAATTGTTTCGCCTTTGGATACATGTTTTGTCATCGAGACACATGTATGAAGAGAGATTGCTTTCTTAAGATCCTTCTTATATGGAGAAATGCCATACAGGGTAATGCCTACTCTGCATGCATTGGACAGGTCATCTTTGAAGAAGATCGTTGCATCGCTGTTGTCGCAGTGGATCCACTCAAATGGATAGTCGAGTAACTTGACAGCTGAAGCAAACTTTTCAAACTGTTGATTCGTCATCAGATGGTCTGGGTTGTCAGAACAGCAGAAGTGAGTGAAGATGCCCTCCATGATACATCCTGCATTCTTTAAGGAGTCAAACGCTTCCCTTAAAGAAGCATTGTCTTTGAAACCGATGCGGTTCATGCCGGTATCAACTGCTAAATGCACCTGCAGTCCTGTGCAGTTGTTGGCTGTGACTGCATCGACCCATGCCTTGGAATAGCCGGCTGTACTGATGTGATTTTCAATCAAGATTTCTGCTTCAGAAGCATCAACAGCACCAAGAATCAGGATCCTGCCGTTATATCCTTCATTGCGGAGCATCAGTGCTTCATCCAATGAGGAGACTGCCAGCATATCTGCACCAGCTTCCAGCACTGCGTTGGAGACCTGCTGATCGCCGCATCCATAGGCATCTGCCTTTAAAACGGCAATGTACTTCTTGCCGCAGATTTCCTTTGTCACCCTGACATTTTCTGCGATGGCATCTAAATCTACTTCCATCCAGGTATTTCTATACATAGTTTCCTCCTTTAGAACAATGATGAATAATGATAGCCGAAATAGATTCCGGCAATTCTGAATAGGATTCCCAGAAGGTTATTAATACTCGTCGAAAGATTCATCTGCACCCATGTCGTTAACGCAGTTCCCCATGCGGCAGGACTGCCTATAATATAAAGGATGCCGTTGATTCCATACATTGCACACAGGTCGCCGATGACAATGGCCAGGAAGGTGCAGACAGCTCCTAGAACACAGAATCTTTTACCGACGCCGCGCCCGTATTTCTGAATGACTGTACCAATGCACCAGCCAATGCCAATAAACATGATTTCCAGCTGAATCCTGACGAAACTCAGGACCAATCCGTAGATCAGACCCAGTCCGATGGCTGAGACAATGCCTACTAAAACAGCTGTTGCAAATCTTTTATTGTTGTTGAATCCGCCTGTATTGTAAATCTGCATAAAACATCCTCCAGGTACGCTGTCTATTGTACCACAATGTGAAATATACACAGAATTCTCAAGTCGTTTTTTTAGAAAAGTTGCGAAATAATTGGTTGACTGCATACGGGTGCCGTGGTATATTAATTTAGCACTCTGAAACAGGGCTGCATTACATAAATGGAGGTTTAGCTCAGTTGGGAGAGCATCTGCCTTACAAGCAGAGGGTCAGCGGTTCGAGCCCGTTAACCTCCACCATTCAATTACGCCGACTTAGCTCAATTGGCAGAGCAACTGATTTGTAATCAGTAGGTTGTAGGTTCGATTCCTATAGTCGGCACCATTTTTGTGGAGACGTAGCGAAGAGGCTAAACGCGGCAGACTGTAAATCTGCTCCCTATGGGTTCGGTGGTTCGAAACCACCCGTCTCCACCATTTTTCTTAAAATTGATGCGCCACTGGGTGCGAAGAGGATATGATTGGGGCGTAGCCAAGCGGTAAGGCAAGGGACTTTGACTCCCTCATTCGTGAGTTCGAATCTCGCCGCCCCAGCCTATATATACCACTGATGTCTCGGTAGCTCAGGTGGTAGAGCAACTGACTTTTAATCAGTGGGTCGAGGGTTCGATTCCCTTCCGAGACACCACTTCTGAAAAGATGCGAGTGTAGTTCAATGGTAGAACGGCAGCCTTCCAAGCTGCATACGTCAGTTCGATTCTGATCACTCGCTCCATATACTTACTAAAGTCCGTTTTTGTTACTAAAAACGGGCTTTTTTTGTATTTTCTTGCATTTGAAAATTGAAAAGTAGTCCGTAAATGGAGGGCATTATTATGAAGACATTTGCTGAACTGACTATGGAAGTGATTCGAAAGGACTATCAACACAGGAAGGACAACAATCCTTCTCGCTACACAGGGGAGAAAATGGCAAAAAAGATGAAAATCTCCAGGGTTCAATTTGCCAATGCCTTAACTGATCCCAAAGATCCAACAATTTCATTTATCTGTAATTACGCAGTAGCAGTCGGGCTGAAGCCTGGAGAGCTGCTAAATCAATTGGCACAATACATTGACGATGATATGGAAGAAAAACTCATAGAGCAGTCTAATGACCGTACCATCCAAAGGAAATCACCGATAAGAAAACATAATAAGCCCGACGTACCTACAGGCTCACAAATAATAACGACATAAAAAGAAAAGGAGTATTGAGCTCATCCACCACCAAGTTGATCTGCTCATCGTACTCCATCAAGTATAAACAGAAGATTCTTCTGCTCTTTTAAGCAGGATCTAGCTCCTGTTTGCAATTACATTCTAGTGAAGAAATTTATATAATGCAATTTTTGTAAAAATTCTTATACAAAAATCGTACATACAAAAAACAGTCTAAAGGAGCCTAAAAATTATGGCGAAGTTAAAAAAAGTCTGGGCGAACAAATTCACCCAGGTATCAAATGAAGTCTTTGATGATCCTCGTCTCTCATACAAGGACATTGGTGTCTATTGCAACATGATGAAGTTCCAGGATGACTGGGATTTCACAATAGCTGACCTATCTCGTCGGCACAAAGAGAAAAAGGCAGCAGTTACAGCGAGCATAAATGTCCTGATCTCATACGGATATATTACTAGGAGCACTGTGCAGACCAGGAAAACAGGTGGGAAATTTGCTGTCTATGAGTACACCATTTATGAGTCTCCGACCGACAATCCTAGCTTCATTCCTTGGCCAGTAGAAAAGAAAAAAATACCGGATTATTTCGATGAAGATGAAGAATATGCGATAACAGAGCCATTTTCACCGAGAGCTGATTATCGGACATCGGCTAATCGGAGATCGGATAAACAGATATCGGGTGAACGGATGTCGGATGAACGGAAATCCGATAATCCGCCTACTAATAATACTATTTCTAGAAATACTCTATCTAAAAATACTAACTACGAAGAGGAAGATTTAAGTACTAGTAATAAACCTACTGTTAATGAAGATTATATAACCAGACTTCTTAGACCAAGTTATATGAGTGAACATTTTGCGATTGAAGATTTTAGTCAACGGGAAAAACTGGACCGGGCCTTGGATACCATGCTGAATATCATGAAGGACATACATGATCCATCCCTTGTCAGGAAAATCAATGTAGCTAATCGAGATGAACTGGGCGAACTACTGATGAAAATCTATCACAGAGTTTATTGCAGAAAGCCTGGAATTGACCAGGAAGCGGTTCATAACAAGACAAATTACATTACTTCGATGATTCAGAACTGGTTCTCCGATGAAGAAGGACATGAGGCATTCGGAAATATGATGGGTATGGACTCATGAAGAAACGAGTTGTAGTCGATGCTATGAAAGTAACATTCTTTGATTTCGATGGTGAGAGAAGCTATGTGCTTGATCTTTCCGGAGAGAATTTGAAAGAGCTGGATTTAGATGCACTGTCATCCGAAGAGATGGTGCCAACATTCAAGGCAATGTTGCTGGCAGGTGATAGCGAGGACTATTCCGGAGAACTCAGAGGCAAGCTGATCGAGGCATGCAAGAAGATCTTAGAGCAGCAGAAAACCAATGGGACTAGGCCGAAAGGCAAGACATACAAACTGATCTCACAGATGACCAATATTCCACAGAGCTATGTGAAGCGATATCTTCATCCAACAAAAGTCACAAAGGAATCGGAGATCCTGCGTACAGCCAGGACCATGAAATATCTGACCAGGGATCTATCAGAGCTGGATCTGGATCCTTACAGTCCAGAAACAGAGAAACTGAAGGATCAGGCCGATGAACTGGAAAAGATCTTACAGAAAAAACTTAAGAAACAGGAGACCCTGATGGTCGTGCGGGATGTCTCATCCCGCTATGTTGCAACAAATGGGAGGAGCAACTAATGGAAATCAAATTTATTTCAAAGCAGCATGAGGAAAGATACAACGAATTGGTAGAACGGAATGGCGAAGAAGACACAGACCGTAATACCCGGCAGTTTTTTTACACCATTGCAGGGATTGATGATCTGTGGAATGCAAGAGATACGATCTTTGATTTTGACCGCCATTGGTTCAAGAAGAAATTTACAGGAGGCTATCTCTCAACATCTGCATATAGGATCTATCGCAGATCCCTACACCTGTTCAACGATTTTTACGAAGACATTCCAACAACAGATCTCTGCATGGGGCTTGATCTCGAAGATCAGCTGTTGGTAGTCAATGCAATGTGCATCTACATGGAGTGCGGAGCAGTCAGTGCCAGGCAAAAGAGCAAATACGAAAAGTTTTTTGATTCAATGAATGATGAGACATTCCGTAATGAGTTCATAGCGAAAAGGGGAAACTCTGATGAACAAGCAAAATGAGGTGACCATCTATCTTGACCGTGGAGATAAGCTATGTTACCAGATCAAGGAATATGTCAGAGAGAATCATGCTGACTGGAAGCTGGTCGACAGTTCCGACACAGTAAATGATTATGAGCTCTGGGACAGCTTTGAACAGCTCTGTCTTAAAAGATTCCCTGTCATCCGGCTCGATGGGAAAGTGCTGCGCTTCCAGCCGGTATCTCTGGATGAAATGGTCAAGTATCTAGAGCAGAGGGAATCACTTCACGCATCCGAACAGCTGAATTTAGCTGACGGGGATGGGACATCCCACTGCGACATGACTGAATCAGGACGGGGATGGGACATCCCGCAACGGAAATTGAGAACTTCACAAATGGGGATGGGACATCCCGCACATAAAAACACAAAAGTAATTGGCGGGGATGAGACATCCCGCAGGGGGAACATATGATCAGATCAATCATGAACGTAAAAGGCGGTGTAGGTAAGACCAGTACTGCCATCCAGCTTGCGGCTGGTCTGGGAAAAGCGGGGAAGCAAGTGCTGATAGTTGACGCAGATGGACAAGGTACAGCTTCGACATTGCTTCTTCCAGATTTCGGATTTGGAGCTCAGACACCAGAGACAGACAGGACCCTATGCGGTCTGCTCAGGGGCAGAAAGACCGCACCGCAATGTATATGGCATACAGGATTCCCCCATGTCGATCTGATTCCTTGTGATCTGGATCTCTTCAACACAATCTATGAGCTCCAGAGCAATTCCGTGAATGGTCTTCCACAGCTGAAGTTGAAACAGATACTGAGAAATCTGGACTACGATGAGATCATCATCGACAACAATCCATCAATAAACATCATGAGCGTGAATTCTATCTATGCTGCGGATCAACTGATCATTCCAACATGTCTGGATGTCGGTGGAGTGAAAGGCGTACAGATGACTCTGGAACATGCGGCATCAGTCATCCGAGAACTGGACAGCAATGCTGACCTGGATTATATGATCCTGTTCAATCTTGTCAACCGCAACAAAAAAGAAAAGGAAATAGCAGAACAGCTGCAGTCAATCTATCAAGGGCATGTATATAAACAGCAGATTCGTTACCAGGCAGCCCCATTCCGCAATGCAAACTTCAACTATAAGACTGTACTTGATAATCCTAAGGCACATGTAGCATTGGATTATCGGCACTTTGTAAACGAGGTCATGAGAACTGAAAGAAAGGACGAGGGTGCAATATTATGAGCGAACTAAATCTGAATGCATTCTTAGAGAAAGCTGATCCTGATATCTTGAAAAAAGCACACAAGAACAAAGTTGTGTTTGTGGATCTCAATGAAGTGCATCCTAATCCACTCAATATGTTCCCAGTGAAAGATGTCGAGCGGTACGCAGAGAATATCATGATGACTGGTCTGCTGAATCCAATCACGATCATCGATAAACCAGAAGGTCATGTGATCTTTGCCGGTCATACCCGTTGTGAAGCATTGAACAGTCTGATGGAAAAAGGGTTCCACTACTCTTATGAAGGCGATGATATCACGGGCAAAGTCCCTGCTCTGATCATTCCCCCATTCGAGAATGAAATCGATGAGCGGATTGCCATGATCTCATCGAACTATACTAAGAATCTGACTAGCGAAGAAAAGGAAAGGCTGATCGATGAATGTGTTGATATTATCAATGCCCAGAGAATAGAAGATGCAAATGTCAAAGGGAGAACAGTACATATCGTTGCATCAATGCTCCCGTTTGCTGAAAATTTTATCAAAACATATCTGGCAAAGAAAAATAAGGAAGAAGAGATTCATGCAGAAGAGCAGGAGAATATCCTCACACAGAAGAAGAATTACGATACGATCTGCAAAGAGATGAAAAGGCTGTCTGATAACCTGATGAATTTCGATTGGAAGAACTGTGATATCGATAAACGCCGATTATCAGAACTGTATTCTGCATTGAAAGTATTATTGGATGAAAAGCTTGGTGATGATCATGACAATGGATTATGAGACATTGGCATTTACAATCAAGGTGAATCTCGACAGGGTCCTCTATTCACTGCAGACGATGAACTCCTATATTTCAAGTCGTGACAATTACAGAGTTCTGCTGGATGAAGGAGTCCTTGATCCTACTTGCTTTACGGATCTTGATACTAATATCAAAACTCTGACGAATTATCTCACTGAACAGACAAAAGAACTGCAATCGCTACAGAATCAGAACCACATCCTGTTATGCAGACTGATCCTGAAGATGACCGATATGGATCTGGAATCACTCGTTGACAGATGTGATTCCATGGGTGTCCGGTTCACAGCACAAGAGCTGATCATGAAATCTGTAAACAAAGGATTCTCATCCCATGAATATGCAATACTGTCATTATTGCTGAGCAGCAAAGGATAGTGCTCATGAACAGATGGATTATGGCAATGCAGAAGCAGGCTCCTCCTGCTGCCAGACTGACATGGCTGATATCCCAGCTCAATGGGATCAATGATAAATATGATTGTATGTTCAAGTTCGACGAATCGTTCCATGTCATCGTCAATACAAGTTTTTCAAGGAAAGACGCCCCTAGATCAGGTGGATCATTGATCACTATCAAAGAGCCGTCTTACATTGGACAGGACAAGGCACTCTTATCTATGGAACATGATATGAGCAACTTATGTCTGGTATATGGTACATTGCGATATTTCAATCTCGACCTGACTGACATGGAGCGCGCGGTGATCGCATCAAAATATTTCAGAGCATGCCAGAGACAGGTGATCCTCAATCGTTACTGTATCAGCAAGCGGGAATACTATAAGCTGGTCGACACAGCGGAAGAAAAACTGATTGAGCTCTGGCGCCTGGATTCGTATGATGAGCTTGGAATCATCCTCAGCAACACTGTCATCAACAAGAGGAGAATGGAACGCACGGGGATCAAAGGAGGATATTTCGCTCAGCATCCTGAATGGGAGCTCCAGTTCTATAAGAAATGATTTTGATCTGCCGCATGTGCACACTTTTGTGAAAATGTCCCGAAAAAATCATCCCAAAAGGGTACTTGAAGTGGGACACACTATCCCATAAAATGTGTATAGTCGTAGTAGACTAGAGAAAGCGGCAGATCCTCATTATCCCCGAGGACTGCCGCTTTTCACGTCCTCTGGCAACTATGACTGCATCAAGGCTCAGTCTCCTGCAGCTATGTACCCCAAACGCATCTGCAGTCATTACTGAGCATCTTTAAAAATTATTCCATATTATATGATTGGAGAAGAGATATTATGAAAAGAACAGGAAAGAAAAAAATGATCATTGCAGGCGGCTGCATCATAGCGGCTGCGGTGTATACAGTCTTTCTGCTGTTTACATCTTCAAATAAAGACGAGGTACCATCGGTGGTACAAACATACACTGAAGGATCCGCAGTCCCATCAATCAGTACTTCTGCACCGACTGATCCAAATGGCAATCTGCCTGTAAGCACGGCATCTTCTGCATCAGCGGAAAGCAGCACAATGATGACAAGTGGAGCGGATGCTTCAGATGTGCAAAATGATATCAGTCCTGATCAGTCTGCTGCAGGAACAATTGGAACTAATGATCAATCAGTCAGCAGCACTGATATGGGAGCCCCATCAGCTGTGGCAGCTCCTATCAACATAGAGACTGTTCCTGAGACCACTGCGGTTCCAGAGCCGGAGCCGGTCAAAACACCTGCATCAGTTACTACGCCAGAAACAACGTCATTGCCAGCTGTTTCGAAACAGTCCATCTGCATGAGCTCCGATGAAGTCTATGGTGCATATATAACATGGCTTAACAAACAGCCTGTTGGGAGCACTGCAGGCAATTCCGGCGCTTCCCAATATGATGACGATTATGATGGCTGCTGGGTGTTTGCAACAAATGACGGTGCTTTCAGCATTGGAGAAGATTAAGAAATATTGAATCATACGGCAGGTCATGATGATCTGCCGTTTTTATGTTTGGAGGATGATATGAGATGACGGATAAATATGATTCATCATGAAGAAGGTATAGCAATGGCGGCGGATGCTGCCTTTTTTATTTGAAGGAGGAAGAAAAAATGAAGATGAGATTCATGAAGAAAGCTATGGCGGTATTGACCGCCATAGTCATGGGATTTGGGACAGCAGCCGTACCAATACAAGCAGAATCGCTCGGATCCAATGGTGCGACAGGATACTGGTTCTACGGGCCAGGCCTGTTCACCACTGGGAACTGGGCAAATTCAGGGTCGATTGAGAAGAATACGATGTACACATATAACGGTATCCCGTCATACTGTGTCGAGCCGAAAGTAGAAGCAATCATGGGCTCTAATATATACTTCACGTCAACACTTGAAGATTCAAATTTCCAGAACGATGCAATCAGGCAGCAGATCACTAAGATCACATATTTTGGATATGGCTATGATGGCCATGATTCAGAAGCATGGTATGCAGCGACCCAGAAGGCCGTTTGGTCAGCACTCGATCCAAGCTATGCCGGCATAACTGCATATTACAAGGCGCCTGGTGTGGGCACTGACATGATCTATCCTGATGATCCTGCAAGCTATGATTTTGAAGCGACCGCAGATATCAATGCCAAAGTACAGGCAATCAATGAACTTGTAGCTGCATATGATGCCGGCAATGTAAAACCGGATTTTGTCATCAAGGATCAGAATGGAAACGCGGTCGGGACCTCAGGGCAGAATGCTTATTTTGATAAGGCTTTGATCGGCAGGACATATACGATCACTGATGTTTCCGGAGGCCTGACACTGAAAGATGTGACATTGAATGATTTTGGTGCAAATGCGGTCGTCAGCGGGAATACCATAACAGTCACTATGGCAGCCAGTGATCTCAATGTCGATCATCAGATCAAGTTCGCTACAAAAGGCAGCTACTTCCGTATCCAGAGCAAGCCGATCATATTAGCGACAGATGACCCGAGATCTCAGACAGTCGTCTCTCCAGGACATCTTGATCCATACCAGGGTGCAATCGCATTGAAGGGCTTTGGCTATAAGCTGAGACTGCATAAAGCGGATGCACAGGGTGTCAGCGAGCAAGGCAATGCTGCACCATTTACGGATATCACATATGACATCAAGAACAAGGCCACTGGTAGAGATGCCGGCACCTTGACGGTAGGTGAAAATGGTGACTCAAACATCATTGAAGGGCTTGCACCGGATACTTATACATACACTGAGACTCGGACAGTTGACGGGTATATGCAGACCTCAGATCCGATCGAATTTACAATCAGTGATGCAGACTATGTCATCCAGGCAACGGATGAGGTCATCCGGGCACCGTTCACGCTCCATAAGAAGGACATTGCCAATGGCACAGCTGAAGGTGATGGCAATCTGCAGTGCAGTTTCGAGCTATATAACAGATCAAAGAATGCTGTTGTTGTGAATGGAGAACGGATCGGCAGCAATGGCCGGATCGGTACATATACAACAGATACAGATGGCAATTTCAATTCAGCAGATCAGAATATTTATCTGCCATATGGAAACTATGAGATCAAAGAGATCGATCCTCCAGCCGGATATCTTGCAGATCCAGCGACAGATACACTAGATATAACGTTCACAGTGTCCAGCCCTGGACCAGTGAGTGCATCAGATCTATCTAATACGATAAAAAGAGGTGGATTCAAAGTACAGAAGAAGGATCCAGTCACAGGTGCACAGGCTCAAGGTGATACAGATCTCACAATGACCTTTGAGCTTTACAACAGATCCGAGCATGAAGTGCTCGTCAATGGACAGAAATATGCAAAGGACGCTAAGATAGCGACCTATACAACAAATGAAAATGGATCTTTCCAGTCATCTGATGACCTGCTTCCTTATGGAACTTATGAGCTTGTTGAGACAGCAGCACCAGTAGGCTACACAGGGAAGACGGAGCCTACAAATATACTGACATCCACTTTCTCGATCAGAGAGCCGGGCATCACAGAGGCGCCAGCAATCGTCAACCGCCCTGATGTCGGCAGGCTGAGCATCTTCAAGACCATTGCAAAAGAGGGAGGTACCTCGAGCTTTGCAGATCCTGAACCAAATGCAACATTTGCAGCATTGCTCATGTCCAAGATAAAGGACTCTGATGGTGACGGAGAAATCACGGTCAAGGACGCTAGATTACAGTTGCTTGATCAGGCAGCATTCCTTCCATATGAGCATTCGACATTCACGACAGATGAGAATGGCACTGGCATTTCTGGATATCTTGCATATGGAAAATATATGGTCTTCCAGACTGCTTCAGGTGATCCTGAGTATCGGATGACAGATCAGACAGCAATATTCATCGTTGATTCTGACCGTATCAGCGAAACACCGAAAACATATTATGTAACGAATCAGCCTGTGCCATATTGGCTCGCAATCCAGAAGATCGATTCCCAGACAGGGAAGGCTGTCACATACAACAGCGCAGAGTTCAAGATCAAGCAGCTGACGGATAAAGATGGCAATGCTGTCAATGAATATGTAAGACAGAAGGTGAATGACAAGTGGTATGACACATTCCGTACGACTTCTGATAATGCGACATCAGACCGGATAGGTGCATCTACATTTGTGGCTGCAGTTTCTAATGACCCTGCAGAGAATACATCAAATCAAAAAGGAGAAGTGACTGCACCGCTGCAGCTCTATGCAGGTACATATCTGCTGGAAGAGACAAAAGTACCAGCTGGTTTTATAAAAATGGGACCAAAGCAGTTCACTATCGATGTGAATGCTATTTATATAAAGGATGATGATGGAGACAGGATCATCACAGTCACTGAGGATGATCAGCAGATCACTGCAAGTCTGACGATAGATAAATCCATAGCGGCACAGTCAGCTGAGCTATCATTGCTCAACAGGAATGACCTCTCGAGCTTTGGCTTCACTCTCACAGCTGACGAAGACATCATCAATCCAGATGATGGAACAGTCATCATAAAGGCAGGAGAAGCTGCCAAGAACATCTATGGTGAAACAGTTGGCATTTTCAATGTCGACAAGCTCGGCAATGCTGTGATCGAAGAGATCCCATTAGGGAAATATACTTTGAGAGAGACTTCACAGATGCCGGGCACAGTTACGAATCATGCAGAATATCATTATGACTTCGAGCAGAAGACGACAGGCGGCATCTTAGGATTCGGCGCACACCTTGATACAGAGAAGAACGATTATGATCAAGATTCAATGGGAAATCCAACCATAACAGCATCAGAAAAGATTGTGAATCAACAGACGATACTTGATGTCTCCAAGAAGAAAGCAACTGATGGTGAAGAGCTGCCTGGCGCCAAGCTGACATTGACGACAAAAGATGGATCCATTGTTGCACAGTGGATCTCAACAGATAAGGAATACAGGATAGAAGGCCTGGTAGCAAATGAGACATACACGCTCACAGAGACCATTACACCAAGAGATGAAAATGGAGCTGACCTTGGCTATGCAAGGGCATCAAGCATTGACCTGGTGGTCAGAGATGACAATACGGTCCAGCATGTCAGTATGGCCGATAAGTTCGTCACCCTGACCAAGGAAGATGAGAATGGCAAGGAAGCACCTGGTGCTCTCATCACAGTCACTGATAAGGATGGCAATACAGTCGATAACTGGACATCTACAACTGAGGCACATAAGATCAAGAATCTTGAAGTGGGCCAGACCTATACCATCACTGAGACATCTGCTCCTGATGGCTATTACTATGCCGCATCTACGACATTCACTGTCAAAGATGATGGCATTGATCAGGCGGAGAAACTCATTGATAATATGATCCACTATCAGATTGCCAAGGTCGATGACAATGGCAATTATGTCAAGGGCGTCACACTGAAGCTCACAGATACAACTGCAGTTACTGAAGTGACATTGCCGAACAACGGTATCACAACAGATAAACCATTCGAACTGGATGGAAAATTGATTGCAGGACATAAGTACCTGCTCGAAGAATCAGAGTATGTTGCAGGCGTCTATAAAGCAACGAGCGTAGAGTTCGAAGTAGCCAAGACCGGCACTGCAGATGTCACAACGATCACCATGAAAGATCTGACAACGAATATTGCAATCCAGAAAGTAGATAATCATGGAAATCCAGTCGCAGGTGCCAAGCTGCAGATCCTTGAGACAGCAACAGATAAGGATGGGAATATTGTCCCAGCTGCTGATAAGGATGGTAAAGCAATCATTGTGAAGGAATATACTTCCACATCAGATGCGGCAGGTATCGATATCTCAAAGGATGTCATGGGCGATAAGACATATATCCTGAGAGAATTGGAAGCACCATTTGGCTTTGATCTGAGCAAGGATGTCACATTCACTGTCACAGGCACAAAAGAAAAGGCACAGGTCATCATGATGACCGATGTCAGAAAGACTTACTACGTTTCAGCCGTTAAAGTCGATGCACAGGACCAGACAAAGCTTCTTCCAGGAGCTGAGATCACACTGTTCCTGAAGGACGGTACAGTTGCAAAGGATATCAATGGCAACGATTGCAAGGGTACAACTGATGGCCAGGGAGTCATTACCTGGAACGTCGAGTACAATGGAGACCTTGGCGGATATTATGTCCAGGAGACAGCAGCACCACAGGGATACCGTATCAACAGCAATCATTATGATGTGACCTTGTCCGAAGACTATGATTTTGCCAAGGACAATGCAGTAAAGATCGTGGTCAATGATGAGGCGGCTCCAATAGACGAAGGAAGTTCACCAGATACCGGAGATAAGACAGCTCCAATCGTATGGGGAATCACAGGAGCAGCATCAATGTTTGTGGTGATTGCCATTCTGGTGTACAGACGCAGGAAGCACAGAATGGATTAGCTGAAGTTTGTTATAAATCGGTAATTTGCGACAAATTCATGCCAATGTACAGTCCTTCTGGTGCTATGATTTTGGTAGAAGAGATCTCACTCTGCTAAAGGGGGCTGTCATTATGAACAGTAAAGCGATCAGATCATGCATCCGTATGTTTGCCATCATCGCCATGTTCCTGGCACTGCTGCCTGTGACAGCTATGCCTGTACATGCAGCAGGCAATGTCGTCAACGTCACAATCAACTCCGATGGGACCTGCAGTGGAGGAACCGCAGGCTATTCAGCATGCGAGGTTAAAACTGGCTATACAGAAATTACTGTGACCTCAGGATACACACTTGTCATCAGCAATCCTTCAGGAAGATCTGTGAAGAGCTCAGAAGTAAATTACGTTGACTCCCAACCGATGGTGTACCTTTTGAATGGAGACTATGCAGGAGGAGATACCGATAGTAAGTCAGCAACTGAAGTGCTCTCATCAGGCAGCATCACTGGTGGGACTTTCAGTGGGTATGTGAACAATAGCGGCACCATCTCCGGCGGCACCTTCAGCGGAACTGTGAGCAACAATAGTATTGGCACAATTTCCAACGGTACATTCAGCGGAACTGTGAACAACTTAGCTGGCACCATCTCCGGCGGGACCTTCAAAGGATATGTGGAGAATCAAGGTGAAGGTAGAATCTCTGGCAATCCTGCATTCATCAATGGGATCAAGGGTGATACAGAAATGACATTGTCCGCAGGCTATTCAGCTGTTTCCACATCAGAATATGCTATCGAAGGAGGCAGGGTCTCCAAGGACTCAGGAAATAATAAGATCACATGGAATAATGTACACAAGACGCTGGATATCGCCGCAGGGCTTTCTGCTGGCTCTTATACTGTTGTGCTCAGGTCATCCAATGGTTATAGGTGCGGCACTGACACCATATTGAAATTTACGCTTGTCGTCAATCCAAGTGAAGATCATCCATTCAAATATGATGATTTCAATGATATTACAAAACAATATGGTGATGCCGATTTCGCGCAGACAGTCACAGATGCAATGGCAGGCAGGACGGTGACATATATCAGCTCCGATGAGAATGTGGCGACCGTTGACAGCAGCACAGGCAAAGTGACGATCATCGGCGTAGGGAAAGCAACGATCAAGGCAAGCGTGGAGCAGACTAAAGATCATCAAGCAGCTGAGATCACTTATCTTCTTACTGTCAATAAGATAGCCCAGTCTTTTGATACGACGGGCTTTCAAGATATCACAAAGGAATTTAGGGCACCAGATTTTACCCAGACCGTATCACTGCAAAGGGATGGTGCCAAGATCTCATATGAAAGTGACACACCAACTGTGGCGACAGTGAACAGCAGCACTGGTGAAGTAAAGATCATCGGCGTCGGCACTGCTAAGATCACCGCAAGCACACAGGCGACTGCCTACTATGAGGCTGTTTCAGCATCGTATATCCTGACGGTCACACCGTTCCAGACTGCAGCAGTATATCCTTCTGGGAATACATCAGGGGGAGTGACATTTACAAAGGGCAATACAGCAACATCGGTTCTGGTCGGGAAGTTCGAAGAGACGCTGGCATCACTGACCGCTGCATCCATTTACAAGACGGATGAAACTATTGTCAACACATATAATGAAATAATAGTAATCAGTGGTAATGATGGAAACTGGGCAACGTTCTCCATTGATAACAAACCAATCGGCGGAGGAAGTTTTGGCAGCACGATCATCACACTGTACCAGAGCTATCTGGACACCTTGGATCCGGGCACATATACGATGCATGTCGATTTTGGAGAATCAGTGTATGGGGAGCTGACGTTCACGATCAAAGCGCCAGAGGAAGAAGAGTACGTGGCACCGGATACAGGTGTGAAGACAGCATCGACAGGATACTGGGGCATCGTGTTCCTGATATCGCTGGGAGCAGCGGCTCTGTGCATCCTGAGAAAGCGTCAGGCGAACTAAATAAAATAAGTATTTATTGAACGAAGGAAGGGAAAAATATCAGTCCCTTCCTTTTTACGTTCTGAGAGTGATGAAACATCACGATTTAACAGATTCATTCAGAAAGGAGGCATATAAAATGCCAGAAGAAAATCAACAGAAAAAAACAAAAGCCGTCGTTATCAGCAAACAGGATCTGACGGAAGCAGAGGCACATGACTATATTGAACAGCACGAGACTGAACAAGAGGAAAAAGATGTGCTGACACTGTATACATTTGGGAGAACTGAAAATGGACGAAATTAGAGTAAAGCTTGTCAACATCAAACCAATGGATGATACACAGATTACAAAACCGACAGACTGCATTGATTTTATGAAGCGGATGATCGGCGATATGTCCAGCGAGTTCTTCTCGGTGATCTATCTCAATAATGCAAATGAGCCAATGAATTTCCATAT
This sequence comes from uncultured Galactobacillus sp., assembly GCA_964385925.1. GTDB lineage: Bacteria > Bacillota_I > Bacilli_A > Erysipelotrichales > Erysipelotrichaceae > Bulleidia. The sequence goes on along the minus strand of CAYLQV010000008.1, from coordinate 11,505 downwards.
GGTCGCAAAGGGCGGATGGAAAGCTGCATTGGTAGATCCTAAGGAGGTGTTCACAGCAGCCCTCCTCCAGGAATCCCCTAAGATCATGCTGTTCCACAATCATCCGAGCGGTCATCCAGACCCGTCAGAAAATGATCTGGCAACAACAGAAAAGCTAATGAAAGGGGCACATGACCTGGAACTGCAGGTGCTGGATCATATCATCGTGACCAAAGATGACTATTTCTCCTTTGCGGCACATGACTGTCTGGAGTTTGACGATGAGGAGTTCACGACACTCATCAAAGGCAGACTTGCTGATGAAATGAAGATAACGACCGTGGGAGGAATCAAGAAAGCAGTGAACAAGAATCGTGGGCCAAGGCTGTGAAAAATGCGGAAATTCAGGTCATGGAATGAAATCCATGGCCTTTTCTATGAGCGGGATGGGACATCCCCGAAATGAGTGCCGGAGAAAATATGAGACAACATGAAGAGACTTTGAAAATGGTACAGCTGACACATGAGAACATCAGCATGGTCGAGAAACTGGATGAAGTCAGAGAATCAATCATCAGGTTCAGGAAGGACCATCCGGAATTCTTATCTGAAGGTATGGATGCTCGGCTTGAAGTCAGCATTCTACAGCTGAAGCAATGCAGGAGAAATGTAAATGATATAGGGCATTCGCTTGATATGGAATTGGACAGAGTGATGAACGAAGAAACAGATCCACGAAGCTATAAATCCATTGAGAGCTCGAAGCAAATGATCACAGCAGAAACGGACAGGCAATGCCGATTATTATTCCCTAAAAATGGATGGGAGTCGAAGGCGAAGGTCATCTGGCATCCGAAAAATTTCATCCGACCGACCCAGGACCAGACCGGGATCATCATCAATTATTATTCTGATTGGAAATTCAGGGTATTCGATGCAGATCCACTGACAGGCGAAGTGATGAAGGGAACAAGGCCAAAGGTCATAGATATCATAGATTTTGTCGACATGGTCAACACTGCAAATGAAATGCTCTCCTATGAACCATTGGTGCCGGAAAAAAAGCTGCTGAAGAACAACAGCTTGATCAAAGCAAATGGAATGCATCTGTGAAAGAAGGATTGAGCTATGAGGACAAAAGAAGAGTTCCGCAAGATGGTGGCGGAACAATTTACTAATGTATTGGAAGAAAAAGATCTGGACTGGGTCAAAGAGTGGCATACGAATTCTGTCCCACTTAATGCTGTCAGCAACCATCAGTACCGAGGCATCAATCAGTTCTATCTTTCAGTCATCAGCATGACGAAAGGTTGGAAAGATCCAAGATGGATGACCTTCAATCAGATTGCGAAGATCGATAAGAAGGCTATGGTACGGAAAGGTGAACATGCATTCGATGTCGAATACTGGTTCGTCAGGGACAGGACAAAGAAATTTGGGGAGAAGGATGCCTTTATCTCTTTCCCTGATGCCAGGAAGCTGCTTAAAGAAGGGAAAAGGCAGCCGGAGGATTTTCAGCCAGTTGCAAAGTATTTCAAGGTATTCAATGCAGAGCAGGTGCAGGGTCTGCCAGTAATGAAGGTCGAGCAGGAGAACAAGGTGGAGATCAATCAGACTGATCTGGTCAATACACTGTCACAGGAAATGAATGTCCCTATCAATTTCGATGGCGGGGACAATGCTTATTACAGTCCAAAGGAAGATGCGATCCATCTCCCAGCAATCGAGAGCTTCAAGAGCGAATATGCATTCAACTCAACAGCACTCCATGAGCTCGCACACAGCACTGGTCATCCTGATCGTCTGAACCGCAGCATCAAGAATATCTTTGGCTCTGAAGATTATGCCTTCGAGGAGCTGATTGCAGAGATGACCTCATGTTTCATGGCATTGGAGACAGTATCTCCGGAATCTCTGGATGAGAGCAATCTCAGCAAGTATACAGAGAATCATAAAGCATATGTACAGAGCTGGGCACAATCCATCAAGGACAAACCGGATATCCTGTTCAAGGCAATCAAGGAAGCAGAGCACGCCGCAGATTATATGGACATGAAAGCAGGCCTGCTCTCACACCTAGAATATCTTCATCGCTATCAGAAAGACCAGCCACTGGATATTGAGGACAATCTGGAATTGAGCATGAACAATGACCATCTTATCCCAAATAATGGTCTGAAAACAGTAAAATCCCCAGCACGTAAGCTGCAAATGTGAGTAATGTGATATCAAAGCTTCATATAATAGTCTATCAAGTGATAAACTGATTATATGGGAGCACATAAAAAGAATGGGTTCACGTTAGCAGAGCTTCTGATTGTTGTAGCGATCATCGGTGTCCTGATATCTGTCAGCATACCGATCTTTGTTGGAATGAAAGACAAAGCAGAGAATGCAGCATGTGAAGCGAATCGGCGCAGCCTTTTGGGAGCACTCAGGATTGAAAAGATGACCAATGACAGTTTATCCAATGGTGATCTTTTAAAAGATGCCGCTGGCACCATGAACAAAACAGTCAGTGGGAATACTGTCAATGATATCTGTCCTGCAGGAGGAACAGTCACAGTGACGTTCTATGAAGGTGATATTGTCAAAGTGGAATGTTCCAAACATGGTGGAAGTTCGGACACATTTGCAAAAGATGTTATTCGCACTGTGATAGAAAATCTAACAGAGCTGTCCAGAACGATCAATAAAAATGGTCAAACACAGACATTGAAGTCATACTTGGCAGAGGGAACACATACGATCGACTCTCAGGCAGGCGACACAAGCACATCCCATGGCTATACAATGGATACCTGGACTAAAGTAATCAGGGAGAAATTAAAAGCCGATGGAAGCGCGATTGCTGAGCAGGGGTGGGCATTGACATACGACACCAAGAATCAGCAATATATCATGACGATTACAACAGGAGGAACCTCGACGCTGACATCAGCCAACAACAATGATACGATCAGTGTCATCAAATATGTGATAGACAGCAATGACAATGTGATAACCCAGACTGCAGGTACTGCTCAGGTCCAATATTATCAGAACAAATATAAACGGATACTGATGGATACATTTACAAAATCATGACATACATATCTATGTCACAGAGTGTTAGATAAATGATCCAAATATTGCATGAGGTGATACTGTATGAAAAAAGAGTTTACCAGGTCTGAACTTGATCAGCTGATTTCTTCAATGAAAGATGAATATGATGTCGTCAGATTGGTCGATCCAGTTGACCGCAAGGTCCTCGCCGAAGATAGCTTTCAGCCAACAGGTGAGATCTGTCATTCGATCTGGGGCAAAGATGAACGATGTGAAAACTGTACCTCGCTCCGTGCACTTCAGAGCATGGGAGTCGCATATAAACTTGAAATGATCGATAAAAAGACTTTCTGGGTTACATCACGTTTTGTCTGGGTGGATAATCAGGCAATGATCCTGGAAATGGTCCAGGATACGACTGGCGAATTGATCATGGACAGCAATCAGCGTGATCAGATAGGCAAGCTGATATCGAGCTACAATGAAATGCTCATTACAGATCCGCTGACTGGTGTATACAACAGGCGTTTCTTAGATGAGCATTTTGTACCTTCTCTCCAATGCTGCCATGAAGACAATATCACGGTTAACATGGCGTTCATTGATATGGATGGATTCAAGACGATCAACGATAAATATGGACATAGTGCAGGAGATCAGGTGCTGAGAGATGCTGCAGGTTTTTGGAAACTGCATTTCAATGACCGGGAAAAAGGAAAAGAAAGGCTCGTCATTAGATATGGCGGTGATGAACTTATCATCATTGCATGCGGGATCTTAAAAGATGATTTTAAGAGACAGATTGATCAGTATTATCGCGAAATGCGGAAGATATGTTATTTAGAAGATGATCAATTTGACTTCGACTTTTCGTATGGAATAGCTTCCAGCAGTACAGTGAACAATCAGTTGATGTGGGAAGACCTGCTAAAGATGGCTGATAAGGATATGTATGAAAAAAAACAGCAGAGGCACGCCACCGAAAACTTGCAAACTGTTAAAATATAGCACCGAATTCTACTGCAAGGATAAACAATCATGACAGAAAAAAAATCAATAGGAAGACGCATCCAATACTTTCGTATCAGATATGGCATGACAAGGGAACAGCTTGCCAGGAGGATACATACCTCTCCGAGGGCAATACTTCAGTGGGAAAAGGAAGAACGGCAGCCAAGAGTTCAAAGTGTCATAAATCTTGCCGAAGCATTTGGCATATCAATCGACAAACTGATTGGCCGTACAACGACCAAGACATTGATAGAGGAAGAAGGAAAAACATATGGACAGAAATACTCTTGATGAGAGCAATTATGGAATGACCGATGAAGAAGAGGAAGAAATGTTCAAGGAAGCCAGAGAAGAAGGCCTCCTTGAAGAAACTCAAGAAAAGTGATCATGGATCAATTGAACAAATATGAAGCGCTGGGCATGAACTCGTTCCAGTTGCAGGAGATCAGAAGCGGGTTCATGAGTGGTCTGACAATCCAGCAGGTCGATCTATATGCAGTCCCAGAATTCAGCAGTATGCAGATGCGGGAGATCCGTCTCGGTTTCGAGGCGGGTCTTTCTTTTGACCAGGTCAGTTCATATGCCAAGCCGACAATGACAGAAAAGGACATGGAGACTGTCCGCAATCGGATAGATGAAGAAGCAAAGATTGCACCGCAGAGACAGGCTGAACTGCATCACAAGCATCTGAAGAACATCTTGATCTTTGTCCTGATCATCGCTGGCGGTATAGGAGCTGCATTTGCAGGACTGTTATTGACCGGGAGCTTGAATGCCTATATGCAGCCACTGGATCTGACACTGACTGCAGACCAGGTCAATATTGAATATGGCAGCAGTTTCAATCCAATGGAATATGTACAGTCTTATACGCAGGACAGTAAAGTCGAACTGATCCTGCCGGACCCGCTTGATACCAATGCATTAGGAAAAAATGAATTGTTATATAAATTGAAGAATTCCAAGAAGGTCGTTACAAAAGAACTGGAAGTCAATGTCATCGACAGCAAAGCTCCGAAACTGATTCTCAAGCAGAATGAAGTGAAGCTCACACGCACCATGGATGACTTCCATGCATCAGAATACATCGAAGAAGCATCAGATAATGTCGATGGTAACCTCAAAGATAAAGTGACAGAGACAGAACTGGACACATCAAAAGATGAACAGATGATAACTTACACTGTCAGCGACAGCAGCGGCAATACAGCGGCTGCAGAACTGAAGGTCACTCTTATCGATCCAGTAATAGCGACTCCGGCACCTACGGAAGATCAATCCTCGCGGGATGAAACATCCCGGAGCGGGGAGCAGGCATCATCACAGGCAACATCCAGTTCCATTTCAAATAATACAGAGAACGGTTCTCGAACAGGTGAGACAAAGTATTATTGGTTCACAGATGGTTATGATATCGACAGTGCGTATAACGCATGCAAAGTCGACGGCAGTGCTTATGGGGCATATACCTGTGAGCCAATGATGGTCAATGGCCTGTATACAGGATATAAGCTCACATACAAATAAGAGGGAGAGAATATGAAAAGAAAATTAGCATTGTTATGGGGAAGCATCATGTGCTTCCTTTTTTCAGTTATGCCAGTCAACGCTGGATTTGATACAGGGACAGCACAGAGCACGATCAATTCTTATCTGGATCCGCTGCGGCAGTTCCTGCTATGGTTCGTACCAGTTGCATTTGTCGTATCTGCACTGGTATCTGGATCAAAATGGTTCTTTATGGATGAACAGGAAAGAGAACAGAAGCCTATTACCAAGACACTTACAAAGCTTGCGATTGCGGCAGTTGTCATCTGGTCCGTTCCGGTCATCGCAACAATTCTTGGTCTTACGTCATAAAAGAAAGGGGGATAAAGTCCCATGGATTTTGGAAAGATATTTGATGAGACGATGCGGCGTGTCCTGTGGTTCGTTGGACGATTTGCATTGCAGATACTGGACTTTGCTTATCAGACACTTCTGAGCATCTTCAAGCTGAATGTAGGAGATTTCCCATTTATCTGGGACTGGTTCAAGGGAATATCGATACTCCTGTTCTTCTTTGTCCTGATCAGGCTGTGCCTGATGTATTTCAAGACATTCTATGATGATGAGGAGATAGAACGTCTCAGCGGCATTGGGATTCTGCGGAGGCTCATGACGATATCGATCATCATGGTCATGATCCCAGTCATCATTCCAGGTCTCAGCAGCATCTCCAGCAGCCTGAGTGAAAAGTTCCCTGCAATCGTTGGTTCACAGGACAGCAAGCCGAGCACTATATTGATCACATCTGGGATGGCGGACTTTGGTGACCTGAACTCGGATCCTAAAACGATAGAGACAGAGGATGGCAAGGATCTGATCGATGTCATCACCAATGATTCGATCAATGACAAAGATGGAGATACATATAAATACTTCTCGAATACAGAGAACATTGCCCTTGTATTAGTTCTTGGGGTGGTGTGCTGTTATTGCTATGTATTTGTATGCATCCAGGTGGCACAGCGTATCGTTGGGCTCCTTCTGAAGATACTGCTGGCACCTTATGCACTGTCAGGACTTGTAGACGCAAAAGATAATTCGACCAGTATCTGGTTCCGGATGACGATGTCCGATTTTGTGGTCAATTTCTTCCAGATGGCAATGATATGGCTATCAATGGTCGCAGCAGTTGCGGCACCTTTAACAGGATTATCAAAAGGACTGTTCTTCATTGGAGCGGTCTTTGCCATCATGCACAGTCCGGCAGGGATCTCACAGCTGCTCGGTGCAGATGTCGGAGCATCAGAATCCTTCAATCAGATTCAGACGGGCATGGCATTCATGGGAGCATCCCAGATGGCGATGCATGTACTGGGCGGAGCCGCATCCTATGGTGCTGCAGTCGGCACCTACGGAACCGGCAGGCTGCTTGGCGGCCGCACTTTGAATCCTTCAAGAGCAGTCTCTGCGATCATGGGCGGCGGTGGCAGCAATACTGGCAGTTCAGGATCTGCGGGTGGCGGAATTAAGCCTTTTGGAGGCTCTGGAGGGGCAGGAATGCCTAGTTATGGTGATTCACCAACAGCGAACCAATTAAAGGCTGCCAGCGTCCTGGGCGTCCCTGGTGCAGAAAATATGTCGAAGGGTGAACTGTCACAGGCTCTGGAAACAGCTGGAGCAGACCAGTCATTCTATAACAGCAGCAGTCAAGATGAAGGAGGCTCGTCCCTCGGGGATGTTTCATCCCAATATGGTGACAGTGGTGTCTCTTCATATGTCAATCAGCGTGGAATCCTCGGCTATTCGGATGGCAGACTGCTGCGGGATGGTTCTTTCTTTGCAGACAGAGGACAGCCTGGTGCATTGGGACAGATGGGCCGCAATCTTGCTGCACATATGTATACCAGAGCTGCAGAACGGATCTATGCACCGAACAGTGTGCGGATGGCAAATGCCAGGGACAATCGCATGGCAACTGGACTGACGCATCTGCAGCAGAGCACATTGAGTGCTTTCAACACCCGCAGCAATAAATCTTCAAATAACACATTTACTGGAGGAGGCAATGTTTCATGATGACATTCAATTGTCCAAAGAATTTCAAGCAGGGCAGACTGATTGCCAATAGATTCCGCTGGATCGATATCATCATTGCAGCAATCGGGATCACTTTTTCTCTGATTGCAATCATGACATATATCACAGTATTCAAAGGAAGAAGTGCGTACATCATATGTGCATTGCTTCTTCCAGGCGTACTGACTGTAGTGCTGATCAGTCCGGCTGGAATCTATCACAATGTACTGGAGTTCCTGATCATGATGATCAGATATTTATTATCAGACAGATATTACTACTGGGGAGGAATTTACAAGAATGACTCAGATGATGAGACCTCGACGTATGACGAGGAGTGAAAGAAAAGACAGAAGAGAATTGAAGCGTGCTCAGAAGTATGCAAAGATGCTTTTCCGCAGAGCCAAACGCACTCTGGACTGGATCGATGTCACAGACATTCAGGATGATTGCATCGTTCTGGGGAAAAGTCATAAACCGATCAAGATCAAAGGAATCAAATTGACACCAAAAAATATATTTATTGATGATCCGGCGGATCAGAACAATATGGTCGAGAAACTGACTGCTTGTCTGAACCATTGCCCGGATCATCTTTATTTTGGATTTGTGCTGAATCCAGTCGACCTTCATCTTCATATTGACGAACTCGCGGATGAAGCCAGAGGCGAAAACGAGGAACGATTCAAGATGATGATCAACAATGACACCGAGAAATCTTATGGCTTTCAGCAATCTCAGAAGGAACTTGAATTCTTCGTCATGATAAGGGACACCAATGATGAACATATGGCCAAACGTATGACAGATCTCTATGGAAATTTTCAGTCAGCTGGTTTTGAACCAAAGCAACTGAACAAAAGAGACTACTTCAATTACCTGTCCTATCTATTCGAGATACCGCTCGTGACAGATTTCCTTTTTCCCCGTGGCATTTTCAGCTGTCTAAATGAAAGACATGAATGGGATCCGGAAACTGCGACATATCGAAATAAGCAGATATCCGATAATCTGACCCAGGGCAATGATGCACCGATGAATATCCGGCCTGCGAACAACATGATCCTGAGATCAAAGCTTGCACCGACAAATCTGTATATCAGGCATGACAGGATCCATCTGAGCGATAAACTGGTCACCGTACTGACCGTGCAGCAGCTGCCGCAGAATTACATGCTTGGGCTTCTGAGCGACATCCTTGCATGTCACTATATCAAGATGTTCGTAAAGCTAGATCATCTGAAATATGATTTTGCATCGATGATCCGCAAGGAATATCGTGAGAAAAAAGATGACTATATGAGGACAACAGATCCTTCCTATAAATCGACTCTTGAGGCAAGCCTTACATCTTTACAGAGCTATATCAATGAAGTCACAGTCAGACACGATCTGACTCATAATGTGACATTGGTCTTTGCAGTATTTGCCGACAATATGGACCAGCTCGAGACCAGGACGAAGGACCTGCAGAGACAGCTCAGTACTTCTGGCTGCATCGTGAATCGCCCGCTATGGATCCAGGAGCAGATACTGAAGACAGTCACACCTTTGTGGTCACATGTAAACCTGAGCAAGATCACACAGGAGAATCTTGGATTCCTGCTCCCATCATATGGTGTTGCAGGGCTATGGCCATTTGTCTATGATACACTGCGTGATCCAAAGGGCTTCCTGATGGCACATGAGCTGGAGAATGGCGGAGTGATCCTGTTCGATCCATTCTACTATCTGAACAATCCGGAAGAAGCAAAGTTCGGTCAGAGAGCCAATGGAAATATCATCGTCGTAGGCAAATCTGGATCTGGAAAGACAACGACCATGAATCTGTTCATCCGGCATTTCATCCGTACCAGGACAAAGATCGTCTGGATCGATCCAGAGAACCGCAGTTACCAGATGACCAAGCTCTACCAGGGAACATACATTGAGTGGGGCATCAGAGGGAACATCATCAATATCTTTGACCTTAAGCCGATCAGCGGCGAGGAAGATGATGTCGAATCTGAGAAAAAGAAGTGGGATACAGAGGCCGCAATATTCAATGTCATTGATGACCTCAATACAGTATTGGAATTTCTTTTCCCTAGGATGGACGAACGGATCTATTCTCTGACTGGAGACATCGTATTTGCGGCATATGCAAAGGTAGGAATCAAAAAAGAAAATGGTGCTTTTCCTCCATTCAAGGGAATGGCCTATGAACAGATGCCTACATTCAGTACATTTATTGATTGTCTTCAGGAACGAATTGAGGTGCTCCAGGAACAGCCGGGTCTAACAGATGAACTGACATTGCTCAATAATCTCTCCATCAATATGAACCGTATCAAGAACGAGTGGTCCATCTACTTCAATGGATATACAACAGTAAATATCCCTGAAAATGGACGACAGATGATAAGCTTCGCAACAAAGAAGCTGCAGACGATGCAGGAGAACCTGCAGATGGCACTGTCCTATATCATGTTCACTTATGCATGGGCCACGTGCCTTGATGAGAGAGAGAAATCAGCATTTGTCATTGATGAGGCACATCAGCTCATCCTGAAAGGAAAGACTGCAAACCTGGTATCTCAGTTCTTCCGAAGATCTAGAAAGTATCACAATTCGATGCTGGTAGGCACACAGGAGCCAAGAGATTTCGCAGATCCAAGTGTCCTGACAGACGGCAAGGCAATCTTCAATAATGCAGATTACAAGATCGTCATGGGATTAAGAAAGGATGCCTGTGATGATATGATGCAGCTGGAACGCATCAATCCAACAGAAGCTGATCTGATCATGGGATTTGAAAGAGGCAAGGCCCTGTTCATCTGTGGCGAGAGACGGATTCCGATCACAATGGAAGTGACTTCTAAGGAACTGCAGGAGATGGACTCCAGCAATGAACAACAATAAGAAAGTAATGAAGATAGCAGTCCCAATTGTCATTGGGGCATGCATCTTTACTTTGGTCATGGTGACGATCTTCTCTGCAGTTGCCTATGTAGCAGAGCCAGTTGTCAGTGTCATCAATGCGATCAGTGATTTCTTTTCATCATTGAACATCACACAGACAGATACAGGTATCCCACTGGGCCAGGCATTAAAAGAATGGCAGAACAGTGATGGGCTGGAGCTGGAGACACATTATACTCCAAGCTGCAGCTCATTTTATCTTGCCGAGGCAGTGTCATTTTACTATTACGAAGAGACAGGAAAGTCTATCGTGCAGGATGGCAATTGGAATACATATCTGAACTGCTTCTCAGCAACGGATTCGATCACTATCTATGATCTGATGAGGGTACAGTATGGATATGAGCCTGATGGACATATCAAGGATAATATTGGTAAGCTGGGAGACAAGCTGCTGACTGCTGGCATCATTCGGCAGGGAACAACGGACTTAAAATCATTCGGCTTTGAAGGAACGACAGGATGTACAGCACCAGAGAATACGATGATCATGACAACGGACCCGATGAACGATTTTATCTGGCAGCAGGCATATGCAATTGGTGGAGGCAATCCATTCTACTATGCAGCAAAGGCAGGACTTTGGGACCCAAGGCAGTGCACCACATTTGCCTGGTACAGGTTCTACCAGTATTACGGTTATGACAGTGGAGCACGTGGGTCTGGATATATCGATGCAGAACAGGTGGTTGCTGCTCATCCGGATAAGTTTGTCCTCAGCAGCGATCCGGCACCCGGATCTATTGTCTCCTTCCCAAGGACCTATGGTGAAGATGGCCATGTTGGATTCATAGAGAAGGTAGAAGGAACAACAGTCTGGCTGTCTGATGGCAACTGGGGAAAAGGAAACATCCGTCTGAACAAGAAGACCTCAGTACAGGAGATGGATGTTTATTACTGCAAGAATGGAGCAAGGATCGAATATGCAGTACCTAAGAAATA
>CAYLQV010000007.1:0-99325 GCA_964385925.1 uncultured Galactobacillus sp. | reverse complement strand
GATCACAGTTGACCGGTACTATGCAAGTACACAGACCTGCAGCGTATGCGGCACAAAGAACCCAGAGACAAAGGACCTGAAAGTAAGGAAATGGACCTGTCCTGTATGCGGCACAGTACATGACCGCGACAGGAACAGTGCTGTCAACCTGAAGCAGGAAGGGATCCGTATCTTAGAAGAAAAAAATGTCATGGTGCTGTAGGACATCATGACTGAGACAAGGTACCGCAGGGACTGCGGGAACCAATACGCCTGTGGAGACTATGTAAGACGTGCTATCGACAGACACTGGAGACAGTGAGGCGCAGCAGTCATTGAAGCAGGAAGCTCCGACCTCTTAGCGTATGCGTAGGTCGGGGTAGTTCACCGATTGATAAGCCACGGCCTGTTCCTAAAGATTCATATCCAGGACGTTTCTCCTGCACAAATGGTTCAAAGATATGATCGATAAATTCTTTACTGATACCAATACCGTTGTCCTGAACAGTAATAATGTATGACAGCTTCTTTTCATCCTGCTGCTCTTTGATGCCATACCAGACCTTGCCATTCTCCGGTGTATATTTGACCGCATTAGAGAGCGGATTCAGGAAAATCTTTTCCAAATTCAGCTGGTCTGTCTGGATATAACAGTCTGAAGGGCTTTCGGTATCAATGATCATCTGAATGTTCTTCTTTTCGGCAGCTGACTTGGTTGAAGTCACTATGGACTGGGACAGCTCGGACATTCGGCAGGCACCTGCATGCAGTTCCATCGTGCTCTCTGCATAGGCATCAATTTTCAGCACAGAAAAAGGCATCATAAAATACCGATGCCCATCAGTAAGGTAAAGATTCTTTTCTGAACTGCTTTTTCCCCATTTCATCCCTGCTGCTATGAATTGATGTATTTCAGGATTATATTAAACATTTTATTTGAATCTATCGGTTTTGCGATATGTGCATTCATGCCAGCATCCAGGCACTCCTTGACATCTTCTGAAAACGCATTGGCTGTCATGGCGAGAATGGGTATCGTCTTGGCATCTGCGCGCGCCATTGCTCGGATCTGCTTTGTTGCACTGATACCATCAAGCACCGGCATCCTAACATCCATCAGGATACAGTCAAAGAAGCCAATTGGTGAATTTTCAAAAGCATGCACTCCAAGCTGACCATCTTCTGCGCAGGAAACAATAATACCCTTTTCACTGAGAATTGCTTTGGCAATTTCCTGGTTGAGCGGATGATCCTCGCACAGTAGGAAATGCTTTCCATTCAGGATCCTGATATCTTTTTCTGTCTGCTTTTCAGCGACACTGCGTTCAGCAGCTTCTTCTGAAGAAATATACGGCAGTGACAGACGGACTGTGAATGATGTCCCGCGTCCGACTTGACTGTCAACCGAGATCGTCCCACTCATCAAATTGACCAGTCGATTTACGATTGTCAAGCCTAGACCGGTGCCGCGCATTTCCTCAGCATCAACACGGTTCTCCTGCGTAAATGGTTCGAAAAGGATTTTCTGAAAGTCGCTGCTCATACCAATGCCGTTGTCACTGATATGTATCTCCAGTTCCAGTATTTCACTGGAAACAATACTGCCCTGGACGCCGCATTTGATCTGACCGCCTTCTGCTGTATATTTCACTGAATTTGAGATCAGATTAAAGAAGATCTGATTTAAGCGAAGCTCGTCCGCCAATGGAACCGCATTTTCTGGTACATCAATATCAACTGTCAGTATCTGATTCCGCTCATTGCAGAGCGGCAGGATGACCGCATCAATATAATCTTTCAGCTGCCGGAAGGAATATGGACCTGTATGCAGTAAGATACTGCCGTTCTCCACCTTTGTCATATCCAGCACATCATTGAGCAATGCCAGCAGGAACTTGGAAGATCTGTCGATCTTCATCAGATTCTCCTGTGCCTGTTCCGGCAGATCAAGCTTCTGTGTGAGATAGGTCATACCAATGATGCCGTTCAGCGGTGTCCGCATATCATGGCTCATACGTGATAGAAATTCTGTTTTGGCATTATTTGCCTGGACGGCTTCCTGTTTGGCAATCTGCAGATCTGCAATCCTGCTCTGCTCCTGCAGATAAGAATCAGTGATATCAGTTCTGACCAGAAGGATGTCTCCGCCTGACTGATCAAGCCAGGAGTACTGCAGTTTAATATATGAAATAGCTTTGTTCTTCGTACGTGTATAGGTGAAAGAATAGATATCCTTCTCCTGCAGGTTCTTCAATTCCACATCTAAAGTCACTGCATCATCAAAACGCTGCAGTTCCTGGGTATCCTCAAACATACGGCGCACATATTTATAGCACCTCTCGTACAGCAGCGGCTCAGAAAACTCGGTCAGATCAACAAAAGGATTCTTTGTCTTGAATTCACATTCTCCGGTGGTCGCATGAACAATGGCAATATATTCAAAGTATCGATTGATCAGCTGTTCCATGATCAGCTTATTCTGACGCTCTGCATCAATATCATAGGAATAAGTAACTGCTTCAATTTCATTGGTATTCGGATTCTTGATCATGCTGAGGATGCCCTGGCGCCAATGCTTGCGGCCATTCTGATAGATGACAGGATAATCGATGGTCACTTTTTCAACACCCTTCTCATAATCTTCCAGCAGTTTTTGACGAACGAACTTCTGTCTGAACTCTTCATAGACCGTTTCGTCCGCAATCAGTCTTCCAAAGGAATCAAAATAACTGTCTACTGTTCCATCCTTTGACAGATCCAGTACAGACGGTATCTGGCTCTTGCCTCTGCGCGCATCACCGCATGTATTTCTGGTCAAGTTCAAATGGAATGATCCATACGAATTCGGATCGTCCAGCTTCTGATATGCCTGGTTGAATTTTTCTTCGTCTTCTTTCTCCTGTGTGATGTTCTGACCACATCCATAAATGAATTCCGGCATGCCAGGAACTGTATTCAATTTTTTGAGCACAATCCGCTCATACTGTTCTTTCGGTCGTCCGGAAACAGTAAAGCGGAACTCACATTCAGAATACGCCGCACCTTGATCAATGGCTGCATACGCACCGGCAAATTTATCACGGTCTTTCTCATTCACCAATGGTAAAAGGGATGATGGAAAATCATTGATGATCTCAGGAATGCCCAGCTGTCTGCAGACACGGCCGGTATAGCCGTCATGCATCATGATGACCTGATGACTGCCAGGGTCGTAGGTCCAGATGATCAGCTTTGCTGTCTCCGTGGCATCATCATACATCTGCTGTGCTTTAACGATTTCCTGACGGGCTTTATAAATCTCATCCATATCCATGAAAGATGCATAGTAGTACTGAATACTGTCGCGGACATATGCTTTGCGGAACTGATTATTGACCCAATATCTGCCTCCGTCTTCTCCAATAATTCGGTAAGTGACCGAGCCCAGCTGCTTCGTTCCGTTCTTGACCTGTTCAAATTCATTCCAAAAAAGACACTTGTCTTCTTCCAGAAGCCAGTCAACAGGATTGTCGCTCTGAGTATCCCAATAGTTCTTAAAGCCATGATGCAGACGATAAAAAGCACTGTTTGTATAATCCAAATGCACCTTTCCATGATGGTCAGAGAACACTGCAATACCGCCAGGCACATTGCCTAAGATTGCATCAAGAACTGTATTGTAGCCCTCCAGTTCTTTCTGCTCTTGAATATAATTATTTACGTTGTAGTATACTGCAAAGAAACGTTCCGTATGTTCGTCAATTTTCTTATGGGATGCACGGATGCCGATCCACATATAGTTACCGGCACCATCCAGATTGCGGAAACGAAATTCAAAATTACGCTGCTCACGAATGCTCGATTCAACTTCTGCCAGCAGTCCGCTCTGATCATCAGGATGGACAGAGTTGATTGTTCCCGTACTGAAGAACCGTGAGCGGTCTTTCCGTTTGGCACCAATCATCTGATAGAATCCATCATTCAGATACTTTTGCGTTACAACAGTTCCTGTAACATCAAAAATTCCAATCCCAGTTGGAATCTGGTTGATGGCCTCCAGCTCTGTTTTCTGCTGCTGAATCAAATCCATCTCGGTCATATATACCCCCATCTACGACTTTAAAGCGATTAACATACCTGAAAACAATCAATTAATATGGTGAATAATGTTGCTTATGAACCAATTATACGACTGAACTAATTCAAATATATATATAAATTATACAATGATACTCAAATATCTGCACAATCAATTGCATTGTTCATATAAAGCAGTATGCTGCTCTTATCATAATATCAGGAAAATGCTGATCATAGATTTTTGATTCTTTATCAATCCATGCAAAGCTGCATTTCAACGAACTTTTCCGCTGAATATTGATATCAGAAAAAAATTACTGTATTCAGTTTGAATAGTTTTTTTTGACAGAGAAAACATCCTCAGGTAAGATACCCATACTAGTTATGCATGACTAACTTTTGAGAGGATGTTATTTTTATAAATATCTTATTACACGTATAGTTTAAGAATCTCGAGAAAGATTAGAGTACTTTCTGATTGTCATCATTCTGATGCGCTTGCTGCATCGTACTTCACATGAGGAATCAATCAAGAATGTATGTCTTGTTTCAGGGCTTGGCATCATTGTCTCATTATCTATTGGTGGAATTTTGTTCTGGTTTACCAGTCTGATGGGTATGATAGAACAGACCGCTAAGCTCCAGGAAATCATTTCCAGCTTTTTTGCCACGATTCTGAATACAACATTGATTGTATGGATGACCGAACATGGTTCAGATAAGGTACGAGATGTTGAGAAAAATGCCGAAAAGAATCTTTCTGCCGGGATATCGGATTCATGAAGGATTATGAACAAAGAAAGACTGCAAGATCATATGATCGAGCAGTTTTCTCTTCTTCACTCCTATTTCGATAAACTTTGATAGCTCCTGTAGTTCTTTCTTCCGTTCTCCTTGACAGCATAGAGTGCTTCATCCGCCTTGGCAATCAGATCATCTCTGCTTTCTGCATCAATGGTGAAGACAGAACTGCCAACACTTGCGCTGATTGGAATATCATAATTTTCACGATGCACCGGTGCATCAAATAAATGAAGAATCGTACTGCCCATTGTTTCCTGCTGTTCACTGTAGAAGTACATGACTGCAAATTCATCACCGCCATAACGGTAAGGCATAATTGTACGGTTCTTCAATGTACCCAGCCGCCGTCCAATTTCACGCAGAACTGCATCTCCATCCAAGTGTCCATAATTATCATTGATATGCTTGAATTCATCAACATCAATCAGATAAAGGACAAACTTTCTGCCAGCTTCTACTGTCCGCTGCAGTTCTCTGTCCAAAGTTCGTCGATTGCCCAGCTGCGTCAGTTCATCAACTTCCGCTTCTGCTTTCAGCATCTCACTGGTCTTTTCAAGCATCTGTTCCTTTTTCTCATGGCTCTTATTTTCGTTGCGGGAACGGCGGAGCAGGAGCAGAAGAATGAACAGTGCCGCACCAATGCTGCAGAAAAGAATAATGATCCGCCGTGTATTGGACTGGTCGTTGATATATACGGTATCTTTCGGAAGATTTGACTTATTCACACCGTACTTATCCATCACATCTACATCAAAGGTCGCAATTGTCGAAGATACCTCTGCCGCATCAAGCTGTGAGGGAGAAGTTCCATTCAGGCATTCCATGATCATTTCACCTGCCGTCCTGCCGGCTTTTTCACTGTCTGCTTCAATACTGCCGATGGTACCCTGCTCCATCCAGGAAAGCGTAAATACTGGAGAAGAAGCGTTGTCGATGACCAGCTGAAGAGATTCTTCACTCGTATAGAATTTTCCTGAAGCGTCATTGTTGAATGACATATACAGAATGATTGCGCTGCTTCCAGCCTTCTGGATGTAATCTATGATCTCGCCCTGTGTATGCTTCGTTGTGTCTAGAATATTGACAGACAGCGCCCGGTACTTTTTCTGAATGCCTTTCAGGTTCGCACTTAAGGCCTGACCCGATTTACTTTCATCGGTGACTGCAAGAATTTGATCTGCGCGAGGAAACATCTGTACCGCCACATCAAGATTATCCATAATTGTAATATTCTCAGAGAGTCCAGCCATGCCTAAAGAGTGGGCAAGTTCTGCCCGTGTGCTGCTATCTACAGATTCATAGATGACCGGCAGATCTTTGAAAACGCCGGTACGGTATCTCAGCACCATCTGCAGAGCATCATCATCACCAACAATCACTGCATCAATATCCTTCATATCAGAATACTTATTGACCAGATACTGGTAGAATTGTTCAACATACTGATCACTGCTGATTGTTCTGCTGTCCATGAATTCATAGTAAAGATATACATCATTCGACATTCCTTCCTTGATGCCGTCAATCTGTTTTCTGACGGACGGACTGCTCAAGGAATAAGAACTGATGAACAATACATTGCGTTCTTTTGCAATGGCATGGACCGGTGCCTGCATCCACAGCAAAGCAGCAGCCGTGATGACCAAAACAGCATTTCTGATCCATTTATTTATCTGAGGTATGGTCATATTACTTTACCTCATTTGCAATCGCAGCGTTGGCAATCTTTACATACTGATCTGCTGCTGTCTGGGCATCTGTTCCGTGGAAGACCTGCTGTAGCATTGTCCACCATGCAGTGCGCTGTGCAGACCATCCTGGGGTAATGCTGTAGTAATCGCCAAGATAAGAAAGTATCTTCTGATAGGTGCTCATACGCTGTTCATCTGCGGTACCCTGATATGGATTGCCGATGGAAGTTCTGACTGGGAAGCTGCGTGCTGCCTGTACGCTTTTGACGCGCTGGACAGGATCATCACAGAAAAAGCGGATCAGTTCCTTGGCTGCACTGATGCGGGCATCATCTTGACTGTTGAATACACCGAAGCCCCAGATACCGCCGCATAACTGCGGTTCACCGGAATCTGTTGGGAATGTCATTGTATATGGAGTAAAGCTGACCTGATCAGCATAGCTCTTTTCATTGGATGAGTTCCACGCCAGGCTCATTGCTGTACTGCCCTGAGCAAAGTTCTTCAGTTCATCTGATGCCTGGATTCCAGCATTATAGCTGAAGACGCCTTCTTCGCACATCGATACTAATTCATTCATTGCCTTGATGCCTGCTTCACTGTTGATTGTGTAGGCGGTGTGGTCTGCATTGGTGAACTGAGCACCATACATGTTGGTGATCAGTGCTCTGGTCCCCTGGTCACCACCCTGCCCACCGCAGTAAACGATGCCTGGTGTATCACAAAGTCCTGATGCCGCCAGCTTCTGACATGCATCTACAAACTGTTCAGTCGTCCAGGTATGGGTTTCCATATTGATGTCTACCAAGGCACCTGCCTTGGCAAACATCTCATAATTGATTGCCATGCAGTGAGCATTGATGCATAGAGGATATTCGTAGTACATTCCTTCGCTGTTCCGGCAGGCTTCTGATATGACAGGATTGGTCGCATTGATATCTGCGAGTGCTTCATCAGTCCATAGATCGCTCAGTTCTACCATGACGCCTTTGGCACCCCAGTTGGTCACCAGGCGTTCCGGGCCTTCCATAATAACATCCGGTTCTGTTCCGGCTGCAATGGATGCGTTGACCTGATCATCTCCGGTCGTATAGTCCAGATAGTCTACATTGACATGGATGTCAGGATGCTGGGACTGGAAATCATCAATGAAGGCCTGCACGGTTTCTGCATTGCCGAAATTTCCAATCTGATACACCCATAGATCAATCTCTGTAACAGGGCTTGCCGACGAAGCAGACGAAACGGTACTGACTGAACATCCAGACAGTACCAATGAAGACAGCAGTATGATCAGCAAGCTGAATTTCTTCCCATTCTTCATACAGTGCAACCCTTTTTAAAATATTATTTCTAATCACATTATAGGGCTTGCAGTTCCGACAGGAATATTGAAAACCTTCTGTATGTTGTATTACTCATCAATTCATTCATTTGATATAAATTGCACAAGATCATGCATAGCGAAACTTGGGAATCCATTTCAGCAGGACATCGAACAGTTTCGAAGATTCATACTGTTTGGTCGTATCATCATTGATGCCCCTTATCTCTGCTTCACTGATACTTTCTATGAAAAATCAGCTGGATCCTATTTTCAAGCAAATGCGATTTACTATTTCATTTGTTATGGAAAGGTCATTCAGAGCAGTTATCACGCTGCCACGTTATTCAACCGCAGTCAAAAAGAGCTCCGGCACAAATCCTGGAACTCTTCAAAGGTCAGCTGCGTTTCTTTTCAACTGCACTGCACAGTGCCTGATAGAGCACTTCTGGTTCAATCGGCTTTGACAGATGGATGTCCATGCCTGCGTCCATGCATTTCTGCACATCATCTGAGAAAGCATCTGCCGTCATGGCAATGATTGGCACCGTCTTGGCATCTGCACGGTCGATATTGCGGATGGATCTGGTTGCTTCATATCCATCCATGACCGGCATGCGAATATCCATCAGCACAGCATCATAGTAATACGGTGCCGAATCACGGAACAATTCATACCCAATCCTGCCGTCTTCTGCCGTCGTTACGATCATCTTCTTTTCAGCCAAGAGTGCTTTGGCAATCTCCTGGTTCAAAGGATGATCCTCACAAAGCAGGATATGTTTCCCGGAAAGAACATTTTCACAGGTATCCAGCTGTGTATCTAAGAGCGGATTCACTTTTGCTTTCTCATCTGCTTCCGCCGTTTCCATTGACATATCAACGAAGAACGTTGAGCCTTGACCGATTTTACTTTCCACTCGGATGGTGCCGCCCATCAAGGTCACGAGCTGTTTGGTAATTGCCATGCCGAGTCCGGTGCCTCTCTGCAGGGAAGTGTCATTTCTTCCTTCCTGAGAGAATGGATCAAAGATGACTTTCTGGAATTCATCGCTGATGCCGATGCCGTCATCATTGACTTCCGCATGCAGGTGCATATGTCTTCCAGGCAGACGTTTACCGGATATAGTGAATCTGATATGTCCGCCTTCTGGTGTATATTTGACAGCATTGCTGAGCAGATTGAAGAAGATCTGATTGAATCTGAGTTTGTCCAGTATTGGGATCATATCATCCGACACACTGTTTTCACAGATCAATTCCTGATTCCTTTCCACCACAAGGGGTTTAATTACAGCATCGATATATGACATGAATTCCTGCGGCGGATATGGTTCCTGATGGAGCTCTACTTTGCCGCTTTCAGCCTTAGACATATCCAGGACATCATTGATCAGGCCAAGCAGAAATTTTGACGAGGTATCAATCTTATCCAAGTTTGCCTTGATTTTTTCCGGATCTGTCTCTGATCTGGATAAATATGTCATACCAATAATACCGTTCAAAGGTGTTCTGATATCATGGCTCATCCGTGAAAGGAAATCTGTTTTTGCACGGTTGGCCTGTTCCGTAGAATTCAGTGCATCATTCAGTGCTTTTTCATGTTCAAGCTGCAGTCTCTGTGCTTCCGTGATATCGGTGCGGGTCAGCACGATCAAACCGTTCTCCTTGTCCAGCCAGAAGAACTCGACATGTGCAATGCGTATGCCGTCTCCCTCATCAAAGGAATAGACACCTTCAGCATGTTCGGATTCCTCCAGAGAATACTTAACGTGATCCAGATCCATAAAGGCACTGCACTTCTTCCTCTCGTCTGCGACGACATGCTGATTGTTGTATGCCAACATGAGTTCATTATAGTCCATGCCCTGTTTCACATCATTGAGAGAAGGATTATCCAGGCCGGAGAAGAACAATACGATCTTTCCGGTACGTATGCTGATGCAGCAGATGTAATCCAGTTTTTTTGATACGACCTGCATCATAATATCATTGGTGAATTTTTCAGTACTGATGTCTCTCACTGCCATGAAGGAAATAATGTCATCTCCCTCAGGACGCTTTGCCATCGTGATTGTATGGCGCACCCAGTGTACACTTCCATCTGCCAATGTGATCATAAATTCAAGGTTGCGTGTACGTTCACCCTGCTCAAATCCTTTGATCAAAGAAGTACGTGAGAGTCTTTCTGTATAATAAATTCGATCACTCTGCTTTGGCATGCTCTGTATGACAATCTGCATGGATGTTTCATAATCCGTGTTGCGTTCCTTCAGCTGCAGAGGATCCAGACCGCCCGTAAATTCAACTGTATTCCTAGACAGGTTGGCTCGCTGTGTTGCAAAGTATGAACCGGATACGGAATCAAGGAATGCCATTGCCGTGTTGTACTGTTCTTCCAGTTCTCTTTCCTGTTTCTTCAGTTCATCAATATCTGTATAGACACAGTAGACGTATTTCTGAGCACCGATTGTGACATGTGAAAAGTTGACACTGACCCATTTGTAATTGTTATTCATCAGTCTGATACGATATTCAGTCGTGTGCAGCAGATTATCTGTCCGGGTGTCATGAACCGCTTTTTCAACTTTATCACGGTCATCAGGATAGATAGGACTGTATCCGTCCGTTCCGTTTAGGGTGCCGATTGTTTCCTGTGTGCACCCTTTCATTCGGCAGAATTCATCAGAATATCTTTCTGGAATCAAAGTTCCATCTTCGTATTCACGGAACAGCACATAGTTGGCCGGCAGACTGCCAATCATGCTGACAAGCGTTTTCTCCATCTGTTCCTGGCGCTGTTTTTCTAAGAGGTTCTGCAGTTCAACTTCTTCTGATACATCACGATAAATGGCATAGAAGATATGCTCATTAGACTGCGCAGTACGCCGCACAAGTTCTGTTGTGATGTATTTATAAGTGCCATCGGCACATTTGTATCGAATATTTGGTGTAGTGAACTTCTGCTGTCCGTATCCCTGCCGATAAAGCTCGCGCATCCGCTGTACATCATCTTGATGAATGCCGCTGAACTCATCCTGGAAATAATCCAGTGCCAGCTTTTCACCATTCTTGTCAATATCCTTGATGCTGCTGCCATAGTACGGAATTCCCAGCATTTTATACTGCTGCATGTTGCAGAAGGATGTATAAACATGCTCTGGATCTGGCATGTTCAGGACACAGATTCCGATTGGAAGACGGTTGAAAATATCTTCGACCTGATGAGCTTCTGCTTTTGCGGAGATGATTTCCTGCTGCCGCTGCATGTATATTGCAGTCACATCATTTTGAATGATCAGAATCGTATTCTTCTGTTCATCCAGATAATAATGCTGGATCTTGCGGCAGGAAACTTCCTCCTTGCGATTGAAATGGATGAGTACATTTGTTTCGTAGTGACCGTACCGGTCCAGTTCCTCTTCCACTATTTTTAGAGAGCTCTTGTTCAAGTAGTTCTCTTTATCTTCTTCTGCAACCCAGCACTGAGCCGCAAACTTTCTGACTTCATCGAAGTCATACATCTCACCAACATGGTCATAGATACCGAGGTAATTTTTCTTAAGTTCAGAATTCAAGGAAAGATATTGAATCTTCTCAGTATGTGGATACAGCAGCGCAACATAATCGCACTGCTGGTTGGTGATGATGTCAAAAATGGACTGATTGCGCTTTTCATCCGAGATATCAAGCGAATAAAAGACAGCAATGATGTCATCTTTATCTGGGCTCTTCAACATGTTGACAAAGGTCCTGACCCAGATAATATTATGGTCTGCATCAAAACGCATATAATCCAGATGCAGAGACTTTCTGCCTTCATTAAATGCAGAAATCAGAGTGCTGCGGGCAAAGAAAATCTTGGCATTATCATGCTGAGCAGAATCCGGAATTATTGAAAGCAGGTTCTCAAACAGCTTGTCTGCAGTATCAGCACGCAGGACAATCTGGATATATTCAGAAGTGCCGTGTTCTTCATTGCACAGATTCTCTGTCAAATTGATCTTATAGGCACATAGTGCATTAGGATTGGTGGCAAGCAGTGCATGAATGGTCTCATTGAAGTCATCTTGTGCCCTCTTCTGTGCAGTGACGTCCTCTGCAACAGCATATGCTTTTTCTGGTCTTCCGAATGCATCAACAACTGTTGTGAACGTGTAATGCAGATATGTTGAATAGCCGTTGACCGGCATCATCTGGAAAGAATCTTCCACTGTTTTCTCACCTTGATTTACACGGGCAAAGAATGCTCTGACTCTCTTCTGATCCTCCGGTCTGAACTGAGGCAGGATTGAATCTGGGACATCATGTATTACATTTTCATCCACACCGAAAAGCTTTCTGGCATGTTCCGGCAGAATAATCCGATGGGTAGGAATGTCATATTCATAAACACGAAGATTTGCACCTTCTGTCGCAGCTCGATATTTTTCCTGTTCCAGCTTCAGCTGTTCTTCAAGATTGACATGTGTAGTCATATCATCAATAAAGAAAGCCAATGCATCTTTGCCGAAGAAATCCATCGAGACTACTTTTATGTCATAGTTCTTATGCAGAAATGGATCAACGCTGACAGTTTCAACTGTCTTATCAATCTTCATCCGTTTCAGAATGCATTGCCTGCATGGTTCATTTAGATGATGTGTGTACTGATAGCAGGTCTGTTCCAGATGCGGTGCCGATGATTTATCTTTTCTGGCAACCGCATTTGCAAATAACAGATCATATGTACCGCGTTCAATGACATAAACAATCTGGTTTGAATTATCCAGCAGTGTCTCCGAAGCAGCTGAAACAGCGGAGGCATCTGCAAAGTTCCCTAAAAAGACTTGGTTGCCTTTGTATGTTCCAAGCAGTCTGAAGAAGACGTGCGTCCATACAAATCCTTTGGTTTTGTGATAAGTACGATAGACTGCCTCCTGATCACCTTCGCCGTTAAAAAGTCTGGTAAGTTTATCGGTGAGCAGAGGCAGGTCAGAAGAAGGTACTACAGCGGCAGCGTTTCTGCTGTAGAGTTGAAGATACTCTTCTTCACTCAAACCTGAAAAAGAAGGAACATTTTTGGTATAGAGGAGCGGATAAAAGGCGCCATCTCTGACTTCGTAGATGACAACATATCCAGCAACACTTTGAATCAGTGTTTTGAGCTGTTCCAGTGTATAATCCATACCCAAACCTCCCAAATCCGAGCATCAGATGTATATCCTATGAACATTTCATAAAAGAGATCCTAGTTGAACTCTTTTATCGAAAGTATATTTTTTCAAATGTTTTCTTCAATTATCATACTACTTTTCATCTGCATAAAATTCAATAATTTGCCTGATTCATGCGTTTTTTTACACATTTTCAAAACTGCCCAGCAAATTTACGAGTATCCACATTATACCGCTTAAAGATCAGGCAGACGGCCTGACAGATATAAATGCCAGCTACTATACAGCCATATATTCCAAGATATGATGAAAAAGACCTTTTCGCTTTTGAAAAGATCTTTCGATTTAATTATCTGCATTTTCAATTCATAAGTATACAATTATTGCATGCACTCATTGAAATCTATGATGGAAAGGAACGGATATGAGAGGACTTGGTACACTGATCAATGTCGCCTGTATTCTATTAGGCGGAACCATAGGACGATTCGCGGGCAATCGGCTCAAGCCGAATGTACAGGATACCGTCATGACAATCACAGGCATCGGTGTCATGATGCTGGGACTAGGCGGTACGATGCAGCATATGCTGGTCATTACTGATGGAGTATTGAATACTTCCGGAACACTTATGATGATAATCAGTCTGGCACTCGGTTCTGCAATTGGTGAAATGCTGCAGATCGAGCAGAAGGTACAGCAGTTTGGTGAATGGCTGAAACATAAGAGCAACTCCAATGGAGACCCTTACTTTGTGACAGGATTTGTGACTGCTTCCTGTACTGTATGCATCGGTGCCATGGCAATTATTGGTGCCATTCAAGATGGAACGACCGGTGATTATTCCATCCTTTTAGCCAAAGGCATCATTGATGCCATCATCATCTGCATCATGGCCAGCACGCTTGGCAAAGGCTGTATCTTCTCAGCAATTCCAGTTGCTATCGTCCAGGGCATCACAACAATCATTGCTTTCTTTATTGGCAGCTTTCTGCCTGCACAGGCATTGAACAACTTATCCTATGTCGGTTCCATTCTGATTTTCTGTGTCGGTCTCAATATGCTGAGAACAAAGCAGATCAGAGTTGCCAATACTCTTCCATCCATACTCATTGCAGCAATTTGGGGATTCTTTGGCTGATTGTAAACTCTGCCGTGATTTCAGCATCTGTGTGACTGCCGATATAAATTAATTCGTGCATTGGTAAACCGTTTTGGTGCAGTATTTTGCATTGCATTTCATAGATTAGACCTTTATGATTTCACTATGAGGAAAGAACTGCAGTCAGCATTCAACACCAGACAATACATGGTCACAAAAGACTATGAACTTTTTTACTATAATGATCTTCACTCAAAGGACGGCAAAAGCCACCGCCATGATTATTATGAATTCTATATATTTGTTGAAGGCAAAGTAACGTTGATCATCGACAAGCAGAAATATGTCATGAAACCAGGTGATGCTTATGTAATACCGCCAGGCATCTTTCATTATGCACAGATATTAGACAATACAGTGCATTACCGCCGCTTTGTCTTCTGGATCAGCACAAAATATCTAGACTCTCTGAATCAGCAGACTTCAGATTTTGACTACGTCATTAAGCGTTCTGTTGAGCAAGAAAAATATCTGTATCATTTTGATAAAGAAAAGTTCAACTCACTGCAGAATAAACTGATGCAGCTTTTGGAAGAAATGCATGCAGACCGTTATGGCAAAGAGTTTGCCCTGACTCATGATGTCAATGACATCTTTCTATTTATCAACCGCACTGTCTACGAATCAGAAAACGTACCATCCACAAAAGAAAAAGATAACCTGTTAAAAGACTTAGGCATCTATATCGAGAATCATATTGATGAACCGTTGAATTTGAATGAGATTGCAGAACATTTTTACCTGTCAAAGTATTATATCAGCCACTTGTTCTCAGAAACGTATGGCATCTCCATTCACCAGTATATTTTAAAGAAGCGTCTGGAAGCCTGCAAAAACGCTCTGCTGAACGGTGCGAAGTCTTCGACTGTATCCTTTGACTACGGCATTCATGATTATTCAAGTTTCTATCGTGCCTTCAAGAAAGAATACGGTGTCAGTCCAAAAGAATACCAGGATGTATATATAAATGACCCTGGCAAAAAGGTGAAGTAATCTTGCAATGATGCAATAAAAAAGATCTGACCATACAGTGACTTTATCATCAGCCTGTTTGGAAAGATCTTTTATTCGGTCAGGAAACAATTATGCGCTAGTGATTACGCAACTAAGCTTCCATGCATTGCGAAGTTTACAATAAGAAGGATTGCGCCAATGACCCATCCTGTCAAAATTGTATACTTCATGAAGTCCTTTGAACTTACATGTGTATAGCCTAAGCCCCAAGCAACCCATGACTGTGTAATGTCAAGATGCTGTGGAACAATTGTTGTTACAGAGAACAGCGGATAGATAAATGCAACAGGCCAGCTGGTGATCTGCAGGATAACAACCGCAATTGCAGTGCCGCACCCAACAAGGTTTGTAGGACCACGGAAGAAGCCCAGCGGAATCAGTACAGCCATAAGCAGTGTGATGCCTAATGCACTTGTTGGGAAGATGCCGCCGACAATTGCCTTGAAGTAAGGACCTGCATAAACTACTACTGCATTGAACATAGAAAGTGTTAACAAGAAGCCGATCATCGGAGCTACATCTACAGAACCATCTGTAAATTCCTTAGCGAGCAGCTGGCAGACTTTCTCATATCCGCCCTTGAACATACCGCAGACAATTAATGCATAGAGTGCAGAGATAATGAATGCTGGGATGACAGCAATCTTGAAGACAGAAACAAGGATAACAGGCATAATGACTGAAAGCCATGAGATAGCTGGTGCATTTTCCTTTACAGCACCGTTAGGTGTTGCGGCAGCCCATGCATGAGACTTCTTTTTCTTATCGATTGCAGCACAGCAGACTACCATGATAACAATGAATGCTACTGCCATTGCAACGATACCGAATGGAGTATAAGCGGAGAAGGTATACGCAGGTTCAGCAAACATGCCCTTTGCCATGCCTTCCAGAATTCCCTGATACTGTTTGAAGTTCGTAACGTTCCACAGAATACCTGACATAATAGATCCCATAAAGGAAAATAATGCGATATCAGATGGAATTGACAATGCCTGCATGATTGGCAGGGCAATGACAGCGATGGAAATTACTGGTCCAATACCTGTCATCGAAGTGAAGCAGAGTGCTACGACAAGGTTCAGCAGGATCATTGTGACCTTCGGCTTATCACCGCCAAGTTCAACAACCTTGCGGATCAATGTAGAAGCAATACCTGTATCGATCAGTACTCTTCCGAAGAATGCGCCGAAGAAGATGTTGACCAGAATGGATTTTGCGTATCCTTCAGGTCCAGTCTGGAAGACAGATTTGATGACATCCATCGTTGACAGACCGTCTAGAGATGCATTTGGGCTGATGCTGTTGCCAATTAAAATGACAACCAGCCAGATTGTGGAGATGATTGTAAATCCAACCATCAGGTTCTTGCCTTTGACTGCATAATAAATCATTCCAGCCAAAGAAGCGATTAATAATACACCAATTACAACGTCACTCATTTACGTACCTTCTTTCTTCCCTTAATTTGAGTGTGGAACCCTGGTCTGCAGCATGATTATTCCCTTAATGCACTGCTCACCATGATTCTCATTGTGTTACTACTAAATACGGTCAATTACCGTATCATAGCCAATTAAACGTGGAACTTTATGATGACCTTGCGGACGTGTGCACTTTTGCCGACCTGCCCATGGGACGCATGGACATCTGTTGGTAATAAAATCAGGAATTCACCTGGATGAAGAATAACGGAACTGTATTCCTGTGGAAACTGATAGAAATAGTTGTCATTCTCTTTTTCTTCTCCTGCCCGTACCTGGCCGTTCATTGTACAGACGCCGAAGAGTTCTTCGCCGCTGATCATATATTGAATCTCAACATATTTCTTATGCGCTTCAAAATGACGCTTCTCAATCGGTTCTGTTTCATAGGAATTGACCATTGCGAACATAACGCCTTCGGATATGACATATTTCCCGTCTTCCAGTTTTGCTAGGTCAACATTCTTCAGCCATTCCTCTGCTTCATGAAGCAGTTCCATATTCAGACTGCACTGCTCCATATCCTCTACTTTGCAATAAAACATACTAGTCTTCTTTCTTGTTGGAATAAGCAGGATCAGGCATCCGATTGTCTGCCGCCATCATTTCTTCATACAATGCAGTTCCTGCTTTCGGTGAATAGCCGTAATCCAGGAATGCATCAAGGACATATGGTGACATTTCGAAATGCATGAGTCTCTTGGCAAATGCCATTGCTGCAATTTCGCTCAAGCATGCAATATGTGAATGATTCTCCAGCTTGCCAATATTCCATAGTTTGATTTCATATGTCTGTGTCCAGATTGATGATTCATTCTCTTTCTCCAGCCAGTGAAATATCTCATGTGACAGCAACATGCGGTTGAGATCAAGATCGTGCAAAATTTTACTGACACTTTCCTGTTCCAGCAGCTTCTCACCACGGCGTACACCGTCTGCGTAAATATGAACAATATTTGGATCACGATATTCCGCAAACAACACCCGGTGTCCATTCTGCGGCTGTTCTGGGAAATCTACTTTCAAGCCAAGCTTTTCAGCAATGATCATTGGATCATTTGTCCCATATTTTTCAGCGCATTGATCTGCATACTCTCGGCCGCAGGCAATTGCCTTTTCCATCAGCTGTCTTCTCTGTACATCCGTAAACTTGCTGTTCATTGGTTCTCTTGTAAATGCATATCTCCACCAATGATCTTCCGGAATCTGTGAGAGGTCCCTGACAATGATGTCAATGGGAACAATCTTTACATCAGGTTCATCTCTTCGAAAATCCGGATTTCCAATCAATGAATTGCCGAAGTCTTTTGCCCACTTCTTCCAATCCATCTGTTTTTTTTCAGAATTCATATTATCCAATGTCATTGACATCACCAACGACGATGATTTCTTCATCTGGATCACGGTCACTGATATCGAGATCCATCAGCAGCTTATCCTGTTCAACATCCACAGCACTGTAGTCAGTAACACGCGGTCCTGCGCAGATAAAGAAGTTCGGACGAATAACAGCTTCAGACTTGAAGACAGCTTGGTTCTGCCACATTTCATCAACCACTTTCTGGTAATCCTTTGCCAATACCTTTTCAGCACAGGCATTGGAGCACTGGACTTTAATGAATCCTTTCTTATCCAGAATACGGAGAGGTGTTTCGATGCCGCGCTTGCCTGTATAGACATAAAACTTATCTGTACTGCATGCCAGCTTGACATCGTCTGTCTTTGGACCAAAGTCTGCCTTGGCAAGTTCGAATGCTTCTTCTTCCGTGCATTCTTTTAACAGATCTGTTGTTTTGACTTCTGTAGAACCTGTTGCAATCGCAGTCACTTTACCGGACTGGTTGTCGATTTCAATATGGACTTCAACGGTATCCGCAGCAGCACCGGAATTGATGCATGCATCAGTTGCTTCTTTCTTCATCTCGCGGATATCCTGCTGAGTTGGGTTCGGAATGACTCTTTCGATAACATCTCTGACCATGGCCAGGGCAACACCGATGGAAGAAATAACTTCAGCATTTTCCGGAATCGAATATGGAAGCTCCATCTTTTGTGCACAGTATGGAACCAGTGCAGCAGCACCGCCGCCGCAGCCAACAAGTCTCATTGCATCATGATCCAGCTGATATTTCGCCGCCAGAGATGTAATGCATGCATTGACCTTCTCATAATCCTTGTACAGGATCTTTTCAGCTAACTCCTCTACCGTGATGCCAAGCTTATCAGCTACTGGCTGCATTGCTTTTCTGGCACTCTCAGCATTGCCATGAGCGAAGTATTTTTCATCAATCAAGCCAAGGACATTGGCTGCATCAGTATTTGTAAAGGTGATTCTCTTGCCGCTCTTTAATTTAATGACGACATAGTCTGCCGGGTCGCCCTGTTTTGGTGAGACCAGTTCAATCTGTGGATCTTCAATCTCACTTGGATCCGTGAAGCATGCGTATTCACAGCCGGCAATATGAGCAGAACGAGGACCGACGTCAACAACATCATGATCATTGATTCTGACCATAGAGCCGCCGGCACAGCCAAGGATACGGACATCGAGGGAATTGATATAGGTATCATGACCGCCGATATTTGCATAATCGACGCCTGGACGTCCGTTTTTGATCACACCGATATTGGTTGTGGTACCGCCTACTTCAAAGTAGATTGCATTAGAAGCACGCAGATACATCAAGGAACCCATGACAGAAGCTGCTGGACCTGATAATGCAGTCAGGATCGGACGTTTTCTCATTTCTGAGATCTCCATAACGCCGCCGTCACCTCTCATGATCATTAACGGTACAGTGACACCTGCTTTCTTGACAGAATCTTCTGTTGCATTAGCAGTTGCCATCATCTTAGGAAGAATGGAAGCATTAATAGCTGCCGTTCTTGTTCTTCTGGTCAATCCATAAAGCTTTGTAATATCAGATGCAACGGTGACCGGAACACCCTTCTTTTCAGCACGGGCAAAGATCTGCATTTCTTCATCCTGAGAGTCAACACCGAACGCCATGGAAGCAACAATGACCTGTGCCCCTTGTGCCAGCAGTTTATCAATAGCCTCATCAATCGAAGCATCAGTCAAACTCTTCTTTGGGATATATTCGTTATAGATATGAATGCGGCGGTCTACTTTCTCGTCCAGCATGACGTCATCAAGCCGCAGCTGTTTCTTAGCAAGCATACCTTCCAAGCCGCCGCCGGCAACACCGATGATGCCAACCTTTGCGACATCGCCTTCAATAAAGGCGTTGGTAGCCTGGGTCGTGGAATGTGCAACGAATACGACATCTTCCGGCTTGATATTATTTTCTCTCATACAGTTTTCAAAGGACTGTACAACACCAAGTGCTACACCTTCCTTTGCGTCATGTGTAGTTTTCACTTCATTCTTGCCGATGATCTCATGTGTGACATTATCCATGGCTACACATTTTGTGTAAGTGCCTCCAACATCAATGCCCATACGAACGCTGCGATTTGCCTGAGTCATATTCAATCTCCTTTTCATTATCCCTGCCTGCGTCAGTCTAAGTCATGTTTGTGATGAACTGCCAACATTTCGCAAACCGGTTTACTTTCTAATATAGTTATATGAGATTTTGACTTTTTCATCTATGGTAAAAATTGTTACAAATATTGTTAAAGTTGCAGTCAACTTTAAAAACAGGCTTTATTTACAGCAATTCCACATCCAGAAACAAACTATATTTCGATGGAATCACGGTTCAATCTGTTAACTATGCTTTTAAGATTAGAAATGAAACAGTTTTGTAATGATTTATGAATAGAATCTCTATAAATGAAAACACTAAATCTAAAATGGACTCACCCTAAATTGATTGTATTGGCTTCTATTTATTATTCATGATAAAAAAGGCGGCATTGCATAAATTGCAACACCGCTGTGCTTTCCATATTAAATAAACAATGACAGAAGCAATCGTACGTGTAAGACCTACACAGGCTTCATATGAAATCAGTTTCATTCCTTCATTGATTTTCATATTGACACTTCTACCTGTTCCTGGGCGCATCGCATCTGTATGTGTATATTTTTGTGCAGATTTTTCCGCATATGCATCCAGTCATGTATCCATTTCCATGATCAAATCTGGAGCTGCACTTTTCTGTATGGCATCCTTGATAACTTCCCCGACACCATAGCTCGTTCTATTCAATGGATTCTTTTCAGCATCAGGGACCAGCATCATTCCTGCCGCTCCTGACATTTCAATAGTTGCTGCTTTCGAGTTATCGACTATCCCTCATACATGTGACTGGTTTTCCTAATGATCCAGTCACAGTCATACTCTCACAGTTTTCTGCTCATGTAGATCACATCACTCATCGGGTTGTCATAATAAGGGCTGCATTCCGTAAAACCCATCTTTTTATAGATATGGATGGCCGCCTGCAGCGGCTGGATCGTGTCAAGCACCATTTCTTTGTAGCCTGCTTCTTTCGCATGTTCCACAATTGCATCAACCAATTGTTCACCAAGGTTCATGCCGCGGCAGTCTGGTGAAACATACAGTCTCTTCATCTCACATCTTTCATTGGTATGCCGATGATATGCAACAATGCCAATGACCTGATCATTATCATCCAAAGCCACAAGCAGTTCTCCTTCCGGAGCTGTATATTTCTTTGCGGGATCCTTCAGTTCATCTTCAATATTCTGAAAAGACAGATCTCTGTTCAGTCTTTTTGTATATTCGATGATCTTTTCCTTTACCTGATCAATGTAATTCTTTCCATCTACGATTTTCATGACAGCACCTTCTTAATATACTCCATTGCCTCGCACAGCTTCTGACAGGATCCGTCATCAAGATCCTTGATCTTTTCTTTCACCTGTTCACTAGCCCTATGACTGTATTCCTCTGCATTCTGGTTTCCTTTTTCTGTTAACACCAAAGATTTTTCTCTTTTATCTCTGTTGTCAGCGAACCGTTCCAGCAGTCCCTCTTTTTCAAAATTCTTCAGGATCCTGCTCATAAAGCTTTTATCAATATGAAGCTGATTGCATAGATCCTGAGCAGTGATTCCCTTAGCGGCATACAGTTCATAAAGGATACGTGACTCTGTCCAGGTGCGTTCCGTTCCCAGGTATTCTTTATTCATGACATCAAGCCAGATCGTGTAATAGCGATTGAATTCACGGATATTCTTTATCATGTCTGCTCTTTTCATAGCGCCTCCACACAAGTTGATTTTGTCAACTTGTATTATATATTTTAGTTGACTTTTGTCAACTATTTCAATGAACAGAATATAAAATGGGCTGCATCAGAATGTGATTTAAAGTATTTAATGTAGAAAAAATTCCTCTATACATCATTCGGAATTCTCTGTATCATAATATTATGAATACTCCTTTGCTTGCTCGCCAAATGCAGGCTTTGAACATCGGCATTGATTTTTTCTGTGTCTTTGAACTGCTGATTATTCTTCGATATATCCGCAGGCATACATTGGCAATTGAGGAATATATCCTTTTCCGCTACATCATTGCATTTACCATTCTGGCTTTTATCGGAGATGGAACATGCTGGACAGTTAATGGGATGGACGGCACCTGGATCCATATTCTGAATTATTTAGCCAATTTTCTGTATATGTCCTGCCAGCTGATCGCGGCGATGCTTACTTTTGTCTTTTTCTACTGGATCATTTACAGCAAACTTCCCAGCAGAAAATTCAGGATCCTGGTATTTGTCATTCCTGTCACAGCTGTACTGCTGTTGACTTATACAACACCTTGGACCAGACTGGTCTTCACCATTGATCAGCAGAATCTCTATCAAAGAGAAATCCTGCTGCCGCTCATGTCAATGATCACACTGGCATATATCATTGCCGGTTCATTTCTATGCGCTCTGCGGATCAAGCAGGAAGTCCTTCTGGACAGAAAGAGAAGACTTCAGGTCTTAGCCTGCTACTGCATCCCAGTTATCCTTGGCAGCTTGATCCAGACATCATTCTATGGCATCTCTCTTGTTTTACCATGTTCTGCCGCAGCTCTGCTCATGGTATTCATTAATGAACAGGATTTAAAAATCTCTGTGGATTCATTGACTGGACTGAACAACCGCGGCTGCTTTGACAGATACCTCAATGAACAGCTGGAGATGAACAGCCGGGAGGATATTGGCTTGATCATGATTGATGTCAATGACTTCAAAAAGATCAATGATGAATATGGGCACATCAAAGGAGATTCTGTACTGCAGATGATAGCAGAGATCCTGCGCCGTTCGGCAGCAAATCAGAATATATTCCTGGCAAGGTTTGGCGGTGATGAGTTCACCTGTATATTCCATACAGCACAGACATCGGCAGATGAGATCACCGAAGCTGTCATCAAAGAAGTAGACCACTGCAACCGCAGCAGTCAGATGCCTGAAATCACTCTGGCAGTAGGTTCCGCACAATATGATAAAAGCAGCATCCATACCGCAGCAGAACTGATCCATCATGCGGATGACATGATGTATGAAAATAAACAGATGATGAAGCAGAAGATAAATGATTCTAGGAATGATCAAGAAAAAAACAGTTTTTTGAAACTGAATAGAAAGAAATAGAAAATCTATAAACGCCCATTCACAGATCAGAATGGGCGTTCTTTCGTTTCAGCAATGATATTGTTTATTCATTCCAAGGGTTTTCATCTGGATATGGCAGTGTCTTTGGCTGATTGTAGTTTACATCCGCAATACCCAGATACCGGAATACTTCATAGAGTGTCTTTCCAGTATGCATAAATGTGACAGCACCGTGATGCGGATAGTGCTTTCCAATCAGTACATGACGGTAGAAGCGTCCCATTTCAGGAATTGCGAAGATGGCAATACTGCCAAAGCTTCTTGTCTTGACCGGCAGGATCTCACCCTGGGCAATATATGCGCCAAGGTTGCCTTCACTGCTGCACTGCAGACGGTAGAAGGTAATTGAACTGGCAGCAATGTCGCCTTCCAGCGTGCCTCTTGTAAAGTCAGGTTCGGAGCCGGACGGTTCCAGCAGACGATGCTGGATCAGCTGATACTTGACGGCACGGTCACTGCACATCTTGCAGGACGGTGTATTGCCGCAGTGGAAGCCCATGAATGTATCTGTGAGCTGATATCCATACTTGGCAATGTTGTCTTCATCATAAATGTACTGCGGTACAGAGTTGTTGATATCCAGAAGTGTGACCGTATCATTGCTTGCACACATGCCGATGTATTCACTCAGCGCTCCATAGATATCGACTTCGCAGGCAACCGGGATGCCTCTTGTGACAAGACGGCTGTTGACATAGCATGGCTCAAAGCCGAATTCCTTCGGGAAGGCTGGCCAGCACTTATCCGCAAATGCCACATACTTCTTGGAGCCCTTATGGCTTTCCATCCAATCCAGCAGGGTCAGTTCAAACTGTGCCATGCGTGCGGTCAGATCAGGATAGTACTTTCCTTCACCCATTTCTGATGCCATATCTTTGCATACATCTAGGATACGTGGATCATTCTCGTGTTCACGATAGGAGACCAACAGATCCAGTTCACTGTTCTCTTCTACTTCTACACCTAATTCATAAAGTCCTTTGATTGGTGCATTGCAGGCAAAGAAGTCCTGCGGACGCGGTCCGAAGGAAATAATCTTCAAGTTCTCGACACCAATGATTGTTCTGGCAATCGGAACGAATTCCTTCATCATATCCGCAATCTCAGAAGCCGTCCCGACTGGATACGAAGGAATATATGCCTTGATATGTCTCATGTTCAGATTGTAGGAACAGTTCAGCATGCCGCAGTAGGCGTCCCCACGGCCGTTGATCATGTCGCCGTCACCTTCCGCAGCTGCCGCAAACATGCATGGTCCATCGAACATCTGGGCAATTTCTGTCTCCGGTGTCTCCGGGCCAAAGTTACCTAAGAATATTGTTAAAGCATTGCATCCGGCTTTCCTGACTTCATCCACTGCCTTCTGTGCATCCTTTTCATTTTCTACAGTTGTCTGTGCCTCATAAACATGCAGATTCTTCTCTGCACATTTTTCAACAATTGCTTTTCTTCTCTTTTCTGACAATGCGATTGGGAAACAGTCACGGCTGACGGCAATAATGCCAAGCTTTACTTCTGGAATATTTGTTGAGTTCATCTGTCTTCTCCTTATTGATCACAGTTCTTCTGCGATATCGATGTTCTTTCCTGTTAATCTGATGCATGCACCATTCGCGGCTTCACTGCTGTCCTTATGGGCAAGCAGCCATTTGTTCCTGGCCCAGAGCAGTTCATCATCGCCGCCGCATGCATTCATCCTTGGTTTAGATGTATTGGCCCCCTTCGGCAGTGCGACCATCACCCGGAAGCCGTTCTTTGGATCCGTATGACATGGTGCATAATGCAGAGTTGTTGCATAGACTTCGACCAGAATACCTGCCGGCACTAAGAATGCTTTGACCTTGGCGGTATTCAGCTTTCCATTCTTGATATCTTCCATTCGTGCCAACAGCAGGATAAAGTCCTCCGTACCCAGGTTGAATTCACTGGAGCGGTGATACTCTAAGCAGTTCAGTTTTGTATTGTGTCCATTACACCAGCCTAACTGAACAGGCATACCGCCAAAGCAGTGATTTTTAAACTCCTTTGCGGCAGGAAGTTCCTGCAGCTTTGGTTCTTCAGGTACATAGTCCGTGCCCTTCGGCAATGGTGTATGCTTCAATGCCTTCATGATGGCATTGCATTCTGTTTCCATACCATTGAATACTTTGCCGTATTTTATAAACTCTGGATCTGACACAGAATAGATTTTCATTGTAATTCTCCCATCTTCTTGAACATCGGCTTCAATGCCGGATAGAGCTCATGCCAGATCTGGTAGCGTGCTTCATAAGCTTTGACAAGTTCCGGCTCTGGATATTCTGTTTCTTTAATTCGTACCATCTTATTTGCGGCTTCCTGCTCATCTCTATATGTACCGCAGGCAACAGATGCCATCATGACAGCACCATATCCTGGTCCCTGTTCGGTCTGCGGAATCATCAAATTGATGTTCAGGACGTTGGTCATGATTTTCCGCCACAGCGGGCTCTTTGCCCCGCCGCCGCAGATCGTACTGGCTGTCACTTGTATTCCCTGTGATCTTGCAACTTCAACACAGTCACGGATGGCAAAGGCAACACCTTCCATCATCGCCTGCGTCATATCTGACTGAGCCGTATCCATTTCCATTCCGATAAAGCAGCTCCGGGCCAGAGAATCATTATGCGGGCTTCTTTCTCCCATCAGATACGGCAGGAAGTAGACTGAATTATGCCCAAGTTTCTCATCCTTGATCTCTGCCTGCACTCCCTGATAGTCTTTGGAACGAAGTATTTGATCCATCCACCATGAGTTGCAGGAAGCACCGGATAAGATACATCCCATCAAATGATATTTTCCATTTGCATGAGCAAAACTGTGCAGCGCATTCTGACTGTCAACTTTCATTTCATCACTTGTAATGAATACTGTTCCGCTTGTGCCAAGCGATATATTGCACATATTTCCTGAGACAGCCCCGCAGCCAACAGCGGCAGCAGCATTGTCACCTGCACCAGCACAGACAATGACATTCTCAGGAAGTTCATACTTTTCAGCAATTTCCTTTTTAATTGTGCCAATCGGTGCATAGCTTTCATATAATGCCGGCATCTGTTCCATCCGTAAAGAACAGATTTTCAGCATCTCT
This sequence comes from uncultured Galactobacillus sp., assembly GCA_964385925.1. Classification (GTDB taxonomy): domain Bacteria; phylum Bacillota_I; class Bacilli_A; order Erysipelotrichales; family Erysipelotrichaceae; genus Bulleidia. Next base: position 72,935 of record CAYLQV010000007.1, on the reverse strand, counting down.
CTGCTCCAGCATTTATGTGCCACATCCAGCAGCAGTGTACCTGATGCATCAGAATAGTCAGTTGTGAAGTTGCCGGTCAGGCAGTAATTGATATAATCCTTCGGCAGCATGATCTTATTGATCTTCGCAAACAGATCCGGTTCATTGTTTTTCATCCAGAGCAGCTTCGGTGCCGTAAAACCGGCAAAAGCAATGTTGCCTGTATAGTGGCTGAGATTCTTTTTCCCAATGACTTCATTGAGATAATCAGTCTCCTTCTGTGTCCTGCCGTCATTCCAAAGAATGGCTGGGCGGATCACATGGTCATCTTTATCCAATACAACAAGACCATGCATCTGACCGCCAGCTCCGATTCCTCTAACTTTTGCATGATCAAAACCCTGAAGAAGATGCAGCAGTTCCAATTCAACTGCATTCCACCAGTCTTCAGGCCGCTGCTCACTCCAGCCTGGATGTGGGAAGCTCATTGGGTATTCCCTGCTTACCTCATTCAAGATTGTCCCATTATCATCAACTAATAAAAGCTTGACAGCAGATGTTCCTAGATCAATTCCTATGTAATACATTGAATTTCTCCTTATCTACTGCCAGTATATTAAATTGTGTAAACGCTTACCTTGACTAATTCGCATCAGCAATTAGACAAATTTATGATTCTGCTACATGACTGCTTTCTTATATTCAGATAAAAGCTCTAGGCTCTTTCCGCGGGAATAAAAGTGTTCAAGCGAATGGAGGCTGTGATGAGTCTGCTGTGCGTCCATATGAACCGTTGGATGATGACTATACTGCTCTGGAGTCATGCCAGTGCGCTGACGGAATACTTCTGAAAAATACCGATAGTCAGAAAAACCTGATTCGACACATACATTCTGCATCGACTTGTCTCCGTTCAGAATCATCTTACAGGCACAATGAAAGCGAACTGTTTTTACATAGTCCTGAAATGTCTGATTCAAAGATTCTTTCACAAACGCTGACATGTAATTCAGGGTACAGCTTTCCTCTTTTGCAAATTCAGTCAAGCTCGCCTTGAACCTGTAATGTTCATCAACGTACTGCAGCAGCCGGCTCAGTCTTGCGTTGCGCCTGTCGCGCTCTTCAATTTCTTGGCTGGTCTGCAGATGGTACGGAATATGCTGAAGGATCTGATACATCAGAACAGCGCTTCTGCTGAGACACAGCAGTTCGTAATCTTCTTTTTCTTCCAGGTATTCATTCATCATCTGCATCATCATTTTTTTCAGACTGAGCAGCTGCGTGCTGTCAAAGTAATTTGTAATCTGGATATCCTCCGCGTAGATGTGATCAATCTTCGGATAGGCTTCTGAAAAGAGCTCCGGCGACATCTGCAGGCAGAGAAAAGTACAGCTCCCGCTTTCATCGCTGCAGTACATCTCATGAGGCTGATATGGGTTTATCATTGCCAGATCTCCCGGCTTCACATGATACACATTCTGGAGAGACTGAATGATCATCGGCTTTTCCAGTACATAGAGCACTTCCCATTCAGGATGCAGATGCGGCGTACGGTATTCGACCGAATTAAAGAACATAGACATACCATCAATCTGCGGATGCATTACAATTTCCAGATCATTTCTTGTCATAGCTGTCAACTTAATCTTTCCAAATAGCATTTCTTCTCTATTCATTATAAACGGTAATCCTTTCCAGAGCCAAAATAATAGCCCTTCTTGGTAAATTAAAAACAGGCTGGTCCAGATATGGATCAGCCTGTTTGATGATCAAGCAATCTTCCGATAGACAGGAATGGAGTCAATTGGTGCTGACGCATGGATGGTCACACCACCGTCGATGACCGATTCATCGCGGATATCCTTCCACTTGCCGGCAGGAAGATATACATCTCTTTCATAGGTATCTGCAGTAAGAATCGGTGCCACCAGGTAATCCGGTCCGAACATATACTGGTCATACAGATTCCAGCATTCTTTGTCATCAGGATATTCATAGAACATTGCTCTGAGCAGAGGCGATCCATTGTGATGTGCTTCTTCATAAAGCTGTTTAATATACGGCTTCATTGCCAGACGGATGTCCAGATATTTCTTCATGATCCTGAAATTATCTTCACCATAGCTCCACAGTTCATTCGGCTGTCCTGTATGCAGGTATCCGCCGCCGAAATCGCGGTCGTCCAGAGGAGGAATGTCATACGGGCCGCGGTCTCCATGCATGCGGAGAACAGCTGTAAATACAGCAAATTCATACCAGCGGATCAGCAGCTGTCTGAACAGAGGATCATTGACATCATCAGTCATGAAGCCGCCGATATCAGTTGTCCACCAAGGAATGCCGGCCAGACCCATGTTGATGCCTGCCGCCAGCTGATCTCTGAACGCTTCAAATGTACTAGGAACATCACCTGACCAGATGACATTGCCATATTTCTGACTGCCCGCCCATCCTGAACGCAGCAGATTCACTGGATGCTGATTGCCTAAAGCTGTTTCATGGTCATAGAAGATACGGCTGTAGTACTGCGGATAGATATTGCTGCATTCCAGAGCCGGACCAAGATAATACCTGTAATGATCAAAATCATATTTGACATAATCTGGTTCTGAATTATCCAGCCAGAAGCTGTCAACACCCAGATCATAATAATTCTTTTTGCACTTTTCCCAGACATAGTCACGTGTATACGGATTTGTTGTATCAATCTCAACACAGTCACCTTGATAATCATACGTCTGTGCTGCGCCTCTCTCGGTGCGGATCAACATGCCTCTTTCTGCCATTTCGCCAAAATTCTCACTCTTTTTATCTACACTTGGCCAGACGGAGACAACGACCTTGATGCCCATTGCATGCAGCTCATCGATCATCTTCTTAGGATCAGGCCAGTACTTTGGGTCGAACTTCCAGTCGCCCTGATATGTCCAGTGGAAAAAGTCAATCACAATCACATCAATTGGAACACCGTGATCTTTGCAGGCATGGGCTGTAGCCAGCACTTCTTCCTGCGTCCGATAACGCAGTTTGCACTGCCATAGACCCATGAGATCTTCTGGCATTTCAGGTGCTCTGCCAGTCACAGATGTGTAGATGTCAAGAATCTGCTTTGGTGTATCAGCAACCGTCAGCCAGTAATCCAATTCCTTTGCGGCCTGGGCATTCCATTCAGTAATGTTCCGACCGAAGCTGACTCTGCCTACCGCAGGGTTATTCCAGAGGAAGCCATAGCCAAGACTTGAAACTGCAAATGGGATACTGACTTGTGAATTACGCTGTTCAAGATCCAGAATGCATCCCTTGAGATCGGTCAATGCATGCTGGTATTGTCCCATGCCGAAGATTTTTTCTTCAGGACTGCTTTCAAAGCGCTGAATGATCTGATAGTCGCCTGCCGTATATGGCTTATATTCACGGGCAGTCATTTTCAGACATCTGCTTTCTTTGGACAATGTTCCAGCGTAATTGCGATAGTATTCTCTGAGGAACATCTTTCCATCACGGAAAAAGGTAAGGATGCCTGCTTCACTGATGGATGCCTTGATGCGGCCGTTGGTAATTTCCGCACTGGAATCTCCAATGACAATTCTGATGTTCTCCGGATAAATATCTGGTTCTTCACTCAAAGCCCAATTCCGGCTGCTAAACTGCGGATACATGGTTGCCCGTACACGCAGTGCATCACTGCCCCATGCTTCAATACTGATTGTTTCACCTAAATGAAATGCGGTTAGTCTTTTGCTGTCTGACTGGAATCTCATATTATGTTCAATATCCTTTCCTATATGATGCATCTTTGCTTGCCAGTATCACTGCTTCCGGCACAAAGGAACTGTAGCATTTTTCGTTTTCTTTTCCCTTGACTGATTCCATGCTGCCATTATACAAATTACTGGCAGCCGAAATACTCATCATTCAGATCCATTTACCACCATGAGTCAGGATCTTCACCTCCATTGGCTGAAGGATGATGTGCTGTTCATTGAACTTGAATGACTTCTGTTCCAATGTGTTATTAAAGAAGAAACGGTATCTGTTGGTATTGCTGCTGCGTTCCGTGGATTCAACGCCATCCGGCAGCATTTCCATAAAGGGAATCTCACGTTCTGTAAAGATATCCTGCAGCAGTGAACGGTACATTGCCTTTTCGCATACAGTACCGATATAGTATGCTTTCCCTCTGCCGTATTCGTTAAGTGTCACAGCAGGTGTTCCGGCATAGTAGCGGTCCATGTATCTTGCTAAAGGTTCCGCTGTATCCAATGCAATCAGATCACTCCAGGAAGTATTTTTGAAGACACTTCCATGAATAGAACGGATCCGATACTGTGCCTCACCGATGCCATCTGTTTCAATGATATGGCAGCCGCACAGCTTGCTGAATTTCGTCGGCAGGCTCTCACCAAAAATGCAGTTGCCATTTTTATCCTTGACGCCGCTGCGGTTGGTAATGATGGCAGCGCCGCCATTGCTTACAAATTCTTCCAGCGCTGCAACAACATCATTGTCGACAACAAAATGTGTCGGTACGATAACAACACTGTATCCAGCTAATGAAGCTCCTTCGGGAAGGATATCGAGGTTGACGCCTAGATTCATGCATGCATCATGGAACAGTCTCAGCTGTGTCCAGTATGCAAAGCCTTTTGACTGAGCCTGCATATGAAAGCTGAATTCCTGGTCGGCTGAATACAGCATTGCTACTTTGCTGTGGATTGTTGTTTCTGTGATATCCGGCATCTGCGAAAGGCGGCTGTATACAAGATGCTGAAGTTCATCCAGATTCTTGTTCCATGCATTGTCATGGTCTTTTAGTCCATAGCAGAACATTTCTGCACCGCCCACTGATGTACGCCAGCGGAAGAAGCTCAGCAGATCAGCACCATGTGCCACCGCCTGCAGAGCATACCCTTCCAGCATGCCAGGTTCAAGTGCCGGTGTAATTGGCTGCCAGCATCCCATGGAGCCTCCTAACTGCTCCATGATCCAGAAATTCTTCTGCTTGAAACTGCGGATAAAATCCAAGGCGAATGCATTCGAATACTGTTCTTCTGGATCTTTCGGCAGCGCAATTGGCGGATAGTTGTCATATGAAGCCACATCAAGCTCATTGAAGAGCTGGTGGAAATCAGGCATATGACTGCTGAAGCATTCGTTGGTCGTGATGACCGCATGACTGTCATAGCGATGAATGATCTCACATTGAAAGCGGACATAATCTGTCACACTCCAGGAACAGAATCTTTCATAATCAAGCATATATGCAGGATTGAACCAGTCTGTCTTATTTACACTTTCAGTAATCAAAGGTGTTATCTGCGACCAGTCACTGACTTCCTGTCCCCATGTAATTGTCTGCCACGCCTGGTTCAGACAGTCCAAAGTCTGATATTTATTTTTCAGCCACTGTCGGAAGCTGTCTGCGCAGCTGCTGCATGTACAGTGATTGCTTTCCAATTCATTGTCGATCTGCCATGCATAGATCTCATCTCTGCCGGCATATCTCTCTGCCATCTTTTCAACAATACGCGCCGCAAATTTTCGGAAAGTCGGATTGGTCATGCAGCGATGACCGCGGATGCCTGGATGGACCCTGTTCCCTTCTCTGTCACACTGCAATGTCTCTGGATACTTCTGGAACATCCACAGAGGCGGGCAGTTGGTAGGAGTACCAAGAATTACCTTGATACCATGACGATACAGAGTAGCGACTGCTTCATCGAGCCATTTGAAATCAAATTCTCCTTCTCTAGGTTCCATGCGGCACCATGCAAATTCGCCGATGCGTGCTGTCTTGATTCCTAAGCGTTCCATATCAGCAGCATCTATTTCCCATAATGACTTATCCCATTGTTCTGGATAGTAGTCGATTCCGATTGTAATCATCAAGCTAGCGCCTCCAAATAGATAATCAGTCCTGTCCGCCCGTAATGGTAAAGCCATCATTGCTTAAGCTATCTTTTTCGAGCTTGCGGAAGATCGGCATCGCAATCTGGCTGACAGTATATATTGCTAAAATTGGTGCAAAGAACAATCCTGCATAAAGCAGGAATAAATTGATTTGTGTAAACAAAAAGAACTGCAGTACAAGAATACCGATGAGGCCTAAAGTGCGAAGGAAGAAGCGGAAGAATATCTTCCGTGCATTCGTAAAGGTCGTTGTCAGTTTATTTTCATATCGTGCTTCTAAAGGAAATACATAAAGATAATGAAGAATGATCAGTACAATCAGAATGACTGCAAGAATCAAAAAGAGGATTGGATTCCCCTGCATCTTGTTGAAGAGCTGCAGATCAATCCAGATACTGTAACAAGCAGCGGCCAGTATCAAAGTCAGAACGATACCGTGTTTTAAGTTTCTGCGGTAAGCATCCCAGAACGACTTGGTCATGCTGACTTCTTCGCAGTTCTCAACCATTTTCATGGTCACTGTGAATGCCGCAATTGTCGATGTGCCAATCGTTACAATTGGAAGGCATCCAATGAACCAATACAAGTTGAGAATCAGTAGATTCGTGGCTTTGATACCAGCTGTTATAAAAGGGGAATCCAGGTTTATCTTCATAAGACCTCCTAGAAGGAACATCTGATCTCAGGAAGCATTCCCGAGATCAGATTGTCAATCAGTTACTTTTGCTGTAGTGCATATTTTGCTGCTGCTTCACTCTTGCACCAAGTCACGCAGTCATCATATCCATAGCCCTTGCACTCAGAACGCATGCTGTCAACGATTGATGCAAATGAAGCATCATCCTTCGCATAAATTGCATTCCATGAACCCTGTTTGATGGCCTTGATGACCTGCTGCCATTTCAGTTCAAGTTCATTGTCACGTGTTGTCTCAGCATAGTTGACAGCTGGAATCGTTGTATGGTTCACACTGTCAAGATAATCCTGTGAACTGTCAGAATTTGTATAAGATCTCCAGTCTTTTTCAGTATCATTCTTCGCATCACCTTTCATGCTTGCCCATGTGGAAGATGCGAAGCATTCATTGTTAGAATCAGGGTTCTTCGCACCCTGTGCCCAAGTTGTATTGTTGAACTGGAATGAACCGTCATTGAAGGTTCCGTCCAATGTATATGTTTTGCCTGTGTATGGAGAAGTCCATTCAACACCTGTAAGATCTGTAGAGGAATCAGCAATGCACTTCTTCCCGAGATCTGTGAAGTATGTATTTCCCTGATCATCATAATCCCACATCAGTCCCTTTGGACCATACCAGTTGGTCATTGCACCTTCTGGTGTGCAGAGCCAGTTGATCAGCTGCATTGCCTTTTCAGGATAGACTGTCTTGCTGCCGATGGACCAGATACGGCTGCCGCCGGCAGTGCTCAGTCCATTGACAATGACATTTGCATCTGTTGGAACAAGCGAAGCCATATACTTATTTGCTGAAATATGAGCAGAGGTATTATATGCAGTAGAGCCAGCATAGTTGAAGATTGAGAACAATACATCGCCGGAACGTACCTTTGCAATCATTGTATCGTAAGTCTGTGTCATAGAATCCGGATCCAGCAGACCGTCACGGTATAACTGGTTGAAGAATTTCAGGGACTTCAGATACGGACCATTCTCACTCAGACAGTCATAGAAATCTCCGTTGGAGGAATCATACATGCCGATGCCAAGTTCGTCATAGCCGTAATATGCAGAAGCAAGTGCCTTTACATACATGACCATGTTGCCGTCCCAATCCGGCCAGATGCTGACTGCATATGTCTGCTTGCCGTCATCTCCGCTTGGGCATAAAGCCTGCATCTTTTTCAGAACAGATTCTAGATCATCAAGATTCTTTACTTCTGGATGTCCCAGCTGTTCATACAGATCCCAGCGTGTGCCCCAGTCATAGATAAACAGGTCATGCTGCCCAGATTCATTGGATACGTTATTGCCAATGCCATAAACCTTACCATCGGAATTCAGCTTCTTGTTTGCATCAACTGCGTCCGAGAAGTACTTTTCAATATCAGTTCCATAAGATGAGAGCAGATCTTCATCATCCCAGTCAAACAGCATGTCTTTGCTGACTGCTGACTGATACTGATCACCGTTGTTGCCCCATACCACAATATCACCAAGATCGCCGCTTTCCATTCTTGTCTGGTAAGCACCGCTTGTATCAGGAATGATATTTAATTCAATATTGAACTTATCTTTTAATAATGTTGCGCCCCATCCTGTCTGTGCACCAGACCAGTTTGCCAACTGACTGAAGACAGTCAGATTGATGGTCTCTTCATTATTCAGAATTGAGTCAGCTGAAGAAGTTGAACTGCTGGATGTTTTGGAACTGCAGCCGGCAAGCATTCCGACTGTCATCAGAGCACTTAAGCCGACTGATGTGATGCGCTTGTTCATATTTTCCATAACGATTGTTTTCTTTCTCCTCTTTTTGAATCAGCCCTTCACGGCGCCAAGCATAATGCCTTCTTCAAAGTAGCGCTGCATGAAAGGATAGACCAGCATAATAGGAATGATGGTTACCATGGAAATCGTATATTTAATAACTTTGCTGTTCAGCATACCGGAACTGACGGCACCGCCTGACTGCATGGCAGCCGCAAGGTTGGATGAACTGTTCAGATATACCCATAAGCGGTGCTGCATTGTATACAGCTGCGGGCTGTTGGACATCAGGATCAAGGAATCCTGCAGTGAGTTCCAGTTGGCAACTGCGCCAAAGACAGCGATGGTCGCTAAGATTGGCTTTGCAAGCGGAACAATGATCTGATTGAACGTCTGCATTGTCGATGCCCCGTCAATCGTTGCGCTCTCTTCCAGGGAAGCTGGAATCGATTCAATGTATGTCTTTACAAGAATGATGTTGTATGGAGATACCAGTCCTGGCAGGATATAACCAAGATAGTTATCTGTCAAACCGAGTCCCAGCATATTCAAGTACCAAGGAATCATGCCGGCATTGAAGTACATTGTAACAACAAGTCCGCGGTACCAGAGACTTCTATGCCACATCTGTTTTTTCGTTGTCAGATATCCGGCAAAAGCAGAAGTAATGACCATCAGAGCTGTACCGATGATGGTACGGCTGACTGTCACTAAGACAGCGTTGCCAAAATCATTGACGTCCTTTAGAGCAATATAGTTGTCGAAATGGATTCCCTGCGGCCACAGTGTAATCATGTTCATGCCGACAAGGTCGTTGTTCGATATTGTATTGATGAACAGATAATAGAACGGGAAGATGCAGATGATTGTAAAGAGCGTGAAGAACGTGATGTTAATCACATTAAAGACAATGTCTCCTTTGCTCCTTTTAAAGTGTTTCTTTTTCGTATTTGTTTTCGCCATCATCGAGCCTCCTAGATAATACTTTCACCGCGGAGCCTCTTGGATACTGCATTCGCTCCGAACAAAAGGATGACACTGACTACAGACTTGAACATGCCGATTGCGGTGGACATTGGAATCTGTCCATTGCCGATGCCGAGGTTATATACATAGAGGTCCAGGACCTCGATGGACTTTGCATTAACTGCATTTGAGAATACCAAGTACTGATCCATACCATTGGAGAGTACATTTGCAATGCTCATCAGCAGCAGTACAAAGAAGGTAGGCATCAGCTGCGGTACAGTCACATTCCAGATCTTCTGGAATCTTCCGGCACCATCGATCTCAGCTGCTTCATACAGTCCAGGATCAATGCCTGCGATGGATGAAATATAGATGATTGCACTCCATCCAACACCTTTCCACATACCCCAAAGAAGCATCTTCAACCAGATATGACTGCCTGACATCAAATAGTTCGTATTCGACGCAACACCCATAATGTTGGTCGCAAAGTTATTAATAAAGCCGTCAGTTGAGAAGATGGCAAGGGCAATTGCATAAATGATGACCCATCCCAAGAAATTAGGAATGGTGGTAAAGTTCTGCACAAAGCGGCGGAACCTTCTACTGTCAACCTGCGTCAAGAGAACGGCGAAGGCTAACGGGACCCAGCTGGTCAGAATACCAAGGCCGCTCATCGCAAGTGTATTTTCCAATACACGCAGGATGTCAGATCTTGTGGATTCATTCTGGAATAATATCGTGAACCATTTCAGTCCTACAAAATTCTCTGCCGTCAATTCGCCGCCGGCCTTATAGTCGAAGAAGGCATAGCGCCATCCCCATAAAGGCAGATATGCGAAGACAAATGTCAAGGCAAGAATCGGCAGGAACAACAGAAATAAGTGATATTTTTCCGGCATGCTCATTTTTTCTTCCATTGGAAGTGCACTCTTCTTTTCCTTTGCAATCAACAATCCTGCAAAGACAAAGATCAAGGCAGCAAATATTGCATAGATGACAAAGCCTGATGGAAAATTTGATGGGACACGGTCATTGCCGGCAGCAACAAGCTGGGCATATGCGCCATAGACGCCGCCAAGTCCGCCGACCATCAATGTTGCGCCGACCAGTGGAAAGCGGAAGCCGTATCTGCGCATCCGGTGATTGCCGAATGACATACATGCGCCAATTGCACATATAATGATGCCGATCAAGATAATGTCGCATGACAGCATCAATTCAATAAATGTCCCCTTAGAGACCCAACCGCGGAGAAGTGCTCTCTGCAGGTCACTGGTCAGTGAGCTGTAAGAAATACTGGCTGTAAAAAGTGATACGTTCCTGCTGATGGCTGACGTGATTCTCGCTGGACTAAAGCCAGGATAGAACGCCGCCGCACAGGCGAGCAGTACCAGAATACGATGAGTCTTATACATCCATCCATTCTGGATATCTGATTTCTTTTTATTCTCTAGACTCTTCATTCCTTCCCTCCAATACAATTTGATCCATAATTATGAAATTGAACGTGTGATATATTTCTGCTACTTAAACGTTTAACCTTTGCAGTAAAATTTTTGATCCTGTATCCAGACTGGAACAGATACAGGATGGACTAACGCCATTATCACCATATACTTTCTTTATTTCAACTGTAAGATTACAGATGAATTACAATCTGATGCTTCCCGCTGGACGGATATTGGAATGTACTTTCAATCTTTCTGCCGTCCATTTCGTACTTTGTCGTACTTCCTGTACGGAATTTATCCTGACCGCCAATGACTTTGACATCCAGTTCTGTCTTTCCGATATGGATCTGATATGACATGCTTTCCATGCCCGGTCTCAATACAGGTTCCAGCTTCATCTTTCTCTGACTGACATTCACGCCGAAATATTCATATACTGCTAAGGTAAGCCAAGATGCTGTTCCAGAAAGCATCGGTCCAATGTTTTCTCCGGTCTCTGAATTGTTGTACTGCGTGCAGAACCGTGGATTTCCCTTCAGTGTGAACGGTCTGTCCATTGATGCATAAGGAACTGTTCTGCTGATCATGAAGAAGGCTGTTTCCAAGAGCTTCTTGGAAAGTGATTGATCCTTTACTTTTTTAGCCGCCTGCAGAGAAGCAACTGTAGCCATCATTGCTGCATGCTTAAAGACGCCGCCGTTCTCACGGTCTCCTGGGAAGTACAGTGAAGTTCCTGTTTCTGTTCCCAGCCGGTCAAAGTCTACTAATGTGCAGAGCTTCAGACCTGCATCTGTTCTTAAATACTTTGTCACAACCTCAAGCATCTTACTGATTTCTGCCTCATCCGCAATGCCAGCTAAGATTGGCCAGCTGTATGAGTTCAGGAAGTAGCTGCCATTGATCTTTGGATCAAGCGAGAGGCCATCACCAGTCGAGCCAAGGTAGGTATATCCGCCTTTGCGGCCATCATTGATCAGACAGCGGACAAAGAAGTCTTCTTTCCATGCATTCTTCTGAACACTGTCAGAAATTTTTTCAGAAAGTTCTGCTGCTCTTCTGCCGTCTGCATCCTCATTGATCAGAGCTGCCATCTCAGCAGTCTCATCTGCCGCAATCTTGAGCAGACATGCATTCATGACACTTTCACAGAGTGTATTTTCAAATGGAACCCCATACTTCTGATTCTTTTCTTTCAACTGCCTGAGGTACGCCTCCTCTTTCTGCGGCCCTTTCATCACAGCCGGATCAAGACGAAGCGTATCATTCCAATCTGCTTTATCCAACAATGGAAGTCCATGTGCACCAACAGAGATACTGCCGCTGTAAGTAAGAATGCTCATGAGCGTTTCCCATAAAGGACGTTCTTCATCCTCACCTGCAATCGGATAGCAGTGGGTCAGGAATTCTGTATCGCCGGTCAAAGTAACATAGCGGTAAACAGCCTGGACCAGCCACAGCTGATCATCCGAGCAGTCACCCGGCTCCTTACCCTGGAAAGTAAAATCATGATTTGCGTAGCCCATGCGGTAGACCTGTCTGACCCAGCTGGACAGCAGTTCACGGATCAGTTCTTTTTCGCCGATTGCATTCAGATAATACATCGATGCATAAATATCCTGGATCTCACGGAAGCCCGTTTCACGATAGGATTTCTGTGTCCACGCAAATGCACGTGATACATAGGTCTGATACAGCACCTGGAACGGAAGATTATGCGATACATAAGAACGGAAGCACTCATCTTCATTCCCCGGCACAAGATACTGCGGATACTGTGACCAGAAATCAGTCACTTCACGGAATGTCTTTGCCAGTTCGGCTGGGTGACGATATTTTTCAATCAAAGTATGCAGAGCAGCATCAAACGGTTCTCTTGCATCTCCTTCTGTTTCCAGCATGCCGACAAATTCATCTACATCAATCTTCTTTTCCGGCTTTACAGTGAACTGCTTTGCCATAGCGAAGAACGGAGTCATCTTACGGCTGTATTCATTTGGCAGATGACCTGCCAGTTCTGGATGGTCCAGTGTACCGCGGCCGATGAACATAGACTGGCTTGTACAGAATTCATCCATGGTATGTCCGCCGCACAGCAATGCGGCAAATCTCTTTTTGCACTGCTCATCCTTCGGCTGTGAGAACAACGTCATCGCAACTGGTCTGCTGCCATCATAGAAGACTTCGCTCTCATTGACGATATTTGCAAAGACACAGTCGTTAGCAATCGTCATTGGACCCGTAATGCCAAACACACCAGTCATGACAATCCTCAGATGACGTTCATGGCTGCTGTGATTTACAATCTCAACACGCTGAGCTTCCACTGCATTCGGCATATCCTTCTGCTGCGGAAGAATGAAGATTGTACGTTTAATTTCTAGACCGCACTTTGTCATGTATGTGATCAAAGTTCTGTTCTGCGAATGAACACATTCTGCCGAAGCAACATTTTCATTTACATTTGCTGAATAGAAGATCTGTTTTCCGTTTTCAGTCAGATAGAACTGACGGTTTGCTGGTTCGCCATTCTCTTCGAGTTCAAGAACACATCTTGTTGCAAGCACCTGTTCGCCGCCGGTTGCCCGGAAAGAACCTCTGCCCAGACTGTCCAGCGCACTCTTTGGTGTTGTACATAGAGGATATGGATAGCCGGCACGGTTGCCGAGCAGCAGATTGACTGGATAATGAGGTCCGACTGGATACGCTTTCAGATCAAGCACCAGTTCTCCCTCTTCATTCAATGTACCTGCACTTGCCAGGACCTTGTGATATACCTCAAGAGCACCTCTCTCTGCTGCATTGTCTTCTTTAAGCATGCCCTGTCGATTCATGAAGTAGATCTTATGTTTCTGATACTGTATGAGGATGCTGCCTGTCTGTTTTTCTAAAAAAGCAGCGACATCTTTTTGATTCAGCAAATAAGTACAGATTGGTGCTTCATATGGAAGATCAGAAAATCCGACTGCATCTTGGCGTGAAGCTGTACGGTATACCGCATCAACGATGCCGAGATCTCCAAGCCTTTTAAATTCTTTGCGTATCTTGCTGCATGCATTGATCCTCTGTGTCCTTGCCTGTTCATCCTGATAAAACATTGCTTCCCCTCCAATTTTTACTTTACTGTCAGGTCCTTGACTGTTGCCCCCGGCTGTACATTTCCCTTGATTACATATGTATCTACTTTATAGTTCTGCGGATGTTCAATCTGCTTGATCAATTCCTCAGCGGCTCTTCTGCCGATTTCCTCTGCATTTTGATGATATGTTGCAAGGTTTGGGCGAAGCAGTCTTGACAGACGAATGCCGTCATAACCAACACAGCTGCAGTCATCTGGGATGGAAAGATGCTGATGCTCCATTTCTGTCAGACCGCCAAGATAAGAAATATCATCTGGATAGATAATACATGTCGGCCGATCTTTGAGAGCCAGCAGACGTCTTGTGGCCAGACCCGAATCTTTTGGTTCCTGGAACTTTGCAGCAATTACATATTTCTTTGGAACTTTAATTCCATATTTTGCGCATCCATTGTAGAAGCCTGTCAATCTCTGCCGGGTCACTTCACCGTCTTCACCATGAATATATCCAATCCGTTCATGTCCCATTTCATGAAGGTATTTCACAATGTCTTCCGTACTGCCGACATTGTCATTGACGATTTCCGTATGTCCGTCAAACTGCTGATCAATCGCAACTAAAGGAAGCGTACTTGCTGCTAAGCGGTCCAATTCCGCCTTGTCAAAATTTCCCTGTGCAACAATGATCCCATCACACTGTCTTCTCATTGCATGTTCATAATACCCATCGTTGGATCCTTCACTGCTTAAGAAAGTCAGATCATAACCCTTTGCAGAAGTCTCATTGCGGACAGCTTCAAGGACTTGGGAGAAATATTCATGGGCAAGTCTGTTCTCATAAACAATCCCGATATTGTAGCTTCTGTTTGTCTTCAGCATTCTCGCTGCTGTGTTTGGAAAATACCCCATCTTTTCAGCAGTATCCAGAATTTCCTTTGCCTTTTCTGCAGAAATGCCCGGCAGATGATTCAAAGCCTTTGAAACAGCCGCAATTGACACTCCTGTTTTCAGTGCAATATCTTTGATTGTTACCATGTTCCCTCCGATGAATGAATTGAGCTTCACGTTTAGTTAAACGTTTAACATGGTTTTATAGTAGCCTAGATGCACAGCGATGTCAAGCGCTTACATTTTTTAATCAATTTTATTTTTTTGATAAATAATCTACGTAAAAACGGCTCTGTTAAAGCCGTTTTCATCGTTAATGGAGTTATGATATCCGTTGTTCAGATCTTTGCATGAAACATTTTATATCTAGGTTTACTAAATTATGTTTAAATATTTGAATCTTTATTTGACGGTTGAATCCATATAGTGCTTTTCTTTCTTTCTAGAAACAAAGACTAGATAGAAAACACAGACAATCACTTGAAACAAAGAAGATGCCGGTGTTGCCAGACCAATCCTGAACAATGAAACAGGCTGAATCTTTGACATGAGATACGATACAGGTACTCTGACACAGAAGGCACCAGTGATGCTCTGTGCCATGACAAACTTTGTCTCTCCGCAGCCGTTGAAGTATCCATTCATGCAGAAGAAAATGGAAGTAAAGATGCAGTCCAGTGCATATGCTTTCAAGTATTCCCAGCCCGCACTGACAACTTCCGGATCATTGGAGAAAATTGAGCACAGCAGATTGCCATGGAAGAATGACAGCCAGGCCATGATCAGTGCCAGTACAAATGATACTTCTATTCCATACCGCAGTGCAGCATGTGCACGGTCCAGTTTTTTCGCACCGTAGTTCTGTGCAATAAAGGCAGCCATTGCCTGGCCAAGCGCACTCGGCACCAGCATAATAAAGCCGCATACCTTTTCAGCCACACCTACACCGGCACTTGGTACAACTCCTAATGAATTGACAATCGAAGTCACAATCAGGAAACTGACACCGACAAGTGTATCAGCCAATGCTAAAGGCAGTCCGAAATTGACAATCTTCTCGATGACAGAACCATTGAATCTGATGAATTCTTTTTTCACATCAAATGGAAGCTTGATATGACGGATGATGACATACGATATGATTACCGAGATCATCTGCGAAGCAACCGTTGCAATCGCTGCCCCTTCTGCACCCATATGCAGCACAGCTACCATATACAGATCACCAAAGATATTGATAACGGCAGCAATCGCTACTGCAATCAATGGGATGCGTGAATTGCCCAGGCCTCTGAACAGAGAACCAATCAAATTATAGAGACCAATAAAAATCAAACCCCAGGAGCAGACACGGATATAAGCACTTGTTGCATCATATGCTTCGGCAGGTGTCTTCATAAGCTGCACAATATTACCAATATTAAAAAGAAGCACTGTTCCAATCACAGCAGCAACAGTAACAAAGAAGACGACAGACGTACCAACACTTCTGCCTGCATCTTCTTTCTTGCCTTCACCGATCTGATGACCCAGCAGAATTGTTGTGCCCATTGAGAGACCAGCAATAAAGCTTGTTATTGTATTCATGACTTGTGAACCAGTTGCAACAGCACTGACATCAGCACTGCTTGCATACTGACCGACGACAAGAAGATCAACTGCACCGTATAAAGACTGCAGCACCAAAGCAAGAATGACCGGCACGGCAAACTTCATCAAAGGACCAAGTATTTTTCCTTCTGTAAAGCTTACAGTATCTGTCATATTTCCTCCTGAACTGTTCAATGAAGAAGAATCAGCAACGCAATAATCATAGTATCAATTGCAATTAATGCAAATAATTAATAAAAGATGGACCTGGCGGCCCATCCTCTATGCTTGCATATCAGCTTCTCTGCTGACGTATCTGTGAATCGCTTTATTCTTTTCTCTGTGCATCCGGCAGACACACAAGGATCTCTTCATACATCTGCTGTGGAGAAACGGGTTTGGTAATGAATCCATTCATGCCTCTCCGCTTTGCCTCATGGATATTCTCATCAAATGCATCAGCAGATAAGGCAATGATTGGAATTGTCTTTGCATCCGGACGTTCCATGCTGCGGATCTTCTCTGTTGCTTCATATCCGCCCATTACCGGCATTTGAATATCCATTAGGATGACATCATAATGACCGGGTGCACTTGCCGCAAACTTTTCAGTACCAATCTTTCCGTTCTCGGCAGCGTCCACCAACACCTTGCAATCCTTCAGCAGTGTCTCAGCAATTTCCAGATTCAGATAGTTGTCTTCACAGATGAGTACATGTTTCCCCTCCAGAAGCTGATAATTATTCTTTTGAGAAACTGTCGAAGACAATGCTGACTGCTGCAAATCAATTACCTTCATTGGAATCTGCACGGTAAACTTTGTACCCTGATGCATATGACTTTCAACAACAATCGTACCCTTCATCAGATCGACATACTTCTTTACAATTGAAAGACCTAATCCTGTACCAGGCACTTTGACAACTTCTGATCTCTTCTCCTGGGAGAATGGTTCGAACATCCGGGCTTGGAATTCTTCACTCATACCGATACCGTTGTCTTCAACCGTCAAAGTATAGATTGACTTTCCTGCATCATCAGAATAAATCTTCGTACTGACATGTACTGCTGCACCATTCTGTGAATACTTCACAGAATTAGATATGAGGTTCAATGCAATTCTCTGCAGCTTCAAGCTGTCGCAGAGATATGGTTTTCCTTGAGAACCTTGATAGTTTTCCTTGATCTGTATTTCTTTTTCATCCGCTGTCTGATGGAGCGCTGTTACAACATCAGAGATCAATTGATCTGGCAGCGTCACTTCTTCTTCCAAAGTGATCTTTCCGCTTTCAATCCGTGACAGTTCCAACGTGTCATTGATCAGGCTTAAAAGGATCTTGCCGGAGGCATTTACCTTAGTCAGATAATCTTTGATCTTTTCTGGATCAGATTCTTTCAAGGCAAAAGATGTATATCCAATGATGCTGTTCAACGGTGTTCTCAGATCATGGCTCATGCTCGATAAAAAGGAAGATTTTGCCTCATTTGCTGCATCTGCCTGCATTCTCGCTTTCTGCAGTTCTGCTTCCTTTATTTTTTCTTCATTCAGAAGTTCTGTGACATCTACACATCCAAGGAAATATTGCTTATGTTCCTTTGATAATTCCTGAATGGTAATGTTCTTGATGCGCCCATCTGGTCTTTCATATCTGAGCGAAGCACTGCCATACTTTCTGCATGAATCCTGCAGGTGCTTTGCCAGATCATCAGCCCCCTGATATTTCACTCCTATCCGATATGCCAGTGTCTCTGCATATTCATTGAATGAAACTGACATATCCTTCTGCAGTTTATTATCAGTTTCTCCATCAAAGATACGGCAGTGGTCAGACAAAAGATCAATATGGGCCACAAAATCATACTGCTGGTCTACGATCATCCGGAGCATATCATTTAATTCCAGCCAGTCGGTCACATTTTCCTCAAGCAGCTTCAAGAATATGCTGCCATCCATTGGTGATTCCATCATCGTGATATCTGCATGGAGAGTCACCTGTCCGGAGTCTGTATTGATCTTATACTCCGTTTCCTTAGGAAACGTACCATCATGATAACTATTGATCAATGCTTCTCGCGAAAAGCTGTTCAAAGTCCATGGTGCCGAGTCCTGATCCAGCTTTTCAAACAGCAGAGCAATCATATGGTCAAATGAAATATCACTGCCCATGTTTTTTACAACGCTGGTATGTCCTGATTCTGAAATCAGTCTATCTTCCGACAGATTCCAAAGCCACATGCCGCGGTATCCCTGTTCATAGTATTCCAGGCCATTATAATTTCCGGAATAAATAATGCTGTTGAAAGCATTCCGTGCATGGCGCAGTTCTGTCTCGTTGTTTTCACTTGATTCAGTATATTCATAGAAGAAAACTGTATATGCCGGTTCATTCTCCCATAAACAGGAAAGCACATTGACTTCTATCGTTCTTCCCGTTTTAGGTTCCAGAACAGTATGCATGCCACCATCAACTTCATCAAAAAGGCCATCAATGCCATGGGACAAGTTGCTGTAAAAGTATTCGTTAAATGTCAGGCCACTGTCATAATTGACGGTTGGCTTGAGCATCTGGACAACTGCTTTATTGTAGTAAAGAAGCCGATGATCATTTCGTGTCACAACGACCATTGGTCCAATATTCTGATCTAAAAAATGCATCGCCGGAGTCTCAAATTCTTTATGAAGCAAATTAATTGTATCTTGTGACTCTGTCAGATCTGTGTAAAAAGTAATGGCAATCCGTGAACCATCTTCCATGCCATGGAATTTTGATATCGCATGGACATATCGATACTCATCCGTTCCATAAAGTTTTGCCCGATAGACAATATTATATGGTCCTTCCTTCGTTGCGTACCGAAGGCCAAGCTTGGCCAGCTCTTCGACATCGTCCGGATGGACGAGCGCAAACATGTCATTATTAAAGCCATTGACCAGATCATTTCTGGTCGTATTATGAAATGCACACATTCCATCAGAAACCAGCAATGTAATGACTTTGTTTCCAACAAGCTGATAAATTCCAATTGGAAGCAGCAGCTGCTCTAATACTTTTCTTGCTTCAGACGAAAACTGGTACTCATGACTTGCTGCCATAGATTTTCTCCTTTAGGCAAATGATTTGATGCAGGCGGTCCGTTTTGAAACAAAGAGCTTATTCATCGTAACTGTTTTATGATTCCGGCAGGAATTCTTTTAATTCCTCATTGAACTGCTGGATCATCCTGAAAAATGCTTTTCTTTTTGCTGGACTGAGATTTGAAAGATGCTCTGTAATATTCTGATCAACCATCAATTCCAGTTCTTCTGCCATTTTATGCCCTTTTTTTGTTGTGCATAAGGCCTTTTCAAAAGGAGGGCGCTTCGCTGAATTTCGTGCAATCAGTCCATCCTTCTCAAGTTTCTTCAAAATCTTACTGAGGTATCCGCTGTCAATGGCAGTATATTCGCTGATATCTCTTGCAATGATGCCTTGATGCCTATCAATGATATCTAAGACCAGTGCTTCATTAAAAGTATATCCTGGATACCTGAAGTTTTTATGAACTCAGACGCAGCCTTATAGAACTGTCTCATGACCTCTTTCACAGGTTCATAATCCATAAACTGATCACCTTCTTATTGTTCATTTATAGACTTGAATATGTCAAATCAAGATTAGCATTCCTTTGATATCAAATCAATATGGCAAGTTTGCATTTCAGACATGGTTATTTTGCATACTCAAGAAGGCATCATCTTAAATAAGTATTGCTTTTTCTTCATTATCGATATGTGCCTTTCGATATAATATCACCCAAATAAAAAGCCCCTCAGATTGGTCTTATCCAGTTCTGGGAGCAGTTCATTCTGATATCCATACCTCTCAATATGAATGGTCAGTTTGTTTTATTAGAGAATTCTGATGAGGAAACTAGCAAGGATCAGGATCATTGCCCCTCCCAGACGTGTAGCCATCTGAGCAAAAGGAATGAGTTCCATACGGTCGGAAGCGGAAAGAACCGCGATATTGCCTGTGCCTCCCATGGAATCTGTGCAGAGACCGGCAGTAATAGACGACTCAATCGGATAGAAGCCGACCAGTTTTCCTAACAGTCCTGAAACAAGAACGACGGTCAAGATAATCGATATGCAGATCAGAAGATACGCTGGTGTGATTGCGGAAGCAAGGACTTTCAGGTCCAGCATAGCAATGCCAATGCCAGCTAGTAAAGCATGCGTGAAATTTTTCATGACAAACTGAGACCACTGTACCGCAGCTTCTTCGCACTTTTCCGGCACCAGACCTAATACTTTGAAGATAACGACAAGAATGATCATGAACGCATATGCATGGATATTCGGAAATACTTTATTGATAAAGCAGCCAAGGATAAAGAATCCAGATGCAATGATGAATCCTGTACCAAGATTTGCCAGATCAATTTTTGCGGCAGTTTTCTGTTTCTTCTCTTGATGATCCATCTTCATGAGTTTACCGTTTCCGCTCAGAGATGGCTTGGATAAGCCGAGTTTTGCCAGCATAGCAGCTGTGATGATAGCAAGGACATTGCCAATGGCAGATGCCGGAATCATTGTTGATACAATCGAAGCGCTGTCTGTACCTAAAGCAGAAGCATAAATTCCGGACAGCGGTACAACACCAGCTCCCATGCCGCCGCTCATCATAGGCAATGCAATATACAGAATTGCTTCACCGAACCCACGGCCAGTGATCATGCCAACCAGGCCGCAGACTAAAATTGCGGCACCCATTGAAATGAAGGAAACAGGCAGAAAACGAACAGCCGCTTTTTTTAGAAGATCACGATCCATACCGAGGATGCTTCCGGTGATCAAAGCAGCAATATAGAAGTCCAGGAACCCAACTTTACTCATGAAATTGCTGCAGTTGTCGATCACGGTCTGCGGAATCAGACCGAAGGTTGCCAATGCGGCTGAAGCAAAGATGCAGAAGACAGCACCGCCGCCTAAATATGAGCGGACGACTGGAATCTTTGTTCCCAGCAGATTGAACAGGCTGCCTAGGATCATCATGATGGCCAAGGCACCTACCATATTATTCGGAAGGACGCCAGTATACGCACCTGCAATTACAAGAGAAGCTATAATCGCATACATTGGAAGAGAAAGACCAAGGATCTTTATTTCTTTCAGCTTTGCTGCCCAGTTCTTCTTTACTGCTGGGACAGCGGTTTTTTCTATCATCTGTGTTTCTTCTAAATGCAGTACCTGTTCACTCATCTTTCTTCTCCTTTATCTGTGCTTTCTGCACAGTCATTATTCTGCTGTATGGAATACTTTTACTGCGCCGCATGCCTTTGCTGCATCAGCAACTGCTTTGGCAACAGCAGGTACAACGCGTTTATCAAATGCACCTGGGATGATGTAGTCTTCATTGAGTTCATCCTCGGTGATAATATCGGCAATTGCCTTGACGGCTGCTAATTTCATTTCTTCTGTGATGTCTGTCGCACGTGCATCCAATGCACCGCGGAACAAGCCCGGGAATACAAGAACGTTGTTGACCTGGTTTGGATAATCGCTGCGGCCGGTTGCAACAATTCTTGCGCCGCCTGCCTTCGCCTCCTCCGGCATAATTTCCGGAGTTGGATTCGCCATCGCAAACACGATCGCGTCCTTGCCCATTGAAGCTACCATTTCTGTACTCAATGCCTTCGGTCCGGAAACGCCGATGAATACATCTTTTCCTTTAATGACATCTGCTAATGTTCCATGGAGCTGTTCTTTATTCGTTTTCTCTGCCATGGCAGCCTGAGCTGGATTCATCCAGTCCTCCCCTACAGCAAGCGCACCCTTGCGATCGACCAGGACGACATCACCGATTCCCTGTGCAAGCAGAAGCTTGCAGATTGAGATGCCTGCTGAACCCGCACCGTTGATGACAACTCTCGTATTGGCAATATCCTTCTTTACAAGCTTCAGTGCATTACGCAGAGCAGCAGACAGGACAATTGCCGTACCATGCTGGTCATCATGGAAGACTGGAATATCCAGTTCTTTTCTAAGTCTTGTTTCAATTTCAAAGCATCTTGGCGCCGAGATATCCTCCAGATTGATGCCGCCAAATGTTGGGGCAATGTATTTGACTGTCTTGATGATTTCTTCTGTATCCTTTGTGTCCAGGCAGATTGGGAAGGCATCAATATCAGCGAATGTCTTAAAGAGGATAGCCTTTCCCTCCATGACCGGCAGGCCTGCCTCCGGACCAATATCACCCAGTCCCAGAACAGCTGTGCCGTCTGTAACAACAGCGACTAGATTCTTCTTTGCCGTATATTTATAGACATCTTCAGGATTTGCATGGATCCTGCGGCATGGTTCCGCAACACCAGGTGTATACGCGGTGCTCAGATCCTCTCTTGTTTCAACTTTGACCTTGGAAACGACTGCAATCTTGCCGCCGTTCTCTTCATGAAGCTTCAGTGATAATGCATTGTAATCCATCGTATTTTCCTCTATCTTTCTTTGTTTGTTTCGGTTTGTTTTCATCCGACAACCAAACCTTAGCACCGAAATGTAAGCGCTTAAATCATTTGAAAATAAGGAAAATCTTTAGAAAGTAAAAAAAATGAGCGGCATTTTCCTATCTGTTATAATGAAGCTGCGGAGGAAGCTGAATGCTTCCAAAGATCAGCATGAAAATAAAGAAGATAAAAACAGAATCGTTGAGTGTGATGCAGAAACTGATGATCAGTTATATTGTGCTGATCCTCGGAATTCTTTTCTTTGTCCTCAGTTTTCTTCTTCCTTCTCAGCTTCACACCATGAATACAGATCTTGAAAATAAGATCTCATGGACTGCAGAAATACTGTCGGAAGATGATGAAATCAGGAAGGAAACAGAAGCTGGCACTTTTTCTGAAGCATTGATTGCCCGTCTTGACAGCCTTCTATCAGATTCAAAGGGCATTGATTATATTGTTATCGCTGATACAAATTCCACCCGGCTCTATCATCCTGATAAGGATCAGATTGGCCTGCAGTTCCAAGGCGGAGATGAATCTGAGATCCTGCAGGGAAGCAGTCCCTATATAACAACTCGGAAAGGGACCACAGACACACAGCGCCGTGCCTTTCAGGCAATCACCAATCAAAATGGAAAAATCATCGGATTTATCATGGTCAGCTCTTCCCTTGCGACCATTGAGAAAGCAGAAAAAACAATCATATACAACAGTCTGCTGATCCTAGGTTCTGCCCTGCTTGTCGGCATTCTGTTCTCCTTCTTTATATCTAAGAACCTGCGCAAAGCACTGCTTGGCTATGAGCCTGGTGTTTTATCCAAGATGTATCTGCAGCAGGAACAGATCCTGGATAACCTTTCTGAAGGAATACTGGCGGTCAATATGGAGAATGTTCTGGTCTATGAAAATACAGCAGCTGAAAAACTCCTGCCTAACAGCAAAGATGAACTGCTGCGGCAACCTCTTGCCGGCTGGATCCATACTTCCATCACTGAAAACAAGAAGATCACCGATGAATTTCTGGAAACTGATGATGCATCATTGATCATCGGCATCTACCCTCTGTTCCGTGACAAGCAGGAAACAGGTGCCCTCCTTGTCTTAAAAGACCGTACCGCATCGGTGCAGATGGCAGAACAGCTGACAGGAACAAATCACGTGATTGAAGCACTGCGGGCAAATACACATGAGTTCAAGAATGAGCTCCACATTATTTCAGGTCTGCTGCAGTTAGGCGAAACATCACAGGCATTGGCAATGATTGAAGATAATGGAAGTCTTCAGAATTCGGGAAGTGCTATCTTAAATCAGATTGAAAACAAGACGATTGCAGCCCTTCTGCTAGGCAAGCAGAACCGTGCAAAAGAACTGGATATTGACCTGATCCTCCAGAAAGACAGTCATCTGCCTGCTCATAATCCATTTCTGCATACAAAAGAAGAAATTACGATCATCGGCAATCTGATTGAAAATGCATTTGAAGCAATTGGCAATGATGCATCTGTTCGTAACATTAATGTCTTCCTCTCCTGTACAGAGGAAGGCATCACCATCAGTGTGGATGATACAGGTTCCGGCATGACACCGGAGCAAATTGAAAAGATCCGTGCCGGCCGCTTTACAACAAAGGGCGAAGGACACGGAAATGGACTGAAGATGATCCAGGAAATTGTCCGCCGGAAACAGGGATACCTGGAAATTGAATCTGAGCCAGGCGAAGGCACTTCCTTCACCGTCAGCATCACCAGCCAGGCAAAGGAGGCACATGCATGATCAAGACAGTGATTGTTGAAGACGATCTGATGGTTGCCTCTATAAATAAGCAGTTTGTTCTAAAAACAAAAGGCATGGAAGTGACTGCTATCTTTCATAACGGAAAAGAAGCACTTGAATATATCCGCCAAAACGGTGCAGACCTGATTCTTTTGGATATGTATATGCCTGGCTATAATGGTCTGGAACTTCTGTCACAGCTCAGAACAGAAAAGATAGATTCCGATGTCATTATGATTACAGCCGCAAATGATACAGAGCATATCAAAGCAGCACTGACATTAGGCATCGTGGATTACCTGATCAAGCCATTTCAGTATGAACGATTTGCGGAAGCCATCAGCCGCTTCTTGACAAAGCGGAAGACCATGCAGAACAGTGATTCCTTTACACAGGATGATATTGATGCACTCCTGCAGCATGATCATGTCAATGCGGCAGACAACAATGAAGAACTCCAGAAAGGCATTCAGAAGCCGACTCTGGATAAGATACTGCAGTGTCTTAAGAGCCATGAGCGTCATTTCCTTGCCAGTGAACAGATTGCGGAAGAAACTGGTCTTTCCAAAGTCACTGCCAGAAGATATCTGAACTACCTGACTGATTCAGGAAAAGTTGAAAGCCGCATCGACTATAGCACCGGAGGACGTCCAAGCATTACATATCACCTGCTGTAACAGGATTCATCAGAAAAGATGCATTTCTTCATCATTTCAAACGAAGGATGCATTTTTTATTGATGTAGTTAGAAAAGGCATCCATTGATTTTGAAGAATCGCCCGATATGAATTTATCAAAATATATCAATTCCATTTCAGTCTGAACGGAATTATTTATCAGAATCTCACCCATTGATTGCAATCAGATGCACTCACATATATTTTATGGATGACAAGGAGATTGATATGTCTGAACATAAAATTATATTCATTGACGTTGATGGGACACTGCTTGATTATGAAAATAAGCTGCCGGCATCTGCCCGTACAGCAATCCAGCAGGCAAGAAACAATGGACACAGAGTCTACATCTGCACTGGAAGAAGTGAAGCAGAGGTCTATCCTGAAATCTGGGAAATTGGTTTGGATGGCATGATTGGCGGCAATGGTGCTTATGTCAAAGATGGTGATCAGGTAATCCTTCATCAGATGTATACACCGGAGCAGTGCCGGCATGTCGTGGACTGGTGCCACAGCAGAGGATTGGAATTCTATCTGGAGTGCAATTCAGGTCTATATGCATCCGAACATTTTGAGGAAAAAGGAAACCCAACGATTAAGGAATACGTGCAGAGGAAAGGCAAGGATGCTTCCACAGCAACAATACGTACCATATTCCCAGATATGATCTATGTTGGAAATCTATATCGGGATGATGTCAATAAAATATCGTTCATCCTGAACAGCTATCAGGATCATCTGGATTCCATCAAGGAGTTCCCTGATTTAAAGCCAGGCACATGGGGAGGTGCCGGTGAAATTGCGTTATTTGGAGATCTGGGAGTCAAGAATATTGATAAAGGAAACGCTATTGATGTCCTGCTGAAGCACCTGGGTGCCTCTATTGAAGATACCTTTGCATTCGGAGATGCAAAAGTTGATATTCCAATGCTGGAAAAATGTGCTGTTGGAATTGCGGTAGGAAGCGGCGGTGAAGAGATCAAAGCCATGGCTGACTATGTTACAGATGCAGTGGATGATGACGGTATTTATAATGCATTCAAGCATTTCAAATTAATTTAGCATTGAATTTCCTTCTGGATATGCCGTGTGGACAGCGGCATATCTTTTCTTTATAAAAAGGATCCTGCAGGATTCTGCAGGATACTCTGAATATATTATATTTCACCCATCAGCTTTCTGGCTTGTGCAAGGATTGCCTTGGCATCCATGAACCCGTATGTTCTCATTTCGATGACACCGACGGGAACATTCGGCAGCATCTCCTGCACCTGTTCCAGGGTATGCCTGACCTGAGGTCCAAGCAGAATACAGTCCGCATCCTTTCCTTCCGACTGCTCCTGCTGAATAGAATATGCAGCAATGTCATATTCCAATCCTAATAAAGCTGCCTCCTTGTTCATTCTTGTGACAATCAAGCTTGTCGACATGCCTCCGCTGCAAAACAATCTGATCTTCTTCATCTCATTTTCTCCTTTCAACGTAGATTCTGATCATTCGTTATTTGACTGATGCCGTAGCTGATCAGTCCGGAGAGAAAATATTCTTTCATCTCATGGACAATCTCCATCAGCGGAATATATTCTTCCGGCACATACTTCTGCAGTTCTTCATGGATCTCCTGCACATCCGGGGTCAGCTCACTGCAGAGGACGATATACTTCGGGGCACTGGTGCAGATAAATGCCAGCAGTCCTTTGGCAACAATCTCCAGGGCGCCTTTCGGATCACTGATCTTATCTTCTGCGTGATCGACCATGCATGTCATATACGGTCTCATTTCACCCGCCGCGTTGTGATATCCCTTATGCAGTCTGCCCTCTTCAATCAAGCCGGCACCAGGAACCCAGGAAAGAAGCGGCTGAAAATAGAACAACATGTCCGCATGGCCACCATGCACTGCACTGCAGCCAAGGGCAACCGCATTGACATCATTCAGCAGATAGAAGCGATGATGATATTTCTCACTTAGCTGTCGGCAAAGCTCCGCATGATCGAACTCACTGCCGATCCATGTCAGGCAGCCATTTTCTTCAACGCCAGGCAGTCCAAGCACGACAGCATCTATGTTCTGATGGCGGGTGAAGATATAGTCCAGCAGATCTGCCAGATCCTTTTGATTCAGATCCGTCTTGATGACCTCTTTATTCAGCGTCTTACGTCCATGGTCATAGATGCGGTAATAGATCCGCTTGATGTCCCGGTGATTGATCATACCGATGACAAGAATCCGATATGCCGTATCTATCGGCAGATGAAGTTCTGAAGCAGCAGGCGTTTCTTCTCGGCGGGCATGTTCCAGCCAGGCCTCATTCAGTTCATTCAGCACTTCCCCTGTACTGTACTTGGCATAGCTCTGCACAGGGATCTTCATCACGATCTGCTTTCTGAAGATATGCGATGCCTTTGCATATTCGTAAGAGACCTGCGGCGTCAGGAGCACTGCCTCATAGTCAAAACCAATCTTATAAAGACGGGTCACATCCGCAGACGAAAATTCGTAATCAATCTTCAGCAGTTCAGCCGCTTCGTTCAGCTTCATTGCAAAGAAACTTGAAGTGAGTGCACTGCTGCAGACAATCAGCACTTTTCTTTTAACGGCTGTCTTGAGATGTTCAAACGCATCCATCAGATCATGCAGCAGTTCTTCTGCATGTGCCTGATCGTTTGCACGGAAATGAAGATAGAAGCAGTTCTCCCCTGTTTCATCCTTTACTAAGCTCAATTCGACAATGTCTTCAGGATAGAACTGAATGCCGGCAGTATACCCGTCACTGCCAAACTGGATCAAGTCACGTTCCGGTTCAGAGATCTGGTATTTACCATCGGTCTCCGTCTGTACCAATTTTCGGAACTGTGAAGATGTATATGACATACACGTACCTCCATTGCTTATAATTAAGGCATCAGACCACTATACAGAAGGGAGCAGTAATCATGATCATTTTTGAAAAACTGAGAAATCTTCAGAACCTGACAGACAGTGAAAAGGAGATCATTACCTATATTTTTGAAAAACCGGAAGAATTTATTTCTTCTTCCGCAAAACAGATTGCCCGTACCTGTTATGTCTCAGTACCGACCATCTACCGTTTGTGCGACAAAGCCGAGGTGGCTGGATTGTCTGATCTGAAAGTAAAAATGTCAGGCAGCCTGAATGAATATCTTTCCCAGAGCACTGCCTTTGATTTTGATTACCCGATCAAAGCCAGAGAGAACCATGATTCCATCGCCCGCAGCCTCAGTGAGGATTATGCACAGACGGTGAAGAAGACACGGGCGCTGCTGGATATGAGTGAGATGCATAAAGCGGTGATGGCCTTGAACAATGCAGGCAGGATCTCCGTCTTTACTTCCTCCGGCAATGTATATCTGGCGGACAACTTCCGTTTCCAGATGCAGGAGATTGGCATCGATGTCCATGTACCGACCGATGAATATGAATACCGCCTTGAGGCATGCAACTGCGGCGAAAATGATCTTGGAATCATTATTTCCTTTGGCGGCAGAGGCACGCTGGTACACATGGCAGCTGAAATACTGAAGGAAAATCATGCCAGGATCCTGCTGATCACATCAACACAGGAAAACTCTTTATGGCCTTTGGCAGATATCAAGCTCTTCTTATGTTCTCTGGAAAATCATTCCAACAAGATTTCTTCCTTCTCAACAAGACTTTCCATTCTGTATGTGCTGGACAATCTCTACGCCGGTCTCTTTTCACTCAACTATGATGCAAACATCAACCGGAAGCTGGTCAACTATGACAAGCTTTCCAAAGGCACACGTGCTGGTTATAAAGCAATTGAACATAAAGAGTAACTGAGATGCTATGCAAAGATCTCAGGAAAATGTTTATAAAGAGATTCAGCGATTCCTTCCTCTGTATTTGCTGCAGTTACTTCATCTGCAGCTTTTTTTGTCGGTTCAGTGCCATTGCCCATGGCAATACCAATACCGGCATATTGGATCATCGAGATGTCATTTTCAGCATCTCCGAATGACATCATCTCTTCCGGTTCAATCCCCACTCTGCGCAAAGTCGTATCCAATGCTTTGACCTTATCAATTCCCTTATCGGTATACTCATAATAGAAAGGTGCAGAGAACATTGCACTGCAGGTATCAGTGAATGGTGCATACATCTGCTGATAATGTTCCTGCAGATAATCAGCTTCACCGATTACAAGAATCTTATTCAGTTCGAAATCTGCAAACTCTTCCAAATCCCGCACTTCACACAGCATAAAATGATTGTCATGTGCTTCATGATTCATGATATTGAATTCATGGTCATGGATTGTGACCATGCAGTCATAAACATTCGTTACATAAGCATAGTCACCTTTGACAATCAGCGGCCGTACATTGAAGTTCTTCATATGATGCAGGATCTTCTTTCCCGTTTCCACGGACATTGTCTGGTTGAACAGAACATCCATCGTCTGCACATTGAACACTTTGGATCCATTGTAGGCAACACAAAGTCCGTTATGACTGTCCATAGCTAGTTCATGTGCAAGCCTCAGCATGCCATTGATTGGTCTTCCGCTGGCCAGCACCAGCCTGACCCCATTTTCCTGTACTTTCAGCAGAGCCTGCTTTGTCTTAGGGGGAATCTGCTGTGTGTTTCCATCCACTAATGTTCCATCAATATCCATAATGACTGCTTTAATCTTTTCCATATCTCCGCCTCCTCTATAATCAATAACAGATATTTTCCCGATGAGAAGAGATGGCGGACAAGCTGTAATAAATTCTCAGAACTTCACACAGACAGTACTATGAAAAATGATAGATTTGAATCAGACCAAAAATTGCAGAAATGGCGCCGTAAAAAAAGCTCATTCCAGCTGCGAACAAGCTTCTATATCAATTAACAGCAATTTGCGCTTCCTTTACTGAATGACACGATAGTTCTTCCATTTTCCGCTGCGGCAGCGAATTGTGAATAGAATGATTCTGCATACCCAGTCCAGGAACATCGCAAAGAATGTCCCCAGGACATACAGATGCAGTACGGTCCCAAAGATATATGCCAGCAGAATCCGTACACCGAACATTGACGCAACGCCAACGATCATCGTATATTTTGCATCCCCTGCTGCTCTCAATCCACTTGGCAGGACAAATGCAACTGGCTGCAGCACTGCACCCACAGCACAGTACCAATACATCAGCTGCAGTACAAGGTCACCCGTGTCAGGCGTCAGCGTATAAGCTTTCAACGCCGCCGGCAGAAGCAGGAAGACAATCAGGCAGTTCAGACAGCTGCCAATCACAGAGATCTTCACCATCTTCTTCATATAATATTCAGCCTGTCTATAGTCATTTGCGCCCACACACTGACCAATGACAGTCACGATTGCCAGCGTCATCGCAGAAGCTGCTACAATTGCCAAAGCAGACAGATTATCCGCAACACCATATGCCGCAATCTGTGAAGTTCCGTAAGAGGAAATGAAGATCATCATGATCACATGACCAAACTGGAACAGGCCGTTCTCTATGGAGTTCGGAATCGCAATTCTCAGGATCCTGCGGATCATATCCGCATGCCACGCCATAATCTTCTTCCAGCATACATAGACAACATTCCGCTGGTCAAAGGACAGCCAGCAGAGGATCAATGCCGCCGTCATTCGTGATGCCAGTGTCGGCCAGGCAACCCCTGCCACTCCCATATGCAGAATAAAAACGCCGATATAGTTACCTATGATATTGATGACATTCATGATGATTGATACAACAAGTGTCACTTTTGTTTCATTGATTGAACGGTAAATTGCTGAAGCACAGTTATACAGACCAAGAAAAGGAAAGGACAATGCTGTGATCCAAAAGTATGTTGTACAGGCAGCCATGACATCAGGTGACACCCCACCGTACAGAAAGTTCAGGATTCTTTGGCAGAACACCAGATTCACAGTCATAAAGATCACGATGAATACAAAAGAAACAATCATCAGCTGTGACGCTGCCAGCCCTGCATTCTCCTTATCATTATTACCTAAGTACTGTGAGATAATGCACGCTCCGCCGGCAGCCAAGGCCGCTAAGATCGTAATGACCAGAAAATTCAATTCATTGACAATGGAAACACCAGACACTGCAGCCTCACCGGCACTGGATACCATCACTGTATCCAGCATCCCTACAAGCATCACAAATAACTGTTCCACTAATAATGGAATGATCAATTTCCGCAGCTGTGCATTTGAGAACATCTTTGTCATTTTTTTCCTTTGTCACTTATTCTATGTGATTATATAAATAAAGACAATTTTAGAACAGCTTTCCCTTTTAGAACTCATAATTCTGTTACTTCTTATCACTTTCACTTTGTAAGAAAGAAGATGAACATATTTAGTAAAGTATTGCATTTAAGAACTGCTGTGAATCATCACTCGCTGTATTCTATAAAAATATTTTTGTATAGAAATGCTGAGATGAAAAAGAGATACAATATACCATAATGAGGTGAAGGATATGATTGGTGGTTTTTCATTATATGAGATCTGTTTATACTTTATGGAATATTCCTTTTTTGGCTGGATCCTGGAAGTTCTTTATCATGCCATCACCAAAGGAAAGGTCGTCAACCGAGGTTTCCTCAATGGACCGGTCTGCCCAATCTATGGATTTGGTGCAGTTGGCGTATTGATGCTTTCCAACGGCATTGATGCGCTCAGTACACAGGTCAATGATATGACCAGCAGTCTGAACAATCTGACTTTATTCTTCGGCGGGATGATCATTGCAACATTGATTGAATTGTTCGGTGGATGGCTGCTGGATAAACTGTTCCATACAAGATGGTGGAACTACAGTGAACGACGCTTCAACTTGCATGGCTATATCTGTCCAGAATTCAGCATCCTATGGGGACTTGCCATCATGTTCTGCGTCCGTATTATTCAGCCGCTGATGGTGCATTCTACAAATGCACTGCTGCCAAGCAGCATTGGCTGGCCGATCCTTGCGGTATTATACGGCATATTGTTTATTGATCTTATCGTAACAACATTGACTGTTCAGGGATTGAACAAAAAACTGGCAGAACTTGATAAGATCCGCGAAGCAATGCGGAAGCCAAGTGATCTGATGACAGCGACAATTGCAGAACCTGCAATCATCACTTCTCAGCATGTAGATGAAACAAAGGTACAGGGAGCACTTGCAAAAGCCGAACTGAATGACAAGGTAGCAACTGCTGCGGAGCAGGTCAAAGAGCAGCTGGCAATCCAGCAGGCTGAATACGAAGCCCGTATTGATGAATTATCAAAGAAAAAACAGCAGTTGCTGAATGACCTGATGAACCATGGTCATAAGCATGGTGTACGCCGTATCTTCAATGCTTTCCCACAGCTGGAACAGCATAAATATAATGAAGCGCTGCAGGAAGTCAAGGAAGCATTTAAAAAGAAGTTTCAGTAATGAATATAGTGATGAAGAACTGACCGCCAGATCTTAAATCTGATGTCTGTAGCGGGCTCCTGGAAGACGCTGCTTTCCAACAAAATTCATAGTTTTCCCCACTGTGACAAACTATTCCTATTACGATTTACGATTAAACTTATCCTGAGCAGCAGAATGATGCTTCATTTTTACCAATAGCTGCAGTACTTGTCATTGTAGTACTTCCCATCTGTTCAATGATTCGGCAACTTAACTTTGGATCTTTCTTGATCAATACCAAAAACTTTCATCATCATAAAGGCAAAGTGTAGCCTGTCTGATTACACAGGAATATGCTCAGCTTTCAAAAAATGATAATGATTCAGCCAGAAAATGACCTGCGAAAATTTTGACTGCAGGCATATCATCAGTACAAACTGAAAAATGTGCAGATGCTTGTTTTAGCTGCACTTTGTTCTTCAATTCAACTTTTTATCTCGTTCCATAGGCAGGCATATTTTCACCTGCGCATTTATTCATCTGCTCACCCTGATTTAACGGCTATTTTAAGGCTCCTTTGATCAGTGCA
This sequence comes from uncultured Galactobacillus sp., assembly GCA_964385925.1. Taxonomy (GTDB): domain Bacteria; phylum Bacillota_I; class Bacilli_A; order Erysipelotrichales; family Erysipelotrichaceae; genus Bulleidia. The sequence goes on along the minus strand of CAYLQV010000007.1, from coordinate 39,701 downwards.
GTATAAATTCTATTATGGATATCTTTGTTGAGTGCTTTCATATTCTCATCCGTCAGAATGCGTGCTTCATCACAATATTTCTTGAAATTTCCATTTAAAATGTACTGACATAATCTGGTTTGACTGTTAAAAGGAAGTATTTCTGCTTCATCCCAGTTTCTGCCTGCTTTCATATCAGCAGCGATATCTTGACAAAGGTTGATTGTTTTCAAAATGCCGTTCTTTGGTGTTTGAAAGATGTCATCTATCACAGATGGATCATTTAAAAGTACTTTATCTACAATCTGATCCTTTCCAGCAAGTTCCTTCAGCTTCTCATCAACAATCTTGCACATTGCTGTATATAAATGCTGATCCATAAAACATCCGGAAGAATGGTAGACTTCGATCATTGTATTTCGATAAAGGTAGTGTGCATAACACAGTGCTTTTTTTCTTATAAACTGATCATCCATTACTTTTTTCATTCCCGTTTATTTTTTGTATTCCATAATTCAAGAGTCCCAGAAGAATATAGCCTTTCAGCCGGGAGACAATTTCAATATGCGGAATATATTCAGACGAAACGTATTTTGACAGTTCTTTTCTGATTGCCATTGGATCTGGTGTCATCTGACTGTATAACACGATATATTCCGGTGCGCTGGTACAGATAAAAGACAAAAGTCCTTTTACGACAACTTCCATCATTCCTTCTGGTGTAGCAATCTTTGATTCGGGGTCATTGATGACACATGTCAGCAATGGCATCAGCTCGCCGGAGGCGTGATGAAATCCTTTATGAAGCATCCCATTTTCAATCAGACCTGCTCCTGGGACCCATTCATTTTGAGGCTGAAAATAGAAAAGAAAATCTTGATGCTCAGGATGCAGAGCATAGAATCCTAAGGCAATTGCATTCACATCGTTCAGCAGAAAGAAAGGATGTGCATATTTGGTCTGAAACCGGCTCGCCAGTTCGGAGTGATTAAAGCAGCTTCCAGCACAAGTCAGTCTTCCGTTTTCTTCCACCCCAGGCAGTCCTAGAACAACACATTTAATATCCTCATGACGCGCAAAGATATAATCCAAAAGATCTTCAAGATCCTGGACCGTCAGGTCTGCCTTGATGACTTCTTTATCCAATGTTTTCTTTCCGCGATCATAGATCCGGTATCCAATCCGTATCACGCCGCGATGATTGATAGTACCAATCACAAGAATGCGATATTCATTTTTGATGGAAGCAGGCATGATTCCATACCGATCTTCCTGTTCAGCTTTTTCTTTCTTACTGAACTGATCCTGCAGATCTCGTATCACTTCCAAAGTATTATATTTTGCATAGCTTTTTGTAGGTACTTTCATGACTATCTGATTGCGAAATGTATCTCTGGCTTTTGGATACTCAAAATGGATCTGCGGTGTCAGCATAATTGCATCGTAATAAAACCCTTTTTGATACATGACCAGATGGTCACATGCAGAAAATACATAATTCAATTTTAATAATGAAGAAGCCTTATTGAGTTCCTGCGCAAAGTAGCTTGAAGTCAGTGCGCTTGAACAGACAATCAGAATTTTCCGTTCTCCTGCATTAGATGTATTCAATAAAGTATCAATAAAATCTTCATACAATTCATGAGCATGATCTTTATCATATGCCTGAAAATGCAGATAAAAGCAGTTCTCCCCGCTTTCACGGTGAATAATTGCCAGCTCTACAATATCATTCGGATAAAAAGTAACTGTGCCGATGCTAGTCGAAGACGAGTACAGGATTTGATCCTTTTCCGTCTTTCTATCAATTCCCTCTGGAATTTCTTGTACCTTGAGCCAGCCTTGGAACTGCAGCGCATTGTAAGATGTCATAAGCCGTCCTCTTTAATACATAGAATAATAATGCCAAATACAATGTGTTTCTATTAAATAAAAGACGTATAATATAACAAAAGAGACAACATCATGGCACTGCAGGATAACTATGTAAACGTTGACCGTTTCCAGCACGAACTGAAGAATCAAGGTACTTCAGCTTTTCCCTGTGCCGGTTACCGCAACTGCTGTACGAATCGAAAGAGTGAAGAGATTCCATGGCATTATCATGACGAAATGGAATTTATCATGATCAAGACCGGCAGGATGATTGTACAGACCCCAGAGCATATAACAACAGTCAGTAAAGGTGATGGCATTTGGATCAATTCCTGTATCCTGCACTATGCAATTGCTGATCCTGCATGTGAATTGAATTCCGTTGTATATTCATCTTCTTTGATCAGTGAAGATCAGTCTTCGGCAATCTATCAAAGATATCTGTCACCGCTGATCCACTGCAGAAGGCTTGACAGCGTTTTTTTCTCTCATGAAAATACAGAGGAAAAGAAGCTGATTGATTGCTTTGAAAATGCATTTCGATGTCTGGATAAAGACATTCCCGGCTATGACATCACCATGCGCGATGTCTTATCGAAAATGATCCTGCATATTGACCTGAAATATGAAGATCTTCTGATCTCACCTGCAAAGAGTGCCTCTGTTGATTCTCTTCGTGCACAGAAGATTCTGGACTACATTCATGCAAATACGGATCATCAGATCACGATCGCTGAACTGTCATCAGAGATCAATGTCAGTCCTCGTGAAATCATCCGATGTTTTCAAAAGACACTGCATACATCTCCAATTCAGTACTCACTCAAATACAGAGTTGTACAGAGCAGTGCCATGCTGCAGCATACCGATGCACACAATATAGCTGAAACAGCCCGCTGCTTTGGATTTGACAGTCCAAGTTATTATACAAAACTATTCCAGAGATATTTCCTATGTTCACCGCGTGAATATATAAAAGCTCACCAGGAATGACAATCAAACATTGAAGCATGAAAGCAGGTCGGCATAACCTGCTTTCAGCTTCTCGAGGGAGTCAGAAAATCAAATTCGTGAAATAAACATTTTAGAAATTACTGAATATCATTCCCATTTGAAGCAATCACCTTTTGATACCAATAGAAGGAATCCTTCTTCATACGTTTGAAAGTGCCATTCCCTTTATCATCAAGGTCAACATATACGAATCCATACCTTTTTGCCATTTCTCCAGTTCCTGCAGATACGATATCCACACATCCCCAGGTCGTATATCCTAATAAAGGAATCTGATCAATTTCCACAGCTTTCTTCATTTCAATAATATGGCTTCTCAGATAGTCAATTCGATAATCATCATGAATCGTGCCGTCTTTTCCCACAACATCTTTATTGCCCATGCCATTTTCGACAATGAACAAAGGTTTCTGATAACGGTCATACAGCTCATTCAATACAAATCTAAGCCCCTGTGGATCAATCGGCCATCCCCATGGTGTCTTTGCTAAATATGAATTTGGTGAGGCCTGCTGTCCGCCAGTGGTTGTCGTATTTTTTGCTGAGCAGTCAAAGGCTGTTGTCCGATAGTATGAGAAGGCTAAATAATCAGATGTATTATTTTTCAGTATCTCATCATCTCCAGGTTCCTTTTTTAATGTGAAGTGATACTCATCAAAAATAGCCTGTGCATAATTCGGATAATAACCTCTCATTGTAACGTCAGAATACATCAAAGCTTTTCTTCTGAATTCATATGCACCGAACACATCTTCCGGACGGCATGTCATTGGATAGATTCCTGACAGTGCACACATAGTACCCAGCATGAAATCTGGATTGATTTTCCGTGCAATCTTATTTGCCATTGCACTTGCAACCAGAATATGGTGTACAGCCTGCAGTTTGATTCCTGCATCTTCTATTGGTGTTTCACCTTGATTGGAATTATTTGCGGTCTTCCTATGTTCCGAAGCGAGCCCCAGTGTCCAATATCCGCCTAATACATTGATTTCATTGACCGTAATCCAATACTTGACCTTATTCTTCCACCGTTCGAACAACACCGTAGCAAACCGAAGATAGAAATCAATCAGTTTCCGATTGATCCAGCCTCCATACTCTTCTGCCAGATGCAGCGGCATATCAAAATGCAGAATTGTGACCAGTGGCTCTATATGATACTTATTCAATTCATCGATGACATCATCATAGAACTTCAGTCCTGCTTCATTCGGCTGAACATCATCGCCATTTGGAAATATCCTTGTCCATGAAATCGACAGTCGGTATGTCTTAAAGCCCATCTCTGCCATGAGTGCAATGTCTTCTTTGTAGTGATGATAAAAGTCTGTTGCATTATGGCTTGGATAATATTCTCCATCCTTGATAAATGGATGATATCCAGGTGGAATGCATTCACCAGCCTGTATGGACGTGATGTTATCCGCTAGGTTTTTACAATAGATTCTTCTAGGCGTCTGCTGATTTCCATCTGTCAGCATATCATGTACTGCGATGCCTCTGCCGCCTTCCTGCCAACCGCCTTCATACTGGTTTGCAGCCGTTGCACCGCCCCACAAAAAGTTCTCGGGAAATGTCATTTTTACCTGCCTAGACTACTTTGACTGTACTGCAGCTGCAGCAGCCTGTTTATTTGAAAGTGATACAAACGGAATCCAGATAAAGAATGTTACCAGCAGGATCACTGCCTGGACAATCATACCGTTGAAGCCAAAGCTGATGAAACCTGTGATAAATACCGGCAGACCTGGAGGACAGTCAACGATGCCGCAGGAGATAAAGCCGATTTTTGTAGCAAATACAGCAATCAACGCTGCAACTGCTGAATTCAGGATGAATGGGACTGCAAAGATTGGATTGAGCACGAGCGGAAGACCGAATACAACAGGTTCATTGATTCCGCAGATACCTGGTACCAGAGAGAAATTTGCAATCGCTTTATAGTCATCACGCTTTGAGAAAAGCTTGATGGCAATCAGTAGTGATAATGTAATTCCGCCGCCACCAACGACGACGAAACTTGTCCAGAATCCTCTTGTTAAGATGTTTGTCGCAACACCGCCTGCAGTAACAGCGGCGATATTTTCCGCTAAACCTGCTGCAGACAATGGGCCTCTGATTCCCTCAATTACCATACCGCCATGAATTCCAAGGAACCAGAACAGCTGATTGACTAATGCCAAAGCAACAATTCCCGCTGTTGTATTCGCCAAGGATAATAATGGGACCTGAACGATGTTATAGATCCATACATTCAGATAATTTCCTGTTAAAGATGCAAATATACATCCGCCGATTGAGAAGACACCAATGATAATGAAGATAGGAATCAGAATGTTAAATGAGCGTGAGATTCCTGAAGGTACTGAGTCAGGCATCTTGATCTTGATAGCTTCGATCTTCGACAGCCTCTTCATGAATTCAACTGACAGCATCGCAATGATCATTGCAATGAACAGTCCTTGTGCCCCTGTTACACCAGTTCCTAATCCGTTGACTGAAACTGCATCATCCAATCCTTTCACAACTTTAGAAATTGTGTTTGGGCATACCGCCAGATATGACAGGAGTGCAATCAATCCACTCTCCATTTCAGGCAATCCTTCTTTCTGCCCAAGATTAGCACCGATCAGGAAAGCAATCGGCAGAGCCATACAGGAAATTGTAACAAAATTCATTGCATTGAAAGCAGGTCCCAGATTTGTTAACCATGGAATCCATTTTGCCAGACCATTTGATCCCGCAATCAGAGTATTGAGCATTGTACCGAAAGAGCCAACAATAATGAATGGGACAAACATTGTGAATGCATCCTTTATAGATGCCAGATACTTATTCGTTTCTACTTTTGCAGAAAAAGCCAGCAGGCCGTTCTGTAGTTTTTCAGAAAACTTCATCTCATTTCTCTCCTTTGAGAAGGAAGATCCGGCTGCTGCAGTCAACGGTTTCTTCCTTTTCCCTAACCAAATATTAGTTTCGGTAATTATGGAATTCCATGTCGATATTTTCTTGTTCATTGTGGAAGTTTTATAAATCTACTAAAAAGCTGAGCCAATGCTCAGCTATCCCTGAATTGATTCGATTGCTTCAAATATAGACGATATCTCTTCAAAGCTCTTTGTTCTGATAATACGCTTGATATATTCAGGATTTAATACCAGCGCGGACAGTTCCTCATAGAAGTTCTGTATTTCCGTATTCTGCATCTCACCGATTACCGGGAGCAGGATGATCTGGACTCTTCTCTCATTCCATAAGATTGGTTTATTCAGGATGCCGACCAATAAACGGGTCTTTCCTGTTTTGATCTTAACCGACAGAAGTCCCACCATATGATCCAATTCTGCACTGCCAGCGCAGTCGCTTTCAATCAGTTCCTGATATACATCCTTTTGATCAGATATCTGATGTGCCAGATATGAAACAGCTTCTTCTTTCGTTTTTGCCGATATGTCAGTGAAAAACATCTCCTTCTGCATGTATTTCATCATATGAAACGGCATTCGATCATTTAATCTCATTTCAACATTCTTCTTATCATCTTCATTCACGAAATAATGGACTTCAATCATACGAATCGGATATGAACGCTTCAGCGGGATACTCGAGATCAGCAGATCAATTCCTGCCAGATCATATTTTCTCAATTCAATGTAATCTGTTGTCTGAATTGAGCTGATATATTTTCCAAACAGTTCCTGCAGCTGATACGCTACCGTATGTGCTGTCCCTCTGCCGAGCCCGCTCACTACAAGCACATTTTTCTTTGTCTTCATTTTTAATGCGAGCAGCGCCAAATTGAAATGCAGAGCGAAGTATCCAATTTCTTCTTCTGCCAGTGAATTCCCGTGATAATCCTTCAGCTGCTCACATCCTGTCTTTGCCAGCTGATAAGCCAGAATATTATGCTCTTTGATTTCATTCAGCAGCGGATTCTGCAATGTGACATTATAGCGGGAACGTACTTCAAGCGGAATCAAGTGAAGCTGAAGCCTGGATATCAAATCATGGTCTTTCGAAAAATCAATTCCCCATTTCCATTTAATGCTTTTGAGCATATGATCAACAATGCGGTTAACATCATAATCCTCAATAATTCGATGAATATTCTCATCAAAATGGCGAATGATCCGCTTTGAAGCAATATGGACTGAAAGGCCGGCAATCTCCTGGTCTTTCATTTCAATACAAAAGTTCTTTTGAAGCTGTTGTGCAATTTCAACTGCAGCAACACTTGCTGACCATCTTGAAACATCTAAAATCATTGTGTCTGTTGTGCGCAGTATTATGCCCCTTTGAATCCTCTGCAGTGATACAAAGATGTCGATTACTAGGTTTTGAAATGATACTTCCGACATCGATATTTGATATGTTGTCAGAACTTGATCAACAATATCATTGATCTTATAAATCGTAACAAGTTCATCCTGGGCAAACTGTGATCCTGGGAAATCTTCGCGCTGATCAATATGGGTGATATATATTTGTCCAAGGCACAGTCTCTTATTGAACTCTCGGCCATCTACTTTGATACCATAATGCGGCTTCTGAATGATCTTAAGATCATATTTAGCCAGCATTTTTCTGACTTCTTTGATGTTCTGTGAAAGACCGGATGGTGAAATATACAGCTGTTCACAGAGATCTTCCGACTTGACCCACGTATTAATTCCAATTAAATATTTTTCAATCCATTCTTCTCTTTCCAGAATTGTATGGGTTGTCTTATCAAACGAGCTGTAAAAGGATTGGAACTGCTTAAAGTCATTGATGATCAGTTTGACACCATGTGATGGCACCACTTCAATATAGTTCCTTGAACTGTTCATCTCTTCATTCAATAGTTTTATATCCTTTAAGATTGTTTTCGTACTGACTAGGCAGCTCGCACTTAATGCCTCTGCAGTTATGTATTTATCTGAATTTCTCAAAATAGAAAGAATCTTATATGATCTATTTTTCATATTCATAATCTGCCTTTCAAATGTAACAGCTATCTTAAACTGTAAATATCAATACTGTCCATACAATCATAAAGCACATTGGAAGTGTCAGCCAGGGTACTGTGAGATAATTCCTGCAGAAATGCAAAGATTTCTGTGATAGCTGCGGCAAATACTATGAAGCAGATGCTCAGGCACTTTTTTTGAAATCCTACCCTATTGTGTGGGGTGCTGTCCTTGATGAAGTGATATTCTTTTTCATACATCCAGCCAGGGGGACGCATGATGAACATACATAATAGGCACTTGTTCCGGGCACTTCTAATCACCGCCATGATATTCAGCGGATGCTCCGGGACAGCAGAACAGCAGGCAGAGACGGAGCCAGCTTTTGATCTTTCTACGATTGCCGGAACTTATGGCATCGAGATCCAGGGAAAGGATGATCTTGCGTCATATACAGAACCAGCCCGCAATGTCACTCTCAGTCCATCCGGACTTGCAACCTTCTTTTATCATGCACATACATACTATCTCCGCTACGATGCAGACGATACGACCATGTGGCTCTATGGTAAAAACGGCTATTCCCGCACTGGCACTTATCAGATCTCGGATGATAAATCGCCGATACTGACCATTGATCTGACCGATGCCACAGATGCATCTGACAACAATGGTCTGTATCTATCCATGCAAGAGTATGTCGAAGACATCGGTCAGACAGATGACGGTACCTTACAGGTCGATGACCGCTGGGTCAAGACGAAAGAGACTTATCCTGATGATAATGGCAGCATCATTGGAACAGAAGAATATGAATATGATGGACATGGCAACATAATCAAAAAAGTCGACACTTCCGGTACATTAATTAATACCTTCATCCACACATATCTTTATGATAAGGATGGACGCAGGATCTATGAAGCAGGCAAAGACGGCGGTGAAGACGGTTCATATACGACATGGGAGCGCGAATTCAACTTGTTTGGTAAAGTGAAGAAAGTGACCAAAACAGAATATGAAAAGAAACAGGTGCGTTTCCTCACAATTGACACGTACGAAGATGACAAACTTGCCACCGAATCTGTAACACACTACACCGGCACCGGTGATGTAGACTATACTTACACTGTCGAACATACCTACAATGATCAGGGACAGGAGATTCATCGAAAAACAATAGGTGACAGCGGCACTGTTCATGAACAGGATTTAGAATATGATGACCACGGCAATGTCACCGTGGAACCAGGTCTTACATCAAAAAGTTTAGTAGATGGGAATGTACACTTTAGTTATACATATGGTGATGACAACAGAATCAAAACAAAAACAGAAACAGACAATATGACAGATGGTACTGTCTATATCATGAAGAGAACTTATACTCGCGCCTTTAACGATAATGGCAATCTCAGCCGCCTCGATATTACAACTACAAATATTAAAAACGGTGTAGAGACCGGCACAACGAATGATCATACATTATATGAATGGATGATGCTCAGTGATTATCTCAAGCAAAAAAATAATTAGCTGTTTCCAGAAAGAAGACCATCAATGTGGTCTTCTTTTTCGGTTCATACAAAGATGCAGTACCAGATGCCATTTGTTCCGTACAGATCCTGCAAAGTATATAAAAGCACCCCGCTCAATGATAGCTGTTGGGATGCTTCAATCAGATATCAAAATTTTGGCAGAACTAATTTTTTATCGACCACATCAACCACCAGTTGAAGAGTGCTGCGGTAACCCGTCTTCTGAAGCAGATTCTTGATATGATATTTTACTGTATTTTCAGAAATATCAAGATTCTTAGCAATTTCTTCATATTTGTGTCCAAGCACCAGTTCACGAAGTACTGCAAATTCACGTTCCGTCAGATCACTGCTGTTGATTAGCCCAATCGAAGGATCTGGTATCTGATGCGGCCAGATTTTTTCATCATGCATGACTCTGGTACAGACATCAATCAGATCCATATCTCCATATTCCTTATACCAGAAACCATCACAGCCTGATTCAGCTGCCTTTTGAAGAAAGGAATGCTCCGGCATAGAGGTCATCATTACAATCTTGATCGACGGGTACCGTTTCTTGATACTGGCGGCAGCGGTGAGACCGGATTCATCCTCGGCAGTACATATATCCATTAATATCAAGTCGATATTTCCATTCATGCAGGCAATTTCTGCATTCGCTGCATTTTCAATCGATGCTGTCACAACATAGTTATCGGAAGATGCAATACGGTTTTCTATCAGCTCGCGTGTGATTCGAGAATCTTCAACTAACAGTACGTTGATCATGTGCTTCCTCCTTCTTATCGTTCTTATGATGACAAGGGATATCTATCATCAATGCTACTCCATCATGACATTCGATCTGCAGCTGAGCACCTTCCCTCTCCAGCTTGTCCCTTAGAGCTCGCAGACCGCTGCCTTCCTGTATTGTATCAGGCTGGATCTTCCCGTTATCCGTAATGCGGACATGATAACCCAGATTAGTCTCTGATATGCTGACATAAAGATGGTCTGCATGTGCATGACGGACAGCATTGGTAACAGCTTCCCGAATAGCAGCGTCAATCAGATAACGCTCACGGTGACCAGCAGGACGCTGCCCATCGAAATCGATCTGACAGCCTATCATGGCAGCAACTTTCAGAAGTTCTGCATCAGGATCCATCGATACCTTTTTCTCATTTGGAATGTTCCGCAGACTGTAGATGGCATCATTCCATTCTTCGGCAAGTGAAGAAGCATTTTTCTCAATAGTATTTTTTGCAATCGCATTTCTAGTGGCAATCAGGCATTGCCCAAGTTCATCATGAATTCTCATCTTTACAGATACAAGTTCTTTTTCCTGATTCATTTGAACAATATTGTCCAGCAGCTTCTGCTGTCTCTGATACATCTTGGTTAGACGGCGGTTTGTATCGTGCAGTTCTTCACCTAGATGGTATAGCTGCGTGACATCGGAAGCTTCGATCTGCAGGTAAGACTGCTGATCATCCTGCAGCAATTCCTGATAAAAACGCCATACAGTACCGTCATCCATCGAATAGAACATACGATTGCTCCATGACTCTTGATCAGAGATGCTGCTTTCTGAAAGATTTTCTAATTCCTGCCAGGTACTTTTCGCATTGAGAATGGTATGGCCTGTCAAAGCTAAAATCAGTTCGTTCATTTTTTGATTGACCAGGATCGGCCTTCCATCCGGCATTGCAAAGCATAGACCGCCTGGATAGGTATTGACTGCTTCGCGAATGATCTGTGGTATCTTATGATTTTTCATCAATAATCTCCTTTCGCAGGTGGATGCAGTATCCACCAGGAATCGTCTCCTTGAACATGCCCGGAATACATTCCTCAATGCATGATGACAGATGATCTGTCAATACAATCAAGCAATCATCTTCCTTCTGATGGAGTTCAATCCGCTTTGGCTGGAACTGTTCCTGTTCCATAATGGCTTCAAGAAGATCTAATACCTGGATGCCATATTGAGATATAGCACGTAAAACCTGCGCATCATATACTATTTCAATACCAAGGTCTTTAATACATTCCATCATATCTTGAATACTGATGACCAGATCATCCTGACAGACGTTATCCTCCAGCAGTTCATTCAGACGGAGATTGCATCTGCGCTTGACATACGTGGCTATGAGACAGATCTTCTGAAAAATTACAACATCCTGATCTGTCTGCCCAATCTGTGTAATAAATTCCGTCATCATCGACAGCTGTCGGCTGACTTCTGTAGAAAGCTGATTATAAACATCATTTTTTTCTTTTGCAGCAGCCTCTTCTGCACGGAATTCCAGCTCCATAGCCAACAGGTCGCTCTCCTGTTTCAGATCTTCAGTATTCTGCTGAAGTTCCTTGATGGCAGTATGAAGATGAAAGACATCCCGCATCCAGACCAGATCATGATCTTTCATATGGAACATCTGAAGTTCCTGACCATTTGGCATTTCAATCACAGAGTTCTTCTGAAGCTGTTTCAAAGTATCTTGAGGCAGCTCTGGTGCTTGCTGAGATCTGACCAATAAGGTTCCATCTTGATTCAGAATCTGCATCTTGATTGTTGAAAGATTAAATACCTTTTCATACTGCGTATTGACTGGAATCAGACCGATACCGATATAGATCTCCCATGATAATGCTTCAATGAATAAAGCACCTGCTGAAAATTCAACGGGTTCCCACTGGACCCAGAAGGAATAGAGCATATACGGCGTAGAGAAAGCCAGCAGCAGGATTGGCTCTGAAAAAGGTGCAATCCACTGCCGCACTGTCGCATGAGAATCGATGTGATTCCGCTGACAGATCAACAAAGTTCTTGCACAGATCAGCAGCAGGCTCCAGCTGATAACAATGTAGAGACCAATATAGGGATGAAAGTAAAGATTCGGCTGTATTTCTTCTGGAAACACCCGGAAGAGAAAATGATTCTGTTCATCATTCAATGCCAGCACAAGCAGTGCAGCAGCTGGAATGATCAACAAATACCACTTTCTGGACAGATGATAATCATCCCCATGTCCAAGTCCAAAAGAGGCATAGAAACCTAGAAGAGGTACTAGTACGATGGGAACAAATATGAAGTATCCCGAATAGCGCAGAGCAGCAATGTTTTCAGAGAGAAAAGCATTCTGTATGAATCGTATCGTCATCCACCCAGCCGCAACAGCTGCTTCGCTCAATAGATAAATGCGCATGCTCTTTTGTGTAAAGCGGGTCTGGATCGAATGTCCCCAATACAGGATCATCGAAAGATACATGAAATAAACAAGGTATTCTCTCAAGGTACTGTTCAAAAAGAAAGGACTGATGTTCCGAAAACACGAAATCAGTACAAGAAGCATCAGATAGATCAATATTTTTCTTAGCCCTTCTTTATTTGACATAAGGCAGCCTACGAAATCATTTCTTATTTCTATTATACTTTTATTCATTTCCCTTTTCCCTACACAATCAGGTAGGGAAAGTCAGTACTGCAATCCCGTCTGTGCAGCAAATGAAAAAGCCAGTGATGAGATTCCTATCTCCACCAGCTTCACTTGATGACCTTGCACCTGAGAAATAGCTTCTTAACTTATCTCAGCAAATGATCCTTTACATTGAATTCTAATTATTTCTTGAAACGGTCTGCCAGGTTCTGTGTCTCAGAAGGCTTTTCTTCGCTCTTTTTCTGACGCATCGCATTATCGACAGCATCCCCTGCTTTATTAACACCCGCTCTGATAAAATACTTTAATGCATAGATGATGACGAACATCAAAATGATCAGTAAGAACGCTAGTACATCTGTAGACATATTTTTTCCCTTCTTCCTTTATTGATTCACATAAAAGTGATCTTTCATTACCATACATGTCCTCAACAATGCCAGAGCAAAGAGCAGTATGAATGGTGCATAGATCATGAATTTCCAGGTAAATGCAATCTTCTTCATCGCATATACGCCAAAGTGATAGCGATTGCCGATAGTCCATGAAAAGATACAGGAGATACCGCAGGTGATTCCGCTGATCGCGGCATCCGCATATTTGTTATCTTTTTTATAGAACATATAAGCCATAACACCCAAGGCACAGATTCCTTCTATCAAAAAAGTAATCAGGGACATATCCTTTGATCGAGAGGTCGCCATTCTTTCGACACATAACAGGAAGGAGTACGCAAGTGCAAAATTGAACCAGCTTCCTGATGGGACCCAGATCCGTGCCGGCTGCATACGATTGAACATCCAGTAAACAATCATCACAATAACTAGAATGATTACACCGATTGTGCCTGACATCCGAACAGTCCTTAATAGGAACCGCATCACCAAGATCAATGCCAATGACAGCAGAATCGGGATCAGTTCTGTCAGCGGTCCGCTCTGCTCATCAATCTCAGGAAACCATCCGCCAATATCATAGCCAAATATTTTCATGCGAAGTGCCTCAGAATAAACTCGTCTTTGACTTATAGTTGATTGGTGCAGAGGTGACCTTTGTTTCAGGATCCAGACCAAGGATGGCTTTTTCAACTGCCGTCATCAGTATATTGATATCCATGATCGGAGCTGCACCATTGCGGCCATGCCAGTCATGCAGTGAGAAACCATAAACTGCATTCTCTTCTGTACTTTCTTTTTCCTGCAGTACAGCATGGAAACTGGAACCCGTGAAAACAATATATTTCTTTTCGCTGTTTACATTTGCCGAGACACGCATGGCAGAAAAATCTGCGTTTTGAATCGCATTGGTCATCTCTTCAAAAGAAATCGGCTTCATCGTGAAGATCTCTTCGTTTTTATAGAAGTCCGCCTCTCTTTTGACCATCTGACCCGATTCCAGCAGTGCCTTTTGTTTTGTGTAGTAGTAATACAATGCAACGCCGATGAGTCCAAACACAAATAATGTAATTAGAAATGTATCCATAAAATCCCCCTCTTTCTTTCCCCTATCAATTACCTGCTGGCGATTCATATGGCAGAATCGACATTTTTCTATTTCCCGCTGTTTTCATTCAGAAATTGATAATCCTTAAGTTGACTTCATTCTACGTGGAATCGAACGGATGTACCCCACCCGATTGAGTAGTTTTTTCTTATTTCATCAATTTTTATGAAATTGCATTTCTTCTGTACGTTAGACTTTGATAGGAAGAACTACCTGATTGTGTGGGGCAGAGTTTTTCCTTTTTCTATATGATGAATTAGAATCAGCTGACCTCATGAGCTCGGTCATCATTAAAGGAGGAATCCTATGCAGAGAACATATTTACCAACAATCCTGTTATTGACTATGGCACTGAGTGCGTGTTCTTCCGCATCGACAGGCCAAGTATCTGATTCTGCCAATGCTTCTGCAACAGCACAGCCGAAAGAAAAATGGGTGTGTACCGAAATCAACTATACAAATGGTGCCTTCAATCATACAACCTATGCCTATGATGAACATGGTGGAAAAATTGAAGAGACAGATGAGACAGATGATTATAAAGAAGTCAAAAAATATGATCTGACTTATGATGATCATGGTTCTGTGACCAATACCACAACAGATCAATATATCTACAATTGGAAGGGCAGTAAGGAAGTCTCAGTCAAAAAAGGAATCAGTCTTGTCATTACGGATTATGAATATGATGATCAAGATCGTATCACTTCGAAACGCATTACTAAATCAGGCAAACTGGACTCCTGGCACCGCTTTGAATATGATGATCAGAACCGGAAGATCAAAGATACTGCCTGCAGCTACAAAGGGGAGCCTGTCAGCTGGATTGAAACGGAATATACGGACTGGGGAGATGTGAAAAGCAGCACAGAATATGACGAAAATGGAATTGTCAAATCCATATCCACATATACATATGAGTATGATGACAGCCATCTTCCGGTGAAAGAGACTCTTGGCAATGGCAATACTGTCACAATCACCTGTGAGGCTGACAGTGCCGGCAGAATCACCAGCAAGAAGAGCGTTGTTGATCAGCTGCAGACCGGACGATTAGAAGAGTACACCTATGATGATCAAGGCAGGGTCACCAGTTATAAATATTCTAGCTTTTCAACCAATTCCAGCGATATGATTATCGATGGCTATTGGAAAAAACAATACTATGATGATGGTCACAGCTATATGCAGACAAATTATAACTATAATGAAGAGCCGGCATCCACAGAAGAGCATCTATATCTGCCATTATCACAGGCTGTTGCGAAGAATACTGAAAAAAATAACGATACAAAACTTGCTGATGATATCGGTTCCTGGCTCATGGACGATCAGCGTGGTGAATTGCTGATCAGCAGTGTTGAAGGAGACAATATTTCCTTTTCTCTGACTTTCTATCGTTTATGCAGTATTGATCTGATTACTGCAGTCTTGAGCGATGATTCGACCGCAAGCTTCAGTTCATCTGAACTTGGTGCATCAGGTAAATTGATCTTTAAAGAAAATGAAATCGACATTTCCTTTGATGATACGGCAGCTAACAAAAAAACACTTACAATGCTTGGACAGAATGAATTTGTATGTCATCCAGCAAATACAGAATAAGAAAGTCTTATTGAATGTATAGGGGAATGCATCATTTTTATGGTGTCATTCCTTTTTCATTCAAACGACAAAGAAATAGAATTCCGCAATATTCAAAAACTTAGCCTAATTTTTGTTATGTAAGCCTCAACAAAACAATATTTATCATTCAACATTCAGTTGTTGCATTTTTGCAGCAACAAAATAATTCATGTTCAAACCTTCATACTCAGATTTTAATGCATCTGTTAAATGATTGCTTTTGATTTTGTTTGTTTTTTATGGTTATTCACCAAACTATCTTTCAAAAAAATTCAAGACAGAAATTGGGATTTCTGTCAGTGAATATATAGCAAAGAAAAAATTGATGCTGCTAAAAATCTATTGATCTCTGGTGATTACAAAATTGTAAAGATCTGTGATCAGCTAGGCTTTGGATCACAAAGTTACTTTAGTGAATTATTTAAGAAACACACCGGATTAACACCCGTACAGTATCGTAACAAAAGTAAAAACAAATGATCTAGTTATCACAGTAATAACATTTAGCTCAGTTGCATTTTTTGCAACTGAGCTAATTTGTATTCGTTCTTCCTCTTCGAACAGCGGATACAATTGTTCAAAGGCTAGCCAGACCGTTTGAGACGATGATTCCACATTTACAGTTATTGTCACTGCAGCATCAACAAATTGAAGTGTTTCATGTATATCTTCTCTGTTGTAAATGCAGGACATAATAAAATCCCACCTCCGTAGATTTTGGTTATTTACCATGTCTACTTTGGTGGAATTATATCATTCGTTACCTGGTGTTCTTTGTAGTATCATCCACGCAAGAAAATAAGAACATTTCTCCAAATCCAACCATCAATTTGTACTGTCCAAAGTGTTTCTATCCTTATGAATTTTTATGATTGAATTTAATTTTGAACTCTCGTTTAACAGCGTATGGAAGAATTGCCTTAAGCTTTCCTTCTTCACCAGTCAGCATACGTGTATTCTGCGGCATATCTCGCTGCAGATGGATTGCATCAAACTCACATCGTGTTGTGCAGAGACCGCAGCCGATGCATCTGTTGACATCAACTGTCGTTGCACCGCATTTCAGACACCGGTCAGCTTCTGCCTTGACCTGTTCTTCTGTAAACGGCTGACGAAGATCATCATATGTTTTGGCTGCATCTCCGGCTTTCATACCAGGAGTTTGACGAACTGCTGTATCATAGCTTTCAACCTTGATATCATCACGGTCAAGTTCAATGAATTCTCTTAGATCTCTGCCAATCTTCAAGTCACCCTGGCCAGGATGTACGTATCTGTGTATGGAAACCATTCCTTCACGGCCATCGGCAATTGCATCAATTGCAAATCTTGCACCGTGGTTGATATCACCTCCAACAAAGATATCTGGCTCTGCTGTCTGCAGTGTAACAGGATCAGCTGTTGCTGTTCCATTGCGGCGCAGTTCCACTTTCGAGCCTTCCAGCAGACTGCCCCAGTCAGCCGACTGGCCAACTGACAACAGAACATTCTCACATTCAACTGTATTTGTTATGCTTTCCTCATAGAGCGGATTGAACTTATGATCCTTATCAAATACCTGAGTGCACTGCTTCAGAACAATTCCTGTCACTTTCCCATCCTTGACCAGGATTTCCTTAGGACCCCAGCAATTCTTGATTATAATTCCCTCTGCCTTCGCTTCTTCAATCTCTTCGAGTGAACCTGGCATTTCTGCAGGACCTTCCAGACAGTACATTTCAACAGTATCAGAACCAGCACGTAATGCTGTTCTGGCAACATCAACTGCTACATTGCCGCCGCCGATCACGACCGTTTTTCCATGCAGGATCCTGCCATGATCAGCATTCGCATGACGCAGGAAATCAACACCGGAAACAGCATACTCTTCATTAGGAACACCAATCTTTCTGCCAGACTGCATGCCGATTGCAACAAAGAATGCTTTATATCCCTTGGCTCTGAGCTCATCTAAAGTTACATCTCTGCCGACCTCTACACCACAGCGGAATTCTGCTCCCATTGTACGAATGACATCAATTTCAGCATTGATGACGTTTCTTTCCAGACGGAATGAAGGAATGCCATATCTCAGCATGCCGCCAGGTTCCTGTTCTCTTTCAAAGACGGTAACTGGATAGCCTTTAGTGCGCAGATAATATGCCGCTGATAATCCTGCAGGACCGGCGCCGATCACTGCCACCTTGTATTCATCGCCCCATTGATTTCCACGTTCATTGCAGCATTCAGGAATATATCTATCTTTCTCATTCAGTTCTCTCGCTGCAATGAACTTTTTGATTTCGTCAATTGCAACCGGCTGGTCGATTGTTCCTCTTGTACAGCGGTCTTCACATCTGCGGTTGCAAATAGCTCCGCAGACTGCCGGCAGTGGGTTGTCCTGTTTGATCAGCTTGAGGGCATCAAGGTACTTGCCATCAGCCGCCATCTTTATATAGCCCTGTACGGCCAAATGCGCTGGACAGGCAGTCTTGCAAGGTGATGTTCCTGTTGTATAACAGTTGATCTTTGCATCTTCACGATAATTCTTATTCCATTTCTCTGGTCCCCACTTCACTTCATCTGGAAGTTCTGTCTTTGGATATACCACTTCACTTCCATTCTTCAGGCATAGCTTCTGACCCAATTTGGCAGCACCAACTGGACACACTTCGACACACTTGCCGCAAGCAACACATTTTTCATGATCGACATGAGCGCGATATGCAGAAGCAGATAAATTAGGTGTATTAAATAACTGTGAAGTTCGCAGAGCATTGCAGGTCGTTGCTGAGCAGTTGCAGATGCCAACAATCTTGTTTTCACCATCAAGATTTGTAATCTGATGAACAAATCCGCTCTTTTCTGCACGTTCCAGCAGAGCCATAACTTCATCATAGGTTGCGTAATACGCATCCTTTTTTGTCTCTACTAAATAATCTGCCATTTCATCAAGAGCAATACAGTAGTAGTCTTCAACGTCGCCGCCGCCTTCTCCGCGAATTCTCTGCTGTCTCCGGCATGAACATACATCAATGGCATAATGATTATATTTTTTCAGCCAGTAAGATAGCTTTTCCAGAGGAACTGCTTCATTATTTGAAGAAATTGCTTTTTCAACCGGAATAACATGCATGCCAAGTCCGCTGCCGCCAGGAGCAACCATATGTGCCACCTTGCCGACTGCAACACTGGAAGCATAATTAAAGAATGTCGCAACTTCAGGATGTTCTTCAAGAAGCTTGCCGTTCATCATCATGTATTCGCCGGATCCAACGACCCATTTCGGTACAAAATACTTTCTCACCTTTTCAGTATTGTCACGGTCATACTCCAGCAGACCAATTTCAGCAATGTGTTCAGCCATTGCTCGCGCATCATCGATACTCATCTGGTTGCGTTCCGCCAGTTCCTCTGCTGTCAGCTTTACCACTCTCTTCTTCTTGAATGAGAGCATGAATCTAATTTCATCTTTTGTCAGCAGACGATCCAAAAGCCATACATCTGGATCATCCATATGCACTTTCTCTGGTTTTGTCAAAGAAACATCATCACTTATCATGGTGACAAGTTTTTTGATCAATGTCAGTTTCTCGGCATCATCAACTTTGTAGTCTTTCGGCAGAAAATCATTGTCATTGAACATGTAATTCTTAAATTTTTCAGGAATCATACAGTCTCCTTTTACGCAGAAACCTGCTCTTTTCCAAACTATAACATTCAAAAAACATAGAAAATCACCCAACTGCGCATTTTATTTCATAATCAGTCTTGATTTATGCATAAATTGCATAAATAATAGAAATAGGTAATCTATGGAGACAAGATATATTGTTGAATTCATCAGTTTAGCAAAAACACTGAGCTACAGCAGGAGCGCTAAGGAGCTCCATCTTTCCCAATCCTCTTTGACGCGTCATATACAAATGATGGAGAAAGAGCTTGGTCCTTTATTTGTGCGTACAACTCGTAAAATTGAATTATCGAATCAAGGAAAAATATATCTTCCGTATGCTGTAAAAATTGCAGAAGCTGAACAGAAAGCAGAAGCTGCGGTCAAGCATTATACAAAAGACAACAGTACTACTTTTAGAGTAGGGATTGCCCGTCATGCCGACCTATATTTTGTTACAGACTGCATGGTGCAGTTCCATCACGAACATCCAGAGATCCAGCTTGAAATGATTGAAGAGAATCTGTCTGGTCTGCAGAATGATTTTGATAATGGCCGTCTGCACGTTGTCACCATGGCATTTTCTGACGACAATTACCCAAAACAGGGATTCATTAAGGCTGGTGTCATTGATCTGATTGCCATCATTCCGAAGCATCATTTCCTTGCATCTTATGATTACATCCCTCTGCATCGTCTTAATGGACTGCCGCTCATACTTCCTGAGAGCGGCTCAATCTTCAATGTCAGAGTCTGCGACATCTTTGAACGTGACGGTATTGTTCCGGAAATTGTATATCAGGGTAGTACTGTCAGTGGATTTAGAATGTTGAAAGAAGGCATGGGGATCATGATTGACACCAAGCCCGTGGCAGAAACAATCAACGATGACAATCTCGTCATCCGTAGTTTGATGCCGAATATTTCATTTACCTTTGGACTTGAATACAGTGAAAAACTGTCTAACAGCGAATATCAATTCGTCAAATTTATCCAGCGACTATTCAAAAAATAATTACAGTTTATACAGGAAAGAATTCTTCATACAATTCACAATAACAACTTGATATCAGATCTGCCAAGTTCATTTGTGGCAGTAAACATTTCAAATAAATAAAGACTCATTCTATCGAATCAGAATGAGCCTTTTCTATGGAGGCACTTCTTATTATTTCGAATAAAGAATTCTTATCCGGAACAACTAAGAGGTGCCTGTTATTACTGATTGGTTTCGGCTTTGATTACTTCTATAGAATAAAGATATTTTGCACAAATTGCAATGGCCGCTGTTCCATTACAAATTCCAGCAGTCCTTCATTTTGTGTGAAATCCTGTACAAAAAAACATCATGCATTCATGATTCATTTAAAAAAAATTCGAATGCACATTCAAATAAATGTCCTTCAGCAAATCAGTTTTTAAGACATCCTATCGGTACTATAAAGATGCCATCTTTTTGCTGATAGGCATATTTCCCAACACCTGTCAGAATCATTTTGAAAGACGGAGCTTTCATTTTGTCTGTATCAATCTTCTCTGCTAATGCATTTAAAGTTTTTACACCTTCACTGATCAGAGTATCACCGCCAAGTTTTATTTCAATCAGACCATATCTTCCATTTCGCAAGTGCAGTACTGCATCACATTCAAGACCATTTTTATCACGGTAGTGATATACATTCCCATCTAATGCATCTGCATAAATCCGCAGATCACGGATGCACATATTTTCGAAGAACAATCCCATTGTATTTAGATCATTGATTAAGTCTTGTGGACCAATTCCTAGTGCAGCCGCACCAATGGATGGATCCGTAAAATATTTTGTATCTGCAGTACGTATGACCGTCTTTGATCTGAGATTTGGATTCCATGCCGTCGAATCTTCAATCACAAATATTTTTTTGAGATCAGACATGTATTCTTCGACTGATTTTGGGGATATCTCAAAAGCTTCATTTGCACTCATATCTTGTATGATAGTTGACTTCTTCGTCTGAGATCCAATATTTCTGGCAAAAGACCGCATGAATCGTTTTACCTTTTCTGTATCTCTTGAAATGCCGCTGACTCTTGCAATATCCTGATTTACAACCGCATCATAATAATCTCTTGCCTGCATCAATGCGACATCTTCATCTTGGTCTAATGACTTTGGCCATCCCCCTCTGCAGATAAGGAATGCCAATTGATCAATACCAATGTTATTCTCTCCATCAATCTCTTTTTTCCCTGCAAAAAGATCAGCGAGAGACACCTCGCCAGTCGAATCCAATGATTCATACAGAGACATTGGCCGCATCGTCATTCTTGATATTCTTCCTGTTCCTGTATGAGATATTTCAGATAGATTTCCTGGTACAGCAGAACCAGTCAAAACAAATTGGCCAAATTCATCTCTTTTATCAACTTCAAACCGGATGGCATCCCATAGTTTTGGTGCCATCTGCCACTCATCAATCAGTCTAGGTGTTTCTCCACTCAATAAACGGGAAGGATTGATCTCAGCCAGTTCCAGGTTCTGTTTCTGTGATTCAGGATCCTGCAAATAAAGTACACTTTTGGCTATCTGTTCAGCAGTCGTAGTCTTACCGCACCATTTTGCACCTTCGATTAAAACAGCACCCTTTGCTTTCAGCCTCTTGGCTAGGATATTATCCGCTACTCTCTTCTTGTATTTCTTCATATGTCAGCCCCAAATTCCAGAGATAGGACATCTCATTACCCTCAGTATACGTTATGTTACTCGGTTTGGCAATATTTTGCTACTCGGTTTGGCAATATTTTGCTACTCGGTTTGGCTATATTTTGTTACTCTGTTTGGCGATATTTCGTTACTCAGTTTGGCTAATATTTGTTATTCATTTTGGCTATCTGCTATGCCGCAACATTTTGGCATTTCATGCCGCAACATTTTCCATTCTGGCAACTAGAGTACATGGTACTGCTGCCTTATATACGAAAGCGACAATTTCTGTATTGTTCAATAATTCATTCAGATCTTTCAAAGAACGGGTGAGCCTGTCCAGACAGTAGACGGCAACGATATCGATCTCATGCCGGTCTGCCTGTTCCAGGATCTTCTGGATCTCAGGACGGTCCAGGTCCTTGCCGGAACATCCTTCTTCCCTGCGGATCTCCAGACTGTATTCCTGGTCTCCATACTCTCTCTGACAGAAGTTGGTGATCCTTCTCACCTGGTCTGCCATGTTGAAGCCGTTATGTGCCTGGTCCATGGTGGACTCACGGGCATAACCTACGATTTTTATCATCTCTCACCTCCGGATCGTTGATGTACGCATACAGTTCTATTCAGTTGTGTCCACATTATGCAACAGACCGCTCGGCCGTTTTGGCCGAGCGACAGCAATTTCTGATAAAAGTTTTCGATTTCTGTGCTCTTTTGCCCAAGATATACGTTGGATGGCTAATGCGTTAGCACTTAGATCAGATCATCTGGCAGAATTTGTGGTCCAAGTATCCGCCCTGGCAGAGACAGTATGCAACAGACCACGGCTCAAATTTTGAGCCGTGGCACTATTTTCTGATGAAATTTTCGAAATGTTTATGCCAAAGCAAAAGAAAAGCATGATGAAGTTGATCATCATGCAATCTTCTTGGTGAAATTTCAGTAATAATTGCAGTCGTTACTTATATGTCAAAACAAAAGAAGACTTGTTTTGATATAAAAGCTAGATCTGCTAAGCAGTTAAAAGGAAGACTTCAATTAACTGAACTCTTCCTTTTAGTCGTATATACATTATTATCTGTAGTGGTTCTGATTATCTGTATTCTCTACTCCCACTCGATGATTAAATTGTATTCTGTGGTGGAAATGGTTGTTTCTGTTGAATTATATGCCCTGTTTTTCTCCCGATCATCTCTATTATCCAACGTTTTCAAAAGAGATGGGGTCATAGTGGGTTCATCATTACTATTGTGTTTTATATTAATCAATCCAACGTCTGTTTTAATAAAAAGGTATTTGCGAAAGCAATCTTGAATCACCACAATTGACATATATTTCTTTTCTAGTAGCAAAAACACGATATCCCATCAGTTGCATCTAAACATGTGCAGTTTTACATTCTATATTTTTTACACATACTTCAATCGAATCAAGATCAAAAACAGAACAGATTATAATGCTCGATTCAACTAGCAGATAATTTTAATGCCCTGTTATCATCGTATTCGAATTCTGCTTCATCATTTCAAATCCTTGTAGGTTATCAGTTCAACATGATTCACTAGAAGTGTATGCAAAATTTCTTGATCCAAGACGGCAGCCAAGTCATTCATACGGTAGAAATTGTAAGACGACATTTCAACAAGTTGTGCGTCCACAAACCCCATATGTCCGATCAGCATGTCGATATCCTTTGCGAGAATTTCCGACATATGATCATTTAAATAGACACTTAGAGAAGAACGCATCTGGTTCTCAATAGTTGCTGGCTTGACATACCATGGACAGACCCCTCTGAAAATGTCATTGCCAGTGATTTTCTGATAAACCTCGCGGGAATAAGGAATATTATATCTGTCCGCCAATTTTTTCTGAATAGCAATAATACGTTCCGTCATATAGGCATGTCCATGGATATAGTCTGGTTTTCCCCCAACCAAGTCAATAAACTTTTGAATTTGCAGTTCGTATTCCTTTTCTACCTCTTGGTCTAAGCAGTGATTTCCATCTTCACATTCACCGTCTAGTTTTCTGCTTTCCCAGCCTGAATGAAAACTGCCACCTTCCTGCACTAAAGTTGTAATGTCTTCCTGTCTCGACAAAGGACGTCCCGTGGAGATATTCAAATCAATTCCAAACGCGATTTCAGTCAGATATGGTCTGATCATTTCTACACACTCTTCAGTCCATGGCATATTCGCAAAAAGACCAGTGTTGCGAATCATTCCATGTTTGATTCCATAAATAATTCCAGATGAAACACCAGGGGTAATTCCATAATCATCAGACTGTACGAGTAGTTTCATTTCATTTCCTTCTTTCAATCCAGGCAAAAGCATGTTCAACATTTGCCTTCTTCCTTTATCAGTATGTTTCTATTAATGTAGTTGTCTATGCTCCATCATTGATGTTCTCGGCGAAACCAAAACAATTTAACTACATCATCTGTTGGTTTTTAAAGCTGTTCTCAGCCACCCAGTAATACCTTCCGAAAGCTGTTCATACATGGGTGTTCCATCATTAAACATACAGTTATCAACAACAGCAGACTGTATACAGTGCTGACCCATTTCCATAGTGCCGGGCAGTGAAGAAATCCCACCATCACCGTTAAAGTTCCAATCCGAAATAACAGTGGTCATATTAGACATGCAATTCAGCTTCTCTTCAATTGGTTCTGTATAATCTTTATAAAGAATCAATTCGTCATGTCTGCTCTTGATATACAGGATAGGAAAACCTGCCTCTTCTAAATGGTCCAGTTCTTCTTTCGTAGGAAGATATGCTGGTGCCATTACAAATATCATACTAACTGTATTCAGATAATCCAGAGCGAAACGAAGTGCCATCAACCCACCGGCAGAACCTCCTGCTACGCAAAGTTTTGTAACATTGTCCTGATGTTCTTCAATAAAATTGTCTATTAGACACTTTAATATAGGAGAATATACATAATGATCTGTATTTGTTTCTCTTGTTGACCAGTTCATATAGAGAGCCGGTCCATCTGCGATGACTTCATTTGCGGCAGGGCAAATTATATAAGCTGGTCCAAAGTTTTCTTGATACTCTGCTGTTGCATAATATTCTGCACCAGCAGCGCTGATTAAGGCTTTTTTAAGAAAAGAATTACCAGAGCCATGAAACCAAAGAATGACCGGATATTTCCCTTTTGGGTCAGCCCCATGTGCAATAGGATCATAAACATAGTATCGAATTGCATTGATTGTTTCTTTGTTTGAATCAATTTCATATTTTGATTCTGGATTTATGAACATGTTACGCTCAACTTCAGGTAGATTCGGTTGTTTATTCTGATATATATACTCATCAAACAGATTCAAGTGCTCTCCAGATTTATTTCTTGTTGCATAACTAATGAATTGATCTACTGTCAGATCCTCTGCCCATTTAGGAACAGGATTACCCTTTGCTAGTGTGTCTGCAGCATCCGCACTTGATACTGTAAGTACGGCAGAATTTTTCTTCATATTTTTCACTTTCGTTTTGTTTCAATCAAGTTCTTCACCATTTGATGCAATAACTTTTTTATACCAAGCAAAGGACTTCTTCTTAGTTCTTTTCAATGTTCCTTTACCTTCATCATCACAATCAACATAGATGAAACCATAGCGTTTTTTCATCTGACCGGTCGCAACTGATACAAGATCAATCGGTCCCCAGCAAGTATATCCGAAGATATCCACCCCATCTTCCTCCACTGTCTTTTTCAGTATATGTATATGCTGTTTTAAGTAAGAAATCCGATAATCATCTTCAATCGTCCCATCAGAATTCGCGATATCCTCTGCACCCAAGCCATTCTCTGCCACAAACATAGGCTTCTGATAACGGTCGTATATATCATTCATCGTGATACGGAATCCTTCAGGATCAATGAATCTTCCCCACGGTTCCCGTTTTAGATACGGATTATCTGCAGACTTCAGCAGATTACTGTCAAACTGTCCATCACTGTCTGACTTCGATACTCTAGTGGAATAGTAAGAAAATGATACAAAATCACATACATTTTTCAGTATCTCAGCATCGTCTTCCCTATACGGGATCTGATAATGATGCCTTTCATATTCTTTCAGAATGTAGCAGGGATAATATCCTCTCATCTGTACATCAGTAAACATGTAATGTTCCCTATTTTTCTTCTGAGCTTCCTCGACATCCATCGGATTGCAGGTAGCAGGATAGAATATACCAGCATTCAGCATACAGCCAACCTTAAGATCCGGGTTGATTTCATGTGCGGTCTTTACTGCCCAGGCACTTGCTGTCAGGACATGGTGCACAGCATCATGGACAATTGTGTAACGGTCATCATCTTTGCGAAATACGATACCCGCCGCCATGAAGCAGGCACTTGTCATAATGTTGATTTCATTGAAGGTCAGCCAGTATTTGACCTGATTCTGGTACCGGTCGAATAATGTCTGACATAGTCTCTTATAAAAGCCAATAAGTTTTCTGTTACGCCAACCGCCGTACTCCGTCACCAGATGCATCGGAATATCGTAATGTGTAATCGTTACAAGCGGTTCAATCCCATATTTCTTCAGTTCCTTAAATACATTATCATAGAATGTCAGACCTTCCTCATTTGGTTCCGCATCATCACCGTTCGGATAGATCCTGCTCCAGGCAATAGAAAGACGCAGTATCTTGAAACCCATTTCTGCAAACAGTGCGATATCTTCCTTATAATGGTGATAAAAGTCGACTGCTTCCTGCTGGGGATAAAAATGGCTGCTATCCGGTTCAAAAACAGCCAAATCGCCTTTCATGACTGGAACTCGGTCCTTGCCGAAAGGCAGGACATCACTGTTGGCCAGCCCTTTCCCTCCTTCTTTCCAGGCACCTTCAACCTGATTGGCAGCAATCGCACCGCCCCATAGGAAATCTTGTTTCAACATAACGAATTCTCCTTTTTATTTCAGTCCTTCATAGACCAGGTCACGGATCATCGGATGAATCTCCGTATAGGCTCTTGCATGCTGAACAATATGCTCAGCATAGAAAATGCTTATTTCATTTATCGGATCTACCATAAGATATGCTCCTGCCGCACCGTCCCAGCCGAATTCGCCTAGCGGTGACTTTCCCACGCTCGGATCCGTATGAACTCTTACACCAAGTCCATAACTGTATCCTATCCTGCCGCTTCTTACAAAATCTTCCTGCTGAGTCCCCTTAGTATAAGGAAGAGTAAATCTCCTGATACTTTCGTCGCACAGAATACGGTTACCGTTTCTCCCCACGCCGCCATTTGCCAGCGCTTCGATTACTGCACTGTAATCCTTCACAGTAGTAATCAGTCCAGCTCCGCCACTTTCATATCTTGATGTCAGGCGGAAAACATTAGCGTTTTCACCGTCAATCGGTGCAAAAACATTCTTACTGGGATCATTGATATATAGCTGGCAGATCCGGCTGCGAATTGCATCATTGTATTGGAACCAGAAGTTTTTTACACCAAGTGGTTCAAACACATTTTTCTTTAAGTATTCCCCAAAAGATAAACCACTAACGACCTCAACCACCCCTGCCAGAATATCATGTCCATAACTATAACACCACCTGGTACCAGGTTCATAAATAAGCGGCATTCTGGACATGGAAGAAACCATTTCGTAAGTTGTCGCAAGATTTTTGCTGTTCTTTTTAAGCTCTGCAAGTACATCAGAATGAATATCGTAATTCAAGCCACCGGTCATAGTCATTAAATCAATGATCCTGATAGGATGCTGTGCAATGTGACATGGAACATTTGAAGCTGGAAAACGGGAAGAGTTTATCATATCGAACCCATCTGCCACTTGAAGGAATGCAAACTCTGGAAGATATCGGCTGATATCCTCATACAGACTGAGCTTTCCCTGCTCCAATAGCTGCATCACAGCAATCATCGTTATCATCTTTGTCGCTGAGAATACCTGGAACAAATTGTCTTCCGTTAACTCCTTCTTCCCATCGCTGTCACTGTGTCCAGCATATTTCTGATATATTGTTTGATGACCTTTAGTAATCTGTATTCCAAATGCAGGTACTCCATAGTTTGTTTCAAGATTTACTATAAACCGATCAAGTTTTGTCAAATCCATTATTTTCTCCTTTTTTAAAAGGAAGCCCTGTAGGTTTACAAGGCTTCCTGTCAATTATTATCTTTTGACTTTGATGAGATCCTCTTTACTTCTTTCTCCGAAGCCGAAGATAAGTGACAATGCAAATGCTGATCCAAAAGCTGCAAGAAGTCCAATTGCACCCTGGATTGCATATTCACCAAATCGCAGGAAACCAAGGAAAATCAGCCCGACACCGGTAAACAGTGTAACTTTTGCACCAATAATTCCCATGACAGCAGCTCCGACGCCAGAACCAATCAGCGTATAAGCGAAAGCTCTCTTATCACGCAGGAAGATACCATAGGTGAAAGCCCCAGCAACATTTGTAACATATGGAAGGACAACAGACCATCCAAATTCTCTCTCTTCCTTCTTCTTTGCCCGTATTGCATAACCCAGTGCTACGCCGAAGCCAGCAACGGAGTTTGCTAGACTGGCCGGAGAAATGATTGCATCATAGCCCATCTCAAGCCATGTCGGAAGCAATGCCACCATCATCGGAATGTGGGCACCAAACATAGCTAATATTGGCCATAAAACAGCAACAATGACGATAGTAGGAACACCAACGTTCTGTGTCATCCAAAGAACACCACTACCCATCCAGCCCATGACAATATTGCAAACAGGACCTAAAAGGCATAGTCCAAGCGGCAGCATGACAGCAATTGTTAACACCGGAACACCGATAGATTTTAGGCTGTCCGGTACAATCTTATTGACGAACTTTTCAACATATGTCATAGCCCAGACAATTATCAGAATCGGTAATACTGCCTGCTGATAGTTGATCAGTGTCATTGGAATACCATATACATCGAATGCTTCACCAGCAGTGACCATACTCACCATGCTTGGAGCAAGCATGATTGCAACCATGATCATCGGAAGGACCGGATCATATTTCAGCTTTTTGGATGCCCCATAAGCAACGAAGAACGGAAGATAATAGAAGCCGGCATCAGAAACGAGGTTGCACAGCCGATAGAAATTGTTTGTGTCAGTCAGAATCCCGAAGTTACCTGGTCCAAGCAGTGTTGCAAGCATTTTGAAGATACCGGCAACAACGAAAACCGGAAGAGCCGGCGTAATTGCTGCAGCAATGTATTGCAGCACAGCATTGCCGATATCCTTGAAGGACTTTTTCTTTTTGTCGTGTGTCAGGCCTTCAGAGGAGTTCTTATCAGCAGTGGCTTGATCATTAATATTGCTCTGTTTGACGAATTCGTCATAGTATTCTGCAGACGCAGTGTCAAGAACAATCTGGCACTGACCTTCAGAATTAACGACCTGCTGGACACCCGAGACCTTTTTAAGTGCTTCCAGATCAATCTTGCTTTCATCTTTAAGGACAACTTTTAATCTTGTAGAACAGTGTGTTGCTGAAGAAATATTTTCCTTGCCACCAAGAGTTTTTAGAATTGCTTCTGTCGATTCTATAATATTGCTCATATTTTCACCTTCCCAATAATTTGCATTACCGGTGCGCTTCCGGAACCTGCATAGATATCATTTTTGTTTATTTCTGATATCTTTCATCTGCATATTAGCTGCATTGTAAGCGTTTTACAAATTGCTTTATTTTTATCTAGTGATAACATATTTGTTATAAGGAGGCCTTATGTCAGATAATATCAGCATCACCAGCGTCCGGTCCTTTTTGACGGTCGTGAAATACATGAATGTCAACAAAGCCGCAGAAGAGCTATACATCTCCCAGCCTGCTCTGAGCCTTTCAATCAAACGGCTGGAAAACGAACTCGGTATTAATCTGTTTATACGTATTGGCAACAAGTTGGAGCTCAGCGATGACGGTGAAAGGATCCTACCATATTTCCAGCATTTCAAAGATGCTCATGATGCCCTGCTTGAAAAAGCAGACACGATGAACGGAACCACTGTCCAGCCAATTATCACAATTGCATTCACCGGTAGTTCGCATACTTTCACATCACTTGTTTCTCAGCGTTTTGATCAGGCAATCAAGGATGTGATCATACAGTTCTGCTATGTCGAAAGACCAAGTGCCGTAGCCATGCTTAAGAAAAACCAGGCTGACATGATTGTCTCAGCACTTCCAATTTATGACAGCTCTCTAGATTCCATCCGAATCTTAAGTGAACCAATCGGAATCGTTGTAAACAAAAAAAACACTCTCTCAAAAGAAGCAAAAATATCAATCGATGTTCTAACAAAATTGAAATTTCATGGTATTTCCAAGCCAAGCAATTTTCGTACGGATTGCGATGAATGTCTGAAAGATCGCAATATATCTGTAACCTATGTCTCAGAAAGCAGTGATACAGCATATTACAATATCATCCTGAATAGTGATGACAACATGGCCTTTTTCGCAACGGAAAAGGTCTACGAATCTACCTTTGCGCCCTTGTTAAAGTACCGCTATATTCCAATTATGCCTAATCCGATTTATCGTACCACCGACCTATATTTCAGTAAGAACAACCATCTGAAGGCAGAACCAAAACAGATTGCTGCAGCAATTCGTGATGTTCTCGTTAACCATTGATCCTATTTTCATAATGATAAAAATTGAAGCAACTACTTCAAGTGCGAATATGCGTTTGCTTTACTTATGTATCTTTACGAAATTCAAAATCAAAATAAGCAGATATTATGTTAATGCTTGCCACCATGCTGCCAAAGAAACAATGATATCGTATCTCATTTCATGCCACGCAGGATTTCCTTTACCATACGCACTGCAAGCTTATTAAAGAATAACTAATAGTAATTATTTGTCATTTTGAAAATACGTTATGCTTTATTTGGAAACCGCAGGGCAAAGAAATTTGAATGCTACACACAAAGCTGACCTGCGATGTAAAGGAGACGATTTTATGCAAAAAAAATTGCTTGCAATTGACGTCGGCGGAACATTTATCAAATATAGTCTTGTGGACAGGAATGCATCGCTGTCTTGTAAAGGAAAGACTCCTGCAGCAACAAACAGCCAAGAGGATTTTCTAAATTGCATCCACGAAATCCATAAGAAATTTGCCGATGAGATATGCGGTGTTGCCATCTCGATGCCAGGCATTGTCGACAGTGATTCCGGTTTTCTTGTAGCTGCCGGAGCCTATACTCCGATTCTTGGCGGAACAAATCTTTTTGAACTTTTAGCAGATTTAGATACGCCTATTTCCGTAGAAAATGACGGAAACGCAGCAGTTCTTGCTGAGGCTTGGAATGGGGCTTTAAAAAACGTACGCAACGGTGCAGCTCTAGTGATTGGGTCTGGGCTTGCTGGTGGAATCATCATAGACGGAAAGCTTTATAAAGGAGCTCATTTTACCGCGGGAGAACCGGGGCTGCTGTCTGCACGCATCGGTGATTACTCTCGTGGTTCCACGATCTCATACTATGCTGGTATGAGTGCCTTTCTCCTGCATGTTGCACAGGCTAAAGGACTGGATCCAGCACAATTTGAGCTGTCCGGCAGAACAACAAAGCAGGGCACTGAGGGCAACCAGATTTACTCAGGTCAAGATGTTTTCAGATGGTTGGAAGAAGGAGACCCAGACACCATTAAAGTATACGAAGAGTGGATTGCTGCACTTGTTTACGTAATCTGCAGCATGCGTGTAATACTTGATCCCGAAAAAATTGTAATTGGTGGAGGAGTATCACAGAACCCTCGTCTGATTGATGACCTGCGGACGGAGTATGCCAAAACCGGTGCCCGAACGTTTATGCCTTCAGCACTTGCTGTAACAATAGAACCGTGCAAGTTCACATCAGATGCCAACCTTATCGGTGCAGCGTATCAATGGATCTGTCAGCATAAAAATGGACTGGCAGAGATGTTGTGATTCTGTATTGAGATTCATCTCATAAAAAACACAGCATGCTCAGAGATATTTAAAAGAACCGTGTGAAATCCGCTTCAATAAGCTGATTGACACAGTTCTTTTTCAGTAGCACTGTCATTCCTACTATCTAGATATTGTCCTAGAGAATCATCCGGCATCTGCCTACCGTTGCACATCGTTCAGACGTATTACCATCCGCCACATGGTACAATAAAACATTGAAAAGGTATTGTCATTTAGCAGCTTCACTGAATCAATGACTATAAAACCCATTTTATATACTTGGCAAACTATATAACATTGCTTTCCTAGGGTTCCGGTATTCAGCCATCATTTTAAACAATCATGCCGTAACAGAAGTCACAACTTTTATATCGTCCGGAGCTGTATAAAACAACTGCATCGTCCCATCCTCGCGCCGTTCCCATTCAACATGAATCATTCCTCGTGGTGTAATGACATCACCAGCGGCTCTTTTCAGATGCCCGGGACGAGGAACAATCTGCACTTTCGCAAAGCCAGGTTCGAGTGGTTTTACACCAAGGTAAACAGCTGGCAGTTCATAGAGAATGCCGGCAGACCATCCATGGCAGTCACTGCGCTCGTTGGTGCTGTTTTCCACAGTAGTTGTCAGATGATTGTCCAGCATTCTTCGCCACAGATTCCACACCTGATTGGCTTTGTCATACTGATCAAGCTGTTCAAAAGCGCGGAACAGATAAAAGGCAAACGCACAAGAACACTGCGGAATACCTTTTTTGCCGTAAGTGGCAGAAAGAGCTTTGCTGCCTTCATCATTCGCAAAGATATCGCACAGAATACCAAAAACCTGACAGTGCGTGCTGTATACATTCAGACCAGGACCATCCTGAATCAGTGCAGCTCCATCCTGCTGTCCCATACAATAAGTTCTGATAGCAGCTTTCAGATGGGCAGCCTGTTCCAGGTATGTTGTTTTCAATTCACTCCATCCTAGAAATTCCGCTAGCTTTACAGCATGCTCGAGTCCGTACAGATAAAGCAGGCTTTCCATCGTGATGGAGCCTTCGCCTTGATCCGCAGATACAGGTACACCAGTACGCTCATTCCATTCCGCTGTCCAGTCAATGAAAGACCAGTAATGATCTCTGCCATTCATTCCGCCAACATGGCCAACCAGGCCATGGTCTGTCAGGTTTCTGCGGAAGAATTCTAAAACAGAAAATACAGCAGGAAAATGTTCCTTTACCAGCTCTCTGTCGCCAAAATACATCATGTGATCATAAATCATAAGAATGTAATAAATTGAAAAGCCAGGAATCACATTGTCTACAATTGAGGGAGCACAGCTTGTTATCATTCCGTCCGGACGCTGAGAGCGACGGAAAGCATCCATTGTCTGCCGTGCAAGACGGTCATCCGCACTGATTGCATAGGTATACAAAATCTCCTGACGAGAATCCATAGCATACGCAAGCTGTTCATAATAGGGACAATCCACATAAGTCTCATGCATGCAGCGAGCAAGTGTTCGCTGCGAAATATCCCAAATACCGGCAAACGTCAAATCATCGGTCTTTACGTTAGTTCTAATCACAAGTGGATATCCCGTGGATATATAGTCAAAATGAAGAATCGTCAAAGGCTGTTCCTCTGTTGTTACTGCAAGCTGAACAAATCGAAAAGTACGGAACCAATACGGTTCATAGATTTCTGGTGTTTCTTTGTTTCCATATCCACAGACATGATAGCGGTCAGCTTCCCCATGAAGATGCATGTTTTGAAAATCTGTACGATCACTTTTGGTAGACACCGCCGAAAGATCGTCATCTCCACGCTGGTGAGGTTTATGTTCTTTCTCATAGCATTCGGAAGAAAGCATAAAGACAGAAGTTCCTGTGCCTCCCACCATTGCTAGCCGAAGGTATCCACACATCTCTTCTCCAGCACTGATTTCTACTAATCTTGTTGTATGTGCCGGGATTTCAATGGCATGCCTGCCTGAAATCATATCTTCCCATGGTTTCAGATCCACATTCTGTATCTGCCCCTCTGAATCTCTTTGACAGACAACGGATGTGAAAGAACACTGTGCATGACGCATCGGCGGGATTGTACGCAACACGCGATATCCCGGTGCTTGTGTTCCCAGCAGACGCGGATATAGATAAACTGGATTCCAACCGGACGTCGTGTATCCTGGAAATTTCCATCCTGCGAGGGATTCTGGCAGATTGACCGTTTCCATCATTTGTATCGGATCATATGTATATGTGACTCTGTGGAGCGAAATTTCCCGGATAACGCGGCAAACAAAATTAGAAGCATCAATGCCGCCAATGTACAGGCCAGGGCAAAAAGTCCTGTATAGACTCTGATTTCCCTTCATTGGATTGAGTGGCAGACGAAGAACTTCAACAGCGATAATAAGCCGTTCTTCATCTAAAAACTCCGAAAAATCGAGACCGTCTTCAAACCAAGTG
Organism: uncultured Galactobacillus sp.; assembly: GCA_964385925.1. Lineage (GTDB taxonomy): Bacteria > Bacillota_I > Bacilli_A > Erysipelotrichales > Erysipelotrichaceae > Bulleidia. The sequence continues at coordinate 5,016 of CAYLQV010000007.1, read as the reverse complement.
TCGGGTGACCCTTTCTGCGGTCCTTCCTGGACGAACCGTCCGTTCACAAATATCTTGTAACGGGTGTCCGCAGAGATTGTAAGCTGTCCGTTTTCCGGAAGTTCCTTACTCATCATTTCTTTGCGGTACCAGATGATTCTCATTTCTGAATCATCTTTTTCATTCCAGTCTTTTGTCCACATCCACCCGGTTGCCGTTTGGTTTATACTGTTCATCATCTTTTCCATCCCATAATTTAAAAATAAGTTCTTCTTTTAACACTCCACACAATACATCTAAACAACACATGAAATTTTTGTACGCTCCGGGAGCCATACATCTGCTATTTCAGGTACATAATCTTCTGACACATGAGCTTTGATATAGTCTAAAAAAGGATATCTTCTTACGAGACCATACTCCTTAGTGCTCAACAGAACATCATCCTTTCAAAATAAACTACGAAACTGTTTAATGATCTTAACCATACGTTAAAAAGTGTATACAGCAATGAAACAGAACAAATTCCATTAGGATCAATTTACGTTTTTCTTAATTTTAATAAGAATCTCTTTATAAGGTTATAGTCTTAGAAATTATGCTTTCTCTTGTAAACCATAACGGGCATACATTTCCTTTGGCGCATCATTTTCCTTGAGGATTCTGACAATTGCATGCTGCATACGTGTAACGATATCCGCATTTTCTGAAAGCACATCACTATCATTATCTTACTTCAGGTCATAGAGCTTATCACCAAATCTAGAGGTATCCAGCGGATTACGCAGTTTATTACCCTCTTTTCAATTTCTGAGGACAGGATCATCACAGCACCTGCCATACTTATAAGAATTATTCGGCCGTGGTCAGATGGGTGCGGATAAATGCCTCGTACCGATCAAACATTTCATCCGTGTAAAAACGCGTGTCACCATGACGAGCATCCTTGATTAGATAGCAGTATGCTTCTTTCCCACAAGCAGTGAGTTTCTCATACAGCTGTGCTGCATTCCATGTGGCAACCATTGCATCACGGTCACCCTGTGTAATCAAGGTCGGTGGAATATGTGCTTCTTCAGTAATGCGAGGCAGGATAGATGCCTCTGTCAGTATTTCCCTCAGCTTTGTTTCATCCTGCGTTTTTGCATAATCCGTGAACGTGTTGCGGATGATACCGGCGATCGGATAATCTTTAAGCTTCTCATCAAAAGTATCCTGCCAAGTGTGCCAGAGGTCCACTGGGCCAAAAAGATCCAGAATACCGCGAGGCTCAATTTTAATGCTGAGATCATCATCTGGATCATCAAACTCATTGCCAGTATAACCTGCCAGCATAGAAAGATGACCGCCAGCAGAGTCGCCCATGAAGAACATATTATCTGGATCGCCGGCGTAATCTGCAGCATGTTTTTTCAGGTAGCGATACGCACTGCGTACGTCTTCCACCTGTTCTTTCCAGTTATTATAAAACTCTCTGCCGCGGTACTGTACTGTTGCTACAATCAGACCTCGTCTTGCCAAATCAACCACATAAGGCAGGCGGTACATCAACAGTGGTGTAGTCCAGCCTCCTCCAACAGGATAGACAATGATTGGGTAAGGTTCCTGCTTTTTTGCTCGGTCCTCCGGCCGCGGCACAATGATCTGCATAACAAGGCCGGTACGATAAGTATCATTAAAGTGCCCAGCCTGTGCCGGTACTCGTTTGTACTCAACGTCATGCATCAATCCAATGCTATAAGCGGGCTGCCTTACTTCAATCATTTCATTAATATTCATGGCAATACGACCTTTCTAATCCTACTATTTTTTCACTGTCTTTATCTTAGAAAAATCTTCAGCAGCCGTCTAATAACATTCAGTAATAAGGCGATAAAAAAGTTGTAATTATATTGTGGTATCAGAGGAACACCGGAATTCAGTGAGCGTTTGTTTCAGATACTTAATAAAATCCGCGTATCGGACATTATTATGCGAACTGATTAGATAAGAAAGTGAAGTGACCCTTTCCATGGAAACGTCCTGAACTTCAAGGAAACAATACTCCCCTGTTGGACAGAAATTATCTTCAAAGTTTTGTCTGGTCGAGAAAAAGCCATACCTTGGATCACAGCGGATAATTTGCTGGTCGTATTCCGGATAAGTATATTCATAAGCATAACTGATATTCAGATGACTTTCACGAGTCAACTCATCAATCAGCCTCCGGAAGTCAAAAGTGGGATACAGAGTAATGAAAGAAATTGCCGAAATTTGCTCAGGGGTCAGAAATTCGGCTCCGGAAAGCGGATGTGCTTTAGGCAGTACAATACCGATTGGCTCGTGATAGAGCCGCTCAGAGGTCACGAATAGATGATTAATGCTATTCGAGGAAATCGCTATATCAATCTGATTCTGCAACAGGAGAGGAAGTACTTGATCGGCACTTACGAAGCTCATCTGAATATCAGCATCCTCATAAGCAGTCAGAAAATCTGAGACATAAAGCGATGAGAAGAGATGCTCACTCCCGCTGAAACACAAACGAATTGTCGTGACCTGCGGTTTCTGAAGTTCTTCAATCTTATCCTGAAGCTGATTACTGTCCTTGTACATTTGTTGGCAATAAGGAAGCAGTTCCACCGCATTCTCTGTCAGGGAAAGCTTTCCTTTGTCTCGGTAAAAGAGAGGAAACCCCAGTTCCTTTTCAAATCGGCTAATGGAAAGGCTCAAAGCAGGTTGCGTAATATAGAGTTCCTTCGCCGCCTGATTAATGTTCAGATATTTCACAACTGTGAGAAAATGATAAATGCAATTATAGTTTATGCCCATAACAATACCCTCCTGAGAATAATCGCAGAACACGTTTTTACGAACAATTCCCACATTATGTATTTAATTATAACATGCTATAACTCCTTATTTGCTTCTTCCATTTTCGGAACCAGATTAATCCCAGCACTTACAAAAACCGAGATATCGGGAAAAGGGCAAGGGATGATACGCTAAGGACTACAAAATTTGTTATAACACTATAACCTTATAAAACTAGACAATATCACCGCACCATTCTAAAATGTAACCGTTTTCAACAACCAGATAGTATTACAGAACATACTGATAAATTATATAAAAGGAACGGTGGAATTATGAAAAGAAAACCAACAAACATGAGTGCAAACGAAAAGAATCCAATGCATCTTGGGCTGCTTGAGTTAATAAGTTTCGGAGTCGTCAACATGGGAGGAACATTCACGGCATTGACGGGATCATTTCTGATGCTGTTCTACACAGATATTGTTGGACTCAGCGCAGTTTCAGTTGCAACGCTCTTTCTGGTCGCCAGAATTGTCGATGGAATTTCAGATCCTGTGACGGGGTTTCTTCTCGATCGTGCTCCTGTGACAAAGTTTGGTAAATTTCGCCCAATAATTGTAATCGGCACAATTGCTACAGCAATCAATCTTGTCTTGGTTTTCTTTGGCCCATATTGGGTTCCAGTTGGAAAACTGACGATAGCTTATATCACATATCTACTGATAGGTGTGATTTCCGATATACAGAGCATCCCATTGAACGGACTGCTCCCACGAATTACCGATGATGAGAAATCCAGAAACGGTCTCTCCACAGCAAAAGCATTGGCAGCTTCTGCAGGTGCTCTGGTTCTTTCGATTTCCGCACCTCTGATTGTTGCGGATATGCAGATTAACAGTTTCTATACTCTTGTCTTCGGTACAAGTATTATAGGTGTTGTTCTTACTGTAGTCGGTATAGCAGGCGTTAAAGAGCGCATGTCTATGAAAATGGCCAATGCTGGAACAAAGAAAGAAGAACACTACAGCTTTCTTGAAATGCTCAAGATGCTGTTATATAAGCCAGTGATTATCTTTATTATCATGTTCTTAAGCATGGCTATGTGCAATTCTATTGGCTCTGGTGTAGGTGCATATTACTACACTTATGTCATGGGCAATCTAAAAATCATGTCCACAATGTCCGTAGTAATGCTCTTCGGGCAGATTCCGGCTTATATTTTGGCAGTGCCAATTTCTAACAGATTTGGCAAAAAGAATGCTTTCCAATTTGGGAGCGTCGTCTATATTATTGGTACACTTCTCCGTCTCATTGATACGTCATCAATTTCTGTCGCAATTGCAGCCAGTTTCATTTCAATCTTTGGACATGGTCTTTTGTCTCCAATAGTATATAGCATGCTAGCAGACAACATGGACTATGTTGAATACCGTTCCGGCAAACGCGCAGACAGTGCGGTTGCAGCTTCGAACTCCTTTGTTATGAAGTGTGCCCAGGGTGTTGGCGGTTCAATACCTTTGTATATTATGGGAGCAGCTGGTTATGTACAAGGAATGACCACAATGACCACGGCAGTTACAAACTCAATTATTTTTTCCTTTGTAATTCTGCCTTCTCTGCTGACACTATTTATGATTATCCTGATGGGCTTTGGATATAAACTTAATGAGGGTAAAATTAACAAAATCAATGCTGAGCTTGCTACTAGACATGAAGTACAAACATCAGCTGAATAATAACAAACAGGAAGACCCAACCTGTGTAATAACCTGAATTCGCATTATTACAAAAAGGTGTGATTACTGATGTAAAAGATTAGATAATTAATACTTTGGATTCTAACAGATAAAAATAGGGAAAAACAGTAGCGGCATATGCATATATTAGATTTTGTAAACCGATTTTTACTCTAAAGAAACATTCCGTATCAAATACTTCATGATGCTTCTATTACAGTCACGAATAGATCAGCCGAATTATTTGCTCTACATCAACAAGGATCGAGTACCTACCATTACTAATAATTCTGCTTTATTCTTCTTCATATATTGTGAAAATCATATAAATCTTACCCCTTTTTGACACTTATAATGCTGTTATTCATGACATTATAAAACGCGCTATTGTCAAATCAAGGGAAGGTTTGTTTTGACTGTAACTCATATAAATCATGACCACCCATAAACGGGTGGTTTGCTCCACGGGTATAACCCGTTTATTACCAGCCAGCGCCTTAAGACA
>CAYLQV010000006.1:0-101255 GCA_964385925.1 uncultured Galactobacillus sp. | reverse complement strand
GCACTGTTGAAGAACATGTGCTCTGTACGTACTAAGCCGACACCTTCTGCACCGAATGAGAGTGCACGTGCTGCATCTTCTGGTGTATCAGCGTTAGTGCGGATCTTCAGAGTACGGCGTTCATCAGCCCAATCCATGAACTTCTTGAAGTTTCCGGAAATCGTTGCCGGGACAGTATTGATCTCGCCCCTGTATACAAGACCTGTCGAACCATCGACAGAGATGATGTCACCATCTTTAAATGTCTGTCCGCTGACTGTGAATGTCTTAGCCTCTTCATTGACCTTGATCTCACCGCAGCCGGATACACAGCATGCGCCCATACCACGTGCTACAACAGCTGCGTGTGATGTCATACCGCCGCGTACTGTAACAATTGCCTGTGATACATGCATACCTTCAATATCTTCAGGAGAAGTTTCCAGACGTACAAGTACGACCTTCTTTCCTGCTTCTGCCTTTTCCTTTGCTTCTTCAGCAGAGAATACGACTTCACCGCAGCCAGCTCCAGGAGAAGCAGCCAAGCCCTTGGCAATGATACGATTTTCCGCAGCCTTCAGATCCTTTGCATCAAACATTGGATGCAGCAGATCATCTAACTGCTTTGGTTCTACCATCAGCAGAGCCTGGTCTCTTGTAACAAGACCTTCATGTTCCATGTCAACAGCAATCTTCAATGCAGCTGCTGCTGTTCTCTTTGCATTACGAGTCTGCAGCATGAACAGTTTTCCATGTTCAATTGTAAACTCCATATCCTGCATATCATGATAATGCTTCTCAAGCTTGTCGCAGATTGCAACGAAGTCTTTATAAGCACCAGGAATCGTCTTCTTCAGTTCAGCGATTGGCTGTGGTGTACGGATACCTGCAACAACATCTTCGCCCTGTGCATTCATCAAGAATTCACCGAACAGTTTCTTTTCGCCCGTTGCTGGGTTACGTGTGAATGCAACACCAGTGCCGCAGTCATTGCCCATGTTGCCGAAGACCATTTCCATGACGTTGACAGCTGTTCCCCAGCTGCCTGGAATATCATTCATCTTTCTGTAATAAATAGCTCTCTCGTTATTCCAAGAACGGAAGACAGCTTCGATGGATCTTTCCAGCTGGACCTGTGGATCCTGTGGGAAGTCTTCATGGAGATTCTCTTTATAGAATTCCTTGAAGCGTTCTGTCAATTCGACCATGTCATCAGCATCCAGATCGATATCAAGCTTGACGCCTCTCTTAGCCTTGACATCATCAATGATTGTTTCAAACTTTGCCTTGCTCAGTCCCATAACTACATCAGAGAACATCTGAACAAAACGACGGTAGGAGTCATAAGCGAAACGCTTGTTGCCTGACTTCTCTTCAACTACTTTTACAACTTCATCGTTAATACCTAAATTTAAGATTGTATCCATCATACCAGGCATAGATGCACGAGCACCTGATCTGACAGATACCAGTAACGGATTCTGCAAATCGCCAAGTTTCTTACCAGTAACTTTCTGCAGCCAAGCTACATTAGTTCTGATTTCCTTCATGATACTATCGTTGATTTTTTCACCATCTGCATAATAAGCAGTGCAAGCTTCAGTTGTAATTGTAAAGCCATCCGGAACAGGCATGCCCAGATTGGACATCTCCGCTAGATTTGCTCCCTTACCACCAAGCAGTTCACGCATTTTGCCGTTGCCTTCGGCAAACTTATAGACATACTTTTTAGCCATTATAGCCTCCCTATTAATATAAAGAGATTATATGGCAAACGCTTACATTAAACAATATTTTTTCGGCAATTTTTTTTGTATGAAAGCAGACAGTTGTCAGCAAAATTACGCAAATCGATATATGCATGCATGTTTTTAACGGTAAACTCCCAATAAAAAGGGAGCAGCTCCACACTGCTTCCCTGTAAATTTTTTACTGAATAAATTTATCAATAAAGTTAAAGACTGATGCAAAGTAGTCAGGTTCCAGCATATTTTCACCAAAGCCTGCATTCTCACCTGTATACATATCCTTTTCAGCATTGCATGAGTAGTAATTGTCGAACATCATGCTGGCTGGAACGATTTCATCTTTGTTGCCGTGCATGAACAGCATCGGTGTCACTGACTGTGAAAGCTGGTGTGAAATGCTTGTATCATTCATTGAGAAATGAAGCAGCTGTTTAACATAGACATCGATCATCGGAAGGAATGGTCTTCCTTCAACTTTGTAGTATCGCTTAATGCCGCTGATCAGCAGTTCCTTGATACCGGAGAAGCCGCCGTCTTCCACTGCACACTTCACATTGGATGGAATATAGTCGCCGACTGCATTCATCACTGCTGCCGCACCTAAGTTGATGCCTACCAGCGCAATCTTGGAAGAAGGATCCAGGTTGACCAGATAATTGATCCAGCTGATGATGTCATAGTGCTCATTCCAGCCAAGTCCTGTATATCTGCCTTCACTCATGCCGCATCCTCTGAGATCAACGGCCAGGATGTTGTAACCTTTATGATCAGCTTCATACAGATAGTTCAGCATACCGCCGGAATATGTGCCGATGCCATGCGCCAGGATCATCCACTTATGTGTTTCAGGATGATTCATAACTCTTAAAGCGTGGAGCTTTAATCCGTCGTAGGAATCCAGGAAATCATCATCTTTGACACTGTGGGCAAACCATTCGTTCTTCTCTCCTGCATCTGCTTCAATTCTCTTGTATGTGTTCTTCTTTGTATAGAAATCACTGTGCTGCAGATCAAATGCATTCTTGAATACCACATAGCTGAAGCCTGCATAGGCAGCAGCACCAGCAGCAGCTGTTGCACCGACCACTTTCAGCAGTGTATGATTGTTTTTCTTTTCGTCACTCATGAACATTCTCCTCTTCTGAATTGAAAAATCTTCACAGAATATATCTGTGAAGATTATATCATAATTCTCACTTGTTCAATACAGCCAAACGGTCAACAATGACCTGATACTGTTTTTCGTAAGCAGCCTGTTTTTCTTTCTCGGAAGCGACCTTGTCCGCCGGTGCCTTATCCAGGAAGTTTTTGTTGGACAGGATTCCTTTGGAACGGGCAAGTTCCTGTTCCAGTCTTTCCTTTTCAGCATTCAGCTTTTTCTTTTCTTCTTCCGGATCACTGAGCTCACCGGATGGAATATACAGAGAGCCTCCTTGGATGGTCTCAACAGTGAGGTCACCTTCCAGTGTATCAATCCATTCCGCCTTGGCCATCTTCTGCATGATAGCAGCCAGTGCTTCCTCTGCCGGCAGGATATTTCCATCCAGATCCTTGAGCATCACATGAAGCGGTGCATTCGGCTTCAGATCATTGATGTTCTTGACTTCACGGATCTTGCTGATGGCAGAGATCAGTCTGTCCATCGAAGCCAAGTCAGAAGATGCGACATGCTCAATCTTGGTCGGCCAAGATTCCTGGCAGGAAGATTCATAGCGGTGCGGCAGTGTCTGATAGATCTCATCCGTAACGAACGGCATGAATGGATGCAGCAGACGGACAATCGCATTGAGCACAGTATACAGAACAGACTGAGCTGCCTTCTTAGCAGTCTCATCATCGCCGTTCAGTTCTGACTTGGACATTTCAACATACCAGCTGCAGAAGTCATCCCAGACAAAGGAATACAGTTCATTGCCGACTAAGGCAAATTCATACTTCTCCATGTTGGCAGTGACGTGCTCAATTGTTTCATTGAGCTTGTTGATGATCCAGGCATCTGCCACAGACAGACTGCTCAGATCAACATCTTTTTCACTCATGCCTTCCGGCAGATTCATGATGACAAATCTGGATGCATTCCAGATCTTATTGATGAAGTTCCATGCAGCTTCCACTTTCTCCGGGATATATCTCATATCCTGGCCTGGGGTAGAGTTGGTCGTCAAGAAGAAGCGCAGTGCATCCACACCATATTCATCAATGACCGACATCGGATCGATACCGTTGCCTAATGACTTGGACATCTTGCGTCCCTGGGCATCGCGGATCAGACCATGGATCAGAACGTCCTTGAACGGTCTGCTGTTGGTAAAGTGTCTTGCCTGGAAAGCCATGCGCGCTACCCAGAAAAAGATAATATCGTAGCCGGTGACCATTGTAGAAGTCGGATAGTATCTCTGGAAATCCACGGTGTTCTCTGGCCAGCCTAATGTAGCAAACGGCCACAGCGCGGAAGAGAACCATGTATCCAGGACATCTTCATCCTGATTCCAGTTTTCTGGATCCTGCGGATCCGTTTCACCAACATAAGTCTCCCCTGTTGCCTTATTGTACCAGGCTGGAATACGGTGTCCCCACCACAGCTGACGGGAGATGCACCAGTCTTCAATATTTTCCAGCCATTGATCAAATGTCTTTTCAAAGCGCTCTGGGTAGAAGTTGATCTTCGTTTCCGGATCTTCCTGATTCTTCAAGACATCATCAGCCAGCGGCTTCATCTTGACGAACCACTGCTGTGACAGATAAGGTTCGACAACACAGTGTGTCCGCTCAGAATGTCCGACCTGATGCGTGATTTCTTCGATATGATCAAGATTGCCGTCTTTTTCAATCTGGGCAATGACTGCATCTCTGGCAGCATATCTGTCCATGCCTTCATACTTGCCGCAGACAGCATTCATCGTACCATCTGGATTCATGCAGATCGGCTTCGGCAGACCATGGCGTTCAGCAATCGCAAAGTCGTTAGGATCATGCGCCGGAGTGCACTTCATGATAGCAGTGCCGAATTCCATATCGATATAATCATCGCCGATGATTGGCAGTTCCGCGCCATTTGCCGGGTTGATGCAGTGCTTGCCGATCATATGATTTGTACGCTTGTCATTTGGATTGACGCAGACACAGACATCTCCGAACATCGTCTCCGGACGGGTCGTTGCAACAACAAACTGTTCATTGTCCTCGACAGTATGATACTTCATGTAGTACATCTTGCCGGCATCTTCCTGATAGTAGACTTCAATATTGGAAAGAGCAGTGCGTGCCTCTGGATCCCAGTTGATGATCCGCCACCCACGGTAGATCAAACCTTCATTATAGAGCGTGACAAAGACATGTCTGACCGCAGCATTCATGCCATCGTCCATCGTGAATCTTTCCCTGCTGTAGTCTAAGGAATTGCCCAGCTTTGCCCACTGTTTGCGGATTGTCGCAGCGTATTCTGCCTTCCATTCCCATGCACGTTCAAGGAACTTTTCACGTCCTAGGTCATAACGGGAAATGCCTTCGCTCTTCAGACGGGCATCAACCTTGGCTTGTGTCGCAATGCCGGCATGATCCATACCAGGCAGATACAGCATGTCATATCCCTGCATTCTCTTATAACGGGCAATGATATCCTGCAGTGTATTGTCCCATGCATGTCCAATATGAAGAATACCTGTGACATTCGGCGGCGGAATAACAATCGTAAATGGGTCCTTGGACTTATCACCAGCGGTGAAATATCCCTTAGAGACCCATCCGTCATATCTTCCTTCCTCAATTGCCTTGTGATCATACTTCTGTGCGAGATTCTTTTCCATAACCTTCTCCTTCGCAAATAAAAAACGTCCTATGCATAAGGACGTTGACGTAACGTGGTACCACCTTGCTTGCTTCTCAAATGCGTAACGTGCATGCACGTCTTTTCCTACTGTCTTTCAGAAAAGAAGCTCACGGACGACTTCATCTCCTCTTCAATGCCTGTTCGCACCTGATCAGGCTCTCTTTCAATGAAGGATGGAAACTACTGCTTCCGGTCTCAGCATTACTATCATAACAGAATTATCAGCGATTTCAATTACGGTCTTACCCAATTCATAATGAGCTTGATCCTGACAATTCTCTTTGTGAACCATGCGGCAGCGGCAAAGAACAGGACAATGCAGACCAACTCAATATACGGCGGAATGGTCACCAGCATCTGTACCATCTTCAGCAGCAGGATGCACAGCAGATATACAACGATATAAATGCCCATGCCGGCAAAAAAATATCTGATCTTTGCATTTCTCAGTCTTTTCGATTCTCTGCTTGAATTCATAGCGTTATTTTAAAACATCTGGTTCCCTTCCACAACCCTTGTCTTTACAATATATGTATGTGCGGACGATATATTTTCTATGATCAGAAAAATGCGCATCTGAAAGAACTGATTGCGCAGGCCAGAGAAAAAATGAGTGAGAAGGATTTCAATGAGATCTCATTATTTGAAGTGTTCCCAGGCCAGAAGGCATTTGCAGCAGTCTATGATTCAACAAAGCAGAAGACAGTCATCAAGGTCATGTGCTGGGGCTACGACAATCATGGCAAAGCCGTGATCAATGCCAGAAGCGAATCCTGCTTTGCTTCGCAATTCTTTCAGGATTCCTTTCCATGCGCCATTCCAGCATCTTCCTATTTTGAGTGGACAAAGACGCATCAGAAATATGAGTTCAAGGCAAAATCAGAGACGATCTATTTAGGTGCTCTGGCTCATATTGAAAATCGGCAATGGCATTTTGTCATCATCACCGAAGAAGCTTCTGGTGCACAGGCAGATGTCCATTTTCGGCAGCCGCTTGTCTTCAGCTATGAAGACGCAAAAAAGTGGTGTGCATCAAAGCACCCCACTTCTCTCTTACCGCTTTCCATTCAGGAAAGATATTCTTCAAAAGTTTAGAACAATGTACCAGGGCGCGTGATCTTCAAATGTTCATACGCCTTTTCTGTAACAACTCTGCCGCGGGTCGTACGGTTGACGAAACCAATCTGGATCAGATACGGCTCATAGACATCTTCCAGTGTTGTTGTCTCTTCAGAAATGCTGTTGGCTAACGCATCCAGTCCGACCGGTCCGCCATGGAATCGTTCGATGATGCCCATCAGGTAGCGGATATCAACTTCATCCAGGCCCAGTGAATCGACATGGAGCCTGTTCAGGGATGCATCCGCAATCTCTTTGGAAATGACACCGTCATTCAATACCTGCGCAAAGTCTCTGATTCTCCGCAGCAGACGGTTGGCAATCCGCGGTGTTCCTCTGGAACGCTTGGCAATCTCAATGACAGCCTCAGGTTCAATATCAACATTCAGGACTCTGGCTGTTCTTTGAATGATTGATGCCAGCTGATCCTGTGTATAGTATTCCAGTTTTGAAATGATACCGAATCTGTCACGGAGCGGTGCACTGAGGTCACCAGCCCTGGTCGTTGCACCGACTAAAGTGAATGGAGGCAGGTCCAGTCTGACGTTTCTGCCGCCGGCACCATTCTCGCCGCCGACCATGACATCCAGTTCGAAATCCTCCATCGCTGGATACAGAACTTCTTCAACTGCTTTCGGCAGACGGTGGATCTCATCGATGAACAGCACATCCCCAGGTTCCAAGACTGATAATATGGAAGCTAAGTCTCCTGTCTTCGTGATTGATGGACCGGATGCAACTTTGACATTGGTATGCATCTCATTGGCCAGAATGTAGGCAAGTGTTGTCTTGCCCAGTCCCGGAGGCCCATACAGCAGTACATGATCCAATGATTCGTTTCTCTGCAGCGCTGCCTTGATATAGACTTTCAGGTTCTCTTTTAAAGTATTCTGACCGACATATTCACTCAGTGACTTTGGACGGATGGTCTCTTCATCATCACCGGATTCAGGCATCGCAGACATCAGATTTTTTTCATCATCTTCCATTTACTTGCCTGTCCTCCCTCTTGCCATGATGCGCAGTCCCATCTGCAGATATTCCTTCGTAGACAGACCTGGCTTGTCCATCATTTCATTGGCAGCTCCGCCAAGTTCTGAAGGTTTGTAGCCAAGTCCCTTCAGGCCTTCCAGAGCGTCATTAATCTCCGGCGGATATTGATTTGCACTGGCTGCCTTTGCCTTGACTTCGACTTGTACAAGCTTTCCTTTCAGATCGAGGACAATCTGGGAAGCACTCTTAGCACCGATGCCCGGCATCTTCTTCAGACCGGCAACATCACCTGTTTCAATTGCATTGATGACAGCATCATAGCCGGCACTAGCCAGCATGTTCATCGCCGTCTTAGGACCAAGTCCCTTCACAGAGATCAAGCGCAGAAAAAGCTCTTTCTCTTCCTGGCTCTCAAAGCCAAAGAGACTTGTATCATTTTCGGTAAAATGCATGTATGTATAGACTTTGATCTCTTCATTTAAGTGAATATGGTCAGTGTGTGGATAGGCAATCTGCCATCCCATGCCGTCATGATCCACAATGATATAGTCTGCTCCGTATGCTGCAATTGTTCCGCGAATAAATGCAATCATTGCATGCCTTCCTAATCCTTGAAATCAAGAATATGATTGTTGACAATGACCTGGTCACCGTTCTTGGCACCAGCTTCTCTTAACGCATCGTCTACTCCCATTTTAGCAAGAGCTTCGCCAAATTCCAACGCCTGCTCCGGAATTGAGATATCATACTGATCACTGAGGTAATCGACCTTCTGTGATACGACCTTCCAGCGGTTCGGCGCATCTTTTTCAATATAGAAATCAGGGCGCTTCGGCTGATAGCGGTAGATGACTGTTTCTTCCACAGGTGCTGCATTCTTCTGATCATCCGCCTTGGCTTGTTCGATCATTGCCATCGCTGCGTAAAGGACTGCATCCAATCCCTTCTTTTCAAGAGCTGAGATCTCATAGACCTTCAGCTGTGGATACTTCTTCTTGAACTCTTCCAGATGAAGCTCGCTGTATTCATCATCCATCTTATTGGCAACGACAATCTGCGGCTTCTTATCCAAGTCACCGTCGTAGGTTGCAAGTTCCTGATTGATGATCTGGTAGTCATCAATTGGATTGCGTTCCGCCCCTGACATATCGATTACATGGATCAACACTCTGCATCTTCTGATATGACGCAGGAATTCATGGCCTAAGCCCTTGCCTTCTCCTGCTCCTTCAATCAGTCCAGGCATATCTGCCAAAACAAACCCGCGGCCGTCCGGCAGTGTGACAACACCGATATTCGGTTCTATGGTCGTAAAAGGATATGCGGCAATCTCAGGTCTTGCACTGGTGACAATCGAGAGCAGTGTGCTCTTGCCAACCGATGGAAAACCGATAATACCTGCATCTGCTAAAAGACGCAGTTCAATCTGCAGATCTAAAGACTCACCGACTTCACCCGGCTGTGCATATTCCGGGGCATCATTCCTTGCGGTCGCAAAATGATAATTGCCTAGACCGCCTTTGCCGCCCTGGGCAATCAGCACCTTCTGACCAGGCTTGGTCAAGTCTGCCAGCAGATCGCCGGTCGCCGCATTTCTGATCATTGTGCCAAGCGGTACAGAGATGATGACATCATCTCCGGACTTGCCGTGCATCTTCTTGATCAGGCCAGGTGCACCATTGCCTGCCTTGACGCTGTGGGTGAACTTCAGCTTTGCCAAAGTTGTTTCGTTTGTATCAACAGAGAACCAGACGTCACCGCCTTTGCCTCCATCTCCTCCTGCCGGACCTCCGGTAGGATAGTACTTCTCACGTCTCCAGGCAACACAGCCTCTGCCGCCGTCTCCTGCTTTGACATGGATTTTGATGAAATCGATCATATAGGAAAACATCCTCCTTTCCTACTTAGAAAAAAATGCCCCTGACACGTCAGGAGCAGTTCTTCATGCGTTGTTTAAGCTTCTTCAGGATAAACAGAAACCTGTTTCTTATCCTTACCGACACGCTCATACTTGACAATACCTGCTGCTGTTGCAAACAGTGTATCATCTCCGCCGCGCTTCACATTCTTACCAGGCAGGATTCTTGTGCCTCTCTGACGGTAAATGATCGAACCACAGTTTGTGAATTCTCCATCGGCCTTCTTGGCACCAAGTCTACGTCCAGCGGAATCACGTCCGTTTTTTGTAGAAGAAACACCCTTTTTGGATGCGAACAGCTGCATATTCAGTGTGAACTTCATAGTATTACACCTCCGATATCTTTATTATGATAAAATCTTTGTTTACTTCTTCGGCTGTCTGCAGCTGGATCAGTCCCGTACGGAGAATCATTTCCGTTCTCTCATCCGGCTTGCTGACATGAATTGCGATATGACCTTCTTCAAGTGTGATATCATCAACATCACTCAGCTGATCTAATGCATTGCACAGCCCTGTACCAATCCCGCTCACAATTGCACATACCAGATCATGTCCATAGACATCAGAACCAGCATGGCCCTTGATCTCCAGATCAATAATCTGATGATGACTTTCATTTACGGTGATGCGGATCATGATTAACCCTCAATAGCGACGATAGTCAGCTTTGTATATGGTTGACGATGACCTTGTCTATGATGGGTAGAACCCTTCTTAGCTTTGTACATGAAGATCTTGACTTTCTTCTCTTTGCCCTGCTTTTCAACCTTGGCTGTAACCTTTGCACCATCAACATATGGTGTTCCGATCTTTGTGCCCTCATTGGAAATCAGACAAACCTTGTCAAATACAACTTCATCTCCTGCTTCTACATCGAGCTTTTCAACATAGATTTCCTGGCCAGCTTCAACTTTGAGCTGCTTACCGCCTGTTTCGATAACTGCGTACAATTTAATACACCTCCTGACATTATCTTAAGACGCGCCATAAAGGTGACATTTCTGTCTTAGGACCTTTTCTGAGCGGTTACAGACCTCTTCAAGAGGGCTGATAACATGACTATGATACATGGAGAAAAGTCTTTCGTCAACGATTATTCTTGTCTTTTGAAAGATTTTTCAGATAAAAGGAACGGTCTCCCGTTCCTATCGCAGTGCTTTGTAGATCTTAGTCACAAACTTCTTCCGTTCTTTTTCATCAGAATTGCTGAGCAGTGTGATCAAAGAGTAGATCTTGAGCTTTTCCTTTGTATTGTAGCTGTCATCTGTTTCTACCGTGACGATGGTCTGATTCAGACGATCCAGAAGATCCTGTTCACTTATCGCATCCAGATCTCTCAAATTTGTTTGGAATGTTTCTGCATTTTTAGGATCATGCTTTGCCATATGCTATCTCCTTAGAGGAAATCTTCCTCATTCTGCTTTGGTTCAACAAGTACTGACTCTGTCTCATCAACTGCTTTCTTCATCAAGCTCTGCCAGTCAAAGCGGGATTCATAGTATTCGCACTTCTTGAGGGTCGGCTTGGTGACCGGGTTCTTAGGATCAAAGATCGTGCAGCAGTCTTCAAACGGCAGAATGGAAGTTTCATAAGTGCCGATTTTTCTTGCCAGATCAATAATCTCCACTTTATCATAACACACCAGCGGCCGTAGGACCGGCATCGTGATGACCTGGTTGATGACATTCATGCTTTCCAGCGTCTGGGATGCGACCTGCCCGACTGATTCGCCAGTGCCAAGAGCCAGGCAGCCATTATTCAATGCAACCTGTTCGGCCTCCCGGAACATCATTCTTCTCATCAATGTAACAGCATATGGATCACCTGCTGTCTTATAGATTTCCAGCTGCATGTCTGTAAAGTTGATGATATGGACCTTCATATGTCCCTGATATTCGGCAACCATGCGGGCCAGATCCAGGACCTTGTTCTTGGCATTCTCACTAGTATATGGAGGTGAAGCGAAATGCACCGCCTCCACCTTCAGCCCGCGTTTCATCAGCTGATAGGCAGCAACTGGTGAATCAATGCCGCCGGAGAGCATCAGCAGGACTTTGCCGTTGATGCCGGCAGGATATCCGCCAGCACCCGGTATCTTCTCAGATGTGATGTAGGCATCCTGTTCATGGATTTCAATGCGGATGGCAAGTTCTGGTTCATGCACATCTACCTTTAATTCAGTATTGTGCAGGATCTCACCGGCGACCGCACGGTTGACATCATCGCTATGCATCGGATAGGACTTATCGTGACGCTTGGTGATGACCTTGAATGTCTTCTTATCGGAATCCTTGGCAATCTGCAGACATCTGTCCTTGATCACTTCAATATCATTGGAGACCTTTTCCGTAAAGGAGAAGGATGAAATGCCAAAGACTCTCTGCAGGCGCTTCGTGATTTCTTCCGGCTGTTGATCCGTCAGTTTAACATAGATGCGGTCATAGGTCTTTGTATAGACCAGATCATCATAGTCACGCAGTGCGTACTTGACGTTCTTGAACAGACGGGTGATGAAATCTTTGCGGTTCTTTCCTTTTGTCGTGAGTTCGCCATAGCGGATCAGGACGGTATCATATTTAACCATAATGCTCAATAATCTCCTTCAGGGATGTTAAGAAGAGATCAATCTCTTCTTCAGTGTTGTAGTATGAAAGTGAAATGCGGATGCACGAAGATGCTCTGCGCGATGAATAGCCCATGGCGGTCAGGACATAGCTTGGATCATCGCTCTTAGAAGCACATGTGCTCCTGGCGCTGACCATGAAGCCCTTGGCATTCAAGGCATTCTGCATCACTTCACTTGGAATCTTTTCATAGGACCAGTTGACAGTTGAGACAACGGCATCCTCTGGACTGTTGATCTCAACACCGTCAATTGCCAGCAGGCCTTTGACCAGTCTATCCCTGAGATCCTTGATGTACAGATGATATTTTTTTCCGTTCTCTATTGCTAAGCGCAGCGTCTTTGCAAAAACCATATCTGCACACGCATTCGCAGTGCCGCCGCGCAGTCCATATTCCTGTTCGCCGCCGTTGATCAGCGGTATGAACGGAACATATGTCTTCTTCATTAATATGCCGGAGCCCTTCAGGCCTTCCAGCTTATGTGCTGAGATCGATGCCATATCGACATTGGTCAGGTCCAGAGGCACCTTGCCCACTGCCTGTGTCAAATCGACATGAAGGTAGGCATGGCTCTGCTTCTTGACAACTTCCGCAATCTCAGAAATCGGATTGACAGAGCCGCTCTCATTATTGACATACATGATTGATACAACTGCAGTATCTTCATCCAGGGCTTTCTTAAGGTCTTCAACATTGATTCTGCCAGTCCCGTCGACCGGCAGATATGTGATGCGGTAGCCGAAATACTGTTCCAGCTGAGCGCATGCATTGAGGATGGAACTGTGTTCAACATTTGTCGTGATGATATGTTTCTTATTTTGCTGGGCAAAGGCGCATCCCTTAACGGCTGCACTGTTGGATTCCGAAGAACCGCTGGTGAACAGGATATCCGTGGCATGTACCCCTAAAAGCCCGGCGATTGCTCCCCGGGCCCTTTCCATCATTTGACTGATTTCGCTTCCCTCATCATACAGCGATTCACTGTTGACATAATATTTCTCAAGAAGCTGTTCATAGCTCTTCAGCACTTCCGGATGGATCCTGGTCGTACTGGAGTTATCAAAATAGATTCTACGCTGCACTCTTTGCATTCTCCCTGACGATTGACTCATAGTTGCCCGGATGGATCTTCTCCATCGTTGCAATTGCAATCTGCAGTGCCTGTGTATATTCACCGTTTCTGAAGCATAACTCACTTCTGGTCAGTTCACTGTCAATATCTTCATATGTAGAACGATAGCGGTTGCCGAAGACAATCGTATTCTCGACCATGACAACAGTACCGACAACATTATTAACGTTGTTGTACAGCTTGTAGATGAAGTCCAGGGCTTCCTGCAGAGTGGAATTCAGCAGCTGGATGCTGATTGGTGTTTCCTTCAGCAGTGTCTCCAGATGGTGAATATATGTGTTAGCCTTGTTCATATCTTCCTGATAGGCAGCGGAGATGTTCGGCAGTTTGTAGCGGCGGATCTTGACCTGCATGGAGTTCATGATGATCTGCAGCTTGACCAGCTGCTTCTTTGCTCTGTCCACATCGCTGTTGGCAGAATCCAATGCTGAGCGGATCTGCTTCAGTTCTCCATTAATATCGGTATAACCCTGGAACAGCTGTTTCAGGGAGATCAGTACTTCACTTGCAGGTACGGCATAGCTCTTGGCCTGGCTCATGACTTCTGGTCTTGTAGCATTCAGATGTTCCAGCAGTGTGGAGTTCTTCTGCAGATTTTCATTCATGTCCTTCATGCCGAACAATGTAGCAGCAGTTCCGACCTTTGTATTCAGATAGCTTTCTGTCTGATTGACTTCATTGGCAAGTGTCTCTGTTTCCTTTGTCAGGCTGCGCATCTCATCGTACGCTGTACCTTCCTTTTTCACTGCCTCATCTATTTGTGACAGACGTACTTTATAGTCATCCAAGTGCTCACCGACACCATCCTGCTTGCCGGCCTTCAGCTTGATCAGATCTTCTTTCAGGGCTGCAGATAAAGCAGCCAGGTTCTTTTCTACCTCAAGATGCTTCAGATAAACACCGCGGTTCTTATGATGCTGATAGTCATGATGCAGAGTCTCCGCCATTGACGGAATGACCCCACGGGCATCTTCCAGCAGACCAGGCATCGTATCGACCATCTTCTCCAGCTCTGCCATGGAAGTGCGGATCGTATCCAGTTCCGCATTTGCCTTATCAAAATCAGAGGAGAACATCCATTCTTCAAATGTATTGAACATTTTCTCAGTATCATCGATCTTCTGTTCAATTGCACTCCAGTTGAAGGAAAGTCTCGATGCATTTTCCTGTGCCTGTGACTTCAGGGCACGGAAGCGGTTCTTCAGTGTCGTAACTTCCTGTCTCTGTGCTGTTTCCTTTGCCAGGATATCATCTAATAATACTTCCAGTGATTTGACTTCACGGTGAGCATCTGTGATTTCCTGATCCAGTCCATTGATCAGACCTTCTGCCTTCTTCAGCTTGCCGGCAATGATGAAATCCTCTGCCTGAGCCAGATGATCAGAGATCTTAGTCATATCTGTTTCCGTCTGCGAGAAGTCTGTCTTAGCCTTTTCAACCTTATCTATGGTCTCCTGGTCGACACGGGAAATCGCCACTGCCTTATTCATTTTAAAGGACAGCGGGATCTTCTTGATCTCGTTATATTTGTTTTCAAGCTGTTCCAGATCGGTTCTGTAGCGCTTTGTATTGACTCTGGTAATAATAAGCCAGAGGGTCAGTATAACTACAATAACAATGATTGCAATTACAACTCTGCTGTCTGATAGATAGCTCAGGAATTTATTCATACTTACCTTCCCTTCATTTCATCCATTATATTAACACATATTGTGAAAATTCTGAACTGCTTATCTATATCAATTGACATTCATTTTTGGTTCTGTTATTATCTACCTTGCGTCAAATGATAGCAGCATGTAGAGTCATGCACTAAGGCGTTGTTAACAGTTATACTGCAGATAAAGTAACTGAGCTGCAATCAGCGAAATATCTCCATAGCAACACCACGCATTGATGATCTGCACCTGTTGTTGTTTCTCAGCCATTTAATAGGAGGAAACAAAACATGGCACGTTACACAGGTCCGGTTTGGAAGAAGTCTAGACGCTTGAGCTTCTCCATCTTAGAAACCGGCGAAGAGCTTAAGAAAAGAACTTATGCTCCAGGCCAGCACGGCCCAACCAAGCGCATCAAGTTATCCGGTTACGGATTACAGCTTCGTGAGAAGCAGAGAGTCCGCAACATGTACGGACTGAATGAAAGACAGTTCGCAAACCTGTTCGAAAAGGCTTCCAAGATGGAAGGCATGTCAGGTGTAAACTTCTTAGTTCTGCTCGAGAGCAGACTGGACAACATGGTCTACAGAATGGGTTTCGCAAGAACTCGTAAGGCTGCTAGACAGTTAGTCAACCACGGACACATTGAAGTCAACGGTAAGAAGATCGACATCCCGTCTGCTTTAGTCAAGCCAGGTGATGTCATTGCTCTGCGTGAAGGTTCACGCAACATGGCAGTTGTTGCCGAAGCACTGGAAAGCAACATTGCTGCTCCAGCATTCGTAACAGTTGACAAGGAAAACAAAAAAGGAACTTACGTCAGAATCCCTGAGAGATCTGAACTCAATCAGGAAGTCAACGAAGCTCTTATCGTTGAATACTACAACAGGTAGTCAACTAGAAAGACATTCTTCGGAATGTCTTTTTTCTTATATAAAGATAGAAAAAGACCATCCCACTGTACTTTGCAGCAGTAATGGTCTTTCTTTTTAATTACTTTTCGATGACGGAAAGAATCTTCTTTTCATCATAAGCAAACAGTACAACACCGCCGAGCATGCACAATACAGCAGCGACAACCGCTGTAATACGGTAGCCTAAGCCGTCTGTTCCAATCAATGCTAAGCTTGTGAACAGCAGCATGGCTACAGACTGTCCCATCTTGAAGGCAAAGGTGCGAGCAGCATAGAACATGCCCTGTCTGTTCTCACCTGTCTGGTCTGCATCTGCTTCAGCAATATCCGCAACAATTGCCTGCGGAAGAATGCCAAGAACTGCCATTGGGATTGCTCCAAGAATGGCAACTAATAAGCCCCAGACCATGCCGGAGATGCCGAACAGTCCGCAGAGTGATGTCAGAAGGAACACACAGGCAAAGAGAATGAATGCGGTTGTAACAAGACGCTTCTTGCCATACTTTCTTGCCAGGATGTTGACTGGTGCATAGCATAGAACAGAAACACCTGTCATGAGGGCAAACAGAAGGAAGGACATGCTGTCAGGCAGCTTCATCAGGACTGTGATATAGAATGGCAGGCCTGTCTGAAACAGTGTCAGAGCAATAAAGTAAAGAACATCAGACGCAACGAACTTTTGAAATTCCTTGTTCTCAAAAGTCTTGGCTAAAGACTTGAAAGCAGTCGTTTCACTCGGCGTGACGTCTGCATAATCCGCTTCCTTGATGCAGAAAGCAGGGATCAGCATGCAGATAACACCAATGGCAGCTAAGATGCCGACGGCTGCACGGATGCTGTTGGTATATCCAAGTGAGCCTTCCAGTGCACCGGCAATATTAGGAAGCAGATAAGCAATTGCAGTACCAATAATGAATGTGAAGGAAATGTAAGTTGATACATTAATGCGGGCTTCCTGGGTACGGCCGAGCTCTGGGATCAAAGCGTTGAACGGTGTGCAGTAAATGGTCATGAACAGATAGAACAGCAGATCCATGACGAGCAGGAAGATGCCGTTTGCTGTACTTGTTCCATTGACTGGTGAGAAGAACAGCAGAATTGTTACGATGCCTAACGGTATGGCAGCGGCTCTCATAAATGGGATACGTCTGCCCAGCTTATTGCGGCATCTGTCGGATTTGCCGGCAATCCATGGGTCAGTCACTGCATCGAAGATTCTGCCGATAGCAGCAATCACTCCAATGACAGTCAAACCTAAGAAAACTGATCCCTGGGTCAAAAACAGCGGCTGTCCCTTGGCAATGACATCCTGTGAAGGCTGGAAGAAATAGACCATCCAGCTGGTGACGACACCAGAAAGCATAGACCATCCGAGCTGTCCAATTGCGAAGATCCACATGATCTTCTTTGAAGCTTGTTTCAATTCTTTCTTTTCCATAGTTTCTCCTGAAAGTTCCATTATAGTTTTAGATAACTGCTGACCTTCAGCGTCTGCTGCCGGCCGTCAAGCAGATATTCAACTTCGATACAGTGATTTTCCGCATGCATGGAAATAACTTTCCCCTGCTCTGCAATATGACGATAAAGCTGATAGTCCTGCTTCATCTTTTCTGAATACGTGTTTGGATCATCTGAAGTTAGGAAGGCACCCCCTAGCAGTGCATCCAATTGTGCCAGCTGTGATTTCTGTTCTTCACTCAGCTTGATATTATCACTCCGCAGGAAGAACACGTCTGGATCACTCATGTATGCATGTCTATTCAATTGATTTCTTGTATAGATATTGGTGATAGCATTCATTGTCGATACTCTTTCGCGATGGAAGAAGCGCATGAACCATTGATCATCTTCATCTAATGAGACATCGCAGCTGATGCGGCAGTAATCAACAATACCGAAGGCTGGCATGACTGGGACCCCGCATCCCAGAATCAGCTTATCTCCGCAGACTTCACGAAGCAGCCGCACTGCCCGATACATTCTTGCCGATCTTGTTTCTGTTTCACTGCCAAACGGCGCCGCACCATACAGAAAATCAAGTTTAACGAGGTCATATCCCCATTCATTGATGACCTGGTCAAAGACTTTCCTAATGTATGCTTCCGCTTCCGGAACATCGATATCCAATGAATAGAAACCGCTCCAGTTGCCGCCGCACTTCCAGTTTTCCCCATCCTTTTTAATGAACCAGTCAGGATGCTCCTGATACAGTTTTGATTTTTCCTCTGCCGCAAATGGTGCCAGCCAGATGCCTGCACGGTATCCTGCCGCATGGATCTGATCTGCCATCTCCTTCATGCCGTTTGGAAATTTTTTTCATCCGGCACAAGCCAGTCCCCGACATATGGTTCCCAGCCGTCATCGATCTGGAACAGGTCATTCTTTGCAAAGATGTTCTGGCATCCTTTGAGATCCTGGACAATCGATGGTTCATCAATGTTCTGATAGCGGTTATACCACGAGGAATAGCCAAAGAGCTTCTCAGTTGTCCGCGGTCTGATGTTCAGCTGGGCAAACCATGCATCAAATACTTCCTGCTGACTGCCCTCACTGTAAAACAGGTCAAATAGCTGATATATCCCACCGCATCTTTGGCCGCTGCAGTCTTTCCTGATTGTCAGGATAGACTGATTGGCATCATATCGGAACATTGTATATCCAGTTTCTTCATTCAATGAAGCAAACAGCTGATATCTGTCTCCCTGCCGGAACCAGCACCAGCTGAATCCATGGGTGATTCCCTTTTGATATGGATAATTGACAAAGTGATAATCTGCATATCTGTCAAAAGCATACTTGTCTATGAGATTCTTTGGGATACGGTGCATACCGCGGATCCTGCTGTGCCTGTCATACTCAGGTGTTACTGTCCAGGTCTGATAGCCGTTCATGAAGATTTTTTCATCTTCACTGCTCTTGTGATAGATCTCAGCCTGTACTTCCTGAATGATGCCGGCCGGCAGGTCAGCTGCAATATGCAGAGGACCTGAATTCCATTCCTGTTCTCCATGCAGCGGAGATACATCTTTAACGATCACTTTCCATTTGAATTTCATGACGCGTCTCTCATAGTTACATGCAGCTTTACAGTCACTGGCTGCGTCTGCGCAGTTGTAAAGGTGATTGATGCTTCGCCTGCACTTCCTGTCGTTCTGATGTAGGTGCCGCTCATGCCGCCTTCCAGGGCAACTGCATCCGGTCCAACAATTTCAATCGGCCCTTCAACACTGATCTTGACTGGCAGCTGTGCATAGACAGCCCGGTTGTCATTGGCATCCTTGAGACACAGACGGAAGGAAGACATATCATATGCATCCCCTTCCTTCAGCTCTGTATTGGATGTCTTGACCTCCAGATGCAGATCCGTATTCGGTGTCTTGATGACAGTCTTTACAACCTTTCCGTGATCAACTGCTTCAAATCTCCAGGTTGTCGAATCACCGCCCCAGGAGCCGACGTACTTGCCATATAGTTCAACACCCTCTTCATATTTAAGGTGATAATGCATCATGACCCAGCCAAGTTCCAGTTTTGCCTTGAGCGGCAGTCCAGCCAGTCCATACTTCTGGGCTGAACAGAGTGCATCGTGAATATATTCTTCTTTCCTGCCGGTGAATCCTTCTTTGATTTTCAGAAGGTCACCGATTGTATCATCAATCTTGACCGGCCCATGGCGCATCGCATGGAAGCGTTCATCGACCTTGAATGATTTCACAAATTCATTGTTCTTATACAGTCTGACTTCATCTGCATTTGTAAAGGCATAGAACTCAGCAAGGTTTGTCGCATTATAGTCGCCGATATCCATCGGGCTGCTGATTTCAAGGACTGGTTCTTCCTCACCCTGTGAAGCGTAGATGAAGGCTGCCGGCTTCGGATTCCGGAAAGAATCCATTACGCCGTGGTAGCAGATCCTGTCGCCGCTGCCAAACTGACGGTGGGTTGGATAATCGAACATGCACCATTGGAAGACACCCGCATGTTCATGGTCTGCCATGGCATCATTCAATACTCTGGCGTGACGCAGCGCATGCTCCTGCAGTCTTTCCCATCTGTCCCAAGGCTTGGTCGGGAACATATGGCCATTTGCTTCAGAAATCAGCAGTGGATGGTGTGTGTCCTTCATGACATCTTTCTTCTGTCTGCATCCAGGATTGTTCCCCATATGCGAGAAATCATTAAAGGCATAGACATCTTCGAGCAGAGAGCTCTTTTCCAAATAGCGGACACCGCTTGTAGGTCTGGATGGATCAAGTTCATGAGCAGCGGCATTTGTCTTTTCATACATTGCATCATCATCCAATGATTCATTGATGCGTACGCCCCAGAGGAAGATGGATACGTGATTCCTGTATTGTCTGACCATTTCCTTTGTATTTTCAACTGCCTGCTGCTTCCATGCTTCATTTCCAATATGCTGCCATCCAGGAATCTCCGTAAATACGAGAAGACCCATCTGATCACAGGCATCCAGGAAGGCATGAGACTGTGGGTAATGTGATGTCCGAACTGCATTAACATGCAGTTCTTCCTTCAGGATACGGGCATCCTCCACCTGCAGAGAATCCGAAGCCGCATAGCCGATATATGGGAAGTACTGATGTCTGTTCAGGCCTCTGACAAAAAATTCCCGGTCATTGAGCAGGATTGCATTTTCATTGATTTCAATCGTACGGAAGCCGAAGTGATAGATCTGCTCATCCTCGCCATATTTCACCCGGCAGTTATACAACTGGGGATCATCAGGACTCCATGGCTGAGCATCCTTTACTTTCAGCTGAATGTGCCCGTTCTTTCCTTCGACAGTATCAAAAGCTTTGACGATGCCGCTCTTGGAGATTTCAACGGTGACCTTTTCATCACTCTCATGGTCGAGCGTCAAGGCAATATCCGCTGTATGCAGATCAGGCGTTGTAATAAAGACATCTTCGATATAGTTCTGCGGTCTTTCATCGAGATAGACATTGCGGTAGATACCGCCGTATGTCAGATAGTCAATGACAAAGCCGAATGGAGGAATACTTGGATTTTCTGTTGTATCCAGCTTGACTGTGATGACATTGTCACTGCCGAATGCAATCAGGTCTGTGATCTCGTAACGGAAAGCAGTATATCCGCTGCGGTGTGTCAGACATTCTCTGCCGTTGAAGTAGAGTGTCGCAATATGTGCGGCCGCATCGAACTGCAGAAAATATCTGTTCCCTCTTTGACTTTCATTAAAGGAAAGGTGTCTGCGGTAGCCGGCTGTCATCTGATACGATTGCGAGTCAATCTCATGCAGCGGCAGCATCTTCACGGTATGCGGGATCCTTACGGTCTCTTCTGCTTCTCCCCCCTGCAGGAAATCTTCTGACCAGCGGCTTGTAAATTCCCAGTTGTTGTTGATGATTTTCATTTCATTCCTCCGATATTCCGTCCATGATGATATCCATCATGTCATTCAGTGCATCACTGTATGCAAGTTTGGATGCCTTCAAGGCATCTGTAGAAAGAAAAGCATCAAAACTTGCAGTCATCATCGTCTTCAGAATGGGAACAGAGATCTTCCGGATCTTTCCTTCCTGCATTCCCTGTTCAAGCAGACGGATGATAGGCTCCCAGTTATTTTCAAGATGTCTGCGCATGTTACGATATGCCTTCGGATATTTTTCCTTGAGATCTGTCAGCTTGCGGAAGTCCAGGATGGCATATTGATCAGGCATGGCAATCATGACTTTTCTGACTTTTTCCTTGAACGGAATATCTTCTCCCAGGATCTTCTGCTTCGCTTCCTGGATCTTGCCAAATCCATGGTCAAGCATGGCAATCAGCAGTTCTTCCTTTGAAGGATAAAACTGATAGATTGTTTTCTTTGCGATATGCAGATCTTTGGCAACATCAAGCATCGTGAACTTCAAACCCTGCTTTTCAAACTGCCTGGTCGCTGAAACTATGATTTCTTCATTTGTCATATGGAAACCCGTTTTCCTTTTCTAGTTTCCATGGTAGAACAATGTAAACGCTTTCGCAATAGATTACGAAAAATTAATTTATACAAATTGATCAAATGTCAAAAAAAAGGAAGCTGTTTCCAGTTTCCCTTCACTGATCATGCATCTTCATTCAATGACATGAATCTCTTGATAATGACACGGATGATATTGGCTGCCAGCTTTGGATCATCATTGCATACAACATACTTGTACTGACCGACCATTTCCATTTCCTTAGAAGCTTTTGCCAGTCTTTCCTGAACAATCTCTTCCGGTTCTGTATTTCTGCCGCGGATCCGCTTTTCAAGTTCTTCCATGCTTGGCGGTACGATGAAGATTGTCAATGCATCCGGAACTTTAGCACGTACCTGTCTGCATCCCTGCACTTCAATTTCCAATAAGACATTCATGCCTTCATTGCGAAGACGTTCCACTTCCTTGACCGGTGTGCCGTAGTAGTTGCCGACAAATTCTGCCGATTCCAGAAGCTCTCCATTATCTCTGGCTTTTTCAAATTCTTCTCTTGTGACGAAGTGATAATTGACCCCGTCCACTTCTCCAGGACGCTGTTTTCTTGTGGTCATGGATACTGAATATGCCAGCTTCAGATCCTTATCATTAACAAATTCTTTTAAAATTGTCCCCTTACCAACACCAGATGGTCCACTCAATACAATCAATAATCCTTTTTTAGGCATGCATTGCTCCTCCTCAATCAGGCTACCTTAAGGTTACACTTGAAAAAAGCTTACGTCAATCATGTTATAATGCATGCAAAGCGAGGATTGTTCAATGGCATTAGACGGCATTTTACTTCATAAGATCATCCCGGAAATTCAGAGCGCTCTGCCGATGCGGATTCAGAAAATCTGGGAGATATCAAATACAGAAATTCTTTTTCAGACCCATGGCGATGCAGGCAAGCAGCAGCTCCTGATCTCCTGTCACAGTGTATACAACCGCCTTCTTTTGACCAAGCGCAGCTATCCGACACCTAGCGAGCCGGGCAACTTTGTCATGGTCCTGCGGAAGTATCTGGAAGGTGCCTCGATTGAATCAATTGAACAGGCAGAACTGGACCGCTGGTGCGTCATGACAATGCGTCACCACAACAACTTAGGGGACCTCGAGACGTTGTCATTATACATCGAACTGATGGGCAAATATGCCAATGTCATTCTTGTCTCACCTGAAGGAAAGATCATTGATGCATTGAAGCGGATTCCGCCGTTTGAGAACAGCCGGCGCATTGTTCAGACAGGCGCAGTTTTTGAACCAACACCTTCGCAGGATAAGAAAGATCCTTTTCATACCGCGGCAGTTGACCCTGAAGTTCCTTTAACGAAGCAGTTCGGTGGCTTCTCACCCTTCCTCTCCAAAGAAGTCGAATACCGGATGGCGCATGGACAGACATTCTCCTCCATCATGCAGGAGATTGAAGCATCACACTCACTGTTCATCGCCAATGAGAACAATGAACCTGTCTTTCACTGCATTGAACTTCAATCCGTAGGTCCATGTCGTGAATATCCTTTATTTGAAGGCTTTGATATCCTTTACTACCACCGTGAAGAAAAGGACCGCATCAAGCAGATCAGCGGTGACATCTATCACTTCTGTACAAGATCACTCAAGCATCAGCAGCAGAAGCTTCCTCGTCTGCTGAAAGAATATGATGATGCCACGGATTGTGATCAATGGCGCATCTATGGGGACCTGCTGTATACCTATCAGATTACTGATACCAAGGGAACTAATCAGATCATTCTGAATTCTCTGGAAGATGAATCGCCAGTTAAAATCCCGTTGGATCCAAAACTCGACGGACGTGGGAATGCCAAGCGCTGCTACAACAAATACAACAAGCTGAAAAAAGGACAGACATATCTGCAGGAGCAGATTGCCATTACAAAAAATGAGATATCCTATTTTGAAGGACTTTTGGAACAGCTCGATCAAGCTGATTTCAATACTGCTTCTGAGATTCGTCAGGAACTGATCCACCAAGGATATCTGAAAGACCAGAAAAATCAAAAGAATCGTTCCCGGAGGAAAAAGAAAGAGGAACAGCCGCACATTTCAGAAGTGATCAGCACGGACGGCACAAAGATATCATTCGGCAGGAACAATCTGCAGAATGAAGCACTGACATGGCATCTCGCCAAGAAGTCAGAGATCTGGCTCCATGCCAAAGACTATCATGGTGCGCATGTTGTCGTACATGCGGATTCGCCGAGTGAAGAGACTCTGCGCTTAGCCGCAATGATTGCCGCCTATTATTCCAAAGGCAGAAATTCCTCCTCCGTGCCAGTCAACTGGTGCCCCGTCAGTCATTTAAAAAAAATACCTGGCGCAAAGCCAGGCATGGTCCAGTTAGGTGCATATAAGACAATCTATATTGATCCAGAAATAAACGAACTTCAGCGCTTCGGCATTGATGTTGGCTGAAGCTGTGCATAAGCCTTCAGCTTCTTGACTTCAAACGAACGGAGCTTCCGGTACTGGCCTTGTCTCAGGTTTCCAAGTTCCAGGAATGCATACTGGATGCGGTTCAGTCTCGTTACTTCACAATGGAAATATTCCATCATACGCCGTACTTCACGATTCCGTCCTTCCTGGATGGTGATCAGGAGTACGGTCTTATTTTTCTTTTCGCTGCGGCTGACGATGATCACTTCTGCCGGCAGTGTCTTCCCATCTTCCAGATTGATGCCCTTTTCCAGCTTGGCGCACATGGTGTCGTCAATGATGCCGTCCACTGCACATTCATACGTCTTCTTGATATGAGATCTTGGATGCATCATCAAGTTGGCAAATTCGCCATCATTGGTCATCAGCAGCAGACCGGTCGTTTCATAGTCCAGACGTCCGATTGGAAAGATCCTTTCACTGATGTCTGGGAAGCAGTCCATAACAGTTGGTCTGCCCTTGTCATCTGATACCGATGAAATTGTTCTCTTCGGCTTATTTAAAAGATAATAGACTTTCTCTTCTTTTTTGATATTGGTGCCGTTGACCAGGATTTCATCTTCGGGGCCGACCTGCACACCCATTTCCTTGACAATCCTGCCGTTGACAGCAACTTTTCCTTCACTGATCAGTTCTTCTGCCTTGCGTCGAGAGGCAATACCAGCCTGTGCGATGACTTTCTGCAATCTTTCCATATATCTTCTCCTTAATGGTGGTTCTGGGTATTGCCCCAGAAGGAACTGCCGGACTTCGAGAAATCATTCAGGATCATAATCGGGATCCTGGAAAATTTTTCATCTTCGCTTCGCAGTATTTCACACGCAGACAGTCTTTTGTTTCCATCAGCACATTCATAGAATCCATCTCGCTTTTTGACCTGGACAGGAATTGCGATTCCTCTCTGCCGGATGGAAGCCAGCAGTTCCCCTGGATCGGTTTTCTGATAATGGATCTCATCAATTGAAATCGTCGTATTGATCATGCATGCTCCTCTCTGTTGTCGCAACAGTGACAATGTATTCTACCATAGAATCTCTATTTAACGTAAAGTACTGAAGAAAATGGGAACAGTTCTCTTTTCTTGAGAAAGTCCTCTCCGCTTTCAATATGGTTCACCTGCCCATATACAGCGTTATAGAACTGCATCTTATGACTGCCTAGATTGCGGTACGCTGTGTAATGTGCACCCTGTGTATGTGTATAGAGCAGAATACCATATCTGCTCTCATCCATGCATTTCAGAGCCGAGGAATCCAGGGACAGTGATGTCCAGCAGTTCAGTCCTTTCCTGCGCAGATAGACCAGCAGTGTATAAAGCTCCTGCCCCATCATACCGCCTAGCAGCGTATATTTACTGAGTGCTTCTGCCGTTTCCTGCATTGTCTGTTCATGCCCGCACATCTTCAGAAGATTGTATGCTGCAATCCAGCCGCAGCCTTTTCGCATGGTGTTGAACCAGCCGAATGGAATTTTATCCATCGCTCCCTGGTTGATGATATATCCTTCTTCATCAAATACCGCATCATTCAGAGTATATCTCCAAGGTTCAATCTTTTTCTGATAGTATTTCCCTTTCTGATAATAGCAGGATGCCTGCAGAAGATGCAGATTCCTTCGATCATGCAAAGCCAGAATTGCGGCTGGATGATATCTGCGGATGCATGCTTCACTCAGCATTGACAATGCTCTGTATGCATCTTCAAAGCAGATGCTGTCATTGAAATAGATATGGATCAAAGGTACATCATTCTGCTTGAGAATGCAGTAGTATCCAACTGCATCCGCATCCTTGATAAAATATCCGGCCTCAGCAGCATCGGTAAAAAAATCGTCTGAAACAAGCAGACGGTTTTCATGATCATATGCCTGATATCTGAGCTTGGAAGCTTCACTGAATGGAACAAGTCTTCTCACAGAAGCTCTCCAATTTCATGATCGGTCTGTTTCATATAGCGGATGGCATCGCGCAGGATCTTCTGATCATTCTCAAATGTAATGGCTGCGGCGGCTTCTGCAACCGTCACCCACTTTTCTTCCAGCAGTTCATCCTCCTGAACCTTTTCCTTCCCTGCTTCCGGATGTGCAAGGAAATATACGACTTCCTTCATGACTCCAGGTTTTGGTGAATAACTTGTACAGGTACGGAAGCCATCATCGATAGATACTCTTAATCCGGTTTCTTCAAACACTTCTCTCTCTGCCGTTTCCTTTTCTGTTTCATGTCCCTCAACATGTCCCTTTGGAAAACACCAGTGACCTTGGATCTGATGTATCACCAGGATCTCAATGCGGTCATTCTTTCTGCGGGCAATGACAGCCCCGCAGGATTTCTCCTTTTCCATACAGCACCCCTCCTTGACTGATAGTACTAGTATAATC
The DNA here is from genome assembly GCA_964385925.1 of uncultured Galactobacillus sp. GTDB lineage: Bacteria > Bacillota_I > Bacilli_A > Erysipelotrichales > Erysipelotrichaceae > Bulleidia. The sequence goes on along the minus strand of CAYLQV010000006.1, from coordinate 74,517 downwards.
TTTTCAACGCATAAAGTATAAAAGAAAAAACGGAGAGCTCCGTTTTATCCTAAATAAAGATCCAGGAGTGCTAATGTATTCCTGACACCTTCTGTGTGACTTCTTTCATAGCCGTGCGATGCATAGACGCCGGCACCAATCAGGCCATGCTTCAGATCATATCCTGCACCTAATGCAGCTTCTGCATCGCTTCCGTAATACGGATAGACATCCACGGCATAATCCAGACCGCCTTTTTTGGCACAGGATACCAGTGCATTGACAACACTATAGTCATATGGGCCGCCGGAATCCTTTGCGCAGATGGAAACCTGCCTTTCAGTACATTCCAGTCCTTCGCCGACACATCCCATGTCAACCGACAGGAACTCGGCGGCATCTGCAGGAACACCAGCCTTGGCACCATGGCCGACTTCTTCATACACAGAAATAAATACATATGTCCTGCGCTTCAGCACCAGTTTCCCGTCTTTCACCTTTTTAGCCAGCGCCAGCAGCATAGCCACAGACAGCTTGTCATCAAGATATCTTGATTTAATATAGCCGGACGGTGTGATGACTGTTCTTGGATTGAAGCAGACATAGCAGCCGTTCTCTAAGCCAAGATCAAATACATCCTTTTTACTTGAAACATTTTCATCCAGCAGCACTTCCATATTGTCATATGTGCGCACTGTCTTTGCCAGTTCACCATTGACATGAACAGAGGCATTGACCAGCTGGAACGTGCCTTCATATACCCTGCCGTCCCGTGTATAGACGCGGCAGTTCTCTGTCTCGACCACGGCTGCCGGCAGACCACCGACCGGCGTCAGGCGCAGGTGCCCGTTCGCCTTGATCTCAGCAATCTGTGCGCCCAGTGTATCAATATGAGCAGACAGCACAATCGGATGATCCTCTCCGCCGAGGCTGCATACAATGCATCCCTTATTGGTCACCTCTGGAACAAAACCAAGATCTTCCAGCTGTTTTTTTGTATACGCAATGACTTCCTTTGTAAAACCATCCGGGCTGTCAATTGCGGTCAGTTCTTTTAATTTTGTACAGGTGTATTCGGTATACGCTTCCATTCTCTCTCCTTACAGGCCAAGTTCATCGGCAGTCTTTTCTGCTTCGTCCAGGACCTTTTCAAATTTGTTCAGAGCAATATCGACTGGCTCCGGTGTAGTCAGATCCACGCCGGCATGCTTGAGCTCATCCAGCGGATATGCACTGGAGCCCATAGAAAGGAATTCCAGATATTTCTTCACTGCCGGTGCACCATCCTTCAAGATGCCTTCAGATAAAGCGGTCGCTGAAGAATAGCCGGTCGCATATACATAAACATAGAAGACATAGTAGAAATGAGGAATTCTTGCCCATTCATACTGAACTTCATCATCCCAAGTCAGATCCTCACCGAAGTAAAGTCTGATCATTCTTTCATATAAAGCATTCAGTGCCTTCGGATCCAGAGACTCTCCACACTCTGCCATGGCATGTGCTTCTTTTTCAAACTCAGCAAACATGGTCTGGCGGTAGACAGTGCCCTTGAAACCTTCCAGATACTGGTTCAGCAGTGCCAGTCTGTTCTGCGGATCCTTTTCTTCTTCCAGCAGCTGCTCAATCAGCAGATTCTCATTCACGGTTGATGCTACTTCCGCCACAAATAAAGAATAGTCTGCATACTGCAGCGGCTGAGTATGATTTGTCAGCCAGCTGTGCTGAGAATGCCCCATTTCATGTGCGATTGTCGATACTGAATCCAGCGTCCCGGTAAAGTTTGTCATGATAAATGGATTGGATGAATACGTACCGCTGGAGAACGCACCGTTTCCTTTTCCTTTATTCGGATAAACATCGATCCAGTGATCCTCATAGGCTTTCTTCACGCGGTTCACATATTCTTCGCCTAACGGGGCAACTGCCTTCAGCACCATCTGCTGTGCTTCTTCATAGGTGTACTTCTTAGAGATCTTCTGGACCAGCGGTGCATAGACATCATAGTAATGCAGTTCGTCCAGTTTTAAGATCCGCTTCCGCAGACGTACATAACGGTACATCAGATCCATTCTCTTATGGACGGTATCGATCAGATTATCATAGACAGAAACAGGAATGTTGTCATGCGACATCGACATTTCACGGCTGCTGCCATAATGTCTGACACGTGCTTCTGCCACAGCTCCCTTGACACATCCGCTGTAAGTTGCCGCAAACGTATTGATATGCTGACGGTATCCTTGATAAAAAGAATGGAAGGCATTCTCACGCAGAGTGCGGTCGCTGCTGTTCTGCAGCAGGATAAAGGAAGACCCGCTGACTTCATGTTTATTTCCTTCACTGTCCTCTGCCGGTTCAAACACCATATCCGCATCCATCAGGGTATCAGAAACCTGTCCTGGATTGGCAAGGACTTCGCCAAACTGTGCCAGCAGGGATTCTTCTCTTGCGCTCAGAGTATGTGCCTTCGATCTCAACAAGTCCTGCAGATAGAAGCGGTAGTCTTTCAATTCATCATTGCAGATGAAGGCATTGATTTCTTCATCCGGCAGCGAAAGGATCTCCGGTTCTGCAAATGCGGCTGCCGCAGAAGCTTCTACATATTTCGCATAGGCACGGCCATACATCGACTGTGCTTTAGAGTCTCTGGTATCTTCTGTTCTGCGCAAAGAGGCATATGTGAAAATGTTGTTCATCTCCAGGCTGAGAGCTGAGCTTTCCTTCAAGTATGCATGAATGGTCTCAGCATTATTCAGGGTGCCTTCATAGGCTGCAGTTCTCGCAATAGATGCATCCACTGCCTTCAGTGCTTCTTCAAAGCCTTCATCATCCTTGTACAATGTGGACAGGTCCCATTCAAATGCCGGATCCATTTCACTGCGTTCTTTTAATTCTGTCATTTTATTTTCTCCTTTGTCATATGAATACTGTCAGGGTACAGCGTCTGTATTTCGGCAGCCAGTTCAGGCGGGATAAAGCGCGGTCCTCTGACTGATACCACACCAAATTTCCTTAATACACTGCGGCTGATTTTATCATGATCATAGTAGTAGAGCTTCTTGATCTTCATCATCTTACGAATGCGGACTTTGCCTTCAATATCAGCGGGGATATCAATTGCTGTCACCCGGCAGAGATAGCGGATCTGTGAATATGGAGCACCATAATAAATATATACGAGATCTCCAATCATCATCTTGGCTGTCTGCTTCCAGTGAATCTCATCACGCTGCTCGAAGGCATGATCAAGATCAAAGTAATTTGGATTGGCAGGAATGATCCACTCCTTGATGCCATGGCGGAGGATGCCGCCGGCAGTCAGCTGATAGCTCTCTTCCACAAGATCCATGACAGTCTCATCATCCAGTGTCTCATCCATCATCACAGATACCCATGACTTCTTTGCCATGTGGTATGCTTCATAAATACCTTCTTTTTCCAACAGCAATGGGATCTTATCTTCCAGGATCTTCAGGTTCAGGACTTCACATTCTCCCTTTTCCATCAGGAATGTACTGCGGTCAAGCACCTGTGCCAAGGCAAACCACTTCCGGTTTTCAGGATGATACCAAGCGCCGATATGAGGATACTTCTGGAAAGGAAATTCAACTTTGATATGATATTTCTCCGCAATCAGATGACTGATGCGGTTGGACTGTGGGAAAACAAACGGAACGGGATGGAAACAGGACTTGGCAATCTGTTCAAGCACCTGCAGATATTCGGAGCGGATCTGTGAGACATAGCTTCCCTTTTGATTCGGCAGATGCACAGCAATATATTCTTCCTGTGAAAAAGAATCGATGACTTTCCCCGATACAGTCCCCTTTTCATCAATGACAACTTCAACATTCATTTCGTCTGTTGCCAGAACTGTCTGATATAGATATTGATTTTCTTTCTTCACAAAACCGAACTTCTTCAGCTTTGTCCGGTCGCATTCCATACGCTTGAATAAATCTGTTTCCAATGACATTTTTTTGATCTCCGAGCATTATTGTATCATTCCTGCCACTTTCTGTCCGCAGAAGCACTGTTTCTGATATAATTTTTGAGAAAAGAGGGAAATTTACATGCTGAAAAAGGCTTTTGATTCACAGAAGTATCTGGATCTGCAGCGCGATAAGATTCTGGAGCGCATCAATATGTTCCATGGCAAACTATACATGGAATTCGGCGGCAAGATGTTCCAAGACTTCCATGCTGAAAGAGTACTGCCGGGATATGACCCAAATAATAAGATCAAGCTTCTGACTGAATTGAAAGACCAGGTCGAACTGATCATCTGCATCAATGCAAATGATATTGAGAATGCAAAATCCAGAGGCGACCTCGGCATATCCTATGACCAGGAAGTATTCCGTCTCATCGACGCCTTCCACAGCCTCGACTTATATGTTGGTTCTGTTGTCATTACGCAGTATGCGCATCAGTCTTCTGTTCAGCCGTTCCGCCATAAGCTGAATGACAACGGTATCAGATCCTATATCCACTACCCAATCAAAGGTTATCCGGCAGATGTAGACTTCATCGTTTCACCAGAGGGACTGGGAAAGAATGAATATATCCAGACCTCCCGCAATCTGTGTGTCGTCACAGCGCCAGGTCCAGGCTCCGGCAAGATGGCAACCTGTATTTCTCAGCTCTATCATGATCAGGCAAACGGCATCAATGCAGGCTATGCAAAGTTCGAGACCTTCCCTGTCTGGAACCTGCCGCTCCGTCATCCGGTCAATCTGGCGTATGAAGCTGCCACAGCTGATCTTGATGATGTCAACATGATTGATCCGTTTCATCTGGAAGCCTATGGCAAAACAGCCATCAATTATAATCGTGACATCGAAATCTTTCCTGTACTCAACCGCATGTTTGAAAAGATCATGACAGTCTCCCCATACAAGTCTCCAACCGATATGGGCGTGAACATGGTCGGCTTCTGCATCTCTGATGATGAAGCAGCTCAGGAAGCAGCCAAACAGGAAATCCTGCGCAGATATTTTGCAACACTTGTTGATTTCAAGCGTGACAAGGTAAAAGAAAACAGCGTGCAGAAAATTGAACTGCTGATGAATCAGCTTGGCCTGCAGGCATCTGACCGCAGAGTGTCACTGATTGCTAAGAATAAGGCAAACGATTCTGGTGCGCCTGCCATGGCACTGGAACTTCCGGACGGCCGCATTGTGACCGGCAAGACTTCTTCTCTGTTCGGGCCAAGTGCTGCTGTCTTGATCAATGCCCTGAAGACATTGGCTGGGATTGACAAGGATCTTGACCTGATTGCTCCTGAGTATGTCATTCCTATCCAGGATCTGAAGGTCAATGAACTGGGCAATCAGAATCCGCGGCTCCATTCTGATGAAGTCTTGATTGCATTGGCAATGCTTGCTAAGACAAATAAAAATGCAGAGCTGGCAATTGCTCAGCTGCCTCATCTTAGAAAATCTGAAGCACACAGCACTGTTGTTCTGCCGGCAGAAGATGCCAACATCTTCCAGAAACTCGGAGTCAATGTCACGTTTGATCCTGTTTATGAGCAGAAGCGCCTGTATCACGGAAAGTAATGGATAAGAACCGGCATTATGCCGGTTTTTTTATCCTGTAAAATAAAAAAACTGATCATGTACGATCAGTCTGTAATTCCTACCGGTTCTTCATCTTCGCCATGGAGCTTTCCTTCAAGGAAGTGCTTCCGGCATAGAGCAATATATTCATCATTGGCTCCAAGCATAACTTGTGCACCCTCTCTGACAATCCCATGTTCATTATAACGGGCATTACAGGTTGCTTTCTTTCCGCACCAGCACATTGTTTTGATCTCTCTGATTTCATCCGCCAGTGCAAGCATCCGTTCACTTCCTTCGAAAAGATTCAGCTGGAAATCAGAACGCAGACCATAGCACATCACGGGAATGCCCAGCTGATCAACAATTCGTGCTAAAAAATCCACCTGCTCTCTTTTGGCAAACTGAATCTCATCAACAATCACTGCATCATACTGCGCAATCTCTTCGTCACTCATCGCCGCAATATCACTGAGCAGAAGGCATTCTTTCTCCAGACCAATTCTGGAATGAATCTTATTGATGCCGTCTCTGGTATCCAGATTTGTTTTCGCCAGAAGGACCTTCTGTCCTCTTTCTCGATAGTTATATTCCACCATCAAGGCATTGGCAGATTTTGAACTGCCCATTGCACCATAATAAAAATATAATTTTGCCATATCATCACTCCCTTATTACTATTTTGTCATCCTTCAGAATGAAAAGTAAACAATTCTTTTGTGCTTTTATAAAGCAGCGGCACTTCAAAGGCAACCATAACGATCCATCCGGCCAGATTCGCATAGGCAAATACATCAATTTCCAGTGTTTCTGTCAGATGAAATACTGATACCATCAGCCACGCAGCTAAGACTCTGCCTACCATGTTCATGAAAGTAGATGCCAATGTGACCTTTAGGTCGCCGATTCCGCGGAACCATCCCTGGATGCCGTTGGTCAAAGCTGGAATCATGTACAAGAAACCCATAAAGTGGATATACCTTGTGCCATAGCTGATGACCTCAGCAGCGTTGGCATCCTCGGATGATACAAACAAAGAAATAATCGGACGGGCTGCAAACAGACAGATTCCGCCAAGGATCAAGGCATAGATCAGTTCAATCTTGATGCCTTCCTTAAATCCTTCCTTCATTCGATCTTTGTTGCCTGCCCCATGGTTCTGAGCCAGTAGTGTTGTCATTGCATGCCCAATATTCTGTTCCGGTGTATAGGCAAAGTCATCCACGCGGTTGACCGCATTGAAAGCCGCAATGATAGCAATGCCGAGAATACTCCCCATAACATTGACAATGGACTGGATCATGACTTTGCCAATTTGCAGGACTGCCTGCTGCATGGCACTGGTAAATGAATATGCGACTGTTGTTTTGAAGAGTCCTTTGTCGAAAATGAGCCATTTCCTGCCCAGCTTTAAGACCGGTATCTTCCAGTAGATATACAGTGCACAAAATACTGCTGATAAAAATTCTGAGATTGCCGTTGCCGCAGCACAGCCGATGACCCCCATATGAAGGACAATCACAAAATACAGGTCACCAATTATATTGAACGCGGCACTGATGCCTAAGAACAGCAGAGGAGTGCGGGAGTCTCCAAGTGCACGCATCGTATTCGCATAAAAGTTATACAAAAAAGTGAAGGTGAGTGCAATCATCACGATCTGCAGATAGGATGCACTGTCTGCAAAAATCTCCTCCGGTACGTTGATCAAATGCAGGATTGCCGGAACCAGCGGAATGATGATGAGCGTTGTACAGACTGCAAAGACAATGCCGCCTAGAAAAGTTGTTGATACCTGCTTCTGCAGCTTTTCATAGTTCTTTTCACCATATTCATGGCTCATCAGAATACTTGCACCCATGCACATGCCAGAGATAAAAAGAATAGCAATATTCATGATTGGGTTGGCAGTGCCAACAGCGGCAAGCGCATTAGAACTGACAAATCGTCCAACAATGATGCTGTCTGCCGCATTATATGTGAGCTGAAGCAGGTTTCCTAAAACCAACGGGATGGTAAACCCAATCAATAAGCTAGATACTTTTCCGCTGGTCATATCCTTTGTCATTTATCCGTCTCCAAAACATGTTCTATTCTATCACAAAAAAGATACCGCACTGCACGGTATCTCAATCTTCTGTGTTTTCAGGGAAACCAACGGTAAATGTTGTTCCTTCTCCGGCCTTTGAATCCAGTTCGATATTGCCTTTGCACAGCTTGACAGCATGCTTGACAATAGACAGACCAAGACCCGTCCCGCCGGTTGCACGGCTGTGGCTCTTATCAACACGGTAGAATCTTTCGAAGATCCTTGCTTTGTCTTCTTCCGGAATGCCGATTCCTGTGTCGCTGACTTTCAGGAATGGAAGACCGTCTTCTGTATATGTTGAAACAACGACAGAACCCGGGTCATGGTTATATCGGATTGCATTGTCCATCAGATTGTAGGCAATCTCATAGAGCAGTCTGCTGTTCCCATAAACGACTGCATTCTTGAGATCAAGGTGCATAGTCACATGATGTTCCTCAGCACTCTTTGTCAGCACATCTGCTGCTTCCTTGACAGTATCCTTCAAGTCAATATGATCCTTTTCCATCTTCTGATTTTCATCAAGCTGCGAAAGCCGGATGATATCATCAATCAGATTCAGCAGCCGCTTTGATTCCGCATTGATCCGGTTGATAAAGCTGTCTTCATCTTCCTTTTTGACCATGTGGTTCTGAAGCAGTTCTGCTGATCCCATAATGGACTGCAGCGGTGTCTTGAGCTCATGCGATACATTTGCGGTAAATTCTTTTCTCTGCATCTCAGCAGTATATTCATCCGAGACATCATAAGCGAGAATCGAAACACCAGTCAGCACGCCATGTGAGGTGATTGGTGATGCATCAATGCGCAGGATTCTTTCATCCTGAGTGATGATGCCGGAATTCTGTTCTCCTGCCAGCGCTGTCTTGATCATTTCCTTGAAGTCGTCAGAGATGTCTTCAAAGGCATCATCATTTTCCGGCTTTAAGTGGAATAATTTTTCTGCAGCAGGATTCTGAGAAAGAATATGCCAGTCCGTATTCATCAAGATCAGTCCTTCGCGCATGGATGAAGTTGCCGTAATAAATTCTTTCTGCTTTTGATGAAGGCGTTCCATCTGTTCATTGATCTTGACGTTCTGTTCATCCAAGCGCTCCAGCAATGGTCTGATCTCGTCTACATTCTCATTCTTCAGCGGATTCTCCAGATCAATGTGGTTCAGCGGTTCTGCAATTTTGTCTGCAGCTTTTCGGCCTGCCCAGTAGGATACTGCGACAGCTGCCAGCATGATCCACAACAGCGGTGTCAGCAGCCTCACTAATAAGAGCAGTGCACTGTTGCGGGTGACAGCCAGTCTGACTACGGTTCCATCACTGCAGCGTTTTGCATAATACATCGTTTCCGTTGCCAGCGTCGAAGAATTTCTGTCGCTCCTGCCTGTACCGGTCAGGATTGCTTCCTTGACCTCCTCACGGCTGCCATGGTTCTCCATCGTCGCCGCATCTGCTTCCGAATCATAGAGTACAGTACCGTCTTTATCGATCCATGTCAGCCGATATCCATCAATCGTCAGGTCATTCAGATAAGTCTTTCCTGCAGCACTGATGCCGGCACTGGCAAGTTCTGCCTGCGCGGCAATCCGATTCTCTTCAATCGTCACAAAATAGTTGTTCAGAATAATCACAATCAGTCCTACTGTCATGGCAGCAACTAAGATACATGAGGTAAATACCGACTTGAAAATCTTATTCGTCATACATCCTCCTTAAAGCGATAGCCAACTCCTCTGACTGTATCAATTTCATTTCCTGCTTCTTTCAGTTTAGAACGCAGGGTGCGGATGTGGACATCAACAGTGCGCGTCTCCCCGTCATAGTCCATGCCCCAGATCTCATCCAGCAGCTTCTCACGGGAGTAAACAATGCCAGGATGAGCCATCAGCAGTTTCAACACTTCATATTCCTTGTAAGTCAGCAGAATCTCGTCACCATTGGCAAAGACCTGATGCTGACGCGGCAGGATCTGTATATGCCCTCTGCCAATCACTGGTTCTTCTGTATGAGCTATCATGCGGCGCATCACAGCTTTGATGCGTGATACCATCTCCATCATGCCAAACGGTTTTGCCAGATAATCATCGGCGCCAAGATCCAATCCTTTGATCTTATCAAATTCACTTCCTTTGGCACTGGCCATAACAACTGGAATCTCTCTTGTCTCCGGATCCTTCTTCAGCTTCTTTAAGATCTCAATACCGTCCATATCAGGCAGCATAACATCCAGCAGTACCAGTTCTGGCTTTTCTTTCTGTAGAGCTTCAAAGAAGGAAGCTCCGTCAGCATATCCAGATGCTTCCAGTCCCGCTGATCTCAATGTATATATTTCTATTTCACGAATGCTTTCTTCGTCTTCTACGCAAGCTATCATAACCTCACCCCTTCTTACTATTGTATCAAATGACTAAAGTCCTGTTTCAACAACCTCACCAATCAGCAGATGATTGAACTGCATTCCTTCTGAGCCCATTTCCGCAAGGTCGATGCAGCAGTTGCCGATTCTCTCAACATCATGCAGGAGTGCATTGTAGGCTGCTGTGAGCGATGCATCACACTTGCCCTGCGAGACTCTTGCCATATGTGCTTTTCTGACCTTTTCATCAAGCTTCATGATTGTTTCCTTATCTTCTGCCAGGACCTGACGACTCTCAGCTGTATTGTCAGTTACAACATGGATTGCATCTTCATACAGCTGCAGCAGAAGTTTTGACAAGTGATGCAGCTCTTCAGTCGCTTCTAAAGAGAACTGTTTTTCTCTGCCTCTCATCTTTGTAATGTTTTCAGCAATCTCACGGCAGAGCGAATTGATCCGTTCCATCTCATTGATCATGAACAGAAGACCAGTTGCCTGTGAGGCCTGCTCTTCATCCAGAACACCGGATGAGAACATATCGCGGAGATAGTTTTCAATCTTGCCGCAGAGAGCTGAAACTGATTCAGTTTGATTGGCAAGTCTCTGCATCCGTTTCGTCACATGCCCTTCTGGATCCTCACGCATAGTCTTTAACATGCTGTAGACCATAGAGGAAGCACGCAGTATCTCCTGTGAAACCAGCTGCAGTGCTGCCACCGGCTGTGCCTGCAGACGGTCATCCAGATACTTCGGCTTGTCCTTCGCAACACCGCTCTCATTTTTCTCGTCTGGAATCAGCTTTGTTACAATCTTGACCATCAATGGAAGCAGCGGGGTCCAGATCAAGGTCATGATGATATTGAAACCTGTATGTGCATTGGCTATCTGACGTGATATGACATCAACTTCAGCACCCAGCGGCGAGATTGCCTGAATGATTCCTGCATACTGGTTAACGAAGAAGATGAACAAGATCGATCCTGTCAGGTTAAAGATGATATGTGCTAAGGCGACACGCTTGGCATCTTTTGTCTGTCCTACAGATGCAATTGCACCAGTGACAGTCGTACCGATATTGTCGCCAAGCAGAATCGGTATTGCACCAGTCAGTCCAAGAATTGATGAAGTTCCATTGGCCGCGGCCTGGGAGGCAAAATTCTGCAGAACAGCAATTGTTGCACTGGAGCTCTGTACGATCAATGTCATCGACAGACCCGTGAGCAGTCCCAGGAAACGATTGTCAGCAACCTTGGAGATCATATCGATAAAGACCTGTGAAGAAGCTAACGGCTTCATGACTGATCCCATTGTGTCAATGCCTAAGAACAGGACACCAAACGCAAAGATTGTCTCACCGATATACTTAATTTCCTGTTTCTTGGAAAAAAACATGATCATGAAACCAACGAAGATAATTAATGGAACAAATTCACTGATATTGAACGCAATGATCTGGGCAGTAATAGTCGTGCCGATGTTGGCACCGAAGATTATTGATATCGCCTGCGGCAGCGTCATCAGCCCGGCGCTGACAAACCCGATGGCCATGACAGTAGTTGCTGAAGAACTCTGCAGCACTGCTGTTACCACAGCACCGCTGATGACACCCAGCACCGCATTCTTCGTCAGTGCGGATAATACTCTGCGCATCCTTTCGCCGGCAGCTTTCTGCAGGCTCTCGCTCATCATCGTCATACCGAACAGGAATAATGCTAATCCACCCAGCATGCCGGTAATCACTGTAAACATTTCACTCATACTCTATTCTCCTCACCTGTATCGTAAGGAAAATGCAGTTTCTGCTCAATCTGCGGTACGTTAAATCAATGTTAAATATTTGTAAAGCCGTTCAGATTTCATCAAAAAAGCTGATTAAACGGCAGTTAATCAGCTTACATAGATTTAATTTTCTGTATCCTTGATAGCTTCCAGGAGTTCTTCCGGCAGGGTCAGATTGAATTCTTCCGGCCGGAAGCGCGGACAGACACTCTCAGTTGTTGCAATGACAGAAGATGCCAGACGCGTCCCAATCTCACAGGACTGCGGAAGTGTCTTGCCATAGGTCAGACCGATGGTAACACCGGCAAAGAAGGCATCACCGCATCCAGCCGCGTCAACGACTTCTGTGCTCTGCGCCGGGCAGATGCCATAGCCGTCATCCATTTCTGCATAGACAGCACCCTGTTCTCCCATGGTTACGACCATCCGAGGATACTTCGCCTGCCTGATTTTTTCGCTGATCAGACGAGCCAATGTCATCGGCTTTACATCTTTATAATCTTCTGAGAACAGCAGACTAGCTTCACTTGCATTGCACACAATGCAGTCCGTTCTTGTCATCAGATCGCGGCGCTCCATTGCAATGGACATATTGGATACGACCGCAAAAATTTTCTTCTGATATTTCTCACACAGATCAAAGATCTGGTTCAGCAAATCTGATTCCATATCAATTTCAACAACAACACTGTCCGCATTGGAAATGATCTCATCGCCGTACTTCTTCAGTGTATCCCCAATCCGCTCCAGATCAGGTCTCTGTGAAATCGAAGCTACCACATCCCCTTCGTTGTTGAAGATGGCCAGCCATTTGCCCAGACCGTCATCCGTTTTGCGGATGTATTTTGTATTTACTTTGTGCCTGTTGAGCTTGTCGATGATTTCCTGACTGGTGCCGCTTCTGTCTAATACACTGACAAATGTAGGACGCAGCTCAACATTGGCAATATCTTCAACTACATTGCGGCTGACACCGCCATGGACTTCCGTCACTCTGCCGGCATTTCTGCCGCGGGTCACATACTTGCCAAAGGGAAATCCCTTGATATCAACCAGAACTGCACCGAATACAACAATACCCATATGTTCTCTCCTCAAAATATCTTCTATGATACCTTTTTTTACAGATTTGAAAATACTGAACTGTTCAATCCTGCTTCTTTGTCTGTCTCTTCGGGAGTCTGTTCTTTCGAACCGTCTTGGTTGTCTTGTCCTGGAAATCATTGGACAGCACACTGATATTTCCATCCACTTCCAGCACTGCTAAGTTGACATCCGATATCTTTGCAACACCATGTTCACGAATTGCTTCAAACAGTTCATTTGTTGTCAGACGTGCCTTGCGCATATTTGCGTCATTGACTTTTCCCTGATAGACAAGCATCAAAGAGTCACCCTGCATGACTTTGCCGAACCACGGCAGCCTGTACATGCATTCCTTAAAGACCGCATTGACCGCAAACAGCGTTGTCGCAGCAACCAGGCCTCCTACTAGAGACGTATCAGAACCAACCATGGCATTCTGCACTGCATTGCTCAGCAGCATGATAAAGACAAGATCTGCTACGCTGAGCTGAGCAATCTCTGTCTTTCCTACCAGACGGATAGCAATGACAATAAACAGATATACACATGTTGAACTTAAGACAATATACAAATAATCCATACTTCCTCCACTCATATCTTGTGTTCATTATACTGTATTCTGCCTGTCCAGCAGCATATAAAAACATCTGCCTGAATGTACAGACAGATGCTTTAGAGGGACTTAACGATAAATAGAAACGCGCTTGGAGATATCTTCCTTGTCTTTCGCTGCCGGTTCTGCAGCAATACCGCCGAATGGCATCTCAGCAACTAACTGCCAGCCTTCCGGTACGTTGAACATTTCACGGACAGTATTGTCGATGACTGGATTATAGTGCTGTAAAGAAGCACCAATCTCCAATTCTCTCAGACCGCTCCAGACAGAAATCTGCAGCATGCCGTTGGCCTGCTGTGCCCAGACTGGGAAGTTGTCCGCGTAAGCTGCAAACTGTGCCTGCAGTCCTTTGACCGTATCCTGATCGATGAAGTAGAGAACTGTACCTGCGCCAGCCTTGAAGCCGTCGATCTTTTCTCTGGCAACTTTGCCGCCGAAGGCATCATAGATTCTGTCCCAGAGCTCCTTCTGTTTTTCTCCCAATGCCAGGATCACTCTTGCACTCTTCATATTGAATGCATCCGGAACAAGTTCTGTTAATGACTTGACCAATTCCTCTACAGTTTTATCATCTACCGGCAGTCTGTCGTTGATTGCATAATATGTTCTGCGCTGTGCTAAAGATTCTTGTATTTTCATGATTCATCCTTTCTGCGGCTGATGCCGCCTGTTGATATCTGTAGTCTATCAAATAATTTTTAAAATACCCGTAATATGCTCAGAGCCTGATCCTAACAAAAAAGAAAGTACACAGCATAGCTAAGCACTTTCCATTGACAGTCATGATTACTTTATGAAGCTTGGATTCTCTTTTACAATCGGGCCATCCGATGTCCCCACTGCAATGCGCGTGCACATATTCACGAACAGTCCGTGCTCCAGCACACCGGTCATCATATCCAGACATTCTTTAACGGCTCTGGTTTCAAAGCCTATTCCTAAATGCAGATCAATGATGTAATTGCCGTTATCAGTGATGAACTTCTGTCCTTCCCTGATCCTCAGTTCCGGGTTCCAGCCATTCTCTTTCATCTGCATAAATACCTGATGAGAACCGTACACAGGTGTCTCCACTGCTAATGGAAAGGCACCAATGGCATCAACCAGCTTTCGCTCATCCATGATCCAGATGACTTCATCAGCCAGAGAAGCGACAATCTTTTCCCGATACAGAGCTCCGCCTCCACCTTTGATGGCATTGAACTGCGCATCAATTTCATCGACGCCGTCAATATCCAGATCAATATGATCCACTTTATCAATTGGCAGCAGCTGAATACCCAATGCCTCGGCTTGTCTAGCGGTCGCATCAGACGTCGCTACAGCCTGGATCCGGTATCCCTGTCTGACAAGTTCACCAACGGCGTTGACCGCATGATAGGCAGTCGAACCAGTGCCTAATCCAAGGATCATGCCGTCTCTGACATATTTCACTGCTTCTTCAGCAGCCAATCTTTTCAAATCCATATTCACCTCTGATCAGAAGACCATTTTCTGTCTGCTGCCATATCCATCTTTTTTAAAATCGGAATTCAGAAAGTCAATTTCAGCCGGAACAACTTTGATCAGATTCATCGGCTCCGGCAGCTGCTTCAGAGCAGTCAGCGGGATCTTCTTGAATTCTGCAGCTTCCTCATATTCTTTGGAGAATGGTTCAATCATCTGCGCTGTTCCCATGACCTGCATGCCTTTTAAACAGCCGAAACCGTCATACTTATCATAAATGGCCAGACATACACGCTTATTCTTCTCCAGCCCGATGAACTTCTCTCCACCTTCAGAAAACATCCAGAATGCACTGTCATGATACGCATATTCAATCGGTGTGCATCTGATAAAGTCTCCTGTTCCTGTTGCGAGTGCACATGTATTGTTCTGCAGGATATAGTTCTCCATTGAGCGATGCAGTACATCTTCAGGCATATTTACATTGTTACGGTCTTTCACCTTCCAATGTTCCGCTGCTCTTCGATAATCCTCATGATCCATGAATCATCCCTTCTTCCAATTATTTTCTGCTGTAGGACAGGGACACAATATTTTCGACGTGCTTTGTCCATGGAAAGACATCCACTGGTACGATCTTCTCGATTTTATAATTTCTTAAAAAGCCAATATCCTCTGCCTGCGTTGCCGGATTGCAGGATACGTAAACGATCCTCTTTGGCTGCATTTTGGACAGTGATGTCATAAAGTGATATCCCATGCCGCTTCTTGGCGGATCCAGAAGGACTACATCCGGTGTATCCATCAGACGTTCCAGGAATGTCCTGGCATCATCACAGTAGAACCCGGCATTTTTGATGCCGTTCTTCTCAGCGTTATGTACAGCATCTCTGATTGAGGATTCATTGATTTCAACACCGACGACTTCCTTTGCCTGTTTCGCCGCAAACAATGAGATGGTACCGATGCCGCAGCACGCATCCAGGACAGTCTTATTCTGATCCAGCTTGGCAAGTTCTATTGCCTTGGCATACAGCTTCTCAGTCTGCACGGGATTGACCTGATAAAAGGACTTTGCGGAAATACGGAAACGGATGCCTCCAATATCATCTTCTACAAATCCGCTGCCATAAATGACCTTATCTCTTTCACCTAAGATCATGCTTGTATTCTTGTCATTCCAGTTCAAAACAACAGAGCAGATCTCCGGATTTCCTTCAACTAATTCATGTACAAGCTCCTTCGATCCCGGAAGCTGCTTGGAACCGATGACGAGGACTACCAGTGCTTTCCCCGTCGCATGCGATACTCTGATATAAGCATGGCGCAGTGAACCGCGGCCGGTATCTTCGTCGTATGGCTCAATATGCATCTTTGCGGCAATGGCGGTCAAAGAGGCAACAATCTTGTTAGCTGTTTCATTCTGAATCAGACAGTCAGGAACAGTGACAATATCATGACTGTATTCTTCATACATGCCGGCAATCAGTTTCTCATTGCGGTCATACCCGAATGTTGCATATACCTTATTCCGATAGTGATACGGATCTTCCATCCCGATGACCATATCAACTTCATGTTCAGGGAACAGGGACTGTACATACTTTCTTTTTTCAAATAACGTTTCCGGATACGCAGTACCCATATACTGACATCCGCCGCAGACTTTATACGCATGACAGATTTTATTCTTCATATCAGTTCCACTTCTTTCAAGGTGTGCCTTACTTCAGCACCCGTCTCTTTCAATGTTTCATACGACTGATGGCCCTGGCCGATCAGGATGCAATGCTGGATGCCGATGGCATTGGCTGTTTCCAGATCATGCGTGGTATCGCCGAGATAAATGCACTCCGCTGGATCAACATCAGCATGATTCATCCAGTCCTTTGCCATCTGAACTTTACTGCCAGCCCAGCTGTTGTCGATGCCGAGGATCTCATCGAAGTAGCCGTCAATGCCAAGCTGTCTGCACTGCTGATTGAGCAGGTTATGCTCGCAGGCTGACAGGATCACATTTCGGCAGCCTCTGCTGATACTCTCCTTGATTTTCTCAATAAATCCATCACACAGACCGCACTCATCAAATTTCTGATCATAGAGATGATTGAATTCTTCTGCCATCTCTTCATAAGTTTCCGTCGTAAAAGTGTATCCAATCTTATAGTAATAATCAATAATTGGATAGAAGAATAAAGAGCGGTACTGTTCGAGCGTATACCCAGCTTTCAGATGCCTTTCCTCCAACATCTGATTCTCAATTGCAACTGATATCCTGACATCATCAATAATGGTTCCGTTGTAGTCCCAAATAACTGTATTCATAGAATGATTATAACAAAAAACATTCCGTTTTACCGGAATGTCTCATGCTTATGCTTTCTTAACAGAATCAATCCACAGTGATACCGATGCATCAGACGGCATCCGCCAGTCGCCTCGAGGCGACAAGGTAACAGAACCGACCTTCGGGCCATCCGGCAGACAGGAGCGCTTGAACTGCTGATGGAAGAAACGATTATAGAAGCGGATCATTGCCTCCTTCATCGCAGCCTTCGTCACCTGCGGATATGCCTTCATGGCAAAGGCCATGACCTTCTGCGGTCCAAATCCATAACGCAGTGTATAGAACAGGAAGAAGTCATTCAGATCATACTTGCCAATCTTATCTTCTGTCTTCTGGGCAATCTTGCCGCCTTTGCTTGGAGTCAATTCCGGCGAGATAGGTGTTTCAACAATACTGATCAGGATTTCAGCCAGTTCTGCATCCCCGCATGTCTCAGCATACGTTCTGCAGATATACTGCACCAAGGTCTTTGGCACGGACACATTGACACCGTACATTGACATATGATCGCCGTTGTATGTGCACCATCCTAATGCAAGCTCTGACAGATCACCGGTGCCGACGACAAGTCCATTTTCCATATTGGCAGCATCCATCAATATGTATGTGCGCATTCTAGCCTGCGCATTTTCATATGCGGTATCGCCTTCTCCTTTGTATTCATCGCCATGGCCAAGAGCCACAAGATGATCGTGGACAGGTTTTTCAATCGCAACTTCACGGATTTCAACATCCATCGACTTCATCAAATTGACCGCATTATTGTAGGTCAGTGATGTTGTATGTCCCTTGTTCGGCATCGTATAGCCGATGATATGAATCTGCGGCACGATCTTCTGTGCCTCATGACATACAATGAGTGCCAATGTACTGTCCAAGCCTCCGGAGATGCCAATGACAAGATTATAAATACCGGTTGCTCTGACTCTTGTCGCAAGTCCGTTTGCCTGGATCTGCAGGATCTTCTGACATCTTCTGCCTCTTTCTGCATCATCAGCAGGCACGAAAGGATTCGGTGCAATAAAATAATCTTCTTTTGTCAGCGCATTCTTCAGTTCGGTTACACTGATGTCATTCTTTCCTGCCAATGCCTTGCAGGATGTTTCAATATGACGGTAGATTCTGTCATTTTCCGTATCAAACGTATTCTGATGTGCGCGGTTGTAGGCAATGGTCTCTAAGTCAATGACGGCTGTTGCCGCAGATGTGCGCTGCGGATAAATGGAATCATGCAGGATCCTGCCGTTCTCAGCAATGATGCTGTGGCCGGAGAAGACCAGATCTGTGGATGATTCATCAACACCGGAAGAGACATATAAATATGCACAGTAGCAGCCAGCACTCTGCTGTGCGACCATGTTCCGGCGGTAATCCTGCTTGCCAATGATCTCATCAGAAGCAGAAAGATTGACAATGATGTTTGCTCCAGCCAGACATGCATGCGTGCTTGGCTTATCCGGTACCCATAAATCTTCGCAGATATCGGTGCCAATGACAGCAGTGCTCAAGGTATCTTCCAGAAGCAGGTCAATGCCAAACGGCACTTCCTGACCGGCAAACAGGATATCTGTATCCTTGATATCCTTTCCGCTCATGAACCATCTTGATTCATAGAATTCTGAATACGTAGGAAGATTGATTTTCGGCACCAGGGCGCACACTGTCCCTTCAGAAACAAAAGCAGCACAGTTGTACAGATTGTTTTGAAAACGCACCGGCAGACCGACCACCACAGTCAGACCCTCAATCTCTTCGGTCGCATCAGCAATCTCTGCCAGTCCTTCTTCCGATGCCTGCAGCAGTTCATCACTGCCGAACAGGTCAGCACAGGTATATCCGGTCAAACATAATTCTGGGAATACCAGAAGACCGCAGTCAGTGTGTTCCTTGACTGCATGGATAATCTCTTTGACATTGAAGGCGACATCAGCCACTTTCATTGCCGGTACAATATTTCCTACTTTGATCATGCGGTTCTTCATAAAAAGTCTCCTTCACTTATAATTCCGCAGTCCCTGCAGCTCTGCCGGGATCAGCTTTTCTATTTCATCATAAGCATGTTCCTGATAAAGGACTCTTACTTCACTGGAAGATACATTCTGCCATGTTTCCGGCGTATGTACAATTTCAATATGTGAACTGATTCCTTTTAGAAATGTATTCTGACTGATGATCTCTGCAACATCATCATTGGATCTTACCATGCACACCATGCCGAATTCTTCGGCAATCTCATGGATATACTTCCATCCCGTTTCCAGCTCTGTCAGCTTGTCAGATCCAAACAGCAGTGAACAGTCATAGCCCTGCTGCTTTAGATACTGCAGGGAATAATAGCTGCGCGGCTGTTCCTCAGCATGGATCTCATGATCAGAAACAACCATCCAGTCCCTCGTCGAAGCAATCTTCTGAAGCATCTGATATCGTGTTTCATCATCAAATGCAAAGGATTTGTGCTGATCGTTTTCAATGTATGTCATCTTGGAAGGCATGAAAACCACACAGTCTCTGTGTGTTTTTCTGCAGGCATATTCCGCCAGCCGGATGTGGGCATTGGTCGGCGGATTAAAAGCACCGCCGAACATTAATGCTTTTTTCAAATTCTGCCTCCATGAAGCTTTTCATACATTTCTTCACGCAGATTATACAGATTCTCGGTCAGATCTACATAATGTCTGTGCGGCATTTCAGGACGCAGTTCAGACTCCCATACTTTGTTTTCAATCTGATCCTTGATATATGCCTTCTTTTCCTGAATCGTCGGCATCTTTGTGACAAGTTCGCCGTTTTCCAGGAATGGCACTAAGATCTTTTCAACCTTAAGCGGTTTGATTTTTCTTGATTTATGGAATGCATCCGGGTTGAGATCATATATAACAATCTCCCTGCCGGCTTCGATATTCTCATTGTCGAGACCGATGATATCGCACTGGCCCTGTCCATCTTCATCAAAGACACGCCAAGCCATCAGCTTACCAGGGATAATTGCTTTAGAAGAAGAATCCGAAGTCTTCATGCGGGCAGAATATGTTCCATCTTTTTCTTTCACTGCCACCAGCTTATAAACACCGCCCATAACTGGATCAGAAGAACTTGTGATCAAATTTTCACCGACACCATAGGAATCAAAGCGTGCTCCTTCATATGTTTCCATATCGGCCATCTTCTTTTCATCCAATGCATTGGAAGCAACCAGTTTCACATATGTCTTGCCGGCAGCGTCCAGAGCCTTTCTCAGCTTCTTATATCCACGTGCCAGGTCACCGGAATCAATCCGGGCAGACTTGACTCTCTTGTTTGGGTCATTAGGATACTTGGCAATCAAATAATCATCCAGCTTCAAAAGATTCGGCAGACCGGATTCCAGAATATTGTAAGTATCCAGCAGCAGAGATACATTTTCCGGATAGGTTTCCGCATATGCCTTGAATGCTTCAAATTCATCGCCATAGAATTCAATAAAGGAATGTGCAATCGTACCGACCGCCTTGACGTCAGAACCATACTTCATCTCAGCCAGACAGTCAGCAGTACCGATGCATCCGCCAAGGATTGCAGCATATGCTCCTTCATTGCCGGCAGATTCTCCCTGTGCTCTTCTGGTGCCGAATTCCATGACAGAACGCGGTGTATGCGTTGAAAGGCCGGAGATCTTTGTGGCCTTGGTCGCAATCAATGAATGGAAGTTCATTGTCTGCAGGAGATATGTCTCGATCAGGATAGCCCCGACCATGTCGCATTCAATTCTGACCATCGGCACCTGCGGATAGCAGATGGTGCCTTCTTTAAGTGCATAGACAGAACCTTTCCACTGATATGTACGGAGATATTCGCAGAACTCCTCCGACATGCCCTTGGTCCGCAGATAGACAAGATCACGGTCTGTAAAATGGTACTCTCTCAGGAACTTGATCAGCTGATGCTGACCGCAGCTGATGGCATATCCCTGATTGTCAGGGTTCTCACGATAGAACATGTTAAAGACCATGACAGTATCTTTGTAGCCATGCATGAAAAGGCAGTTTGCCATTGTGAATTCATAGAAGTCTGTGACCATGGCAGGATTGTCATAATCTTCATCGGGAAGATACGGTTCTACTTTTAGTGTGCTCATATTTTTATCCTCTTTTCATTGAATCTCTATCTGACAGCTTGCCATGACCTGCAAAGCTGCCGAATGTTTCTCCGGCGTAACGCCTGCACATGCATGCGAGATGACACGCATCGGTATCTCGTGGAAAGCCGCCCGCAGCATGAGTGCATTCGAAGCTACACAGATATCCGTACATAGACCAATCAATGTGATTTCATCCGGATGGACTGCATCGACTGCCTTTACCAGTGCTTCTGAGCCGAAAGTCGGCTTTTCAATGATTACAGCATTCTTTCCAGCCAGTGCTTCCTTCACCAGAGGATTCAGCTGCCATCCCTTGGTATCTTTGATACAGTGTTCCACCGGCAGATTCTTTCCTTCATATGTATCAAGGTAGTTGATCTGATGGGTATCCATTGTTGCAAAGATCTGATCGTAATGACCTTCCTCAATCTCACGGATGACCTGCGGTATGATCTGCACTGCTTCCTCTGTTCCTAAGGATCCATTGATAAAGTCATTCTGCATATCAACAACAATCAATACTCGGGTCATAGATTCTCCTCCAGATACGTGAACATCGGGTTGAACATATATAATGTCGCTGACTTGCCGGACACTTTCTTTTTCTTACCGGTATCAATCAGCATCTTCTTGATATCCCGGCGGAAGTTGCCGGTATCCGTATTATGGCCGATGACGGCTTCATACGCATTCTGGATCTCACGGAGCGTGCATTCCTTCGGCAGCAGGTTGAACAGGATGCCGGTAGAAGCAGCTCTGTTCTGCACCTGATCCATCGCCATATTAATTGCCTTGATATGATCTGCCGCCAGCTTGACATTGGAACCTTTCAGCATGACGGACCTGGTCTCAACATAATTATGCATGGCCTTGTCATAGATCCTATATTCCATCCGGATCCCAGCCTGTTCATCCTCCAAGGTGAGCAGCGATGTCCTTCCCCGTTCATCCGTCTTTTCTGTGACTTTGGAGATTGTGAACCATGCAGTGTCTGCCGCATCATCGCCAGCCTTGGCTTCCTTGATATTCTCTTCCGGCGTCAATGATAAATAGACCGTTGAGATGATCCGGGTACGGGGATCACGATCCGCATTGCCTAATGTATACAGCTGGCGGAAATATGTATGCTTGGTAATATGTGTCTCTTCTGCTAATTCTCTTTCAACGGCATGATCCAGATTTTCATCAAAATTGACAAAGCCTCCTGGCAGTGCCCAGTCATGAATAAATGGATGATTTCCGCGCTTTACTAAAAGGAGCTTCAGTTTGCCTTCTGATACGGTCATCAGGATCATATCGACAGTATTGCTGGGACGCCTGTACTTTGTCTCATCGTAATGTTCAAGAAACTCTTCCAGGGTCTCTCCCTCAGCATTTACTTCACTCATAAGTCTCCTTATAGTCAAATTGACTATAATTAGTCTACCGTCAGTGACTCTCCTTGTCAATCTGGATAAAAAAAAGAATGAAGATTACTTTCTCTTCATTCTTGTATACTTGCGGCTCAGGTTCAGATTCATGAACTTCATGATGGCTTCTTTGTCATCCTTGGCAAAATCAAGTTCCTTGGTCGTATAGTTGTCAGGCTTCTTCTCATTCTGTGAATCAATCTGGAAGTAGAAAGCCAGCACCTTGGCACGTTCTTCATAATCCCATGCCTTGACTTCTGTCCATGGGTACAGTTTTCCAGCGGAGATCATTCCTTCTTCGCCAACGCCGTCACGGCAGCTCATGTATGCAGTAACAGCAGCAAGTGTTGCGCCGATACGCAGATAGTCATACAGCGTATTGGTACTCTGATTCACAAATAATGTGAAGAATGACAGAATGCCGAAAGCCAGAAAGACCATTCTCAGAGTCGACCACTGCTGATCCTGGATCATGACCTTTCCACGCAGTTTGCTCCAGCGGACAAGCATCATAACAGCCAGGATGGCAAACACAATTGTAATCGTTATATTCAGATAATCATTCATAAGTAAAACTCCTCTATCCCAAAAAGCTTTTCTATTATATCACAAGCTTGTATTTACTTGGCAATCCACTTACAATAGTTTTCATGATTAAACTCGTTGCATTAGATCTTGATGGTACTCTGCTCTCTTCTTTCGGTCTCCTTTCCCCTTTTGCTGCACAGACGCTGCGCGATTTGAGAAAAAAAGGGATCATTGTTGCAATTTCCTCCGGACGTCCTTTTTATTCTGTCCAGAACATTATCCCGGATGACTGCTATGACTATGCTTCCTGCATGAATGGGCAGGATATCTATATCTGTTCTTCAGGAAAGCACATCGTAAAACCTGACCTCAGTGAAGAAGAAAAGAAGCATCTTGTTTCCTACCTCAAAAAATATCGGATGCTGATGAACTGCGCCTATGACAATACAGGACATTACCTGGCCGATGAAAAGCACCGTTCCTTTGTGAATCTCTTTTCTTTCATGAATGCCCTGCGACATAAGCTCTCCCGGCAGAAATACTATCATCAGGATGCTGATTATGACCTGACTGTCATTGAAAACAAATCCATCGGCAAGTTCTGCTTCTGCGGCTATCCAGCAACGCTCCGCAGATTCTATCATGAACTGGACCACGACCATTATTCCTGTTTCTTTGTCAATTCCAACTGGCTAGAGATCATGCACATCGGCATTTCAAAAGGGAAAGCGGTCCAGGAGATCATGTCACTGGAACATCTGCATCCAGAGGAATGTGCTGCCTTCGGAGATGGCGAAAATGATATTCCAATGTTCGAAGTATGCGGGACGCGCGTGGCTATGGGCAATGCCATGCATTCATTAAAGCGACATGCCACTGATATCGCCCGTTCTTACTATGAAGACGGCTGTGCCAAGTGGATGAAAAATCATCTATTATAAAAAAGAGAGCTCAATGATGGGCTTTCGTTTTATTTGTACCGGCTTTTTTTCTTTATATCTCTGCGCTGCTGAGACGAAATATGGTGCTCTGATTTCTTTTCTGCCTTCTCACGCTTTATGGTGCTGGCTTTCTTGACCGAATAGCCGAACTTACCAATCCTCTTTCCCAGGGTGAAATATTCCCCATGGTTGTAGGCAATCAGATCAGCTTTCGCCAGGTCCAGTCTGCCTGCTTCATCCAGCAGGCTTTCATCGACATCGGTGCTGACGACTTCAGCGATGAACATATCATGCGA
The DNA here is from genome assembly GCA_964385925.1 of uncultured Galactobacillus sp. Lineage (GTDB taxonomy): Bacteria > Bacillota_I > Bacilli_A > Erysipelotrichales > Erysipelotrichaceae > Bulleidia. The sequence goes on along the minus strand of CAYLQV010000006.1, from coordinate 49,971 downwards.
ACCAAGCTCCAGGATCTGCTTGACTTTGCATTCCAGACATAATGGACTTTCAGCAATGCAGGGTGCTTTGATGACTTTGGATGGTTCGGCTGTGATATGCAGATCTCCCTTTAAGTTGAATTTGTCGATCTTGGCACCTGTCATGACGCCGACATAATCCGTCACCTTCGCCAGACGTTCATTGGTCAGATTGATCACGAACTCGCCAGTCCTTGCAATGATGTCATGGGAATATCTGTTCTTGCGTATGGAAACGGATACCATGACTGGATCTGAGCAGATGGTTCCTGTCCAGGCTGCTGTCATGACATTTGCTTTCCCATTTTCATCAGCACAGCTGATCATGACGGCCGGGACCGGATTCAGCAGATTGGAAGGACGCCAGTATTGTCTTGTCATATACACTCTCCTAATAAAAAGAATACAGATATTATTTTAGCATAACATCTGCATTCTTCTGTTTACTTTACAGATACGAGATATTTCTCATCATCCGCATCCACTTGAATTGTCTTGCCGGCAATGTCAGGTGTTTCCAGAATGACTTTTGCGACTTCTGTTTCAATTTCACGCTGGATGTGACGGCGCATTGGACGGGCACCGAACTGCGGATCCACACCGCATTCAATGATTCTGTCCTTTGCCTTCTCCGTGACTTCCAGAGTGATGTCTTTTTCAGCTAATCTTGCCTTCAAAAGATTCAGGAACTTATCCGCAATCTTCATCTGTACTTCCTTGCCTAAGGCATTGAAGACGATGATTTCATCAATTCGGTTGATCAGCTCCGGCTTGAAGAAGCGGTGAACCTCTTCCTCATAGTGCTTTGCACGAGTTTCAGGATCTTCATCAAAGGCATATTGTGAACCGAGGTTGCTGGTCATGATGATGATAGTGTTCTTGAAATCTACAAGAACACCCTTGGAATCTGTGATCCGTCCGTCATCCAGGATCTGCAGCAGAATGTTGAAGACGTCTGGATGTGCTTTTTCAATTTCATCCAGAAGTACAATACTGTACGGATTCCTTCTGACCGCTTCGGTCAGCTGACCGCCTTCTTCATATCCGACATATCCTGGAGGGGCACCAATCAGTCTGGAGACACTGAATTTTTCCATGTATTCAGACATATCAATCCGTACGATCTTGGATTCATCATCAAATAACTGCTGTGCAAGGGCCTTGGCAACTTCCGTCTTGCCGACACCAGTCGGACCCAAGAACAAGAAGGAGCCCAGCGGTCTGTTCTCATCCTGGATATTAGCTTTGGAGCGCATGATGGCATCGGTCACTAACTTTAATGCTTCATCCTGTCCCATGACACGCTGTGCCAGAACTTCCGGCAGGTGCAGGATCTTCTGACGCTCTGTGCTCTGCAGTCTGCTCACCTCAATATGCGTCCAGCGGGATACGATTTTGGCAATCATGTCCTGGTCAACGACCTGCTGGATCATATGAGACTGATTCTTATCTGCATCTTCAATCTGCTTCTGCAGAGCAGGAATCGTACCATACTGCAGCTTGGCAGCCTTTTCATAATCTGCCTGATTCTGTGCCTGTTCCAGATCAAGCTTCGCTCTTTCCAGCTTCTCCTTGGCTTCCTTGACAGAATCCATCTGTTTCTTTTCTGAATTCCACTGAGACATCTTTGACTCTTTCTGTTCTGTCAAAGTTGCCAGTTCTTTTTCAATCTCTGCAAGTCTGCCCTTTGCCTTGTCATCCTTCTCACCTTTTAAAGAAGTCTGTTCAATCTGCAGGGTCATGATCTTACGGTTGAGCTCATCCAGTTCGGTCGGCATAGAATCCATTTCCGTACGAATGCATGCACATGCCTCATCAACGAGGTCAATGGCCTTATCCGGCAGGAAACGGTCGGTAATGTAGCGGTCGGATAACGTCGCTGCCGCGATCAATGCTTCATCCTTTATCTGGACGCCATGGAAGGACTCAAATCTGTCCTTCAGACCTCTTAAGATGGCAATAGTATCTTCGACAGATGGTTCTGATACCTGGATCTTCTGGAATCTTCTCTCTAATGCTTTATCTTTTTCGATATATTTGCGGTATTCATCGAACGTAGTTGCACCAATGCACTTCAGTTCTCCGCGCGCCAGCATCGGCTTCAGCAGATTGGCCGCATCCATGCTGCCCTCTGTCTTGCCGGCACCGACTAAGTTATGGATCTCATCGATAAAGAGAATGATGTTGCCATCTGCCTTCTGGACAGATTTCAGGACACCCTTCAGTCTCTCTTCGAATTCACCTCTGTATTTTGCACCGGCAATCAAAGCACCGATATCAAGCTCAATGACACGCTTGTCTTTTAAGCCTAATGGGACATCGCCGCGCATGATACGCCATGCAAGTCCTTCCACGATTGCTGTCTTGCCGACACCCGGCTCACCGATCAGAACAGGATTATTCTTCGTCTTGCGGGAAAGGATCTCAATGACTCTTCTGATCTCATCATCTCTGCCGATGACTGGATCAATCTTTCCATCTTTGACTTCCTGTACCAGATCATGTCCGTATTTCTTTAAGGCATCAAGCTGGGCTTCATTATTCTGATCATCCATCTTCATACCTCCTCTTCTGTCCTCTTCCGCCTTGATCATTGATCTTGCATCGATGTGGAACTGTTCTTTACATGCACGAATGATTGGTGCATCGGTCTCGAACAGACCAATTAACAAAGCTGCGACAGACATATACTTATCGCCCTTTTTCTTCATGTAGTCAAGGGCATTCTGATAGGCGTTGGAAATGTACCTGCTTGGGGCAGGTTCACTGTTTCCTGAGACACTGGCAAGTTCTGACAATGCCTTCTCCACCATCGTTAATAATTCACTCTTCTGCACACCGAGCCGTTCCCAGATGCCATCCACACCATCATCTTCCAGAATTGCATCTAAAAGATGTTCCGGTGCAAACTCGCTGTTGTGGTTCTGCTGTGCTTTTGTCACTGCAGATGCAATGATCTGCTGCAGTGCCTCCGTCATAATATCAGGATTCATACTGCTACCTCCTTCAGTTCTCCCTCTGAAGTCGTGTATGACTTAATTCTTAAAGCTGTTTTTGAACTTCTGCCAGACCGTATCTCCCTGGCCGCTGTTCTGGATTTCCTGGAGCTTCTGATAAAGCTCCTTTTCCTGTTTGGTCAGACTGCTGTCAACTTTGATACGGACTGTGCAGATCTGATCGCCCTGCTTGCCGCCGCGGATATCCGCAACGCCCTGTCCTTTCAGACGCAGACGTGCACCATCCTGCGTACCGGCTGGAATCTTCATCGTTACATCACCATGAATGGTCGGTACATCTACACTGCAGCCAAGTGTTGCGTCAACTGCAGAAACTGGAATTTCTAGTTCAATATCCTTGCCGACACGTTCAAACTGGTCATGTGCAAGGACATTGATTTCAATGAACAAGTCACCGTTAGGTCCACCGTTGGCACCGCGTTCACCTTTGCCGGCAACTCTGAGCTGCTGGCCAGTCGCAATTCCAGCTGGAATCTTGACATCAACAGAGACTCTCTTATGAAGATATCCTGCGCCGCCGCATACATGGCAGGCTTTCTTGACCTTCTTGCCTGTGCCGCTGCAGGTTGGACATACTGACTGCTGCTGGATCACACCGAAGACAGATCTCTGCTGAGTGATTACCACACCGGAGCCATGGCAGGTAGGACATGTCTCAATATCGCTTGGTGACTCTGCACCTGAACCGTGACAGTGTTCGCATTGTTCATCTACACTGATATTGATGGTCTCAGTCTTGCCAAAACATGCATCCATGAATGACACATTCATCCGCATGTATTTGTCCTGGCCGCGGCGCGGACTGTTGTCCCGTCTAGACTGACGGCCGCCCATACCGCCCATGCCGCCCATGGAACCGCCGAAGAAAGAAGAGAAAATATCTCCTAAGTCATCGAAGCCGGCACTTGAGAAGCCGCCCATATCACCAAATCCGCCAGCTCCAGCTGCACTAGGATCAACTCCGGCAAACCCGAACTGATCATATTTCTGACGTTTCTGTGGATCAGATAGGACTTCATTTGCCTCATTGATCTCTTTAAATTTTTCTGCCGCACCTGGTTCTTTATTTAGATCAGGATGATACTTCTTGGCAAGCCTGCGGTATGCACGCTTGATTTCGTCATCACTGGCTCCTTTGGATACACCCAGGACTTCATAGTAATCTCTCTTATCGGCCATCTTATTCCCTGCCTTCCGTTAAACATAGAATGCGGAAACACTGTCCCCGCATTCTGAAAACATTTTCTTAGTTCTTCTTTTCCTTGAAATCAGCATCCACAACATCATCACTGCTGTTTGGATTTGCTCCAGCAGCACCGCCGTCATTCGGCTGGCCCTGCGCACCGGCAGCACCCTGCTGCTGATACATCTGCTGTGCCATTGTATTGGCAGCCTGCTCCAATGCATCCAGCTTTGTCTTCAGAGAAGCCATATCATCCTTATCAACTGCTTCCTGCAGTTCATCTCTCAGCTTCTTGACTTCATCCTTCTGCTGCTGTGTTACATTCGGGTTGTCACTCTTCAATGTCTCATCGATCTGACTGATATAGGCAATTGCCTTGTTCTTAGTCTCGATGTCTTCCTTATGCTTGTCATCCTCAGCCTTGTGAGCTTCAGCTTCCTTGACCATGCGGTCAATCTCTGCATCAGAAAGTCCATTGGAGTTCTGAATTGTAATATGCTGTTCCTTGTTTGTTCCCTTATCCTTTGCGGATACCTTGACAATACCGTTGACGTCGATATCAAATGTGACTTCGATCTGCGGCACACCGCGTCTAGCCGGCGCAATACCGTCTAACTGGAAGTTGCCCAGTGTCTTGTTGTCATTTGCCATTGGACGTTCACCCTGCAGGACATGGATGTCAACTGCCGGCTGATTGTCAGCTGCGGTAGAGAATACCTGGCTCTTGGATGTAGGAATCGTTGTGTTGCGCGGAATCAGGACGGTCATGACACCGCCTAATGTTTCAATACCTAAGCTCAGCGGAGTGACATCAAGCAGTAAGACATCCTTGACATCACCGCCGATGACTGCACCCTGAATGGCGGCACCGATAGCGACGCATTCATCTGGGTTGACAGACTTGTTCGGTTCTTTATGAAGCTCATTCTTGACAGCTTCCTGAACAGCTGGGATTCTTGTAGAACCACCAACTAACAATACCTGATCAAGATCAGAAGCATTCAGCTTTGCATCAGCCAATGCATGTCTGACTGGTTCCATTGTCCGATCGACAAGATCTCTCGTCATGTTGTCAAACTGTGCTCTTGTCAGCGTTGTTTCAAGATGCAGCGGGCCGGAAGCACCAGCAGATATGAATGGTAAGGAAATCTGTGTCTGAACGACACCGGACAGATCCTTCTTTGCCTTTTCAGCTGCTTCCTTCAATCTCTGCAGAGCCATCTTGTCCTGCTTTAGATCAATGTTATTCTCTTTCTTGAAGTTATCTGCCAGCCAGTCAATGATCTTCTGATCGAAGTCATCGCCGCCTAAGTGTGTATCACCTGCAGTAGACAATACTTCGAAAGTACCGTCTGCGATATCCAGAATGGATACATCAAATGTGCCTCCGCCTAAGTCATAGACTAAGATCTTCTGTTCCTTGGACTGATCCTTGTCCAGACCGAATGCCAATGCAGATGCCGTTGGCTCATTGATGATTCTCTGAACATCAAGGCCAGCAATCTTGCCGGCATCCTTTGTAGCTTGACGCTGTGCATCATTGAAGTAAGCAGGAACAGTGATGACTGCCTTGTCTACCTTTTCTCCTAAATAGCCTTCTGCATAATCCTTCATATAGGAAAGGATCATTGCGGAAATCTCCTGCGGTGTATACTGCTTGCCTTCCAGAGTTACTTTCTGGTCAGTTCCCATTAATCTCTTAACAGAATAAACTGTATCCTTGTTTGTGATCAGCTGTCTTTTTGCAGCATCACCGACAATTCTCTCGCCATTTTTGAAAGCGACAACAGATGGTGTTGTACGGTTTCCTTCCGGGTTAGCGATGACCTTTACATCCTTGCCTTCCATGACAGCTACACAGCTGTTTGTTGTACCTAAGTCAATACCAATAATCTTACTCATATATTTAGCCTCCTGGTCAGTCGCTGACCTTTACCATAGCCGCTCTTACGATGCGGTCGTTCAATTTGTAGCCTTTCTGCAGAACCTCGATGACAATTCCAGGTTCTACACCGTCTTTATGTTGACTCATCAATGCCTGATGCCAGTTGCCGTCAAACGGTTTGCCTAAAGCATCAATTTCCGTAACGCCTTCTTTGTTCAGAGCTGTCTTCAGCTGACTGTAGATCATCTCGACACCTTTATGAAGTGCTGCATCAGATGTCTCGGCAGCCAATGCTCTTTCGCAGTTGTCCAGTACCGGCAGAACTTCTTTGGCGAAATCCTGCATATGATACTTCACGAAGGATTCATGTTCCTTGTTGAGCCGCTTGCGCATGTTCTCTGTATCCGCATATGCTTTTGCATATTCATTCTTTAATACAGCAACCTTTTCTTCGAGCTCCTTGTTCTTCTTTTCGAGCTCTTCCATCTTTGCATGTTCCTTGTCTGCTTTCTTATCGCATTTCTCTGGCTCATGCTTTTCTGTTTCTTTTTCCTTTTCAGGTTCCTGCTTTGTATCTTTCTCCGCTGTTTCTTCCGGAGTCTGTTTTGTTTCCTGATCCATTATTTGTCACCGCCTCCTTCGTTGTACATTTTCTCAATCATCTTGGCAGCGTATTCTACCATCGCCACAATCTTGTCGTAATTCATACGGCTAGGTCCGACGACCATGAATTCACCAGTTTCTTCATCATTCACATGGAACTTTGAACGAACGACTGCCAGATCATTGATCCATGTTAATTCCGCGCCTTTCGTAGTGACCGCGACTGCATTTGCATCGCTGGACATATTCTTCCAGACAGTGGAATCATCTAACATCGTCATCAGTTTCTTCAGCTTGTTAATATCTTCAAATTCCGGCTGATAGAGCATCTTGTCTTTGCCGGAGAAATAAACATTCTCACTGGCAAACTTGATAAATGCTTTAACAAATGCCGCAAACAGAAGATCGTGTCTTTCAACGACAGCACTCAATTCAGGCTTCAGTGTTTCCATTCGGTCGACCAGCTGATCAATCCTGACGTTCTTCAGTTTCTCGTTCAGGATATCCGTGCAGCTCTCAATATCCTGAACGGATACTGCTTCATCAAAATGGAAATTCTTCGTTTCTGTATGACCGCTGTTGGTAATAAAGACACAGATGGCATTTTTGTCATCCAGCGGGAACAGCTTGATGTGTTCCAGCCTTTGTTCAGAAGCATCCGGTCCAACTGCGCCTGTGGTCATGTTTGTCATCTCTGATAAGATTTCACAGCTGTGTCTGACCGCTTCCTCAACGTTCAAATTCTGGGCATCAAAGGCTTCTCTGATTGCAATTTCCATCTTCTGATCGATATGCGCATCATCGAGCAGATTCTCACAGTAGAACTTATATCCTGCTGTGCTAGGCACTCTGCCGGAAGAAGTATGTGTTTTCTCGAGATAACCCATTTCTTCCAGTTCCTGCATGTCATTTCGGATCGTTGCACTGGAGTACGGCAGATGATACTGCTGCTGCAGGGCTTTTGAACCAACCGGTTCCGCTGTCTTGATATATTCATCGACAATTGCCTTGAAGATTTCAATTCGTCTTGGCGTCAGCATCTTGTTTACCGCCTCCTTTAGCACTCTTCTCTGATGTCTGCTAGTATCTTACATCCCTGTTTTAGCACTGTCAAGATTTCAGTGCTAATTTGTTTCAGAAAGTCAAAAAAAGACCATTTCTGGTCTGTTTTCCTTATATAGAGCCTTCCATTTCCAGGAGTGATTTTTTCCGTCCGATACCGCCGGCATATCCGATCAAACTGCCGCTCTTTCCTAGCACTCTATGACATGGGATCAGGATGGAGATGGGATTATGCCCGACTGCCTGTCCGACCGCCTGTGCTGACATCTTATCTCTGCCCAGAAGACGGCTGACCTCCCTGCTGACTTCACCATAGGTCATGGTGCTCCCGTACGGGATCGTCTGCAGGACATCCCAGACAGTTTTCTGAAATGAAGTGCCTTCTGCCAGCAGCGGCAGATCCATTTCGATATCCTCGCCTAAGAAGTAATGATCCAGCCAGCCCTGTGCCTGTTCCAGCACCGGCGTCAGTTGATCCTGCGTCTGCTGCTGCTTCAGAGAGGAAAGAAAGTACTTCTGGCCTTCAAACCATGCGCCGCAGATCTTTTCTTCTTTGGCTGCTATCGTGATTCTTCCCAAAGGTGAATCATAGTATGCAAGGCTGATCATTTGTCCTCGTCATTGAGCTTCGCATTGACCTGATCAATGATCTGCACCGGGACAAGATTCAGAATATCCCCGCGGTACATTGCAATTTCCTTTACGACCGAAGAAGAAAGGAAGGAATACTGCGGCTTAGCAATCAGGAAGATTGTCTCAATGTCATGACCGAGCATCATGTTGGCTGTTGCCTGCTGCAGCTCATATTCATAATCTGATACAGCACGGATACCGCGGATCATCGCTCCGCAGCCATGCAGTCTTGCCATATCAACAGTCAGGCCGCTGCCGATGAAGACTTTAACATTGGCTGGTGAATCGATGCTGACAAGCGAATCCTCAATCATCTCTTTTCTTTCTTCCGCGGAGAAGACACAGATCTTGCGCGGATTGACCATAATAAAGACATCCAGCTCCTCAAACATCTTAGAAGCCCGCTCAATAATATCCAGATGTCCATTGGTAATCGGATCAAACGTTCCAGGATAACAAGCTTTCATACTCTATGCCTCGTATCTATAGTAAGTAATGCGTGTGATGCCGTACTCTTTGTCAAACAGATATTTCAAATGCGTATAATTTTCTGTAAAGCGGTCATTCCGGTCAGATTCAATGACCAGGACACCGCCTGCATCCATCATTTCATGTTCATCAATATAGCGGAGGATCTCCGGATTATGCTGCTTGGCATACGGCGGGTCCAGATAGACTGCCTTGAACTTTTTCTTCTGCTGTGACAGCAGTTCCAGAGCCCGGGTATCTTTCATGCAGTATACATCTGTCTCATTTTCGCAGCCAAGCGCCGCAATATTCTTTTTGATCATCTGCACCGCATCTTTGGCAAGATCCACAAAGACTGCATGTTCCATGCCGCGTGACAGTGCTTCCAATCCATTGGCACCGCTGCCGGCATACAGATCAAGGAAGGCACCGCCATCAAAGCTGCCGCCTAATGCGGAGAAGACTGCTTCCCTGACTTTGTCCAGCGTCGGCCGTGTTTCATTTGATGATCTTGTTTCAATCCGGCGGGACCGATATTTACCAGCTACAATCCTCACTGGATATACCCCCGCTTATAAGCAGATATAACTGCCTGACTGATGCCAAGCGCCATCATTGCACTGATTGTTGAAGATCCGCCTGATGAGATCAGAAGCAGCGGAATGCCAGTTAAAGGAAGCGATACGGTAACACCGCCGATGTTGAAGAAGATATGGATCATGAAGTACATTGCCACACCGACCAGAATGATCTTTGCCTTTTCTGTCTTGATCTTCTGCGCATATTTCAAAAGACGGAAGATAATGATGCCGAACAATATGATCATCACCAAGAAGCCGACAAAGCCAAGTTCTTCAACAATGATGGAAAGGATGGAGTCAGTACTTGCGGCTGGAAAGTCCGTGTATTTGCGGACACTGTTGCCAAGTCCCTTGCCAAACCAGCCGCCGCTGGCAAAAGCAATCAGACCATTGACCAGCTGATAGCCGGAATCATATTTATCTGCGAATGGATTGATAGCCGAAAGGAATCTGTTCTTCTGATAGCCGTCAGGCAGTGCATTGATCAGATTTTCACCGAATTTTGTGTAGACAATCAGGATAATGCCGCCAAACAGAAGCACAATAACGACCCCTGCCAGAATCTTTGTTGTACGCAGCTGCGGGTTGGTCGGTATCATGACAATAATAAAAGTGATCAGGGCAATGACCATGGCTGAGCCAAAGTCTTTCTGAACAAGCAGGACAATCAGCACATATGCACCGATGCTCAGTACTGGTACTTTGATCAGATTAAAGATTTTGCGGTATGTCCGATGATTGTCACCAAAGTAAGCGGCTACCGTCAAGATTGAAGTGATCTTAGCAAATTCAGAAGGCTGTACACCAATTTCAACGCCGGCAATCGTGATCTTCCACCATGCATGTGCACCACCGGTCGCTGGGAATGCAAGACAGGCAAAAAGAGCTGCGACGGTAATGATGATCAAAGAGCCGAAGTGTTCACTCTTCAAAAAGCCCAGGGTGAATTTCTGGGCAAGAAAGGTCATGGCAAAATATCCCGTCAGGACGAACACAAGTTCCTTCACAATCGTTTTGACCAGGAAGGAAGGATTGGAAACCGCCTGCCCCATTGAAGCACTTGTGACCATGATGACACCGTAAAAGACAAGCATTACGGTCGCTGTATAGATCCAGCCGTCAAATTTCGGCGGCATTTTGATATTGAATATGGACTTTTTCTTTTTACTGATATTTTGATTGGCTGTTATCATAGCATAGAAATTTTATCATATTATCCTCTCCTTTTCATAATTTTGAAGCGATTCCTTTGACATCTCACGCTGTTATCACTAAAATGATTCCGAGGTAATACGAATGTTGATTAATAATGAAACAATTATCAAGGATACAAATCCTTTAATACGTGAAAAATCTGAACCTGTATCATTACCGCTCAGCAAAGAAGATGAGCAGCTTTTAAGAGACCTGTTCCAATATGTGAAAGACAGTACCGATGAAGAGAAGGCAAAGGATCTCATCCTGCGCCCGGCAGTCGGCATCAGTGCAATTCAGGTCGGTGTCAAGAAACAGCTGACAGCAGTCATTGTGGATGACCATGACAAGAATGACCAGCCGGAGCATTTTGAATATATGCTGGTCAATCCGAAGATTGTTTCCTCTTCTCTGCAGAAAGCGTATCTAGGCGGCGGTGAAGGCTGCCTTTCTGTCGTTGAAGAACATGAAGGCTATGTTGTCAGAAGTGCCCGTGTCACGATCAAGGCTTTTGACCTCATCCAGAATAAAGACATCACGATCCGTGCCAGAGGTTATTTGGCAATTGTCCTCCAGCATGAACTGGATCATTTCAAAGGAACTCTTTTCTACGACTATATCGATCCAAAGAATCCAGAAAAACCAGTGCCGGGTGCACTTGTAATTTAATTGCGTTTTTGTTCCAATTCTTTTTCATGTGGTATAATATGTAAGAAATAAGTAATACGAAGTAAATGTTTTGTAAGAAACGAGGTAAATATAATAATGGAAGAAACAACAAACGGAACACGGTCAAACCGTCCAGTCCGCTATTCTCGCATTCCTGAGCCTGATTTAATCGAACATGCGATTGATCATAAGAAGGATACGCTTGTCTATGCTTTAGGCGGATTAGGCGAGATTGGCAAGAATATGTACTGCATTGAACATGATGATGAAATCATCATCATTGACTGCGGTGTCCTATTCCCTGAAGATGATCTGCTCGGTGTCGACTACGTCATTCCGGATTATTCTTATTTGGTAAAAAATCAGCAGAAGATCAAGGCAATGGTCATCACCCATGGTCATGAAGACCATATCGGCGGTATCCCATTCTTCCTGCAGTCAATCCATCTAAAAGAAATTTATGCGCCTAGATTTGCTAAGGCACTGATTGAAAAGAAACTGGAAGAAAGAAGACTATCCCGTTCCTGCAAGATTGTTGAGATCAATGCAGATTCCCGGATCCGGACAAAGTATTTCAGCATCGGCTTCTTCGATACTGTCCACTCCATTCCTGATTCCTTAGGCATCCTGATCAATACACCGAACGGCAGAATCGTCGAGACTGGTGACTTCAAGTTCGATCTGACGCCAATCGGCAAGAATTCTGACTATCAGAAAATGGCTTACATTGGACAGGTCGGCGTCACGCTGTTAATGAGTGACTCCACCAACTCTGGTGTACCTGGATCCTCCATCTCTGAAAAGATGGTTGCTACCGCTATCATGGAACAGATGCGCAAAACACCGGGAAGATTATTAGTCTCGACCTTCGCATCCAATGTCTACCGAATTGCCCAGATCCTTGAATGTGCAGTTGCATGCAACCGCAAGATTGCGGTCTTCGGCAGATCCATGGAAAATGTAGCTGAGATTGGGCGCAACTTGGGAATCATTAAGATTCCAGACAGCTCCTTTATCTCCGGCAATGAACTGAATACCCTGCCAGCCAACCGCATCTGCATTATCTGCACTGGTTCACAGGGTGAACCGATGGCAGCTCTGAGCAGAATTGCCAATGGCACACACCGCTTCATCAAGATCATTCCTGGTGATACGGTATTGTTCTCATCCAATCCAATTCCGGGCAACGGCGTTTCCGTTTCCGGTGTCATCAACCAGCTGACCAGAGTCGGTGCCAATGTTGTCACCAATTCCCCACTGACTTCCTTCCATACGACCGGTCACGCACCAGTGGAGGAACAGAAGCTGATGCTGAATCTGATCAAGCCGAAGTATTTCATGCCGAACCATGGTGAATACAAGATGCTTGTCCAGCATTCACATACAGCGCAGGAAACAGGCGTTCCGAAAGAGAACTGCTTCATCTGCTCCAACGGCGATGTTCTTGTCTTAAGGAACGGTGAAGTATTTGAAGCGGATGAGCGCATCCAGACAGATGCCATCTACGTCGACGGCAACGATGCCTCCGGCTTGAGCACCTCAGTCATCAAAGACCGTAAAATTTTAGCTGAGAACGGCTTGGTCGCTATTATTGTTACGATTGATTCACGCTACAACAAGATCCTGTGCCGTCCAAGCATTGTTTCCCGCGGCTTTGTCTATATCAAGGATTCGCAGACACTGCTCAAGGAAGCTGAATTGGTCGTTTATGAAGCATTAAAGAAAAAGATGCAGCAGAGAACGACCTTCGGTGAACTGAAGAACTGCATCAAGACTTCTTTGGAACCATATTTGTTCAAGAAAACAAACCGCAATCCAATTGTGATTCCTGTCATCCTGAATCAGAAAGCAGCGATGGAAGAAATCAAGGCCAAGACTGCTTCACACAGTACTGCCCGCAAGCCAAGAGCGCCAAAGAAGACAGAAGAAAAAGCATAAGAAAAGACGGAAATTTCCGTCTTTTTTATTGGATTGGTTCAAGCGTGATGATTTCATCCGGTACATGCATCTCATCAAAGACAATGCGTTCCATCGGCATCTGCTTCAGATCAGGGAAACTCTCTTTGACATGGTCAATGGTATCCAGTACATCATATCCATACGCACCCTTCCGGAAATGCATCAGGATATTGAGCTTTGCCCCGACTCGATCAATGATCTTCGAAGCCATTGTCGAATCAATCGTATAATATCCGCCGACCGGGATCATCAAGACATCTGCCCTCTGCAGTGCTTCATACTCTTCTTCATTTGGTTCACGTCCTATATCACCCATATGGACTACCGTGACCGTTCCGACTTTCAGGAAAGTCATATCACAGAAGCCGCGCATTCTCCCACCTTGATCATCATGGGGAACAGATGCTCTGAACAGCGGAAATGGATTGATGCCTGAAGTATGGATCAGGTGTTCAGCATTGTGATCAGCGTGATCATGGGAACAGTAAACAGCATCAGCTGTCATCCCTTCCGGCAGCTTCAGTCCTGGAACAGAATCATCTTCATATGGATCAAAGAGAATGCTGTTTCCTCGATAGCAGACCTTGAAGCAGGAGTGACCGTAATATGCAATTTCTATTTCTGACATAATGGATATACCTCACTTCTTTATTATATCGAAGAAACAGTCTCAATAATTAAAAAGATATGCCGAGACATATCTTTTCCTGTTTTATTTAACTTCGATGATCTTCATCATGTTGGCAGAACCTTCACCAGTTGGATAACCAGCAGAGATAATGATCAACTGCCCCTTCTTGACACCATAGTCCTTCGCAAACAAGGTTGCTAAGTCATCATCGTTTGTCATCTGATTCTGTACATCAGAGACAATCGGCATAACACCCCAGTAGCTCTCCAGCTTGCGCTGTGTATCCTTTGTGAAGGTAACAGCAAGGATTGGAGCCTTTGGTCTGAACTTGGAGATACGGCGCGCTGTTGTGCCTCCCTGCGTGAAGACAACGATTGCACCGATATTGTCCAGTGTCAGTGTTGCATCAGAGATTGCAATAGATACTGCATCCTGAACTGTCTTGTTGGATGTTGTCTTGAGCCAGTCAAGTCTATCTCTGTATGGAAGGATCTTTTCAGCTTCTTCCGCAATCTCAGACATTGTCTCGCATGATTCTACTGGATAATCACCAGCAGCAGACTCTGCACTTAGCATGACACCGTCAGAACCATCTAATACTGCATTGCATACATCAGATGCTTCAGCACGTGTGCAGCGTGGGTTATGTGTCATGGAATCCAGCATATGTGTTGCCGTGATGACTGGCTTTCCATAGATGTTTGCCTGATGAATAATGTGCTTCTGATAAACTGGAACAAGCATTGTAGGAATTTCAACACCGAGGTCTCCACGGGCAACCATGACGCCGTCTGCAGCTTCCAGAATAGAATCGACGTTGTCATAGCCTTCCTGGTTCTCAATCTTGGCGATGATGTTGATTCTTGGTTTCCCTTCTTCAATGCAGATCTTACGGATCTGATTGATGTCCTGAGCTCTTCTTGTGAAAGAAGCAAAGATGAAATCTACATCTTGCTGACATCCAAAACGGATATCATCTTCATCCTTCTGAGAAAGGAACGGCATGGAAAGCTTTACACCTGGTACATTGCATCCCTTATGTGAAGAGATTGGTCCAGCAACTTCAACTCTGCACTTCATTTCCTTGCCATCATTCTCAAGGACTGTGAGTCTCATCTTGCCGTCATTGATCAGAATGCTGTTGCCCTGCTTTAAATCTTCGAATAATTCAGGTACCTGGATATGGAATCTCTCATGAGTTCCATCAATCTCTGCCTTTTCAAGATAAACAATTTCTCCGATCTGATAATTCTCAGTATCGTTCTTGAAATTGCCTAATCTGATTTCAGGTCCCTTTGTATCTAATGCCACTGCAAGATTAATGCCTGTCGACTCTGATACGTGACGGATCAGCTTGACACGCTTGCCGTGTTCTTCGTGTGTACCATGGCTGAAGTTCAAACGGGCAATATTCATGCCGGCTTCAGCGAGCTTTGTGAGAGTATCAGCATTTTCAGATGCAGGTCCGATTGTGCAGATAACCTTGGTTCTCTTGAATAAATGTGAATTGCTCATAAATACCTATCCTTCTCTTCTATCCTACGTTTATACTAAGCGGTCAAACAGTCTGTACAGCTGTTTGCGGCTCTGACGAGGTCTTTCCAGTGCTTCGTTGATCGGCATTGATGTGATTTCATTGTCAATGATACCGACACAGTGTCCGCCGATTCCTTCCATCAACAGATCAACTGCCTTTTCTCCCATGCGGGAAGCAAGCATTCTGTCGGTCGGAGTTGGTGATCCACCTCTCTGTATATGGCCTAATACGGTCGCTCTTCCACTGAAGTTTGTGTGTAAAGAGACCTTCTTTGCCAAGGCATCAACATCGCAGATCTTCTCTGAGATTATGACGATGGCATGGTTCTTCTTTACCGCATCGCTCAGATAACGTAACTTTTCCAGGACTTCCAGTTCATCATAGCCGGTCTCAGGTGAGATGACCATTTCGGCACCGCAGCTGATGGCAGTATATAAAGCCAGATCACCGCAGTGATTGCCCATGACTTCAACAATCGAGCAGCGATGATGAGAACTTGATGTATCTCTCAATTTATCGACGTTCTCTACACAGGTATGCAGAGCCGTATCAAAACCAATTGTAAAGTCCGTTCCCGGAATATCATTGTCAATTGTTCCAGGCAGGCCGATACAGTTGATTCCCTTCTTTGTCATGGCAAGTGCGCCGCGGTAGGAACCGTCGCCGCCAATCACGACCAAGGCATCAATGCCTGCATTCTTCAGATTGCTGATGCAGGTATTCTGAACATCTTCTTCTTTAAATTCTGGAAGACGTGCAGATCCAAGCTTTGTGCCGCCGCGGTCAAGAATGTCAGACACATCTGTTCTGGCTAACGGCTGGAAATTGCCATCCAGAAGACCTCTGTACCCATCATGTACACCCACAACTTCAACGCCATTATTTAATGCGATTCTTGTGACTGAACGGATTGCCGCATTCATGCCAGGCGCATCACCACCGGACGTCAGAACACCAATTTTTCTAACCATATCACGCCTCCAAATTCAATCCTAATTTTAGCATTGTTAACGTTTCAATGAAAGCAGTATTCATAGTTATTTTCGCCTGTCTTCCCCTGTAAGCGTTTGAATTGCGCACATTGTCTGGATTCTCTCTAAAATACGCTCTGCTTTGAGCTCATCTTCCGCACCTTTGGCAGTAAAAGTGAAATGGATCTTGAGGGAGACCAGATCACAGTTCGATGTGAACCAGGTCGGCAGGCCTTCGTCATACCGGGCATTCAGCAGCGGCAGCAGGATTGAATCACGGTTCCACTCAGTCATATTTTCTGCACCGATATCATCAATGACCAGGAATTTTACATACTTCATGCGTTCTAATTCCTGTTTATATTCATTGGAAGCCACCATTCCTGCCATTTTCATGCAGAACGATGGATAGTGAATAAATGCAACTCTTTCTTTTCTTCTGGCATGGTCATTGCAGGCACCGGCTGCTAGATATGTTTTGCCTGTTCCCATATTGCCGTAGAGATAAATGCTCTGATCATTCTCACTGCATTTCATTGCAGCGGTCAATGCCTTGACATATTCACTGGATTCCTTCGTGATATCGATGTCAGCCAAAGACACCGTTCTCATATTCTTCGGCAGATCATCCGCAGTATACTGCTTCATATGTGCTTCTGATGCTTCCTTGACACGCATGAACTTACACGCCTGTTCATATTTCTGCATCATGCCGTCATAGCGTACTGCTGAGAAATATCCTTTTGTCTTCTGTCTGCAGAATGACAGTCCCCTGCATCCGATGCAAGGTTCAAATCCTTTCAGCCATTCATTCAGCTTCCATGGATACCGTTCAATGCAGGATGCATCGATATCTCCTCTTTCCAGCAATGAGCGGATCTGCAGATTGCCTTTCAGCTTTTCAATTAATTCCTTTGTCTCCTTTTCCATCTGTATTCTTTTTTCAGGAGACAGATTGATTGTAAAATCAGCCTTGTCCATTGCCGTGCCGCTCCTTCATCTTTCTCTGCATTTCCAGAGCTTCCTGGATCTGTTCTTCACTGGCTTTCTTTGTTTCCGGAAGGCCTTCCTGCTTCTGCTTCTTCATGTATGCAGGCATGTCAATCTTGACATGTGTGCGGTTGTTCTTGACAGAAGCCAGCTGCTTCTTTGTTTCCTGCAGTGCCTGCTCTCTAGTCTTGACGCCGTCTCTAGCCCATTCGCCGGCGACCATATCCACAAACCGCGGATTCAGTCTGTTCTGCGAAACATGCAAAATATATTCCAGCATAATATTGATGACTTCATTAGAAAAATGCATATCTGTGCTCAGTCTGCCGACCATCTGACTGTCTGCAAATGATATCGGTGCACCATTCTGTTTAGAAGACAGAAAGAGATCCGGTGACATATCATAGATATCCTTGCCAGGTTTGACATCACCCTGTGCACGTGCTGCTTTGATTTTCAGCTTCTCTGTATCAAATTTCATTGTGCTCAGTGATACACAGTCCTTGACCAGGATGATCATTTTCTCGACCGAGATACCATGGACAACGGCAAGTCTGCCAATCAGATCCATGTTTTCACCAGAACGCAGTTCAGCAGGAAAAACAAGAGTAGAACACTTCATATCAAAAGAATGATAATCAAAATTCACTGATTCATCATCCGGGCTGAAAACAAACTTCGGCTTGATTTCAATGAATGGAACACTGCGCTCATAGTCATCAGTACGCACGTTTTTTATGACATGCGTGACATCTTTATACTCCTGCACTGGTATCGTACCGGCGACTGCCCTGGCGGCAGAAATCTCTGCCTGACCCTGTCCCATGACTTTCTGATAACGGGACATATAAAAAGCATTCTTGATAAAATCGTGGGCGCTCAACGGAAAGCTCAGGACGAATATATAACTGTTCTTAGTATCCGTTTCTTTCATATACGTGCGCATCAGCATGTATTCTTCCAGTCTTGCACAGGCCTTTTCGAAAGTATCGGCAGGAATTCCGGTCAAGGCAAACAGCCTCTGCATAGAATCCTGTCCATGCGGCGACTGTGCCTCCGCTGCCAAAGTCAAATAAATCAGGATTGAATCAGGACCGACCAGCGGCTGATACATTGTCATTAAAGAGCTTAATGCTTCTTCAGAAACACCATGGCGGCATTCACAGCGGTAGGTATCTTTAGCTTTCATTTCCATGACGTGTCTCCTTTCGCAGCTGAGCAACCCAGGTGTTTACCTGATGCTCTAATTCTTTTCTATCACCGTCATTGATCAGGATGTAATCAGCCATTGCTTTCTGTTTTTCCGGATCAATCTGTGATGCATATCTTCTTTCTGCTTCCTTCTTCGTATATCCACGATCTTTCATCATGCGCTTCAAAGCTTCTTCCTTTGCACATGTGATAACGCATACCGCATCAAATTCCTTTTCCCAATGGGACTCAAACAGCAGCGGCACCTCCGCAAATACCAGCGGTCTGTCCGCATGGCTGGCAAAGAACTTCCGCATGCCTTCCTTGACAAAAGGATGAACCGCTTCATTGACCGCTCTCCGCTTTTCCTCATCATTGAAGATGATCTCTGCCATCTGATGAGGATCAATGTCCTGATTGTCATCAAGGACACTGCTGCCGAGAATCTCTATTAGACGTGCATAGCACTGACTTCCCTGATGCAGGGCAATCTTGCTGTAGTTGTCCGCATTGAAGACAGGCATTCCCCTGCGCTTCAATGAAATCGATACCGAAGTCTTGCCTGATGCGATTGTACCTGTGATACCGATTTTCTTCATGGATATTCCTTTCTTGATCAATGCTGACAATGCGGACAGTAGTAGCTGCTCCTGCCGCCGATATATTTAACTTGAATTGCGCTTCCGCAGCGCGGACATATCTTCTGCATATGTACGGTGCAGGAAGTCTGGAATCTGCCGGTCACTCCTAAGGATGAGGTATAGGAACGGATTGTCGTTCCGCCGGCTTTGATTGCTGCCTTGAGGATCTTTTTTGTATTGGCAGCGATAATTTCTTCATCTCTGCGGGTGATGCGTGCACAGGATCTGCCTGGACGAAGGCCGCAGGCTGCCAGGATCTCATCAGCGTAGATATTGCCGATGCCGGCAGTAAAGCTTTGGTCAAGCAGAATCGATTTCAGCGGTGCCTTCTTCCCTTTCAGATATGCATGGATGTATTCTGCATTGAATTCAGAAGAAAGAGGTTCCGGACCAAGCTCGTTAAAATGTGTAAAGTCGTAATCCAGAGGCAGGATCTTCATCCGTCCAAACTTTCTGGTATCATTGTACCTTAACTGTCCGCCATTATCGAGGTCAAACAGTACATGCATATGCCGGGTCAGCGCATCCTCTGGATCCTGGATATAGTATTTGCCTTCCATCCGCAGATGAGAAAGCAGAGTAACATGTTCCATCCGAAAGATCAGATATTTTCCACGCCGTTCAAACTTGCGGAAAGTCTCACCCTTCAGCTTCTTTTCAAACTCTCTTGCATTGCCGTCAATAATCTTGTCATAGCGTACTTGGACACCAACAATCTTTCTGCCCGCAATCTGATGTTCCAAAGTGCGGACCACAGTTTCTACTTCTGGCAGTTCCGGCATTATTTCGCCTCGTACCAATCGTGTCCGACGGAACATTCTGCTGTGAGAGGCACTTTCAAGCTCATAGCAGATGTCATGCCTTCATCGATCAGCTTCTTCATTTGTTCAATCTCATCTTCCGGTACATTGAAGATCAGTTCATCGTGGACCTGCAGAATCATCTTTGACTTGACGCCTGCCTTCTGCATTGCTTCATGAATATGGATCATGGCAATCTTGATCAGATCAGCTGCTGAACCCTGAATTGGTGCATTCATCGCAGCTCTTTTGCCGAATTCCTTGATCATATGGTTCTTGTCATGGATCTCCGGGATATCTCTTCTGCGCCCGCAGAGAGTCGTCACATATCCCTTTTCTTCGCATTCGCTGACGATGGAATCCATATATCTGCGGATGCCTGGATACTTTTTGTAATAGGTATCGATGAAGTCTTTGGCTTCCATACGGGTAGTACCAAGCTGCTGGGCCAGGCCAAAATCAGAGATTCCGTATACAATACCAAAGTTGACGACTTTCGCTCTTCTTCTCATTAACGGAGTCACTTCATCCTTGCTGACACCAAAGACATCCATTGCTGTCTTTGTATGGACGTCGATGCCGCTCTTAAATGCTTCAATCAGGCCAGGTTCATCTGCCATATGTGCCAGCATGCGCAGTTCAATCTGGTGATAGTCTGAGGAAATCAGGACACATCCAGGATCCGGCAGGAATGCTTTGCGGATTTCTTTGCCCTGCTCATCCCTGACACTGATGTTCTGCAGGTTCGGTTCGGAAGAAGATAGTCTGCCGGTCTGTGTCGCACACTGATTGTATATTGTATGGATCTTTCCGTCCTTCCAGATATATTTCTTTAAGCCTTCCGCATATGTGCTGAAGATCTTGGACAGTTTTCTATATTCAAGGATATGTTCGATGATTGGATGTACACCTAAAAGCTTTTCAAGTTTGTCAGCTGCTGTGCTTCTCTTTTTGCCGGAAGGAAGTGCCAGGTCATCATAGAGGACATCGCCGAGCTGCTTGGTGGAATTGATATTGAATTCCTTTCCAGCTTCTTCATAGATCTGCTTCTGCAGTGCATCGATCTTCGCACCGGTTTCCTTGGCAATCCGATCAAGGATCTTGAGGTCACAGATAATGCCGTCACCTTCCATTTCAAACAGGATAGAGGTCAAAGGCATTTCAATATTCCGATAAAGATCCATCATGTCATAGTCTTTGATCTTGGCAATCGTCAGATCATACAATGCATGAATGTTAACTGCATTGGCACAGGCATAATCTCTCTGCAGATTTTCATCCGCAAACAGAATTGGCTTGGATGCCTTCCCATAGACGTCTTCAAAAGAAACTGCCGTGCTGAGCTGATAATGCTCCATGATCTTGTCAGTACTGGTCAATGTACTGTCGCATAAAGAAGCCAGGATCATTGCATCATCATGAAAATTGATTTCAAGACCTGCATGTTTCAGCAAATGCATAGCACGCTTGATATCGTATCCGGTCTTATGTGGTTCTGCCTGCTTGAGGTATGCCAGGAAAGCCTCATCCTTCAGAACATCTTCCAGGCTGATATAAACTGTTCCATGTTCGCTGTTGACACCAAAGCCGTGAACCTCTGCATTAACGAAAGAATCCTGATTCTCATCGAGGAAAAGGAATGTTTCACTCTTTAAAAAGAATGCTGGTATTTTTGATACTCTTGCATATCCATCAGCTGACTCTGCTTCCGGTGACGCTGCTTCTTCAACGGTAACTGAAGCAGAAAGATCTTCATACTTCTTTGCAAGCATGTTCATGTCCAGTGAACGGAGATATTTGATGAGATCAGGATAATCAGGATGGAACATGCAGTCTTCTGTCTTGAAGTTCAGTTCAACATCCCGCTTGATTGTTGCCAGCTTTTTGGACAGCACGGCACTATCATGATTCTCCTGCACCTTCTTGCCAAGCGCACCTTTGATCTCACTGTCATGTGCTAGTACGCCCTCTACTGATCCAAACTGCTCAATCAGCTTAACAGCTGTCTTTTCTCCAACACCCGGAATACCTGGATAATTGTCACTCGTGTCACCCATCAGTCCCTTCAGGTCAATGACTTGAAGCGGTGTGACACCATAGTCTGCCTTGATCTTCTCCGGCGTCATGACATCCATTTCTGTAATACCCTTTTTCATTAACAGGATGGATGTTGTGTCATCTGCCAGCTGCAGCATGTCATGATCACTTGTGAGAATATATGTTTCATAATCGGAAGCATCTTTGGATGCAGTGCCGATCAGGTCATCTGCTTCGATGTTCTCCATCTCCACCCACTTGAGCTGATATGCATCGCAGAAGTCACGGATCAGTGCGAACTGCGGAACAAGGTCATCCGGTGCCGGTTTGCGGCCGCCTTTATAGTCTGCATACAGATCATGACGGAATGTGTGCTTGCCTGCATCAAAGGCAACAAGGACAGCATCCGGCTTCACCGTATCAATTGCCTTCTGGATCATTGACACAAAGCCAAAGACAGCATTTGTCGGAATTCCCTTTGAGGTTGTCATCGGTCTGCCGTATGCTGTTGCATAATATGCCCTGAACAGCATCGAGTTGCCGTCTGTCAATAAAAACTTTTTCATGTGTCCTCCTATATTGAAGAAAGCCGGCATGTGCCGGCATCGAAATCACTTGGTCACCGTAATGCTAGATGCGGGAATTGTCTGCAGCTGGGCAAGATTCTCATACATGATGGAAAGATAGTCCTTGCCGGTCTGCTGCTGAGATAATGACAATGCGCTCAGGTTGGACAGATCCAATCTCGTTAAGCCGAGATCTGTTTCCACTTTGTAGAAGAGCTCAATCATATCTTCACTCATATTGGATTCATAGACGATATATTTGACTCCATCTGCCTTGATCCTTGCCTCGATTGCACTCAGCTGTTCATCCGTCGGCAGGACACCGTATCGGGAGAGAATGACAGGATACACCTGAAAGCCATATGTCTTCTGCCAGCTGCCGAAGCCAGTCGTCATAGATACAAACGAGATCTGCCTGCTGTTCTTTGCGAGTGATGAACTGTATTCCTGATACTTGGCATCCAGATTGATCAATTCAGTCTGCAGCTTGTCATAGTTAGCCTGATACGTATCAGCATTTTCAGGATATGTCTTGATCAGCCAGTCTTTAATATTTCCACCCATGCTGAGCATGGAGATTGGATCATTCCAAAGGCACAGATCTTTTGTTGTCGTATCAATACTGCCAAAGATGGAACCGTCATAGTAGGCAGATTCAATATACTGCGTCTCACCGTCTTTGATCACCTGACTGTATCTGCCAAAGTTATAGACAGCATTCAGAGAAGATAAATCTTCCTCATCAATACCGCTGTCCGAAATTGTTTTTCCCATGACTGACAGATATGGCTCAAGTCCGCCGATATGAAAGAATACGCGGGAGCTTTCCAGAATATCCCTATAATCGGATTTCAGTTCCGCTTTCTGTACAATAATGGGAATTGAATCATCCTGGATTGATACTGTCGATAAAGAATTGCCTGATATCACATTCAGCAGCCAGCCGATTGGATAAATGGAATAAGCAATCTGTGTTCTGGCCGGTGTGCAGCCATGTAAAAGAGGAAGGCACAGAACAGCTGCAAGCAGCATCCTTGATACCTTTCTCATTTTTGGGTCCCCTGGACTTCCTGGATTTCATGATCATCATGCAGTCTCAGAATAATTACACGCAGTGCAAGGAATACTGGAATCGCAATGATGACGCCGACACTGCCGAACAGCACGCCGCCGGCAAATACACTGAAGATTGCCCATAATGGTGTGACATGCGTATTATGAGAATGCACAAACGGAGCCATGACATATTCGTCGGTACCGCTGAAGATCACAATTGCGATGACCAGGAACATGACATTGCCGACTGGTAAAGACAAAGCTGTGAAGATACCAATAATATTTGCAATGGATGGACCAATATAAGGGACAATCAATGACAGAGCAGTGATCAGACCCATGATCAGCCAGTCCTGATGTCCGACCAGCAGATACAGCAGTGAATATTCGATAAAGTGAAGCAGGATCAGGATCAATAAAGAACGAATGTAGGAGCTCTCTTCTTCATTGATGGCAAATACGATCTCATAGCAGCGCTTGGATATCCGACGTGATACCCTTTCAACACCGAATCTCAGCTTCTCCCATCCGAAGCACATGAAAATGGATACCACTACTGCAATCACTGTATTTGCCAGATATGACAATGCAGTGCTCAAGATACTTGGGAGATTGTCAGAAACGTTCGGCAGAAGTTTCTTAACGGCAGTCAATGCATCAACACCTTCGTTGACAAAGCTGTCCAGCCAGCCGCTGCCGCCGGAAGAAGAAACGGAAGATACTTTATCCTGCAGCCACTGCATGCCGTTGATGATGCTGTTGATGAAATCGCCTGCACGGTTGAGGATCATTGGGACCAGGCTGTAGATCAGCCAGATGATGAACAGGAATACCAATATATATAAAACTGGAATTGTGATTTTTCTTGTGATGCCGTGCTTTTCTGCAAGTCGAATTGGACTGCGCAGCACGTATGCAATGACAAAACCAACAATAAAAGGCATGATCACAGCCCAGATCTTTCCTAAAATACCCAGCCAGATGCCGCTGGTCGACTGGAACAGCCAGACAATGCCCATGACCAGAATAATCTTGATCAGATTTCTGAGCGAAAAGTCGCGGTCAATTGTATCATTGATTTTATCTACAAGTTTCATGCTCTACCTCTTGGCATTATTTTATCATTTATTTGCCAACTCTTCTATCATCTGCTCAATAATTCCCGCTCTTGCGAAAGAAAACCACGAACTTTGCGTAATGATCAGATGATCATCGACCGCAATGCCCATCATTGCCGCAGTTTTGATCATCAGAGAAGTTACGTGCAGATCAGCTTCACCAGGTTCCAGAGAACCTCCGGGATGATTATGGACTATGATCATGCTGACTGCGGATTCCTTTAAGGCTTCACGCAGGACATCTCGTGGATATACATGGCTCATATTGACAGTTCCTACGAACATCGTCTGACAGGAAAGGATATGATGACAGTTGTCCAGATATACTGCCAGGAATTTCTCCTGCGGACAGGGTCCGATTTCTTTCTGCAGCCATTGGATCAAGTGTTCTGGCTGGGCAATGACATCTTCCGTCAATACCTTTTCCCGCAATGCTCTCTTATTTAATTCTATACAGGCAAGCAGTTCAACAGCTTTCACATCAGAGATTCCTCTGATCTCACATAGTTCTTTCCGGCTCATTTTCTCTAATCCTGCTGCTCCTTTTGATCTCACCAGCAGCCTGTCCACCATTTCCAGAACAGATTCTCCTTTTGCACCAGTGCGCAGCAGGATTGCCAGCAGCTCCCTGGTACTCAGGGCATCAACACCAAATCTCAGCGCCTTTTCTCTTGGCCTTTCAATCCCTGGCATCTCTTTGATCATCGCCATACAAAAACCTCCCCTTCACCCTATATATTTGGGAAAGAGGAGGTATTTCTCATTGTCAGCTAATGACTGCATTAAAATCTTCTGGTTCACTCTGCGGCAGTCTTTTGATTTCCATCTGACAGCCCATATCCTTCAGCTGGCGGAATGCTTTGATATCATCTTCATTAACGGAAACACTTGTTGTTTTCTGTATCTTTCCTTCAGCCATCTGCAGATTGCCGATATTGACCTTCTGGACATCCAGACCACCTTTGATCAGTTCCACCAGATCTTCAGGAGATCTGACAACCAGAAAAATGCGGTAATCGTTCTCCATCTTCTGATACCGGATAATTGTTTCTTTGATGGACCAATAGCGTGTCTCAATATCAGCAGGTACAGCCATATCCATCAGACCCTGCTTGAAATGTGAAGCAGCCGCATCATTGTTTGCGATCAGGATCATATCTGCATTGACTTCACCGCACCACTGCATGAATATCTGACCATGTACAAGCCGGTCATCAATTCTCGTCAGAATAATCTTTGACATTTTCAGATACCTCCGTCATTGTCAGTCTTCTCAGTATAAACATACTTTACAGTCTGTTTTTTTCCTTCTTCGACTGCAAGATCTGCCAGTGTATCCACATCATTGATATAGCCGCGGGAACTATCTGCCTGGATCAGCATACCTAGATTAGCCCCTGCAACAATGCGGATGTCAAATTGATCTGCCATTTCCTCACTAAGTTCGACCGCTTCCTTAAATGGAGATCCGCCAAGAATATCAGTGAAGATTAAAATACCTTCACAGTCATTCATAGATGCGATGACATCCTTCAGATGGAATTCCAAATCATCTGTACTATCCTCCAATGTGAAGTCAACAGCTTCAAAATGTTCCGGCTTTCCAGCGAGTAGTTCAACTGCACTCTGCATACCTGAGGCATAATTTCCATGCCCAATCAAAATTAAGCCAATCATATTTTCATCACTTTCAAGTATCAAGATTAATACTTTCAACTATTAATACCATTTTTTGAACAAAAATCATGCCATTCAGCGCTATTAGCAAAACCATTAAAAACTGTTTCTCGTGAGACTCCGTTATTCAATTGTTCAATCCAATTATTATAGCCATTTACATCGGCAGCTCTGTCAAAAAAAGATTCATATAATCTGTTGATATAAGTTGAATTATCATAATTGGCATTAGTGAATTCTGCACTAAAGAAAAAACCTGCAGCTAATTCACTCCCGCTCATTCCTTTATTTATTTGCAAAATCCAATTTGCTAACCCATCAGGATCATAATTTCGATTCAGACATTTTGTATATAGTCTTTCAACGAACATTCCTAAAGAGTTGTCAAATATTCCATCAATTGAGCATGGCTCAGTCTGAATAGTGCCGTGTAAAGGAACTGAAATACCGTTTCCTCTATTAATTCCATTGCTTGCGCAAATTGCAGAAAACTCACCACTCAATAGGAAGCCGTTTGCAACAGCTTCTCTTGATACATTATTATTTAAAGCACTAATCCAACTATTTAATCCTTCTGTATCGGCATTTCTTCCAAGCAATGCTTTATATAAATGTTCTACAAAATGCTTGTTACAATAATTTTTTTTAGTAAATTCAGCACTAAAGAAGAAAGCATCTGCTACTTGACTGCCCGTCATTGAGCCACTTTGAAGTTGATTCACCCAATTATTGAGGCCTTGTTCATCCGGAGAACGTTCTAATACATTCGTGTACAATTGCGTCACAAAATTGCTAATAGATACTGAATTAGGAATCTTGGCAGTTCCAACAACCGTAACATCAGATTTGTTGACATAACCTACCATATTATTCCAATCGTAGGCAGTATACGTTTCATTTGCAGGATGCATCTGTACTCCATCAGCGACATAATCAGTCGACTGGATTTTATAACAATTTCCCATATCAGAAAGAATTACTACAATATGATTCTTTTGATATGAGGTATTGTATCCATAAGTTGTATTATATAAGACATTTGAGAGATTTGAATTGCTGTAAATACTAGTCACTTTATTGACCACGCCAATTGCAGACGATTGCCAATCTGTCAAACTACCATTATTACCAGAAGCGATTTTATCAAATCGATAATACACAGAAGCGAGTGTCATGCCATAAGTTGCAGAAGATGCATATTTAGTAGTTATCCCCGATCCTTTATTTCCAAAATATCCCCCATAAAACCAAGAACAATCAGTATCAGTATAATATCTCAACAAAATACCCATCTGGTAATTGATAGATTCTGCTACTCCTCCAGTTTGGGTAAAGTCCCGAACCTGAGGGCCATTATCATATGCACCTACACCAAAGAGGTTGTTATACTGCTTAGCATAATAACTTGTACCATAAGCAGCTTCTACACATGCTTCCGCAAATACCATAGCTGCATTGATGCCATATTGTTCCTGGTCTGCCAAGAACGTCGATCCGGTATTCCAAAGGACACTGTTTGAACTATATCCCTGTGCTGAAAGGAAAGTGTTGTATTGCTCTGCTGAAATCTTGGACTTCGTTCTGAACGGCTGATAAAGATAATAGTTGTAGTAAGTTCCTGCCACCTTTGTAAATTGATAGTCACTGTAGAAGGTTACATCATCCAGTGAATAGTAAACTGCCCCTTCAGTCATCCATGAGGCTGCCGGTCCAACAGCCAAACTACCAGTATAGCATTCAGGATGTGCGCCTGCTCCTCCGGATGGGTAATCATTGTACCCATAATAAACTAAATCAAGATAGCTACCATTCTTTTCTACGCGGTAAAAATTTAGGCTAGGTGTAACATACCATGGCGCAGCATTGTCATATGAATTTCCTCCTACGTAGATTGGCTTGTCAATCTCATAGAATCGCATAGGAATAAAATCAACGTCTTTTAAAGAGACAACGCCTTCAAAACCAAATGCATTCACCAAGACACTGCCATCACCATTTCCATCATAGGAAAGTGTATCTTCATAATACATACCGCGGTAATTCTGAACATATGTTGAAGCAGGATTCGAACTGACATTCTGTGTGATAGAAAGCGTATTTGAATTGTCTCTGAATGCAGAGGAATAAACATATCCCCTTGTCATTGCAATGATCTGGTTTGCGGAATAGCTGCCTGCATGTCTTACAACAGCATTGTCTCCAGCCGCCTTCATTGCTGATTTTGCAGACGAAAAATCAACATAGCATCCTTTATAATCAAATGTGCCGCTGTCGTTGACTGTATCCACTTCATAAGAAGTGCTGCCTGAGCAGGTCATTGAATATAAGTTGTATGTTGTTTTTGCTTCTACAGTGACTGTGTTTGTCTTAACAACTGGAATCAGTGTCAAGACAACAGCTGCACTCAGCAGAATTCTTCTGATTTTCTTCATCGCTGCCTCCTTATCCTATCGTTACTTCAACTGCTGTATTCTGACTTTCATCAGCCATCTGCAGATTCATCGTTCCCGTAAATGTGCCAATCGTATGTCCAGAATCAATCAGGACTAGAAATATATAACCATCTCCTGTATCAGTAATTGTCTGATCTAAGAGACTTGCATATCTGCTTGTATGAACTTCAGCACGTTCTGTTTTCAAAGTGCCGTAGCTGTCTGTCGCAATTGAAGCTGAAGACACTGTGACTGACTGGCCGCTCTTTGTTGTAATGTTCACATGAATTGCAAACACTCTGGCTGTTGAAGGCAGGAAGTAGCTTGCATCATTTGCTTCAAGCATATCTTCCGGATCAATTTCAATTGCATTTTCTGCGGTGACACTGAATGTTTGTTCTGCTGGTGTTTCTTTCTTCAACTGTGTACCTGATGTGTTCGCATCTGCCAAACTGAACTTCATCTCATTCTTTGCATTGAAGTCACAAGCAACTGTGACTGCATCTGTCTGTTTATCTTTTACAGGGATCAACAGTACAGCATCATATTCATCGGTCGTACCTGACAAAGAAGACGCAATATTGAATGAATCCAGTGAATACGATTTCGCCGTCAGCTGATCTTTATAGCTGCTCACTTCATTCAGCTTGATTCCTTCGCTGGTAGTAAAGTGATCGAGAGATATTGTTAATGTCTTTGAAGCCCTGACATGTACCTTGGCAATGATGAAGCTGAAGTCAAGGTCATCAAGTTTGTATGCATCATAACTGCTCAGTGTAACTGCTGCATCTGACAGCTGCCCTGACTGTGCTGATGAAGAAGACGATGAAGTGGATGCTGAAGACGCAGAACTTGAAGCAGACGCATTTGTATTTGTATTATTCCTGCTGTTCAGCCATATAAAACAAACACAGATGGCTGCAGCGATGACAGCGACAGCAATCCATACACTTTTCTTGATTTTTCTTCTCGTATATTTCAAGCAAACGTCCTCCTGACTTAATAATAATTATATACAAATGAGCACTAAAAAAACAGAGCTAAAGCCCTGTTTTATTCGATGCCATTTGGATTTTTCAATGTGAAGTTCCATGAATCACGGCACATATCATCGATACCGTATTGGGCAACCCATCCTAAAAGTTTTTTTGCTTTCGCTGGATCTGCATAACATTCTGCGATATCACCAGGACGGCGTGCAAGGATCTTGTACGGCAGTGTCTTTCCACATGCCTTTTCATATGCATGCAGGACATCTAATACAGAATATCCAATACCGGTGCCAAGATTGATATGTTCTACGCCTTTATGATGAAGTGCATAGTCAACGGCACCAATATGGCCCTTAGCCAGATCGACGACATGGATGTAATCTCTCACGCCAGTTCCATCCGGTGTCGGATAGTCATTGCCGAAGACACGAAGATATTCAAGCGTTCCGTTGGCAACACGTGCAATATAAGGTACCAGATTATTTGGAATGCCGTTTGGTACTTCACCTAACAGTCCACTCTGATGTGCTCCAATCGGATTGAAGTATCTCAGCAGCATGACAGACCAGTCTGGATCAGGCTTTGCAGTATCTTCCAGGATTCTTTCATTCATCAGCTTGGAAGTACCGTATGGATTAGTTGTGCCTCCCACTTTGGAATCTTCCGTAATTGGACATTTTTCAGGATCTCCATACACTGTTGCTGAAGATGAGAAGACAATTGTCTTGCAGCCGGCCTTCTTCATTGCCTGATATAAATTGATGGATCCGGAAATGTTATTTTCATAATACAGGAGCGGCTTCTCAACAGATTCACCAACTGCCTTGTATCCTGCAAAGTGAATGACTGCATCAATCTTGTTCTCAGCAAAGACGCGGTCAAGACCTGCACGGTCAAGAATGTCCATATTGTAGAATTTCGGCTTTGCGCCTGCTATCTTTTCAATACGGTTGAGAACTACTTCTTTCGAGTTGTAGAGATTGTCCAAGACAATGACGTCATATCCTGCCTGTATCAGTTCAACACATGTATGCGAGCCAATATAACCAGTACCACCTGTTACTAGAATTGTTGCCATGCGATTTCCTCTTTTCTATTGTCAGCTGAACAGACGCGTGATGTCATTCCATGTCACAAAGATCATGAATGCAATCAATACCGCCCAGCACGCAACCATAATACCCATTTTTACTTTTTCATTCAATGGTCTGCCGGCAATCCACTCAATAATCGTAATAATTACCTGACCGCCGTC
Organism: uncultured Galactobacillus sp.; assembly: GCA_964385925.1. Lineage (GTDB taxonomy): Bacteria > Bacillota_I > Bacilli_A > Erysipelotrichales > Erysipelotrichaceae > Bulleidia. The sequence continues at coordinate 18,805 of CAYLQV010000006.1, read as the reverse complement.
AAGCACCGGCAGCGGCAGCAGGTTGAAAATACCTACATTTAAGCTTAATTCAGCTACTAGGAACATAAAGGCAGAGAAGCCCATTGATGCATATGTTCCAGCGGCCTGATAGATGCCTACCGGTCCGCTCATCTGCTCCAAGCCCGAGCCATGGAAGAACAGTCCAGCCAAGGTCGTAAACATCAGCTTAGTGATCATTTTCATCTCATAGCCGCCGTAATACCAGCAGTTCAGCAGATTGACATTCACTGTCTCCGCTTCAGGCGCACTGATGCCAATCATATATGTTTCCGTTTCACTGTTGTATGTCGGTGTCACGGTGATTGTGACTTCCTGGCCATCACGAACTACGATATATGTTTCGACGCCGCTGTAGTTATAGCTGAAGGACTGCATGTCAACATAGTTGTCAGGTTCCACGCTGGAGCCGTCTTCCTTAGTGATCTTCTTAATGACATCACCTACCTGGAAGCCAGCCTGCTCTGCTGGAGAACCTTCAACAATCTGATCAACAACAGCTTTCGGCGATTCCTGGAAAGTACCGCTGCCCAGGATGACAAAGCTGAAGATCAAAAAAGCCAGCACAAAGTTGTTAAAGACACCTGCAAGCATGATAATGATCTTCTGCCATGGCTTCTTATCTGTCAGTCTTCTCCCTGCCGGGACAGCAACATCAGGGTATGCCGCATCACCATCCTGCTCACCTGCCATCGTCACAAAGCCGCCGATTGGCAGTGCACGGATAGAAAACTGAGTTTCTTTTCCCTTATGCTTGAAAATGCATGGACCCATTCCGAAGCTGAATTCATAACACCATACACCAAAGATCTTTGCCGCAAGAAAATGACCTAATTCATGGATGACAATAATCAGTGACAGCAGCAGTAAGAAATATACAATATTCATTAAATTCATTTATTCAATTCCCTTTCAATGTACCTCTTTGCATAATTTCTTCCCCATGCATCACCATCCAGCAGATCCTGCACGCATTCCACTTCCCTGAATGGTACTTTATGAACAGCCTCAATAACAATGTCTTCAATCATCAGAAATGGAATTTTACCATTGCGGAAGGCAGCATTTGCTTCTTCATTTGCTGCATTCATGACTGCATCAAGATTTCCGCCTTTTCTTCCAGCTTCATACGCTAATGCAAGCAGAGGGAATCTGCGGACATCCGGTTTTTCAAAATGAAGTTCACCGATTTCCGTTAGATCCAATGGATGTTCCTGAGCCAATGGATATCTGTCCGGCCAGGTCAATGCATATTGGATCGGCAGACGCATATCAGGTGCACCCATCTGTGCCATGACACTGTGGTCAACATATTCCACCATGGAATGAACAACAGATTCTGGATGCATGACAACATCGATATCGTCATAGTCCATATCAAACAGCCAGTGTGCTTCCGTGACTTCAAACCCCTTATTCATCATGTCAGCACTGTCGACGGTGATCTTCGCTCCCATCGTCCAATTTGGATGTGCCAGTGCCTGTGCTACGGTCACATTTTTCAGTTCTTCTCTGCTCAGGCTGCGGAAGGAGCCGCCGCTGGCCGTGATGATCAGCCGCTTGACCTGCTCCTTTTTGTTTCCCTGCAGACACTGAAAAATAGCACTGTGCTCACTGTCAATCGGATAAAGAGAACGATGATATTTATACAGAGCTTCATAGATCAGTTTGCCGCCGACCACAAGCGTTTCCTTGTTTGCCAAGGCTACGTCGTGTCCTGTTTCAATTGCTCTTAACGTCGGCATGAAACCAACAAAACCGACAAGTGCATTGACCAGCAGATCATAATCGCTTCTTTCTGCCAATGTGCACATGCCGCTGTCTCCATATAAGAACTCAACATCGGGATATGCCTGATGAAGCTGTACAGCGTCCTTTTCCTCAGCCACGCAGACGGTTGCAACAGAAATCATCGAAATAATCTTTTTCAATTGATTGATGTTGTGTCCGACACCAAGTGCGGTTATTTCAAAATCTGAGCGATGCTGGAGAACAACATCAATTGTCTGCATGCCGATTGAGCCGCTGGCTCCTAATAATATCAAACGTTTCATGCGACAACACCCCACAGGATCATCATGGCATTGAATGCCATCAAACAGAAGACGATTGAATCAATACGGTCAAGAATACCGCCGTGTCCCGGCAGAAAATTACCAAAATCTTTAATCCCGAATCTTCTCTTAACAGAAGAGAAGCTCAGATCACCAATCTGTGCAACTAATGGAAGAACAATGCTTCCAGCAATCACCAGCGACAAAGGAATGCTGTGCAGAGCAATCAGTCCATAGATCAATGAGCCAAGAAAACCACTGATAAAACCACCAATAGATCCCTCCCATGTCTTGTTAGGAGATACACGTGGAATCAGCTTATGCCGGCCGAAATAGACGCCGAAGAAATACGCACCGGTATCGCATAGAATACTTGCCAGGAGAATAAATACCAGCATGGAAACACCAAGCCCATTTGCACGGTACAGCACAATCACACAGTGCATGGCAAGTCCGACTAAAGATGTCAAAGCAAATGGATATACAACAGAATCTGTTGTAATTTTCTCATCCAGCAGCTCAATTGTGAACAGGATGATCAGCCAGATAGCTTCCACTGCCGCAACATGGCTGTCCGGTACCAGACAAATGCTTATGATGGCAGCAAGATTCAGCAAAGAAGCAGCCCAGTGTGTTTTATGATCTACCAGGGAGGCAATTTCATAGGATGCCAGAACAGCAATCACTAGAAGCAGCAGCTTGATGTAGATGCCGCCAAGGAACAGCGGCGGAACACAGATGCCGACCAGCACTAAAGCAGTTATGATCTTGATGATCATTTTTTTAGACATTCTTGACACCTCCAAAGCGCCGGTCTCGCTTCTGATATTCTTCCAGACATCTCTTGAAAACATCCGGTGTGAATTCCGGCCATGATTCCGGTACAAACTCCAGTTCCGCGTATGCAATCTGCCACAGCAGATAGTTGGAGATCCGTTCTTCTCCAGACGTACGGATCAAAAGATCGACAGGTGGAAAACCTGCGGTCATCAGATAGTTTTCAAAGCCTTTTTCATCAAGGTCAAGATCAGCCCTGCCATTTTTCACATCTTCCGCATAGTGTCTGGCAGCCAGCAGGATTTCACGCTGTGAGCCATAATTCATGCATATATTCAGGTTGAGACCTGTATTATTTTTTGATTCTTCCATGGCATCACGCAGTACTTTTTCAGTTGCCTTAGGCAGCTGGTCAAGTTCACCAAGGATGTTCATCCGATAGCCCCGGTCCAGAAATTCCTGCATGTATTTCTTAAAGAATACGGCAGGCAGCTTCATGATGTAGTTTACTTCGTTGTCACTGCGCTTCCAGTTCTCCGTCGAAAAAGCATAGAGGGTCAGATACTGCACGCCCATTTCACTGGCCGCGATAGCAATCGTACGCACATTGTCAGAACCAGCTAAATGTCCAGCTGTCCTAGGCAGTCCCTGCGCCTGTGCCCATCTTCCATTTCCATCCATGATTACTGCAACATGTCTGCACTCTTTCATCGGATTTTCCTCACTTACACTCGTTTTATTATACCGGTTTTACCTGTTATTTTACAGTCAGATACCCGATTCCATACAAAAAAGGAGATGTGTTGTCACACCCCCTGAATGAATTACTTGTTCAGTACTTCCTTTTCCTTGGCCTTTGCCATGGCTTCAATCTTTTCTGCATACTTGTCAGTCAGCTTCTGAACTTCTTCTTCCGCATCCTTCTGTGTATCCTCATCCATTGTCTTGTCTTTCTTGACAGCTGTCATAGCATCACGGCGGACATTGCGAACCTGGATCTTTGCTTCTTCTTCAATCTTGCCGACCTTCTTTGCCATCTCTGCACGTGTTTCACCTGTCAGCTGTGGAACTGTCAGACGGATGACCGTACCGTCATTCTGCGGAGCGATGCCAAGATCTGCTTCATTGCAGGCTCTTTCGATATCTTTCAAAGAAGACGGGTCAAACGGCTTGATGACCAGTGTTCTTCCTTCTGATACTGAGATGCCGGCAATCTGGTTCAGCGGTGTCGGTGATCCATAGTAGTTTACCTCCACCTTGTTCAGCATTGCTGCATTTGCCATGCCGGTGCGGATCTGATTCAATTCATTCTGGAAATATTCGATGACCTTTTCCATTTTCTGGGTGCTGCTTTCAACGACTGCATATGCCATAATCAGTTTTCCTCCTTGTTTATGACAGTACCGATTGTCTCGCCTTTGATTGCTTTGACAATATTCCCGTTCTCATTCATATTAAATACCACAAGTTCCATATTGTTGTCCATACACATTGATGCGGCTGTCGAATCCATGATCTGCAGACCAAGATTCAGGACCTGCTTATATGTCAGATGATCATACTTTGTAGCGGTCGGGTCTTTCTTAGGATCTGCAGTATATACACCGTCTACACCATTCTTTGCCATCAGGATTGCATCTGCCTTGATCTCATTGGCTCTTAAAGCAGCTGCTGTATCTGTGGAGAAGTATGGGGAACCGGTGCCGCCGCCGAAGATGACAACTCTGCCCTTCTCAAGATGACGGATTGCTCTTCTTTGGATAAATGGTTCCGCAATCTTATTCATTTCTACAGCTGTCTGCACTCTTGTGTCAATTCCGATGCCTTCCAATGCAGACTGGATTGCCAACGCATTGATAATCGTTGCCAGCATGCCCATATAGTCTCCCTGGACACGGTCAATGCCGATATCAGTCAATGTTTTGCCGCGGATAAAGTTCCCGCCGCCAACAACAACTGCTATCTGAACACCTAATGCCTGTGCTTCCTTGATCTCTTCTGCCAGTTTCTGCAGAACAGCCGGGTCAAAATTCTTTTCCTGTCCGGACAGTGCTTCACCGCTGAGCTTCAACAGAACACGTCTATACATGATTATCCTCCAATATTTGACTGGTATTATTATACCATTGCACCGCAGTCTTTTCATTCCTTTTTCAACAAGAAACGTTTATCATTATGAAGAGGTGCTTCCATGAAACAATATGCGATTGCTGATATCGGTTCCAATACTATGGTCTTAGTCGTTTATGAGATTCACGACGGCAGACCTTTCCAGATTTATCACAAATCCACCCCTGCGCATTTGATTGATGATGTAGATGCTGCTGGTCATATGTCACAGCACGGCATCCGCAAGGCATATGACGTCCTGATGACTTATAAAGAGACCTGTGATGAGATGAAGATCAGCTGCCGCTGGGCAGATATCACCGAACCTTGCCGGATCTCCAATCAAGCTGAGCTTGTGCAGGCACTGTCTTCCTGTTCCTTTGAAATCCATCCTCTGACTGGATACCAGGAAGCTGCCTGTGATTATCTTGGCTCCAAGAACAGCTATCCAGATCAGAAAGACGGCATCGCCTTTGATGTCGGCGGCGGTTCTACAGAACTGATCTCGTTTCAAGATGGAAAAATTGTCGAAGCAATGTCTTTTCATCTGGGATGCGTCAGGCTAGCTCATCTTCCTTTGGATACAGAAGAATGTGCGCAGCAGTTAAAAAAAGCACAGCGAGAATATCCTTCCCTGCAGCGAAACTCAAAAGAACTGATTGGTATAGGCGGTACAATCCGTGCGACAGGTCTAGTCTGTGATGCACTGTATCATACGAAGAGCACAATCTCCACTGCACATCTGCAGGAGCTCTATCAAAAGCTGATCAATCAGGATAAAGCAGCGTTGAACGCCATGCAAGACAACGTCAAGGCATCTCGTCAGCCGGTCTTTCTTCCAGGTATTCACATGATTCTAGAAATCTGCCGCATCTTTCAGGCAGAGACAATTCTTGTGTCGGATTCCGGTATCAGAGAAGGATTTCTGCAGGAATGCCTTCTAAGACAAAATGACTGATTTGTAAGTGCTGCAAAATTTTCCAGTCCATTCACAGAATTGAGTGATAAAATGGGTACGTCAAGGAGGATTTGATATGTGGATCATTGTTGAATTGATCGTTGGTGCACTTGCCGGATGGCTGGCAGCAAAGCTGATGAAAATGGATTCTTCAAATATTATTGTAAACTGTGTGCTAGGTATCTGCGGCGGCTTCATCTTTGGATTGATTGCCGGTCTGTTCGGCATCGGCACAACAAACATCATCGGCAGAATCATCTTTGCAGTCATCGGTGCATGTCTGCTCGTATGGCTCTACAACAAATTCGTTAAAAAGTAAGAAAAAACATCCGCGAGGATGTTTTCTTTTGCTCTGATGAACCTGAATATCACTTGTTCTTAAATGCTTTCCAGACAATGCCTGCTAAGATGCCGCCGAAAGAGTTCGCCGGATTGCTGCAGTTCCGCAGCCAATGAGCACAAGCATCATCGTACCTATCCATAAAGAAAAAGATGCTCCGAAGAGCATCTTCCAGTTTACTTAGCCATTGCTGCAACTTCAGCAGCAAAGTCATCCTGTTTCTTTTCGATGCCTTCGCCAACTGTATACTTGACGAATTTGACGCATTCAGCACCGTTCTCCTTCAGGAACTGTCCAACCTTCTTTTCAGAATCGAGGAAGTATTCCTGATCAACTAAGCACATGTCTTCCAGAGACTTTGACAGTCTTCCTTCAACGATACCAGCCTTGACCTTTTCTGGCTTACCAGCTAGCTTCTCATCATTTTCCAAAAGACCCATCTGGATCTCACGCTCGTGATCAATGACATCAGCCGGCATATCATTTCTGGAAACATAAGTAGGATTCATGGAAGCAACCTGCATTGCAATGTTCTTTGCCATGCCTTCATCCTTTGTTCCCTTGAGCACTACAACAGCAGAGATTCTGCCGCCCTGGTGCTTGTATACACCGAAGATCTCATCATCGTTCTTCGCAACGACTTCGAATCTTCTTAATGTAATCTTCTCACCGATGATTGCTGTTGCGTTAACAATCTTAGCGTCCAGTGTTTCACCATCTTCAGCCTTCAATGTCAGAGCTTCTTCAACAGAAGCTGCATTGTTGGCAATCAGTGTCTTTGCAACTGCATCAAGCAGTGCTAAGAACTTATCGTTCTTGGCAACGAAGTCTGTTTCAGCATTGACTTCAACAATAACTGCCTTGTTACCATCAACCAGGATTGTGGAAAGACCTTCAGCAGCGACACGGCTCTGCTTCTTAGCAGCCTTGGCAATGCCCTTTTCACGAAGCCAGTCAACAGCCTTTTTCATATCACCATCTGTTTCGACAAGGGCCTTTTTGCAGTCCATCATGCCGGCATTTGTTAATTCGCGGAGTTCCTTAACCTGACTTGCGGTGATAGCCATTAGTCCTTGTCCTCCTTGACCTCAGCCTTTACTTCTGCCTTTGGTGCTTCAGCAGCTTCTGCTGGCTTAGCAGCAGTGCGGCTTCCGTTAGCATCTCTGCGGAATACACGTCTCTCACCATTGTAAGAACCACGTCTCTGGCCCATCTGCTGACGGTGCTCTTCGAACTTAGCTCTTCTTCTTCTCTCGTATTCAGCTGCGTCTTCTTCAACCTTCTTGATGACATCCTTCATTGTGATGTCTTCGCCCTCTTCTTCAGCGACATTTTCGACTGGGAGGTTCTTGCCTTCGCAGATAGCGTCAGCAATCAAAGATACCATCAGTTTGATGGAACGTACTGCATCATCATTTGATGGGATTGGATAATCAACAGTTCTAGGATCTGCATTTGTATCGATCAATGCAAATACTGGGATGTTCAGCTTGCGAGCTTCTGCAACTGCATTATGCTCTTCTAATGGGTCAACGACGAACATAGCATCTGGGAGCTTCTTCATTTCCTTGATGCCGCCGAGGAAGTTGTCCAGTCTTTCCTTCTTCTTCAGAAGAACAGCCTGTTCCTTCTTTGTATATACTGCCAATGTACCGTTGCTTTCCATCTCTTCGATATCAACTAAAGTCTTGATGGACTTCTGGATGGTACGGAAGTTTGTTAATGTTCCGCCTAACCATCTCTGGTTGACATAGAAGCTTCCAGAACGGAGTGCTTCCTCCAGGATTGTAGCCTGAGACTGCTTCTTTGTACCTACGAACAGTACCTTTCCGCCATCTTCAGTGATCTTCTTCAGAGCGTTGTAAGCCTCTTCGAGCTGAGCCTCTGTCTTGTTCAGGTCGATGATGTAAACACCGTTCTTAGCAGTATAGATATACTGCTTCATGTTTGGATTCCACTTACGTGTCTGGTGACCAAAGTGTACTCCATTTTCAAGCATTTTCCTCATTGAAACAACAGTCATAATTTTTATTTACCTACCTTTCCGTTGTTTTCCGCCACAGTTTCGAACTCTATCAATACATGAATGCTTTTGTAAGCCATGTACACGGGATAAAGAATTCACTGTGTGAGAAGTACATCTTCTTGAGAAAAGAAGATGCCGTATGTGATACTATCACAAACCGACATCTTCTTCAATCATTTTTTGCTTTATAAAGCCTTTTTTCACTCTTTTGGACCATACTGGTCATAATATACATTGATTCTGCCAAGCATTTCTCCGTTCAGAGCATCTCTTTCTTTCAGGATTGCAACAACTTCCGGCATGGAAACAATGGCAGCCGTAGGAAAACCATACTCTTCCGCAATCTCTGCCAAAGCTGTTTTGGTGCCTCTTCCCTTTTCATGACGGTCCAGTGACACCATCAATCCCTTGATTTCAACTTTCGCCTGTGCTCTGACAATCGGAACAGTCTCTTCCATGGACTTGCCTGAAGTCGTGACGTCCTCGATCATGATGACGCGGTCGCCGTCTTCCAGCTTGGAGCCCAGCAGGATGCCCTTATCACCATGATCCTTGATTTCCTTGCGGTTGGCACAGTAGCGTACTTCCTTGCCATACAGTTCATGCAGGGCAATACAGGTCGCAACGGCTAATGGAATGCCTTTGTAGGCAGGACCGAACAGAACATCAAAGTCCAGACCGAAGTTGTCATGGATTGCCTTGGCATAGTATCGGCCCAGTTCACTGAGCTGCGATCCTGTGACATAGGCACCGGCATTCATAAAGAATGGTGATTTTCTGCCGCTCTTGAGTGTAAAGTCACCAAACTTGAGTGCATTGCAGCGAAACATAAAGCTGACAAACTCTTTTTTATATTCTTCCATAGGATATTGTCTCCTCGATCTCATGATATGCCGCAATTGGATCAGCAGCCTTCGTGATTGATCTTCCGACGACAATCATATCACACCCCTCTGCATTGGCATATGCCGGTGTGGCAACTCTCTTCTGATCATCGCTGCTGTTTCCAGCTAAACGGATTCCTGGCGTAACCGTCAGAAAATCCTTCCCGCATGCCTCGTGGATTGCCTTGGCTTCATAGACCGAGCATACCACTCCGTCGAGACCTGCCTCCTTAGCATTCTTGGCATAATGGACAACAGTGTCCATCACATCCCCTGCAATGCCGATTTCCTGGTTCATGACTTCCTTGGAGACAGAGGTCAGGACCGTAACACCAATCAGCTTGGCAGGTTCCTGTCCCTCCGGTGTACCTTCCAGAATGCCTTCCTTGGCAGCCTTCATCATTTCAATGCCGCCGGCACAATGGCAGTTGATGATATCAACACCAAGGCTGGCTAAATTTTTCATACCGCCCTTGACGGTATTTGGAATATCATGGAGCTTCAGATCGAGAAAGATCTTATGTCCTCTTGCCTTGACTTCTTTGATGATGTCAAGACCGCAGGCATAGGTCAGCTCCATGCCGATTTTGACATAGACTGGCTCGTCGAACTGGTCTAAGAAAGAAAGTACTTCTTCTCTGGTTGAAAAATCTAAGGCAACAATTGTTCTGGTCATTTTAAGTTCCTCCTGTATGCATCCTGTATGGAATGATAGCCGTATTTTTCTAATGTCTCTGGTAATTGTTCAATCAATGTCCTGCAGATATATGGGTCGACAAAGTTCTGGGCACCGACTTCCACTGCATCTGCGCCTGCATTGAAGAATTCAACCACATCATCACAGTTCTGAATGCCGCCGACGCCGATAATAGGAATATTGACTGCCTGTGCGCATTGGTAGACCATCCGAACTGCAATCGGATGAATGGCCGGGCCGCTGAGACCGCCGGTCACATTAGCCAATAGCGGCTTCCCTGTCTTCAGGTCAATCTTCATGCCCAGTAAAGTGTTGATCAGCACTAAGCCATCTGCACCGGCTTCTTCCACTGCTTTGGCAATAGATACAATATCCGTCACATTCGGTGTCAGCTTGACATAGATTGGTTTCGTAGATGCTTCTTTGCATATCTTTGTAACGTGTGCTGCCAGTTCCGCATTTGTGCCAAGACCGATGCCGCCGTGCTTGACATTCGGACAGCTGATATTCAGCTCATATGCCTTGACGACTGACTGATCATTCAGCTTCTGGATCACTTCCACGTAATCCTCTTCACTTGCGCCGGCAATATTGGCAAGGATCTCGGTATCATAATGCGCTAAGAAAGGCAGTTCATGTTCAATGATATAGTCTACGCCATGGTTCTGCAGTCCGATGGCATTCAGCATGCCCATTGGTGTATCCGCAATCCTTGGCGTGGGATTGCCGAAGCGTTCTTTTGGCGTAGCACTCTTGATAGCAATGCCGCCAAGCAAAGAAAGATCATACAGCTGTGCAAACTCACGGCCAAAGCCGAAGCATCCGCTGGCTGGAATGATGGGGTTTTTTAATGAAAGTCCAGGCAGTTCAACATGCAGATCCATTACAGCACCACCTTTCCTATGGCAAAGACAGGCCCGTCTTTGCATACGCGCAGAGATTCTTCATTCCTGTCTTTCACGACACAGCCCATGCATGCCCCGATGCCGCATGCCATTCTGCTCTCTAACGATATATAGCCTTGGCACGATGCACTCACTGCTTTCATCATCGGCATTGGTCCGCATGCCTCAACAAAGTCATTGGATACATGATGTTCCTTCATCGCATCCATTACAGTGCCTCTGGTTCCATGTGAGCCATCCATGGTCGCGACGATCACATCACATCCCAGATTCTGGAACTGGTCCACCAAGAAGATCTGATCTTTCGTATTGAAGCCGAGCACAGCTGTAACATGTCTACCGCTGCAGCGGTACTGTTTTGCTGTTTCAACGAGTGGCGGGATGCCTACCCCGCCGCCAATCAGCACAACATCTCTGTCTTCAATGGGGAAGCCTGTTCCCAATGGGCCGAACAGATTTAGCATCTCTCCTGCCTGCATTGCATGCATGGCTGAAGTTCCCTGCCCGACAACTTTATAGATCAATGTCATCTCACTGTCGTTCACTTCGCAGACTGAGATCGGCCGGCGCAGATAAAAGCCAGGGACCTGTACTTGAACAAACTGTCCCGGTCTGACCAGTGCACACATCGCAGCAGTCAGCTTCATCTCATAGATGTCTGTGACCAGCTGAACGTTGCTGATAATTTCTGCCTGATTGCATTCCATCTTATTTTCCCATTTCATTCAATGATTCCATGGAGAAGGACTGCGATTCAAGGACTCTTAAGAGTGCCTTGGCAGTATCGGTCGAAGTCATGCATGAGATGTTGTTCTCTGCACTGACCCTTCTGATGAGGAAGCCGTCAAGAGAAGTCGTTCTGTCCTGCGCATCCATGGTGTTGATGACAAAGCTGACTCTGCCCTTCTGAATGATGTCCAGGACATTGTCATGATCCGCTTCTTCTGAAATCTTCGCAGCCTTATGTACGAACAGTCCATTGTCTTCAAAGTACTTGGCCGTGCCGGCAGTTGCATAAATACCATAGCCGATTGCATAGAACCGCTTTGCCATTTCAAGTGCTTCCGGTTTATCCTGATCAGCGATCGTCATTAATACAGCCCCATACATCGGCACCTTGACACCGCTTGCTACCAGAGCTTTATACAGTGCCTTTTCAAATGTCACATCACAGCCGAGTGCTTCACCAGTCGATTTCATTTCCGGTCCTAAGACAGTATCGACACTTCTCAGCTTGGCAAAGGAGAAGACAGGTGCCTTGCAGTAGACATGCCCTGCTTCTTCCGGATGATATCCAGGCTTGTATCCCTGTTCAACTAAGCTCTGTCCTAAGACAGCCTTTGTCGCAACGGTGCACATCGGAATGCCGGTGATCTTTGATAAGAATGGTACGGTGCGGGAGGATCTTGGATTGACTTCAAGGACGTAGACCTTATCATTCCGGTCTACAATGAACTGAATGTTGTACAGTCCAATGAAGCCGAAGCCGCGGCCAATTTTTTCTGCATAGTCAATGATTGTTTCCTTGACTTTCTTGCAAAGGGACTGGGATGGATAGACGCTGATGGAGTCGCCGGAATGAATGCCGGCTCTTTCCACATGTTCCATGACGCCAGGGATATAGACATCCTTGCCGTCGGCAATTGCATCAATCTCACATTCCTTGCCTAAGACATAGCGGTCGACCAAAATTGGCGAATCATGTGAGATCTCCTTGACGGCTGTGGTCATATAGACACGCAGTTCATCATCATTATGGACAATCTCCATTGCACGTCCGCCCAGGACATAGCTCGGTCTTACCAAGACTGGGTACGTAATTTTGTGGGCAATCTTCAGGGCATCTTCCACATTGTATGCAGTCATGCCTTCCGGCTGCGGAATATTCAGCTGATCCAGCATTGTTTCAAATTCATGACGGTCTTCCGCCTTGTTGATGGAATCCAGTGACGTGCCCATGATCTTGACACCGTGCTTGACCAGGCTGTCTGCTAAGTTGATGGCTGTCTGACCGCCGAACTGGACGATGACGCCTAACGGCTGTTCCAGGTCAACAACATGCATGACATCTTCCGTTGTCAATGGCTCAAAGTAAAGCTTGTCAGAGATGGAGAAGTCGGTGGATACCGTTTCTGGATTATTGTTGATGATGATTGCTTCATAGCCTTCATCATGGAGGGTCTCAATGCAGTGGACTGTAGCATAGTCGAACTCGACACCCTGACCAATGCGGATTGGTCCGGAACCGAGAACAATGACTTTCTTTTTATCAGAAGCGATGGATTCATTTTCTTTCTCATACGTGCTGTAGAAGTATGGCGTTTCTGAAGTAAATTCACCGGCACAGGTATCGACCATCTTGTATACAGGGGTGATGCCGTTCTCTTTTTCAAGCGCGTACAGATCCTGTTCTTCCATCTTCCATTTTCTTGCGATATAAGAATCCGCAAAACCGTTCTTCTTAGCCTTTGCCAGAACAGCAATGTCATTTGGGTGTGCCTTGACTTCTTTTTCAAGATCAATGATCTTCTTCAAATGATCCAGATACCAGTAATCGATATGTGTCAGGGTCTGGATCTCTGCCATGGAATAGCCGTTGCGGATCCATTGGGCAATCGCAAAGATGCGCTCATCATCTCTTGCCTTGATCTTGAGATAAAGCTCTTCCTTTGCAGCCTTGTGGAATTCTTTCTTTTCAATATGATCAACTTTGATTTCCAGCGAGCGGACTGCTTTCAGGAAGGATTCTTCAAAGGTGCGGCCGATGGCCATGACTTCGCCGGTTGCCTTCATCTGTGTACCTAACTGACGGTCTGCATTCGGGAACTTATCAAACGGCAGTCTTGGAAATTTGGTGACAATGTAATCCAGTGCCGGTTCAAAACATGCATAGCTTGTCTTGGTGATTGGATTGATGATCTCATCTAATCCCAGACCTACAGCCAGCTTTGCGGAGATGCGGGCAATTGGATAACCAGTCGCTTTGGAAGCCAAAGCAGAAGAACGGGATACACGTGGATTGACTTCAATGACATAGTACTTGAAGCTTGCTGGATCCAATGCTAACTGCACATTGCATCCGCCGCAGATATGCAGAGCACGGATGATCTTCAATGATGCATTCCGCAGCATCTGATTCTCTCTGTCGGTCAATGTCTGGACAGGTGCGGTGACAATGGAGTCACCAGTATGAATGCCGACTGGGTCAAGATTCTCCATGTTGCATACAACGATGGCATTGTCCTTGGCATCACGCATGACTTCATATTCAATTTCCTTATAGCCGGCAATGGACTGCTCGACCAGGATCTGATGCACAGGTGACATCTTCAGGCCAGTATCAGAGATATGCCGCAGTTCTTCTTCATTATGCGCAAAGCCGCCGCCGGTGCCGCCTAAGGTATAGGCAGGACGGACGACCAGTGGATAGCCTTCTGTCTGTGCAAAGGCAACTGCATCTTCAATCGTATGGCAGATGGCTGATTCCGGTACTGGTTCCTGCAGCTGCTGCATCAGGCTGCGAAAACGTTCTCTGTCTTCTGCCTGATTGATGGCATCAATATCTGTGCCTAATACTTCAACGCCGAATTCATCAAGTATGCCGTCCTTGGCAAGTTCAACAACTAAGTTCAAGCCGGTCTGACCGCCTAAGGATCCTAGGATGGCATCCGGTCTTTCCTTGAAGATGACGCGCTTGGCAAACTCAACCGTCAATGGTTCGATATAGACACGGTCTGCAATCGCCGAATCTGTCATGATCGTTGCTGGGTTGGAATTGATCAGAATGACTTCATAGCCTTCTTCACGCAAGGAAGTGCAGGCCTGTGAACCGGCATAGTCGAATTCAGCTGCCTGGCCGATGATGATCGGACCGGAGCCGATGACCATGATCTTATGGATATCTGTACGCTTAGGCATTCTGGCTTCCTCCTTCCATCTGCTTCATAAATTCATCAAATAAGTAACGCGAATCCTGCGGACCGGCATTGGCTTCAGGATGATACTGTACCGCAAAGCATGGGAAGTCGAGATGTCTGACCCCTTCACAGCTGCCGTCATTCAATGCCTGATGAGTCATTTCCAGTCTGGTGTTGTTCAAGGATTCGATATCGACCGCAAAGCCATGGTTCTGGGATGTGATCTCCACTCTTCCGGTTGCCAGATTCTTGACTGGATGATTGGCACCACGATGGCCGAACTTGAGCTTGTATGTCCTTGCATCCGATGCCAGAGCAATTAATTGACATCCTAAGCAGATACCGAAGACCGGAATCTGCGGGATCAGCTTTCTGACCGTTTCAATCACACCGGGCAGGTCCTCTGGATCACCAGGGCCGTTCGACAGCATCACACCATCCGGATGGAAGGCCATGATCTGTTCCGCGGTCGTATCATAAGGCACGACAATCAAGTCGCATCCGCGCTTTGATAATTCTCTGAGGATGTTCAGCTTGACACCAAAGTCCATCAGTACAACTTTCTTTCCTCTGCCTGGGATTGGATAGACATTCTTAGTAGAAACACGGGCAACCTGATCATGCAGGAAGTCTGCTTTCTTCAATGTCTCGACCAAGGCAGGAATTTCTTCCTCTTCATTGCAGAAGGATGCCTTCAGCGTACCAAGTGAACGGATCTTTCTGGTAATGGCTCTGGTATCCAGACCATAAATGCCTGGGATCTTCACCCGCTTGAGATATTCATCCAGATTTTCCTTGGAGCGGAAATTGCTCGGCATTTCGCAGTAGTCCTTGATGACAAAGCCGAAGACTGCCGGCATAACAGATTCGTTATCATCATTATTGATGCCGTAGTTGCCAATCAATGGATAGGTCATCATGACAATCTGACCGCAGTAGGAATTATCCGTCAGGATCTCCTGATAGCCTGTCATTGAAGTGTTGAAGACCAGCTCGCCGATCTTATAATCATCAGCACCGAATCCCTCACCTTCATAAAAACTTCCATCTTCCAGTACAAGATACCTTTTCATGCGTTCTTCCTCCATACACTCACACCGCTGACGATTGTTTCTTCAACCGATGCCAGGACTGCCCAGCCGCTGAACGGTGTATTGATTCCTTTTGATAAGAAATTGTCTGTATTGATCCTTGTTTCTTCGCCAAGTCTGACTAAGACCATGTCGCTCTTCCAGCCTTCTTCAATCCGGCCTGTCTTTTCCAGACCAAACCTCGCAGCCGGTGCTTCGCTCATCCAATAGACAAGCTGTGACAGCGTCCAGCGTTTTTTCTTGGCAACAAATTCCGTGTAAAGCAATGGAAAGCTGGTCTCCAGGGATACAATGCCGAAAGCAGCTTTTGCCATTGGCTTATCTTTATCCGCAATGGTATGCGGGGCATGATCACTCGCGATGAAATCCAGCGTACCGTCTTCCAGTCCCTCGATCAATGACATTCTGTCTTGATGCGTCCGCAGAGGCGGATTCATTTTCCAGTTCGTTCCTTTGACATCCGTATTTTCCAGCAGCAGATGATGGGCTGTCACTTCACCGCTGACATCAGCGTGATTTCTTTTTGCCTCTGCAATTGCCTCAACACTGAGATGTGAGCTGATGTGGCATGCATGGTATCTGCCGTGGATCTCTTCAGCGGTCTGCAGATCACGTTTCAATGGTTCGCTCTCACATTCATCCGGAATACCGATCCAGCCATTCTCTTCGGCGTACTTTGCTTCGTGGACGCTGGCTCCCGGCTTGCGGTACTGCATGTCTTCAGTATGACATGCAATCAGGATTCCCTGTTCTTTAGAAATCTGCATTGCTTTCTTCATCAGTTCAGGATCATTCATGCCGACACCGTCATCCGAGAACCACTTCACACCAAGTGCTTCGATCCCGGCAATGTCGCACAGCTGCTTTCCAGCTTCCCCAATAGTGATTGGCGCATAAGGATATGTATGTACTATCGAATTTTCATTGATCAGCTGCAGGTAGGATTTCATCTTTGCAGGATCATCGGGACAGGGAATCAGGTTCGGCATCGCAAAGACGGAAGTAAAGCCGCCGTGAGCCGCCGCGGCAGAGCCTGTCGCAATTGTCTCTTTTTCCTCATGACCGGGCTGTCTGAAATGAACATGTACATCAACAAGTCCCGGCAGCAGCGTTAAGCCCGTGCCGTCAATGACTTCATACTGTCCTGTAATATGCTCGGCAATCTGCAGGATCTTTTTTTCATCAAACAAGACCTGCACCTTCTGCAGTTTTCCCTGATACAGAACATCCGCATTTTGAATGATGCGCTTCATTTTTCGCTCTCCGGGAATGGTGCAAAGCCAAACGCTCTTTTGATCACAGCTTTTCTGACCAGAACGCCATTGGCCATCTGCTTGAAGATCCGGCTCTTCGGCGCTTCAACTAGATCATTGTCAATTTCAACACCGCGGTTGACAGGAGCTGGATGCATAATGATGGCATTCTCCTTCATCTTTGCATACCGTTCTTTCGTCAGGCCGTAGTTCTTTAAGTAATCTGCGTCACTGAGCCCCTGAATTGCTGCACCGCGTTCTTTCTGGATCCGCAGCATCATGACGACATCAGCCTTTGGCAGTGCTTCATCAAAGTCGACATGTTCATAGCCTTCACGCTCCCATTCCTTTGGGCCGCTGAAGCGGACGGTGCTGCCGAATTCTTCCAACGCTGTTTTATTGGACGCAGCGACTCGGCTGTGCTGGATATCTCCACAGATCAATACATTCAATCCTTCCAACGTTCCAAATTCCTGATACATCGTCAAGAGATCCAGCAGACATTGGGTCGGATGATCACCGGCGCCATCCCCTGCATTCAGAATTGGAATATTGATGCCTTCCAGTTCCTTGTAGTAGGCATCCTGGCTGTGGCGGATGACCACAGCGTCATAGCCGACGCTCTCCAGCGTCTTGACGGTATCGTAAAGCGTTTCTCCCTTGGTCACTGATGAAGCAGATGTCTGTACATCCGCAACTCTGCATCCAAGCTGCAGCTCAGCTGATTCAAAGCTGTAGTGTGTCCGTGTCGATGCTTCAAAAAAAAGATTGGCAACGAGAGCCTTTGAACAAGGCAGCTGCCAATCTGAATAAGAAACATTAAATAATGATGCATCACGGAGAATATGAATGATATCGTTTGTGGAGAGATCGTGCATAGAGAGAAGTGAGTTCTTGTTCATAAGTCCTCCTTTTGCTCAAAAAAAAGGTTTCAAATGCCGAATGCATCCAAGTACCTTTTTTTCTTCCTGACAATAATACCATACCAAACCAGGATTGCAATATCTGAATTTATGAAAATTACGAATCGAATTTTCAGCGTTTTATTTCTGCTTTTGATGCGAATGCGGATGCGCCTGATCAACAACTTTTCTCAGTCTGTCCTGCGTCACATGAGTGTAGATCTGGGTCGTTGAAAGATTTTCATGACCAAGCAGTTCCTGTACGACACGCAGATCAGCGCCATTGTCCAGCAGATGGGTTGCAAAGCTGTGACGGATCATATGCGGATGGAGATGGAACGGGATACCGGCCTTCACACCGCTGTCCTCGACGACCTGCTGAATGGTGCGGGAAGAGATCGGATGACCGTGCTGATTCACGAAGAGGATGCCGTGCTCCGGCATCTTTTCCATCCATAACGGTCGTACTTCATTAAGATAAAGCTGGATCAGCTGTCCGCACCGTGGATAAAAAGGCACCATGCGTTCCTTGCTTTCCTTACCGATGACACTGAGGAAGCCATCCTTTAAATTAATATTCATGATCTTGAGTCCGGCACATTCCGAGACACGCAGGCCGCAGGCATACATCACTTCGATCATGCAGCGGTCACGGATCTCCGTCGGCTCACTCAGGTCAAAGCTGTTCAGCAGCGTTTCCATCTGATCAAATGTCATGAACTCAGGCAGCTTTCTTCTTGGACTGCCGCCATGGAACATTCTTATTGGATTGTTCTCAACACCTTCTGAGCGGTTAAGATACCGGTAAAAGCTTTTTAAAACATTCTTATTGGATTGTTCTCAACACCTTCTGAGCGGTTAAGATACCGGTAAA
>CAYLQV010000005.1:0-106083 GCA_964385925.1 uncultured Galactobacillus sp. | reverse complement strand
CTATTATATGTCAACTGTCTATCTGTCAACCACACGATTGTTTACTGTTAGAATAATTAATTTATAAGAGATCCTGAAAAACCGATCATGATTATGGTCAGCTTTTTGTTTATATTAAACATGATATATTAACTTAATTTTGTAGTGATTCTGTAGCTTTTTTAGAAAATGTAGCTCATTTTGTAGCTTTTTATACCGACGCAAAATGACCTACAGAAACATGCAGAAACTCCCTTTGTTATCAGCTTTATGATATTCAGCACACCTGCAAGCAATGACATGTAACGACACCTAAATCGAGGCTGGAGCCAGCATACATTATGCGAAGTTGCTTAATGAGGCTTTAAGTTTTGGCTTTGCTAAGCCTTTTTCTTTATTCTTCATTTTTTAGGTATAAGTCATACAAAACCTGTTGCAGTGATTTTACGGTTTTTTTAAACAACATAAAATGATCTACAAAAGACACGTGCTGTCATCCATTTTTTTGACATATTTCAAGATCTTTGAAATATCCTTCTGTGCCAATATCTACAAAGATGCCAATGTTTCCATTTGAATCGCCAAGTTTCATATCAGATACATCAAGAACAGGATTATCCATATCATTCACATAGAATGTCCCATGGCTGCCTTTAATGATTGCTTTCAACTGTATCCATTCATTCAATCCGATGTCTGCAGCATTCTCATATTTCAGGATATTGTTTCTTCTGAAGTAATCAAACGTATATCCAGGATATGAAAAATACTGGCATGCACGATGAAGCCTTACTGGATCACAGATTCTTCCATTTGTTGGTCTGACATAGAAACTTTCGAATGCTGTGTCATCTTCATTGATACGGAATGCAATTCCAATAAAACCACGGGCAAATTCCGGTGCATCTGGCAGTAGTCTGCTCAGCACTTTCACTTTGATTGTCCCGTTATGAAAATTGACATCAGGCAGTTTCACATAGGTATTCTCATCAAATTCCATGATCTTTTTATTTTTGATGACTTGAATGCCTTCTGCAAAGTCTTTTACAGCTACATTAACACAAACAAGATCAGATGCTTTCAGTTGATCATATTTCATATCGTCACATCCTCTTCATTAATAATGACAATTTTTCCATTGACCTTATGATTGTCAATGTCAGCACATGCCTGCTGAATTCTTGCAAACGGATAGACAGCACCGATATCAGGATGCAGAGCATTCTTTTTTAGGAATGAAAATATACTGCTCATATCTTTTGCTGTAGGCCAATTCGAATGGAAACCAGTCAGAAATACACCATTTGGAATGATAGAGATTGGATTGAAATTTTGAAATGAAAAGATTCCTCCTAAAACGCCGCTCATGCACACAATGCCTGATTCTTCTACACAGTTCATAGAATCCTCCAGAGTAGCACAGCCTACAAGTTCCAGTACTTTTGTAATATGCAGGTCTTTTACCTGATCTGAAATCGTTCCTGTATCTAGAATTACAATATCACAACTTTTTTCCTTCAGATGTGACATCTTCTGCTCCCGATGTGTAGTACCAACAACCTTGCACCCTAACACATGAGCGATTTGTATTGCTGCATATCCCAAGCTGCAGGAAGCACCTCGGATCAGTATTGTATCTTCTTTTTTTAACTGCAGTCCTGTGAACAATGAGCCCCATGCTGTGTAATATGTCTCTGGAACAGCAGCCATCTCACGCCAGGATAGATCTGTATCAATGGGAAATACATGATGTTCAGGAAGCAATGCATATTCAGCATAGCTTCCATTGAAGCTTCTGCCCATGCCTCCCATCAATGCACATACTTTCTGTCCTTTATTCCAACCTGAATCCGATGGATCTTCAATCAAACCAACACATTCGATTCCTGGAATCACAGGCTTTTGTATATAATCATTTTCAATCTCACCCATACGTAGAATCTGTTCACTGTGATTGATGCCAAACGCCTTTATCTTCACCAAGACCCATCCAGGACGTACCGAAGGTATTTCTGTATCAGTAATATGGATGTCCTCTGATTTAGTAATACCATGCAGTACAACGGCTTTCATTGTATTCATTCCGCTATCTCCTTCCAGCATTGCGGATCTTCGGCATAGAAACTGCCATATGTCCCCTTTGCTACAGCAGGACAGCCTCTGCAATATCCTAGGAGCTCACATTTTGAGCACTTAACGAATTTATCATATTGGCGATATTCATCGACTTGTTTCACCCACAGATCTGCAAGACGGTCTTTGAATACATTTCCCACTTTTGAATCAGCCACTCTGCGGCAGGCATATACTTCACCAGTCGGCAGGATTGTAAGATGGCAGTTGCCGCAGTTGCATCCATCATAGATCATTCCCTTTTTAGTATCTTCTGGAATTGACCATATACCTTCTTCGTATTCATATAATTTCCATAGATGGTCTTTCCGGTTAAAGTAAGTGCATACTCCTTGTTCCTCATAATGCTTCCATTTTTTCCAGCAGGTATCAAGAAGATTGCGGTAATCCATTGGAGATATACCTGTGCTCTTTTCACCGCTTGTCGGTACATATCTTGCAAAAGCAAATACATCTGCCTGATATGCAACGACAGTATCCATAACATCTGGTACTTCATTAATATTGATGGATGAAACTGTTGTCATGATCACGGAAGTAATACCAGCACGCTTGATCATAGAAATCTTGTCTAAAGTCTCTTGGAACGAGCCAGGCTTCCGGAACCAATCATGTGTCTTTTCCATGCCGTCAATGGACAATTGATACTTGTCACATCCGCATTCTTTCAGCTTTCTACAAACTTCATCTGTCAGATGAAAAGGATTGCCCAGGATTGTAAAAGGGATTTCTTTTTCTTTTAACAAGTTCATCAGTTTCCAGAAATCTGGATGAAGAATAGGATCACCACCAGTGACATAAAGATACGGTTTTCTGTTGTACGTACGGCAGAAGTCTTCGATGTTCTCAATGACCTTTGTCATCAAAAGCCATGGCATGCTGTAGCAGACTTTATCTGGTTCTTCTGCAAAGATGTAGCAGTGCTTGCATCGCTGATCACATTCTTCTGTGATATGCCATTGAAATGCAAAGTATTGTTGTGTCATAGGTATTATCCTTTCTTCTTATATTTCATTGCATATTGCAATGTAAAATGTTGTGAAAGCCCGAAAAAAATCGGGCTTTCTATGAAATTACTTCTCAGGTTTTGCTGCACCACATGCACTGCCACATGCAGCTGGCTTCTTGTCCTCAGCTGGCTTATCAGCGGCACCGCAGGCACTGCCACAAGCAGCAGGCTTCTTTTCTTCCGCCGGTTTCTTGTCAGCTGCACCACATGCACTTCCACATGCGGATGGTGTTGCCTGCTTTTTGTTCCATGATGCAAGATTCTCTAATGACATACAGTTGTCCTCCTTTTGACAATTTTATCATAGCAAGAGATTCATTCAATTGTGATTTATTAACGTTATAACCTATTCCATTTAGTTATAAATGAATTTCATTTATTTCTTTACATTCATATGCCATACTTCAATACCTGCGTAATCATCAAATTTTCTTTTGATCTGCTCCGATGAACCTTGTAGAATGATTTCTCCGGTATAGCTGATATGAGCATCTTTCATATGACCAGCAATAACAGCAATTTCATTTCTTTGATTTAAGTATGAGAACGTCGCATGGGTGTGCAGGAAAGGCTCTCCATTGCTGTCTACTGATACATTTCCCATGAGTGACACCATTTCAATCATGCCATTGATCTCATGGTCAATAAAATCATTCTTCTCTGGTATATACGTTGATATCGTGGCATGGTCACAGGCACCTATTCCTTGAAAATAACCAGATCTGATATTCTCTTTTCGGCATATTTCTTTGATAACATTCGTAAGTGATTCCCCTTTATCTGCTCTTACATAATATGATCCATTGATATATTGATATTCCATCATTCCTCCAAAAAAGGCATTTCTGCCTTTTTAATCTTTAATCCATTGAAGCACCGCCATCAATATTAAGTGCCTGTCCTGTAATATGATCAGCATATTCTGATGCAAGGAAAGCTACGGAATAAGCAATATCCTCCGGTTTCTGATCTCCTCTTTCTAATGGGATAAATGTCTTTAAGCTTTCCCTCTAGGACGTTTCACGGTCCTGACCAGCATCTGCATAACTATCAAGTATCTTCTCCCACATTGCAGAACGAATGATACCTGGGCATATTGCATTGACATTAATATTGTATGGTGCTCCTGTATAAGCGGCTGCTTCGGTCAGATAAATGACACCAGCTTTCGTCATTCCGTAATGTGCAAAACCTTGTTTCAAAGCATGTCTTCCTGCAAAAGAAGCAGTATTGACGATCTTTCCACTGTTCTGAGGAATCATGAGTTTTAATGCAGCCTGCATCCCATTGTTAGCACCCATTAGATTTACATTGATCAAGTTATGAATTTCCTGTTCTGTTGCATCAAGGAAAGAGCTCAAAACTACAATTCCTGCATTATTGATGACAATGTCAAGATGACCAGTTTCTTTCTTCGCTTTGGCTAATGCAGCATATACTTCATCGTACTTGCTTACATCTACCTTGACGGTATGTGCAGAGTATCCTTTACTAACAAGTTTTGCTTTCACTGCTTCACAGTTCTCAATCATCAGATCAGCAATGTATACATCTGCACCACTTTCTGCAAATAATGTGACAATTGCTTCTCCAATTCCTCTGCCTGAACCAAGTACCACGGCTGTCTTACCACTAAAATCAAAATTTACCATATTGTCGTCCTCCTATGACATCTTTATGCTAGCAGTCCATATATTCTGATATGATAGATATATCAAATAACCAATTCTTTTTGGTTATAAATGGAGGCTTTATGAATTCGACAGAATTACAATGCTTTGTACAGGTCGCGAATACTCTCAGTTTTATAAAAGCGGCTGATAAGATGAGTATGTCCCAGCCTGCCCTTTCGAAACAGATCATGTCCTTGGAAGATGAATTGGGAGTCAAATTGTTTCAGAGGACCACTCGGAGAGTACAACTTACCAATGCTGGAAAGCAGTTTCTAAAAGATGCAGAAGATTTTCTCCGCATGGAGATCAATGCGAAGAACAGAGTTGAACAGTATAAGAATGGAGGTACATATACTCTTCGCATCGGCTATTCTGAAAGCAATATACTCACACGGATGGATCCTGTCCTTTATACCGTGCATAAAAAATACCCGGATGTCGTGCCGGATTTTCATTCAGGCTATCGTGATGTCATTTTACAGATGGTTGAACAAGGTGATCTGGATCTTGCTTTTTCCTGGAAGGATGACACGGTGCATGATCTTAGTTTTCATCCATTGACAGACGATGAGATCTTCTGTGTTGTATCAAAGAATCATCCTCTTGCAAAAAGAAAGCATATTACATTCAATGATCTGAAAGATGAAACACTGATCATCAATTCACCTTATGCAGCAATACAATCGCTTTATGCACCAGAAAATTACGTATATGCTCAAGAGCACCAGCTTCATTATTATTCCTGTAGAACTGGTGCCGAAGTTTATGCACTTACCTTAGCTGAGTATGGTGTCGGTTTGCTGCAGAAACATCTTTTAATACCTCACAACAGACTCACCTATTTCAAATTAAAGGACCTGCCATCTAGACAATTCGGTATCTTTTATACAAAAGGTAATGATTCACCGGTAATCACAACTTTCCTTCATTCTGCAGATTTCATATTTGATCTTCAGAAAAAGAAATCTCGTGAAGGAAAACAACTAATGGAATATTTTGAGATGGCATTTAAAAATGAGGATAAAAGGAACAAGTAAATTTATGATAAAAAGGGTCATCCAATCTGTTAGATGACCCTTCAAATTTGTTGCATTTTATACCGACTTATAATGAACTATAGAAACATGGAGAAACACCTTATTTTAAAGCACTTTCAATCATTTTTATACCGACAAGTAATGATTTCTAATAACGCTCAATTTTAGCACTTTAGCACCATACATTATGCTAAGTTGATTAATGGAGCTTTAAGTTTTGACTTTGTTAAGCATTTTTGGTATATATCAATTTTTAGTTTCTAGGAATTGATGTACTTTTCTTCTAGTCTTTCGGCAAATTCATTATCAAGTGCTGCTTTCTCTTTTTCTTTTCGGACTTCATTATAAATATTCATTGTTGTAGAGGAGATACTTACATGTTTATTTTGAATCCCCTTTTAGATAGTTTACTGATTATTCCCAATATTTTCCTTCAGATGGTTTTATGACAAATAGAGCGATAGAAAGAAGAACAGCTGTACTAGCCATGCTGACAGGATATGCAGCTAATATTGATGTAAAAGTGTGCTGTCTTTGAAATATAGTATAAATCCATGCAATTCGTACACCACATGGTACATCTCCATAATACTCTACGGTATTTATTGAGATCATTTCGTTATATAGGAATAACGAATGGATCGCATTTCTCTCATCATCCATGATTGCGGGCATACCATTGATCGTCTGTGTATATTCACTGGTTCCCTGGATGACCTGAAATGGAATATCATAGGATGAATCTTGACCCTGCATATCAACCATCCATCCCATTGCAGACATTGCCGCAAAGATGTCTGGATAACGGCTAATCATTGCCACAGATGCTGCTCCTCCGTTTGAAAAGCCTGTTGTGTATATGCGGCTTGTATCAATTTTGTAATTCTGAATGGCGTATTCAACATCTCTTTTAAGAAGCTCCGTTTCGCTATACGTTGCATAGTTGTCATATTCGGGTGAGATTAACATCACATCCTCATTTTCTGCTAATGTATCCCAGCCACATCCTTGAATCACAGCTTTTGCATTACCTGTTGTATATGTCATCACCAGGATCAATGGATGGTTCTGATCAGAGTTCAGCACACCGTCAGATGCATAGATATATCCTTCATCTCCTTTGGAAGTTGTATAAGGAATCTCCTGTAATGAATGATCAGTCATCATTGTTTCTGTATTTACACTTTCTGTCGTTGCGGATGCTACTGCTCCATCTTCTTGCTTCTGTACGCTGCAGCCTGTGCAGCAAAAAAGACATGCCAATGTGATGGACATTTCTATTCTGCTGCATTTCGCCATGATCAATGCACTCCCAACTGATACTTACCGCATTTGATCGATGCAATGACACCGCCATCAATCAATAGATCTGTTCCGGTAATGAACGAAGCATGTTCGCCTAATAAGAATGCACCTGCTTCACCAATCTCATCGGCTGTACCTACTCTTTTTGCAGCTGAAGCTTCGATCATCTTTTGATACCTATCACCAGCAGCTGCGAATTCATCATAGGCAAGTGGAGTGACAATGATACCTGGACTGATTGTATTGATCCGAGCACCAGCATCTGCCCAAGAAGTAGCAGCTGCTCTTTGAACTCTCAAATGATTTGCCCGTTTAGACGCGATATATGCAATTGCTCGATTTGCAACAGCATCCTTCTTTATATAATCAAGATCTGCCAGCTCCTCGGTTGGCGTATCACGAAGCAGACTTTCTACTTCAGGACTGAAATCCATCATGTAACCTGTCTGACTTGAGACAACAAGTCCTGCACCGCCATTTGCGATTACCTTGGCAAATTCATCAATTGCTACAGCTGTAGCAACCAGATCCAATGCAACTATCTTTTCTGGTGAAGTCTGATTTGGGGAAGCTCCTGCTGTATCAATGAAGTATTTTACTTCACCTAATGAAGCAGCATATTCCGCAAATTCTTTTACAGAATTTCGGTCTAGTGCATTGACTTGTTTGGTCTCTACAATATATCCGCTGTATTCGAATTCCTTTTTCATATCTACCAGTTTCTGTTCACTTATATCACCTAATAAGATCCTCTTATTTGCACCAATTCTCTTTACAATTGCTGTGCCCATGCTGCCGGCTCCTAATAGAGCAATTACTGGAAGATTTTCATTTAAATTGAAGTTCATATTCTTCTCCTTTTTCAGGCTCTCTGCCTACTTCTAATGTAGCTTTACATGATAATCTAATCAAATAGAATAATTGTATTATTGATAAGAATTGTTTATCATTATAGAGGGGACATTTCCTATGAATGAAAAACAGATATCATCTATTATCAAATTATCTGAAACATTGAATTATCGAGCTGCCGCCGAGGAATTATTTGTTTCACAGCCAGCTTTAACTTACCAAATACAGGCAGCAGAGGAGGAACTTGGCTTCGCCATCTTTAACCATACCGGGAAAAAGACAAGTTTGACCCCTGCTGGTGAACAATTCTGCTCTACATTACGTTCGCTGCAGCGACAATATCGCAGGGCAGTTGAAGACGGGCAAAACTTCAGCTCAAAATATTCTGACAACATTACAATTGGTCTTCCTTTTCGATCTGCCTTTCGTTATCTGCCAGAAGCAATGCAGGAATTCATGACCAAGGAACCTTCTATTTCAATCACTCCTGTCTTTGGTATTAATGTTATGGAACGTTATTTACAGGGACAATGTGATATCCTATTTGGCTTTGCACAAAATATAAATCAATTGAGCGAAACCATTACATATCCATTTTATGAGAGCAGGATCTATGTCATCTTAAGAAAGGATGATCCCCTTGCCGATAAGAAAATCATCAAAGCAGAAGATTTGAAAAATCGTGAGTTGATGGTTGGTGGAGGTTCCCCTAAGCCTTTGTATAATGCACAACAGTCTGTTTTAGATATGCCTGGTGTACATTCTTTCAACAGTCCTGACCATGACACCACACTTGTGAATACTGCTGCAGGAAAAGGAATTGCTTTATCTTTAGGCATGTTGAATGACGGCAGCGATGATTTTGCTTGGATCCCATTTGAAACAGATGAGAAACTCAATTGTGTATTGTGCAAACATATAAACGATAAAAGGAAAGCCGTAACATCCTTCATTCGGATCTTAATGGATATCCAGAAGGAACATGAAAAAGAACTTTGGTAAGTTATATAAAAGCTATCTGTTCAGGCTCTGAAAACAGATAGCTTTTTATGTACACCCGACATGGGCGATAACTTGACGGTGAAAGTCCGTTGCACAATTATAGCGATAGGAACCAAAGTGCTAGCCGAAGGCAAGGAAGATACCGCGAGGTACTTGAGCATCATTCTTCTGGAGGAAGCTGGATGTCGGGACACGGAGTGTCCTGACGGGCAAAATCTCGGACCTACGAACAGAAACTGCATATAAGGCTGTGGGCCTGGACGACCTTCCATGACAAAGAGAAGTCCAAATCGCTGAACATGGCGTAACAGTAAATGCAGAGGTTGCACGAGAAGAAAGTAATCGCACCTTCTTCGGGGAGGTCTCATCAATGTTCGAACGAGGTGGAGAACGCCACGCAGGGAGAGCACAGTAACAACGAATGATGAGAAGTCAGCAGACGCCGTAGTAGCGAAGAAGTCCCGCAATGGGGACGGAGCAAAGGGCTGAACAAAGGACGCTTTTCAGTTTCAAGATTGTATAGGGAATCCTCAGAATGGCGCGTGGTCTGTCAAGAGACAGTGAGTGCCAGGATTGTCCAAGGCGACTGAAAATGAAGAGAAAGATATGGGATATGTCTGTCCTTTGAACCGCCGGACGCCGAACGGCTCCTCCGGTGGTGTGAGAGGATAAAATGACAGAGAGAAGTTGTCTCTCTGTCATCCTACTCTATTGAGTCTATTTTTATAATTCAATTTTTGCTTTTACATTTCTTATCCATCCATTGATTTCATGGATGGGTGTTTCTAAATGATCTTTCCCATTGGAATCAAATCGAATTTCGATACTGCTGATGCATTCAGCACCAGTACAGGCCTTTTTCATATCTTGGATTACATGTCCCGGCCAGCCGCCATTCGTCATGAAAAGCACGATTTTCTTTTCCTTCCATTCTTGTGATGTAAGAAAAGTTTTAACAGCGGGTGCCATTGTGTACCACCAAGTAGGTGTGCCTATCGCAATCACATCATATGCATCAAGATCAACATCAAGATTGATCTTAGGCAGGAACCCTTTGTTGACTTCTCTATGGCCTTGCTCAACAACATCATCATAAGAGCCTTCATAAGGTTCTAATGTTTCAATCCTTTTAATGTCTGCATTTGTTTCTTTCTGCAGCATTTCAGCTATTCTTTTTGTATTCCCGTTTGACCAGGAATAATACACAATCAATGATTTCTTCATTGATTCCCTCTTACTTCAGCTTCTGATAGATCTCCTCAGGGATTGGTTCACACCATTCTGCATGGAAACCTACATTCGCTTTTGAATAGACAACAATATGAGAGAACCAGCTGTCTTTTGCTGCTCCATGCCAATGTCTTGTTTCGGTTGGAATAGCAATTGCATCACCTGGTTTCATTTCGACAGCTTCTTTTCCTTCTTCCTGATACCAGCCTCTGCCGCCTACACATATGATTGTTTGTTCCGAACCATGATGAATGTGATATGAGTTGATGCAGCCTGGTTCAAATGTAATAAGAGTACATTTGACATCTTTCCCTTCGACCATAGGATTCCCATAAACTTTTCCAGTGAAATTTGGATTGTTTAATTCGCTGCCAATTTCCATGTTTAATTCATTCTGATATTCTTCTTTCGATTTCATATGGATTCCTTTCTGTATCTTTATGGATTACTTGCTTTTATGCCCACCAAAAACTTCAAACTGCATGCTATTCAATAAGTCATCGATCTTAGCAATTTCATCTTTTGCCATCATGATATTGCCTGCATCAAAGTTAGACTTTAATCGATCAATCTTACGGGAACCTGGAATTGGAATAATGTAATCTTTCTTGTTGATCATCCAGGCTAATGACAGCTGTGCCATCGTACAGTTCTTATCTGCGGCCATCTGGTTCAACAGATCAAGAAGTGCCTTTGCCTTAGCATATCCTTCTTCACTGTACTGCGGCATATTAGCACGATAATCCTGACTGCCTTCAAACTTTGTACCAGGTGTATACGCACCGGTCAGGAAACCATTCGCCATTGGTGAAAAGGCAACATATGACACTTTCAGTTCTTCGCATACAGGAAAGATATCTTCATGCCAGCGTGCCATCATGGAATACCGATTTTCAATTACTGTGACAGGTGTCACTGCATTTGCACGGCGAAGGTATTCCTCAGTCGTTTCAGAGATACCCCAATAGCGAATCTTTCCTTCTTTGATCAACTCACCCATGGTCTCTGCAACAATTTCTGGTTCTACCTTTGGATCAATCCGATGCTGATAATAGATATCTACATAATCTGTATCAAGACGTTTTAATGACTGTTCCAATGATCTGCGGATTGTCTCTGGAGAAGAATCCAGTTTCAGAGAGCGGTCTGCATTATGAGAGACTCCCATCTTTGTGGCAATCACCACTTTGTCTCTGCAGTCCTTCAACGCTTCTCCGACAAGTTCTTCATTGTAGGAGATTGTTCCATCCGGATATACTCCGGTATATGCTTCAGCAGTATCAAAGAAGTCATACCCGTATTCATATGCCTGACGCAGTGTCTTGACTGCTTCATCATGCGGTGTTGGATCGCCTGATGCATGAGAGAAACCCATACAGCCAAGACCTACTGGATTGACATGAAGATCTGATAAACCAAGCCTTCTTTTTTCCATAACGATTTTCTCCTTGTAGTTTTAATCGAGTGTACGGATTACTCTTGCAGGATTTCCTACTGCAATGGAATTTTCTGGGATATCTTTTGTCACAACACTGCCTGTGCCTACGATTGCATTTTCACCAATCGTAACACCAGGAAGTACACTGACACGTGCTCCCAGCCATGCATTCTTTTTAATATGAATTGTCTTAGTCATTACGATACGGATGTTCTTTGGCTCATGGTTCACGGTAAATAAGCCACACTCCGGTTCAATCATGACGCCGTCTTTAATATCGATGCCACCAAGAGACATCATGGTTGCATTATGATTGATGTAAACATTGTTACCGGGCTTTACTTGGCTTCCACAGTCGATTGCGAACGGCGGTGTCAGTAATGTGCTGTTTCCTTGTGTATTTTGAAATAATTCTTTTTCTAAAGATAAAATTGTTTCGACTTCTGCAGGATCTGCCTGACGGATCTGCCAGCAGAGATGATCACATCTAGCTATTTCTCCATGGACTTCTTTTTGATATGATTCATCACGGATGTCGTAAGACTTTCCTTTTCTCATTTCTTCAAATATGCTCATTCTTCACTCCTTTATACTTTTCATTTTCCAAATTCCTTTGTGACATCACTTAACAGTGCACGAATAGGAAGATGCTGTGGACATACTCTCTCACATCCACCGCACTTAATGCACTCGGATGCTGTTCCATGCCCATCTGTTGTGAGTACATTGTTGTAATAGTAATCAGCATTCCAGTCATGGAACGTATTCTTAGCGTTGTATGCAGCAAACAATTCTGGAATCTGAATATGCTTTGGACAATGATTCTCTTCTACACAATAGTGGCATGCAGTACATGGAATCATACCTGCACTCTTGAATACACCTGCCACCTGTTTTAATACAGAGATTTCTTTTTCCGTTAAAGGCTTGAAATCTTTCATGTAGGAAACATTGTCTTTCATCTGCTCTAGAGTACTCATGCCGGAAAGAACTACTCTGACATTTTTCTGAGAAGCCGCAAACCGAATCGCATACGATGCATTCGATGCATTTTGACCTAGCTGATCAATGATCTTCTGTGCATCTTTTGGCAGTTTGACAAGGTTACCGCCCTTGACTGGTTCCATGACAAGCACTGGCTTATCATATTTTTCACATACCTCATATACCTTACGGGATTCAACCGATGGATCTTCATAATCCAAATAGTTGAACTGGATCTGTACAATTTCAATCTCTGGATATTCTTTCAGTATCTGTTCAAGCACTTCTGCTTTATCATGGAAGGAAATACCAACATGTTTGACTTTCCCTTCTTTTTTCAATGCAAAGGCTGTTTCATAGGCTCTGCATTTCTTAAATTTCTCAAATTCACGTGAATTCTGAGCATGCATCAGATAAAAATCAAAGTAATCAACACCTGTTGCATTTAACTGGGAGGCAAAGAATGGCCTGATGTTTTCTTCTTTCTGAAAGAAACTGCCCGTCAGTTTGTCGGTCAGAATATATTCACTGCGGTCATGCCGTGAAGTAAGACATTCTTTGATGGCAAGTTCACTCTTTCCGTTGATATAACCATGGGCTGTATCAAAGTAATTAAATCCATTCGCAATAAAATAATCTACCATTTCTTTGAATTGTTCTGTGTCAACGGAACCATTTTCGTTCATTGGCAGCCGCATACAGCCAAAGCCAAAGTTCTTCTTAACAAGATTAAATTTTTCCATGGTCAATCTCCTTATAATATCTTTTAATATTGTGCAAGTTTAAATAACTTTCAGTTCTTTCCATTTATTAGAACATACTCTCATAACAAAGAGCATTGCACGCACTATTCGATCACTACAAACATGAACCAAAATATTTCTTCTAAAGATAGAGCAATTTAAATCGTTTATTTTTCAAAATGTAGTACAACAGAGTCTTTTTCGTTTTTTAGGATTTCATTAAGACTGCCTTCTACAAATCCAATAGCAGCCACTTCATGTGGTGCAATATCAGTTGTTTCAAATATTATCGATACTGCATGCCAACCATCAAAATAGTTTATTGTATTTTCTTTTAAAAGACTTTCCATTTTTAGTTCATTCTGTGGAAGTGAATGATTCATCCTTGTATAGTACTCATGTCCTGCTCTTTTAAATTCATAATCAATTGGACACATGTCATCCAACAACTTCTCAATATCAGGATTTTCTATGCAAACTGGAAATGTCTTTTCATTTGTTACTATTTTCATAAAGAATCTCCTATTTTGAAGCTTCTTCTACACATCTCAATGCATTTAAACTTCTAGGATAACCAATATATGGAAGACATTGCGAAACAACATTGATTAAGAAATTGCGGTCATTGCCTAAGCGTATATTTGTTCTAGCATGGGAAGTAAGCTGCGGTTCACAACCGCCTTGTGCTGCAAGAAAACAGAATGTGATCATTTCACGCTGATTAATATTTAGACCTTTTCTTGTGTAGTAATCACCAAAGCAGTTATCTGTTAGCCATACATTAATATGACGCTTTTCGTCTGGACCAGACTGATCAAAGTCTTTCATCTTGTCACCAATAGCAGAAACCATTGTTTCCAGACCTTTTGCACGCCTATCCTCCATTGTCGTAGTTGATTGGGAAGCTAATGGAAGCTTGATTCCTTTTGCTTCAAATACATCATTCACTCCCTTTAAGAATGGGAATACACGTCCAATGCCAAGATAAGCAACTGCCTGATATACAATTTCTTTAATTTCAACTGAGGTTACGCCAAAGTTCATGGATGCTGGCACCATTGCTTTGAACTCATCAATTCCATGGCACCCAATCAATGTTGCAAGAATGGCAATCCATCTTGTCTTTTCATCTAAACTGCCCTGGCTTACAACTTCGTCAAAGGCGAAATTATCGAATCTTTCAATGAATTCTGGATCCGTTTCAAGAAACTTCGAAACATATCCTGGGAACATCTTTTCATGGTACTGTTTTGCTTTATCTGAAATTGACATGATTATTCTCCTTTTGGGAAATCTGTGGATGCAGCAAGTTCTGTCTGCGTTTTATAGTCAGCAATTCTTTCTTCCAAACGTTCAAGAGTTGCTTTTAATGCCTGAGATCCAAGAACCATACGCAACGGTGCTGGATTCCAATCAACACTTTCGATAATTCTGGATGCCATTCTTGCAGGATCACCAGGTGCTAATCCATTGGATGCATCCAGCATCTTTAAGAAGCCATGACAGGAATCATATTCCGGCATCAGATTTGCAACATGTGCACTTCCATAACGGAATTCTGTACGTGCTCCTCCTGGTTCTACAATTGTGATGCCAATATTGAATTGAGCAACTTCCTGGGCAACCGATTCACAGAATCCTTCGATGCCAAACTTAGTCGCATGATACATACTGTTGGCGGCATATGCCACCTGTCCACCATAGCTGGAAATCTGAATAATACGTCCGCCCCCCTGTTTTCTCATGCCAGGCAGCATGGAACGGATAAATGCAATCGATCCTGTCAGATTAGTCGCGATAATCTGGTTGATATCTGCATCGGTCAATTCTTCCGCACATCCAAACAGACCATATCCTGCATTACTGATAGCAATATCGATTCTTCTGTGTTTCTTCCACATCTCATCGACTGTCTTCTCCACTGCAGTTACATCTGTTACGTCCAGGATCTGGCAGTCAAAGGTCTCTGGATACTTTTCCATCAGTTCCTTTACCTTATTTGTATTGCGCACTGTTCCAATAACTTTCTCGCCTCTGCTAAGAAGCTGTTTTGCTAACTCATTTCCAAAACCACTTGATACTCCTGTAATCATCCATGTTCTAGTCATTTTTTATATTCTCCTTTTATAAACACATCTTATAAATTACTTCAACATCCTTTGGATATAGATCAACGAATCCTTTAATAACACCGGCTTCACCGCAGGCATTCTTTGCCATCTTTGCAAACTGACTGTCATCAATATTTAATTCAGACAAATGGCTCTTCAGTCCCAGTTTTACAAATGCAAAGTCTTCCATTGCCTTGATTGTCAGATCTGCCGCCTGCATCACTGGCGTCTCTTCAGGAACATCGAGTACTTTGTATCCTAAACGGGCAATCTGTAGTGCTGTTTCCTCATTCAGGATATATCGCATCCATCTAGGCATCAGGATTGCAATGCCATGGCCATGGGTAATGTTGTATACGCCGCTTAGCTCATGTTCCATTGCATGCACAGAGGTTGCCTGATGTACACCACATGTCATGAAGCTGTTCAATGCCCAGGTGGCAGCCCACATAAGATTTGCACGGGCTTCATAGTCATCCGGTTTCTGTAAAGCAATTGGTGCATACTTTACGACTGTCAGGATATGTTCATCCATCATGCGGTACAGCATATCCATCTTGTCATCCTTTGAAAAATACTTTGTATCAATTGTATGTGACATGATATCAAATGAACCGCATGCGGTCTGATACGCTGGTACGCTGAAGGTGTTTTCCGGATTCAGGAAGGATGCGGTCGGTCTTACACCAGGACCAGCAATCCCCTTCTTTTCTTTCTTATCATCGTTTGAGATAACAGCACTGGCATCCATTTCTGAACCGGTGGCAGCAGCCGTAACGATGACGAAGATTGGCAATGCCTTCGTGACAGGTTTATGAGCTTCTACTAAGTCCCAGACATCCGCTGTATCACTGACTGCTGTTGCGGCAATTGCTTTTGCAGCATCGATCACAGATCCGCCGCCAATGGCAAGTACTGCACCAATATTATTATCACGGCATATCTTTGCTCCAGCGTTGACGGTCGTATGATGTGGATTTGGTTCAACACTATCCAGATCAAATGTTGTGATACCAGCTGGATGCAAAACATTAATTACTTTGTCATAAAGTCCAGTCTTCTTGAGAAAATTACCGCCATAAACGAGAAGCACGTTCTTAGAGACCATATCAATCTCTTCTGGCAGATGATTGATCTGGTTCCTGCCGAAATATATCTTTGTCGCATTTTGAAATGTGAAATCATTCATATTTAGATTTCTCCTTATTCTTTTACTGAGCTTTCTGCCCAATGCTGAATCTTGTTTTCTGATTGTGCGACAGAGTGACCGGCAACAGCCAGGCTTTTACCAAAAGAAGCACCTTTTATTATCTTCTTAAGATCATCCTCAGAATTTCCCATGCCACTTCCTTCATGCGTCATGCATGCAAACACGTTTTTGCCTGTAAAATCAAGTCCTTCAAGACATGTAAACATTGGCATTGGATATGTTCCCCACCAGCACGGACCGACAATGAACACATTGTTATACATAGAAATATCCTTTAAGTTTTCCTTTAATTCCGGCCTTGCATTGTTTCTTTTTTCTTCAGCTGCCTCGTTAGTACAGGCCGTGTAGTCGGCACTGTAAGGCTTTAAGGTATCAACTTCAAACAGATCTGCATCAATAGCCTTTTGGATATTTTCCGCAATCACTTCTGCATTTCCTTTTTTTAAATCCTTGATTGAACCATTAACGTAGTTCTGACCTTTTCTTGAATAGTAAATTACTAAGTTCTTCATATTAATTAATCTTCCTATTCTTGTGCTTCGAAATTTGGTGCGAATCTTAAAAAGCCCATTAATGCTTCTTCTGTAGCCGTGTAATATGGTTTGTTGCAGTCTAATGATGCTATCTCTTTCATTTCATCATCGGTCAATTCAAAATCAAACAGATCAATGTTGTCTTGAATATGTTTTGGATTTTTTGAACCAGGGATCACAATGTTGCCTGTTTGAATATGCCAGTGCAGAACAATCTGAGCTGTTGTTTTACCATATTTAGCAGCTATTTTTTTAAATAATGGCTCCTGCAGCATTTTTGTATCACCATGTCCTAATGGATACCACGCCATGATGACTGCACCGAATTCTTGCAGATATTGTT
Source organism: uncultured Galactobacillus sp. (assembly GCA_964385925.1). Lineage (GTDB taxonomy): Bacteria > Bacillota_I > Bacilli_A > Erysipelotrichales > Erysipelotrichaceae > Bulleidia. The sequence continues at coordinate 88,501 of CAYLQV010000005.1, read as the reverse complement.
TCAGTTCATTCTGAGGATAATATGGATGTGCTTCTACCTGTAATACAGCAGGTTTGATTTCAGAGGCATTGATAACTTCTTCAATTTGTGAAATCGAGAAGTTCGAAAGACCAATGGATTTTACTTTTCCACTCTTCACTGCTCTTTCGATTGCGTGATAAGCCCCTATATAATCGCCAATTGGCTGATGCAGGAACAGCAGATCAATATAATCTGTATCTAAACGTTTCAATGTATCATTGATAGCTTCATCCGCAGTAGCATAGACACTTGGCCATAGTTTCGTAGAAAGATAGATCTCATCTCTTTTTAATCCAGATGCCTTGATACCTCTTCCTACAGCTTTTTCGTTCATATATGCATTTGCTGTATCGATCATGAGATAACCATCATGCAAAGCTTCTATGACTGCCTTTTCTGCGTCCTTTGGCTCCAGCATGAAGGTTCCGATACCAACAGTTGGGATTGTGGTTGAATTATTCAAATTGATGTTCTTCATTATGTTATTCTCCTATAATATATTTGATGAGCATATTTTATGATTTTTGCTCATGCCCATATATTAGGTGATATATTTTCAACTGTACAATATCGTTTTCGTATGCTAGTATACGTGATATGCATAGTGAAGGAGATAAAATGTGATTGAAATCTATCTATTAGAACAGTTGGATGCTTTTCATCGTTGTGGGACATTATCAGCAGCTGCAGAAGAACTTCATCTAGCACAGCCTTCTCTTTCAAGATCCATGCAGAAATTGGAAGATGAACTTGGTGTTAAACTTTTTGACCGGCAAAAGAATAAACTGCAGTTGAATGCCACTGGTATCCTAGCTGCTCAATATGCTGCTCGGATTCTGTCAGATGAAGCAGAAATGGAAAAAAGCATCACTTCATTTGATAAGAACCTTCGCTCTATTTCGATTGGCAGCTGTGCACCAGGTCCATTAATGAAACTTCTGCCTCAAGCAGTAAACCATTTTTCGGATTATACTGTTTATTCAAGTACGGAAAAAGAAGAAGATCTGATTAAAGGTTTGAATAATGACACATATCAATTGATCGTACTCCCACATCCTTTGAAGGAGCCAGTCTATTTTTGTAAGAAATATATTACGGAACACCTGAATGCATCGGTCAATCCATTTCATCCTGCCGCAACATATCATTCTATTACCTTCAAAGAGATGGATGGACAGAGCTTTATTCAGCTGGCAAATGTTGGTATCTGGGAAGATATTGTAAAGAAAAAGATGCCGCATATTAAACTGTTAAAACAGGATGATCTGGAAGCGTTGGACCTGCTTGCAGAGAGTTCCAACCTTCCTATGTTTTCAACGGACATCAGTATTACAGAAATTCCATCAAGAAGCAGGAACAGAGTCAATATTCCTTTTTCTGATCCGGAAGCTGAAGTTACTTTTTATGTGATCGGATGTAAAAAGAACGAGAAAAGATTTGAATCTTTCTTGACCTCATTCACGAATTTAAACGTATCAAGAAGGAAATAATTTGCTGCAAGAAAATATTCTGATGAGAAATCTAATAAGAAAGAGCCATATACTTGAATGATCAGTCAAGCATAAGACTCTTTCTTATTAGCGTATTCGCAGACATTGATACGGATGATTTACCAAGTGAAAAGTTGCATAAACATGAAGAACCACTCTTTTTTTTCACTTTTAATATTCCACATGCTGGCAAGTAAAAAACTAGTTGATTATTGCACGATTGTTCAATAAAAATGTCAGATATATTTTATTTTAAAAGCTGTTTTTGCACAGAGGGGCTGTTAAATAATTGAAAACCCTTTATTCATGCGGAAACAGTTTGCGATATTTAAGAATTTCACATTTCTGAAATGCGAGGTTCAGTAATATTTCTACTTTTTCGAGTTTATCCTTTGGCCCATTTTCCATGAATAAAAATAGGTTCAGGTAATCATTTAAATCTTCACGCATGAACCCGCTATGTGCTCTCAGCAGCTTCTGGAATCGATTATGGACCTGGTTGATTGGATTCAGAGGGTTATCCTTGTCGTCCAATTTTTTCAAAGCTTTTAAATTGTATGCATGGCTGATCAATCCAAGTTCCCGTATCAGTCTGGCATGCGCGGTATCGCTGTCATGGCTGAAATCAGATCCATACTTGATGTGTTTCCTAAAGCCTTCATTTATTTTCTTTTGTGAGGGCTTTCCACTTCCTAGGATTGTCCCATATACATGTCCATCATCATCTGTGGCAAACGCAACGCATATCTGATTTGGAGAAAGCCCACGCAGTTTTTGACCATTCTCTTTCAGTATAAGGTCTTCTCTGCGGACAGTAACGAAGGTCTCGTCTTCATAGACATGATTGCCTACAACAACATCTTCTGAATAATCAGTGAGCAGCAGACAAGTCTTCTTGAACCAATATTTTGCTGTAGTAAAGGAGTTCTTATTGTTCCATGAGTCCGCAGTAAGACTTTCGTGCTGAAACAGATTGCGCTCATATTCAATCCATTCTGTAACAGGAATCTTGTGATCCTGAAATATTGTCCCAGTGGTAACACTGAATTTGTGCCTGCACTCATTGCAGTAATAAACGCGAACGCCATTTCTATCAAATCCATCTTTCTTGATATTGGTCGAACCGCAGAGCCGGCAGCAGGTAAGCTCAAACGAATTCAAAAGATCTGCTTCATTTGTGTCTCGGAGCAATCGATGTTTTTGATTGTAATGGTCAAGATTCTCAGCTCGAATAAATTCATGTGTTGCTGTATGACATGAAGACTGGTCCCATGGCGTTCTGCGTCGGGACTTAATGCTATATGAATTGTTCATGGGTGGTGGCCCTTCCGATTTAGGCAGACAGCCATGTAAAGGGCCACCACGCTCGAGAACACAGCTGCCTGCCTAAATCATTCTCAAATGGATCCTCACAGATCCATCTGAATTATACCTTTGGCAGCCCCTCTGTGCAAAAACGGCTTTTTAAATTATATCTTCAAACTAACGATTTATTGTGCTATTTCATATCCTCAGTGCAAATGATGATTTTTACACTATTAATATTGAAAGAACTGAGCGTTCACCCAGTTCTACTACCTTCGAATCATAATTATTTTACAATGCATGCGTTGAAGTGTTTGCTGTCATCTCTTGTACATGTCATTGAAGTGCTGTCAGTATTGATTTCTTCAATAGAAGATGGCGCTGGAAGTGTAATAGAAGTAACGGTTGAACCGGAAACGTTGAGGTTAGTTAGCTGAAGATTTTTGGACAGGTCCAGCGAGGTGATCTTGGTGCTGGATACATTGATGTTCGTAATCAAGGTATTGCTGCTGAAATCAGCTTCAGTCAGTCCGGTATTGGAGACATTGACTGCCTGCAGGAGCGGGAATAGTTCAATCCCCTTCAAATTAAGCAGCTGAGGGTCTCCTTTTAATGTGATGACCAATACTGCATTGCGCTCGTCCGGACTGAGGCTTCCATCCGAGTCAGTATCAGCATTCTGCTTGACATATTCGCGGAAAACTTCATTTGGAAAAGACGTTTCATTGATTTTGACCGAACTTTCAGTTTCAACGACAGCCAATGGGTTTGCTTTTGATAACGATGAAGCAGTCCCTTTTTGTTTGTTAATCAGCTTATTTGCTAGGATACCAAGAACACTTATAATGATACCAGCTACCATTAAACCTAAAATGACATGAAAAATATGTTTTTGACGAGCTTCCTTGGTCTTCTGAAGTTCAACCGCTTTCATGACCTGATCTTCAATTGGGGCGGTACGGTCAAAGTGGATCATTCCTGTACGTTCAAAAGCTTCCTGATCATCTTTGGAGAGCACCTGCATGGCTTTGGTGACCTCTTGGTCAACATTGATCATGCCAGTCTTTTCAAGTTCTTTTTCTTTCAGCTGTGCATCAGTAATGCCGCGCATTCTGTCTAAACGTTCAAAAAGATCATCTTCTTCAGGCTCATCATCCTGCGGGTCAGCATCAGGGAAGCTGTCAGACGTTAAAAAGTCATCTTCTTCATCCCTTTCAGGATTATTAGATGACTCATTTTGTCTATTCAAGCTGTAGTTATCAAATTTATTCATTGTTCTCCATTACCAGGCAACAGCAATATCCAACTGAGTTGTATTGGAGTAAGCAAAGCCGCCGGTATCACATACAATGCCCATACCTAAGCTTGTCTGTACCAAGGAACCTCTTGGACGCAGACTGAGGTTGGCAGCTACCATGACGTAATTGCCAAGCATCTTGACGCCGTCTTCTCTGACCCAGTATTCATCAGTATTGCCCATACCTCTCATGATATTGACAACACCGCTCATATTCAGGTTATAGTATGTTTCTTTGCCGGAAGGTCCTATAATTGTTCCGCTGGATGGGTTCAATGCTGTACCATTCCAAGTAATTGTAGCCTGTGCCGTATTAGCAGATTCAGTAACGACAGCTGCTGTTGCTACATAGGTCTTTTTGACATTGAGCTGTTCATGGTCTACATAATAAGTTGCACCATCTACAATGACACGCCAGTATTTCAGATCATTCGAACCGGTAATCTGTAGTTCATCATTTAATTCTGTTGTTCTCAGTACTTCACCCTTATCAGATGGAATCGATCTTAACTCGGTTCCCTTAGAAGCATACATTGTTACATTTTCAGCGACAAAGATATATTCTTTCTGAGATGTCAGAGCATCAATGCTCACATAGCCGATATTACCAGTATTGGTCAGGACCTGGCACATACTGCCGTCAACGCTGACGACAGAGACCTGTGTGCCGCTCAGCTGTGTCTCTAAGACAGCCGAAGCAGTACTGTTGGAAGTCAGGATCTTTGTATCACTGAGCAGATACATCTTCTGCATTTTTGCAGTAGAGAGATTTTCAAAGTTTGTGCTGGTATTGCCAATGAGATTTGCGCCGTTCTTTGAACCATCCAATGCATACAGCTGCGTTCCAGGGAAAAGCAGGAGTCCTGCAAAAACCGGGATAAATTTCGTGTATTTGTTCATGCTCTCTCCTTTCGGATTAGATATTTCATCATTAATAAAAAATTATGTACTTGTTTAAAATACAGGAAAAATAGAATTATGTCAAATTTTGAGTATTTTAATTTTTGAGACTTTCAGTATATTGCAAAACTATTTGTCTTTATTTTTGGTTGGAATCTCAAGTTTCTGAAGTGATTCTCCCGGATGAAATTTCTCGTAAGATGTGAACATCTGGCGGTTCTGAACATGCGTATAGATCTCAGTTGTCTGTATATTTGAGTGCCCGAGCATCTCCTGAATAGAACGCAGATCTGCTCCTCCCTGCAGCATATGCGTGGCATAGGAATGTCTGAGCTTATGAGGCGTAATATGCTTTGTAAAGCCTAATTCTATATCTTTTCTCTGCAGCATCAGCTCGACATAGCGAGGGGTCACCCGGCGTCCAAAGCGGTTGATAAAGAAGAGCGGTGTCTTAGTTCTCAGGAAAACAGGACGCACGACATCACGCCAATACATTAGCAGTGAAATACTGCCCTGAGGAATTGGTACGATCCTCTCTTTATCCCCTTTGCCAAGGACTCTCACCTTGCCGGAATCAAGGTCAACGCGGTTCAGAGTTAATGAGACTGCTTCTGAGACTCGCAGTCCGCAGGAGTAGATTGCCTCAAGAATCGCATGATCCATATATTGGTTTGGATCAGTGTCGTCAAAGGAAGACATCAGCTGTGAGATTTCATCCACCGTGCAGTAGACAGGCAGTGTATTTGTGCTCTTATGCACTTCCAGGTTCAAGGATGGATCTGCTTCATTATGCATAAAGGCTAGATCATGATGAAAAGAACGGATGCTGGCAGCCATGCGTACGACAGAAGAAGATTCTTTTAAAGTGCTCTGTTCTGTAATGAACTGTTCAATCAGCTGGTATGTGATCTCTGCTGTATCTGTGACATTGTGGTCTGATAAAAATGCAGTATACTGCTTCAGATCTTCATCATAAGAGGATACTGTCCGTGGACTTCTGCCTTCATTGACTTGAATATGGACCAGATATTCTTTCAGAGCTTCTTCTAGTTTCATATTATTTTGTGCCTTTCAACAGCGTACTGGCACGGACAAAGGCTTTCGTGCCCAGCAGCCGGTTCAGATCAGAAAGTACTTCTCGGATCTCTTCTTTTTCATCTTCAGTCTCTGGTGAGAACAGATTCATCTGTTTGGCAGCATCTTCACTCATGAATTCACTGACTGACAATCCCAACAAACGAACTGCCTCTCCTTCATCCCAGTTTGCATCAAAAAGAGTGATAGCTGCCAAAAACAGATCATCAGGTTTATAGATTGGCTGTTCTTTATGAAGTGAACGGTCAGCATTTCTGAAATCATAGTAGCAGATGCGAAGAGTGATCCGGCTGCCAAGCTTATGTTCCTCTTTCAAGCGGCTGGAGAGCTTTCTGGCAAGCATTCTCAGCATGCCGCGGAGTTCTTCGTAGTCAGTCACATCCTCCAGCATTGTCTCAGAAACGCCCATAGACTTGGATTCTGTTTCCATCTCGATGACACGGTCATCATGTCCATTTGCACGGGCAATGATCTCTTCCGTATTTCTGCCGAAAACATCACGAAGTTCATTCAGATTTTTGTAGTTGGCAAGGTCTCCGATAGTCTTGATATTCAGTTCTTCCATAAATGGGAGGGTCTTGGCGCCGACACCGCGCATGTCGCCAATCGGCAGCGGCCACATCTTTTCCGGTACATCCCGGATGCGCAGAACTGTGATGCCCATCGGCTTCTTCATATCGGATGCCATCTTCGCTAAAAACATGTTCGGTCCCACCCCGATGGAACAAGGCAGTCCTACTTCAGTCAAAATGCGTTTCTGAATCTCCCATGCCAGATCCAGAGGTTTTGCATAATGAATGATCTTATCAGTCACATCAGCGTAGCATTCATCAATCGAGGCAACCTCAATCTGATCTGTATACTCACTGACAATATTCATGAATTGAGAAGAGAGTTCCTCGTAGTACGCATAATGGCCTGAAACAATGATCAAGTCACGGCATAGTTTCTGTGCTTCTGATACCGGCATGGCACTGTGAATGCCAAAGGCACGTGCTTCATAGGAGGCTGTGGAGACAACACTCCTTCTGGTTGCCCCGGCAACAATCAGCGGTTTTCCCTTTAATGATGGGTCCAAGAGAGTCTCTGCATTGGCAAAGAAGGCATTTAGATCGATGTGGAAGTAAATGCGGCTCATGCTTTCTGATTCCTCCGGTAGAGTTCTTCCGCCGCTTTCAGGGCAGCCGGTGTAATGGAGCCGTTTGCAATCAAGGCAAGCTGCTTGATCTTTTCCTTTTCATTCAGGAGAGTCACAGTCGTGTGCGTATTGCCGTCCTGATCTGATTTTGAAACTAGATAATGATGTTGTGCAGAGGCAGCGACCTGTGCAAGGTGCGTCACTGAAAAGACCTGGCAGTTCTTAGACAGGCTGTGCATCTTTCTGCCAATTGCTGTCGCCACCGGACCGGATACACCTGTATCAATTTCATCAAATATGACTGTATGAATGCCCTGCAGCTTGGTGAAGATCACTTTCAGGCCTAGCATCAGACGGCTCAGTTCACCGCCAGAAGCTGTCTTTGACAATGACTTCAGTTCTTCTCCCTTATTCATTGAAATCAAGAATTCTACTTTATCACTGCCGTTCAATGAGGCATTTCCTTCCTGGATCTCAGTATGGAACCTGGCATTTGGCAGCATCAGCTCCTGCAGATTCAATGCGATGGCTTCATCCAGTTCATGTGCACGCTTTTTCCGCAGTGCAGAAAGCACGCCTGCCTTTTGATCATAGACTGCTTTGGCTGCATTCACCTTCTGATTCATCTGTTCAAGATATTCCTGCCGGTGGGTAATGACCTGGACCTGTTTCTCCAGTTCTTCCTTCTTTGCGAGAATATCAGAAATTGTCCTGCCATATTTTCTCTTCAGCTTCTGGATCGTGAAAAGTCTTTCTTCCATTGCATTGATATCATCTTCAGACATATCAAATGAATCCAGTAGCTGTCTTAACTGCTCCATCGCATCATTAAAGCCGTAATAGCTGTCATTGACAGCAGTCTGGACAGTTTCTACATTCCCTTCCAGCTTCAGTGCCTGAACAAGATGATTCATCTCATAGAAGGAATCTGAAAAGGAATCATCATACATTGCAAAGATTGCGTTGAGCTTCTCATAGGATTCCTTGATGGATTTGTAGTTCTTTTCCTTTTCTGCCAATTCTTCATCTTCACCGTTTTTCAGATCAGCTTCTTCAATCTCATTGATTTCATAGCGGAAATACTCCAGATCATTTTCATTATAGGTTTCATTCAAGGCAAGACTTCTTTCCTTGACCAGTGCATCATAAGAATGAAAGGCATTCTGCACCTGTTCCAGTTCTGAATGATCACTCAGAAATTCATCCAGTAAATGAAGATGTGTATTTGTATTCAAAAGATAGGCAGTGTCCCGCTGCCCATGGATATCAATCTCATTTGCCAGTACATCACGCATCAAGGAAAGCGTTACGCTGCGGTGATCGATCCTGGCGACTGATTTTCCATTTTCATGGATCTCCCGTGTGAATGTTGTCTCATCGCTCAGATCAAATCCTGCTTCCTTCAGCACCTTTACGGCATGTTCATCTTTCTGCAGATCAAATGTCCCCTCCACAATTGCTTTTTCAGCACCTTTCTGGATAAAGGATATATTCGCTCTTTCAGCACCTAATAATGAAATGGCATCAATCAGGATGGATTTCCCGGCACCGGTCTCACCGGTAAAAACACTGAACCCATCATAAAGATCAAGATTCAGTTCGTCGATCAGCACAAAGTTCTTGATATACAGATGTTTGATCATAGCATCTCCTACTTTATATCTTTCAGGACTTCTTCCATCAGGGTATTTAAATCAATCTGCAGATCTTTCCGCAGCAGTCTTTCTGAGCCCTGCTGAATATATTCATCTGGAATCCCGAATACCTTTAATGAAATCGGCATTTCGTGATCATTCATATAGCCAAGAATATGCTCGCCAAGACCACCGACCTTCATGTCAACTTCATAGACGATGCATTTCATGTTCCTTCTGCTCAGTTCAGCAAGCATATCTTCATCCATCGGCTTAAAGAAGCGGCAGTTGATCACTGTCACCGGCATCTGATTGACCATGACTTTCTCGAGGACACGTGCAACATCATCCCCATAAGTTAAGATAGCTGTTTTGTTCACTGGAGCATCATTATATTTGACCCAGGAACCGATCTTGAGCTCCTTGCCTTCAATGGAACCAGCTGTCTTGACACATCCTTTTGGGAAACGAATGGCAAAAGGATGGCTCTGATGGAAGGCAGTATACATCATATTCTGCATTTCTTCCGCATCACAAGGCTGTGACAGGATCATATGCGGCAGCGGCGACAGCAGGCCGATATCATATATACCGTGATGTGTCTCACCATCTGGTCCGACCAATCCTGCATGGTCAATGCCTATGACAACTGGCAGATCCATGCGGCATATATCATGATTGATCTGATCATAGCATCTCTGCAGGAAAGAAGAATAAACAACAAAATATGGATGCAGGCCGGAGATAGCCATGCCGGCTGAGAAAGTCGCAGCATGTTCCTCTGCAATACCCGTATCAAAGGAACGGTCCGGGAACTCTGCAAAGAACTTCTGCATATAGGAACCAGTCACCATTGCTGGTGTAATTGCCACGATCTTATCGTCTTTTTCGGCAAGCTTGCGGACAGCTTCACAGGCACATTCCGCCCATGCCATATAACCTTCTGGAATCTCGTGCAGTGTCTTGCCGGTCAAGACATTGAACGGACCGACACCATGCCATTTGCCTTCCCTGTCCTTCTCACATGGGGCATAACCTTTGCCCTTCTGTGTAATGACATGAACAACAATTGGTCCGTCGTGATCCTTGACGGCTTCAAATACCTGGATCAGATCATGAAGATTATGACCGTCGATCGGACCGATATAGTCCAGATTGAATTCACGGAAGATGCCGCTGTCCAGGACACTTTCCTTGACTGCATCCTTGATTGACTTCAATCCAGAATAGACTGCTTCACCAAAATTACTGGTGCGCAGATTCTTCTTCATAGAGTTCTTCAGCTTCGTATATCCTGTGGAAGAACGCAGTCTTGAAAAACCGGAGGTCAATGCACCGACATTCTTTGATATCGACATATTATTGTCATTGAAGACAATGATCATCTTTTTCTTTTCAGAACCAATCTCATTGAGTGCTTCCAGAGCCATGCCGCTGGGCAGTGCACCATCACCGATGACTGGAATGACCTGATATTTCTCATGATTCAAGTCTCTCGCAACAGCCATGCCCAAAGCTGCACTTAAAGAAGTAGAACTGTGTCCAGCTTCCCAGACATCATGCTCACTTTCTTTTCTCTTCTCAAAACCGCTCAGGCCTTCATACTGTCTCAGATGCGGGAACTCATTTGCACGGCCGGTCAAAATCTTATGGGTATAGCTCTGATGTCCTACATCAAAGAAGATCTTGTCTTCCGGTGAATTAAATACATAATGCAGCGCAATTGTCAGTTCAACGACACCTAAATTACTTGCCAGATGTCCGCCTGTTTTAGAAATGCTGGTTATCAAAAACTGGCGGATCTCAGCAGCGAGTTCTTCCATTTCATTTACATTGAGCGATTTCAAAAATTTAGGATCTTGAATATCATTCAGATTCATGTAAATCCTTCTACTTTCTGCGATTTTTAATACGTTCGATCATCGCTGCCAGTTCATCTGCCTGAAATCCTTCAAATGATCTGACGGTGCGAATACTTTCCTCATACAGCCCATTCATGACAGCAGCTGCTTTTTCTTTTCCCAACAGCGATACACTTGTTGCTTTATGATTGCGTTCATCACTGTTTGACTTGCCGAATTCTTCAGCAGTCAATTCTATATCAAGAATATCATCCTGGACTTGAAAAGCGAGTCCAACTGCTTCTCCAACCGTGTGCCAGGCAGCAACTTCGGCATCATTTTTCCCTGCTAAGATTGCACCAATCATCAACGGAGCACTCAGCAGACATCCAGTTTTATATTTTTCTATCTTTTTGATCTGATCAAAGTCAGTAATGCCTTTTTCACTTTCCATATCATAGATCTGACCAAGGACCATTCCGGAAGGTCCTGCCATTTCCGCCAATACAGCAATTCCCCTTGCTGTCAAAGCAGGATCAGCCTTGCATGAGGAAGCTGTCTCAAAGGCATATGTGAGCAGTCCATCCCCTGCTAAAATTGCAGTTGCTTCATCGAACTGCTTGTGACAGGTAGGCTTTCCACGGCGCAGGTCATCATTATCCATTGCCGGAAGATCATCATGGATCAAGGAATATGTCTGGATCATTTCAACTGCCGCTGCAAACTCATCACCCAGTGACTCCTCACAGCCGTATCCCTTCAATACTTCATACAGGAAATTCGGCCGGATTCTCTTGCCGCCGGCAGTAACTGAATAGATCATTGCATCCTTGACTCTGCTGTCAGGCAGTGAATTCAGTTTCTCCTGCAGCACATCATCAATTCTCATCAGAGTCACTTCCGCTTTTTTTCATCAGCTCATCGATCTGATTTTCATAGCTCTTTAACTTTTCATCACATGACTTCACAAGTGCAAGACCTTCTTCAAACAGAGTGATTGTTTCGTCAAGAGGCTTTTCATTCTTCTCAAGTTCTGCAACAATCTCTTCTAATCGGCTCATTGATTCCTCAAATGTCATTTTAGTTTTTGCCATGTTCGTTCTCCTTACTTGTAACGGCCGCATGGATCAATCCATCTCTGACCTGTATTTGAATATCATCATTTGTCTTTACATCATAGACACTGGTGATGACTTGATTGTTCTTCGTTGCAATGCTGTATCCACGGTCCATGACTTTCAATGGTGAATATGCATCTAAAAGCTTCATATTCATTTCCAGACGATGCTGGTCTGTGCTCATTCTGACATTGATATTCTGATCAAGATTCTGTTTCTGCATCTGCAGAACAGCATTGTCATCCGCAATCTTCTTTTTTACAGATACGATCATCTGTGTCTGATCCTGATGGATCTCTTCACTGAGCTTCTGCTTTTTTGTCTGTATGCATGCATAGAACTGCCGCGAAAGCAGATCAAGTTCATTCTTTTTCTTCTTCGGCATATCCAGATAGCGCATCAGACGTTCTTCCAGATAGTTCAGCGAGTTGGACTGCTCACTGTACATGCGCTCTGGTCTAGCAAATACAGAACTTTGAGAGATATGCTCCAGCTTGTTTCTATCAGAGCGGAGCAGATTCATCATCTGATTTGAAAGTCTGGCCTGATACTGTTCCAGCAGATGCATGATCTCATGCTGATCTGGCACAGCTGTTTCAACTGCACCGGTCGGTGTATTGGCTCTGACATCTGCAACATAATCTGCGACAGTAAAGTCTGTTTCGTGGCCGATGCCAGTAATGATTGGTGTATCTGCATGATAGATCGTCCGTGCCAGTTTTTCATCATTAAAGCACCACAGATCTTCAAATGAGCCGCCGCCGCGTACAAGCAGAATGACATCACAGCCGGATGCATCCGCCTGCAGTACAGCTTCGGCGATCTTAGCTGCTGCTTCAACACCCTGCACCGGGCATGGAAATTCATGGATCTTGGCTATTGGCCAGCGTTTATGGAGCGTGATCAGGACATCTTCCCTGCCGGCTGTCTGATTGCCTGTAATCAAGGCAATTTTCATCGGATACTGCGGCAGTGCCTTTTTATGCTCCTGTGCAAACAGTCCTTCATCAGCCAGCTTTTTCTTCAAAGCTTCCAGCTGCAGATACAATTCACCAATACCGCTTGGCTGCATGCCCTGGGCGATGATCTGCATGGTTCCGCCTGCTTCATAGACACTGATATCACCGGATATCGTTACTTTATCACCATTCTTTGGGACAAAGCCGACTCTGCGGTTGGCTGAGGCAAACATGACACAGCTGATGCTGGCTTTTTCATCTTTTAGCGAGAAATACCAGTGGCCGCTGTATGGAATGCGAAGATTGGATACCTCTCCTTCAACCAAAATGCCATGGAGAACGGGATTTCCTTCCATGGCTTCTTTCAGATAGTGTACTAAAGTACTGACAGGCACCACTCGTTTGGTCATATGACATCAAGAACACTGTTGATCAGTTTATACGTATCAGCGTCACAGTATTTCTTCGCTAACTGCACCGACTCATCAATAATGACTGCTGCCTCCGTCTTCTTTAAATCAAATTCTGAACATCCGTTCAGAAGAATTGCCTGTTCAATCTTGCCAAGGCGGTCAAATTTCCAATCAACCAGTACCTTGTCAATATACGCCTGATAGCGGTCGATATTTGAAATGGACTGTTCGATGACTTCAATAAAATAAGGATCAATCTCTGCCTTCGGCGCTTCAAAAGTATCTTCAATCAGTTCATCAATATTTCTTTCTACCAGAAGATATTGGTAAACTGTAATCATTGCTTTTTCTCTAAGTTCATGTCGATTCATTGTGAAGTATTCTCCTGCCATTTATTCTACCATGAAACTACTAAATTTTACGCAAATCTTGCATGGAATCCATGGATGCTTTAAAATACACGGGATGACAGAAAACAGCAGAAATCTAAATGGATTTTCAAAATTCTTCAAGCATCTGCATACAATTGATCAGCATCGGTATGTGGTCATGCGGAACTGTTTTAAATGCGGATTATATCGTCAGGGACTGCGGCATGATCTGTCCAAATACTCTGTCAAAGAGTTCTGGGAGAGCGTCAAGTACTTTCAGGGTGACCGTTCCCCTTATATTTATGAGAAGGAACATTTTGGCTATGCCAACGGCTGGCTGCATCATAAAGGACGCAACAAGCATCATTGGGAGTACTGGTATGACATGCTCAATGGAAAGTGGTCTCCGATCCAGATGCCGTTCAATTACTTTGTAGAAATGGTATGCGACCGTGTAGGAGCCTGCCGTATCTACCAGAAGGATAAATACACCAAGGAAAGTGCCCTGCAGTACTATCTCAGCCGTAAAGATAAAGGATATATGCATTCCGAGACAGCCAGAATGCTGGAAGAAGTTCTGCGTGATATCTCGGTGCGCGGTGAAGATGCAGTGTTTGCTGACCTGAAAGTCAAAGTCAGACAATGGAAGCATGATAAAAGGAATCCCCTGTGAGGATTCCTTTTTGATTACTTGTTATAGCTGTTGTCGTTGTTTTTGACGATGACGTCATGAGCCCCGCCTTCTACGATGGAAGTGCTGGATACAAGCGTCAGCTTTGCCTTCTTCTGCAGTTCAGGAATGTCAAAGGCACCGCAGTTGCACATTGTAGCCTTGACCTTCAGCGTTGTCATTGCAACGTTGTCCTTTAACATACCAGCATATGGCACATAGGAGTCAACGCCTTCTTCAAAGGAAAGCTTCTTGCCCTGACCAAGATCATATCTTCCCCAGTTGCGGGCTCTGGCGGAACCTTCACCCCAGTATTCCTTGACTGTATTGCCGTTGATGACCAGTTTCTGTCCAGGCGCTTCTTCAAAACGGGAGAAATATCTGCCAAGCATGACGAAGTCTGCACCCATAGCTAATGCCAATGTGATGTGATAATCGTACACAATGCCGCCGTCGGAGCAGATTGGGACATAGACACCAGTCTCTTCAAAGTACTTATCTCTTTCCTTTGCAACATCGATCACTGCTGTCGCCTGTCCTCTGCCGATGCCCTTTGTCTCACGAGTGATACAGATTGAGCCGCCGCCGATACCGATTTTGACAAAGTCTGCACCAGCTTCAGCCAGATAACGGAAGCCTTCACCATCAACGATATTGCCTGCACCAATCTTTACCGTATCGCCATATTTCTCACGGACCCACTTGATGGTCTCTGCCTGCCAGACGGAATATCCTTCTGAAGAGTCAATGACCAGACAGTCTACGCCGGCATTGACCAAAGCCGGGATTCTTTCTTTATAATCACGAGAGTTGATTCCTGCACCGACCATCAGTCTCTTCTCATCATCGAGAAGTTCATGTGGATTCTGCTTATGAGAATCATAGTCCTTGCGGAAGACAAGATACATCAGGTGATTGTTGTGGTCGACAACTGGCAGCTGATTCAGCTTGTTGTCCCAGATCAGGTCATTGGCAGACGAGAGCGTCGTATTCTCATCACCAACGATCAGCTTTGAACGTGGTGTCATGAAGTCTTTCACCAGTTCTTTCCCTGTCATGCGGGAGACACGGTAGTCTCTGCTGGTAATGATGCCGAGCAGTTCACCAGTAGCGGTACCGTCACTTGTGACAGCGACAGTGCTGTGCTCAGTTTCATGAATCAGCTGTAGAACATCGCTCAATGTTGCATCAGGAGTGATATTGCTGTCAGAGATGACAAAGCCAGCTTTATAGTTCTTTACCCTTGCCACCATTGCTGCTTCTTCTTCAATGGACTGATTGCCGTAAATGAAGGAAATGCCGCCTTCTTTTGCTAAGGCAATGCCCAGGCGGTCACCGGATACTGACTGCATGACTGCACTTACCATCGGTATATTTAATGTAATTGCAGGTTTATCACCTTTTTTATATTTAACGAGAGGTGTTTTCAATGATACGTTTTCAGGAATGTTATCTGGGCCTGTGTATCCAGGAATCAGAAGGTATTCACTAAAAGTGTGAGACGGTTCATTGTAGTACTTGGCCATGCAGCAAAGATCCTCCTTATATTTTATTCAGCATTATAAGTTAGAAATGCTTTTTCGTAAAGAATAATTAATGATATAATCATACAGATAAATAAAGGAGTTAAAGATGAAAATCAACAACAGTTTCTTTTATACCCTTCGTGAAGATGTGAAGGATGAAGATTCCGTCAGTTCAAATCTTCTTGTACGCGGCGGTTTTATCAAGAAGAATTCAGCCGGAGTCTATATGATGCTGCCGATGGGCTGGCGTGTTATGCGCAAGATCGAGGCAATCATCAGAGATGAAATGGATAAGACAGGGTGTCAGGAACTGCTGATGCCTGCTTTGATCCCAGAGGATATCTATATTGCTTCCGGCAGACGTGCAGGCTTTGGCAATAATATGTTTTCTTTAAAGGACAGGAAAGGTCAGCCCTATGTATTAGGTCCGACACATGAAGAGCTGTTTGCCATTGCAGCTAAACAGCAGATACGTTCCTATAAGAACATGCCGTTCTCTCTGTATCAGTTTGAAACAAAGTTCCGTGATGAACCGCGTCCTAGATATGGTCTGATCCGTGTCAGAGAATTCATCATGAAGGATGCCTACACATTCGACAAGGATGAAGAAGGCATGAATATTGCCTATGACAAGCAGTTCAATGCCTATAAGAATATCATGGACAGACTGCATCTCAATTATAAGATTGTACGTGCTGATACCGGTGTGATGGGAGGTCTTCTTTCCGAGGAATTCCAGGCAGTCACTCCGCTTGGTGAAGATATCCTGGTCCTCTGCGACAGCTGCGACTTCGCTTCCAACATTGAAGTAGCACCATGCGTCCCAGAAAAACCAGATCATGAAGAAGCACCGGAAGAACTGACACTGGCCGAGACGCCGAACAGCAGAACCATTGAGGAAGTTGCTGACTTCTTCCATAAGGATGCCAAGCATTTTGTTAAGACACTGATCTACAATGTTGACGGCAAGGCTGTCGCAGTCATGGTCAGAGGCGACCGCGATGTCAATGAGATCAAACTGAGAAAGATGCTGAATGCACAGAACGTGGAATTAGCTGATCCAGAGATGGTCGTTGCAGCAACAGGTGCACAGATTGGCTTTGCCGGTCCAATCAATATCAAATGCCCTGTCTATGCGGATGAAGAAGTAATTTATATGCAGAACTTCATTGTCGGTGCAAATCAGACTGGATATCATTATACAGGCGTCAACAACAAAGATTTCACCATCACAGGCCATGGTGACCTGCGCAATATAATGGAGGGTGATACCTGTCCGAAGTGCGGCGGCAAAATCCACTTTGCTCACGGCATTGAAGTAGGCAACACTTTCAAGCTAGGCACAAAGTATTCCAAGGCAATGGATCTGCAGTACCTGGATTCCACCAACAAGCTCCAGTATGTATGGATGGGTTCATATGGCATTGGCCCTGGACGTGCAATGGCGGCTTTGGCAGAACAGAATGCTGACGAGAACGGCATCAACTGGCCAGCTGAGATTGCACCATATCAAGTTGCCATTGTGATCATATCCATGAAGGATGAAAAGCAGGTTGAAACTGCTAACCGTCTCTATGATGAATTGACCGCCAAGGGTGTTGAAGTCATCTTGGATGACAGAGATGAAAGACCAGGCGTTAAGTTCAAGGATATGGAACTGATTGGCATCCCGTATCGTATTACTGTTGGCAAAGGCATTGCCGAAGGTAAAATCGAATTCAAGGTCAGGACTTCTGACAAGGAAGATATTGCTGTCGACCAGGCTGTCGAGCATGTGCTCTCAGTTCTAAGCAAGTAAATAATTAAAAAAGGAAGATCATTCAATGACCTTCCTTTTCATATGCTTAGAATACGTTGAATCTGTTCTTTCCTGTATAGGAAGTATGCAGCAGCTTCTCAGCTAGTTCGCTTCCTGGCTGCTCCAGGTAGTCCTTATAGAGTTCCTGAATCTGTGGGTTGTCAGAGGATACTCTGAGCTCACATGCTATATCTTCATCGTAAAGAGCCTTCATACGGAGTTCCTTATAGCCATAGCCAAGCTTTCCGTTCTTCTTGCGGGAAGAAACGATGGACTGACCGCCGCCATTGATGCATCCGCCTGGGCATCCCATGATCTCAATGAATGTATATTTGGATGTTCCAGCCTTGATTTCATCAATCAGAGGTCTAGCACATGACATTGAGGATGAAATTGCAATCCAGATCTTTGTACCGTTCAAATCAATCTCAGCTTCCTTGACACCTGCCATACCACGGCAGACCTCAAAGTCCACTGGATCAAGCTTCTTGCCCTCCAGCTTCTGTTTGACTGTACGCAGAGCAGCTTCCATGACACCGCCGGTTGCACCGAAGATGACACCTGCACCTGTGTAGTCGCCTAACAGATCCTGATCAAATTCTTCCTCTTCCAGCTCATCCCAGTCAATACCGAACATCTTGATCAGACGTGCACATTCTCTTGTAGTGAGAACGGCATCGACGTCGACATAATCAGCTGTCTTGTTCTCAGGTCTCTGGATCTCAGACTTCTTAGCGATACATGGCATAATGGATACAACATAGATATCCTTAGGCTCAACACCCTTCTTCTTTGCCCAATATGACTTAATGACAGCACCAAGCATCATATGTGGAGATTTAGAAGTGCTTAAATGCGGAAGCAGTTCAGGATATTCATATTCCATGAAGCGTACCCATCCTGGTGAGCAGGATGTCAGCATTGGAAGTGTTCCCTTGTTCTGCAGTCTGTCTAATAATTCGTTGCCCTCTTCCATAATAGTTAAGTCAGCACCGAAGTTTGTATCATAGACACGGTCGAAGCCGCATGCTTTTAAGGCTGCTGTCATCTTGCCGGTCACACGGGAGCCAATCGGCATACCAAATTCTTCACCCAAGGAGGCTCTGACAGCCGGTGCTGTCTGGACAATGACAGTCTTGTTAGGATCATTCAATGCCTTGATGACATCCATGATATTTTCTTTTTCTGTCAATGCACCAGTTGGGCAGTTAATGACGCACTGTCCGCACTGCATGCAGTCGACATCAGCGAATGACTTGTTGTAAATAGGAGCGACAATTGTCTTGAAACCTCTGTTCTCAAGACCGAGGATGCCAAGTCCCTGTACCTTCTTGCATGTTTCAATGCAGCGCTGACACAGAATGCACTTGGATGTATCTCTGATGATTCCATAAGAGAAGTCATCATACGTTGGTTCTGTATGCGCACCGACATACTCTGAAGTACGGATACCCATTTCTTCGCAGAGTCTCTGCAGTTCACAGTTGCCTGATCTCTTGCATGCAAGGCAGTCCTTGTTATGGTTGGAAAGGATCAGTTCGAGGGTGTTTCTTCTTCCTGCTAATGCACGGTCACTGTTTGTCCAGACTTCCATGCCTTCAGCAATAGGTGTTGTGCAGGCACTTAACAGTGTTCTTGCACGCTTGACTTCAACTAAGCAGACACGGCATGCGCCTGACTTGTTGATGTCCTTCAAATAACACAATGTAGGAATATAGATTCCATTATCGCGTGCAGCCTGCAGGATTGTCTGTCCAGACTCAGCTTCAATTGCACGGTCATTTATTTTTAAATGTACTGTTGTCATTGTTCTCCTCCCATTAATGTCTTTCTACGGCACCGAAGCGGCAGGAACTCATACATGTACCGCACTTAATGCACTTATCTGTATCAATCTTAAAGACTTCTTTGCCTGCAACACCAGAGATTGCATCAACTGGACAGTTGCGTGCACACATGGAGCACTTGCGGCACTTGTCAGGATTGATGGAATATGTCAGCAGATGCTTACATACACCAGCTGGGCACTTCTTATCCTTGATATGAGCAATATACTCATCTCTGAAGTGATGAAGTGTTGAAAGAATTGGGTTAGGTGCTGTCTGGCCAAGTCCGCATAATGCAGTATCCTTGATCTCATAGCAGAGCTTCTCCATCTCATCCAGCATTTCCATGGTGCCTTCGCCTTCAGTGATCTTGGTGAGCATTTCTAATAATCTCTTTGTACCGACACGGCATGGTGTGCACTTGCCGCAGGATTCATCACAGATGAATTCCATATAGAACTTGGCAACATCGACCATACAGTTATCTTCATCCATAACGATCATACCGCCGGAGCCCATCATAGAACCTGCAGCAATCAGGTTATCGTAGTCAATTGGTGTATCGAGTTCCTTTTCAGTCAGGCATCCGCCGGAAGGTCCGCCGGTCTGCACAGCCTTGAACTCTTTATTATTTGGACAGCCGCCGCCGATATCATAGATGATCTCACGGAGCGTTGTACCCATAGGGATTTCCACCAGACCAGTATTCTTGATCTTACCGCCTAATGCGAAGACCTTTGTACCCTTGGACTTTTCTGTACCAATGGAAGAATACCATGCAGAACCTTGGTTGATGATCTGAGCAACGTTGCCTAATGTCTCAACATTGTTGATGGATGTTGGCTTGCCCCATACACCATGAACAGCTGGGAAAGGAGGCTTTGGATTCGGCATGCCGCGCTTGCCTTCGATGGAGGAGATCAATGCTGTTTCTTCACCGCAGACAAATGCACCTGCACCTAAACGCAGTTCGATATCAAAATCAAATCCTGTATTGAAGATGTTCTTCCCTAACAGGCCATACTTATGTGCCTGATCGATGGCAATCTGCAGTCTTTGGACAGCTATTGGATATTCAGCACGGATATAGATATATCCCTGATGTGCACCAACGGCATAAGCCATGATAGCCATGCCTTCCAATATTGCATGCGGGTCACCTTCCAGCAGGGAACGATCCATGAATGCTCCTGGGTCACCCTCATCAGCGTTACAGATGACATACTTCTCATCGCCTGGCTGATCAGCTTCAAACTGCCACTTCATACCAGTTGAGAATCCTGCACCGCCTCTTCCACGCAAGCCGGAAGCCTTTACTTCATCAATGACCTGCTGAGGAGTCATTGTTGTCAATGCCTTGCCTAATGCTGCATATCCATCCATTGCGATATATTCATCAATATCCTCTGGGTTGATCTTGCCGCAGTTGCGCAGAGCAATACGCTGCTGCTTCTCATAGAACTTGATCTTATTAATATCTAAGATCTTTTCATGAGTCAGCAGATCTTCATCACTCAGCTGCAGTTCCTTGACGACACGTCCCTTATAGATATGTTCAGAAACAATCTTTTCAACATCATCTACCTTGACATGGCAGTAGAAGACCTCATCAGGATAAATTGCTACGATAGGTCCCTTCTGGCAGAGTCCGAAACAACCAGTCTTGATAACACATACTTCCTGATCCAGACCATACTTCTTCAATGACTCATTGAAAGCATCATAAATACCTGAAGAGTTGCTGGCAGAGCATCCTGTACCTGCACAGACCAATATATTCGTACGGTATGTAGGCATTAGAGTTTACCATTCGCTTTCTCGGCAGCATCTACCGTATACTCTTCAACAATCTTACCTTCACCAATATGTTCCTTCAGAATACGGGAGGCTTTTTCAGGATCAACATGGACATATGTTACCTGATTGTTGTCCTTGTCGAAGACCTGTACAATTGGTTCATAAGAATTCAGACCAATGTCACCTGTCTGAGTAATGACACAATTGTAGTTGTTTTCGGCTGCTTCTTTAACGAGCTGGTTTAATACTGGACGGGCGCCGGCAGCGATTCCGCTCGTTGCCATTCCGACAACAACACGATACTCTTTTCCACCTTCACGCATTTCTACTTTCTTTAAAGCTTCATCACGCAGTTTCTTCAAATCGTCGAGACTTTTCATATTCACTCCTCCTTGCTTAGTGAAGTCACTCCATTGTTAACATAATCATGGATCCATAACAGGATATCAGGTTCCAGAAGACTGACACCTTCTAGCTGTTTGCGGATCTCTTCGGTATCAAAAATAAATTTCTGATCATCTACTGCATATTCAAAGCGCAGATTGATATTCTCATTTGCCTGGATCACACTCATGATGGTCTGACCCATATCACCAATCGGCGGTGTATCAATAAAACTTCGCTGAACGGAACAATGGACTTCGGTGCCGACACCCTTCTTGCTTTGAATTGAGAAGGAACCATTGCACATATCGGCAAGTCCTTTTAGAAAGCTCAAGCCAAGTCCAATCGAACGTGTTGTTCTAGTTGTTCGAAATGGATCTACAAATCTTTCTGCATCTGCCTGATCCATACCCTTGCCGTCATCTTTGACACACATTTCAATCGTATCTTCCTGTGTCTTTTCAAAGATAGTCAATAAGATATGCTTAGCTCCTGCAGAAACACTGTTGACCAGTATTTCCAGCAGATGCATTGCCAGATCTTCCATCATAAATTTCTTGACCACAGCTTTCTGAATTTCTCTTCATTGATGGCATGGACCTGTTCACTGATATCAATGAGGCGGTGAGCATCTGAATCCATCAGCCATAAAGTATTATCATCTGTAATCCAAGGATGGATCTTTTTGATATAGGTCATGTCTTCTTCTTTCTTCACCTCGATTGCATCGTATTTCAGGTCTTCCGGGATAAAGCCCAGCTGTACACAGATACTGTTGTGTCTGCCTGCAGCATGAGCTAGCACTGCTGCCCCGCCATGTTCGTGAACGGCATCAATCGTTTCTTCAATGGATGCATCAAGTGAAATAATCAGCAGATTCTTTTCCTGCGATATCACTTCATCCTGTGCATTCATACGAAGTTCATTCCCGAAATATGCCGGATCAAATTCAACTTTCTTCAGCTTTTCATCAATCCATTCCTGCATGGACATTGCTTCAGCCAGGGTCTGGAACAGACCTAGTACATGCACTTCTTCAATCGTCTGCAGCTCACAGCCGTAGATCAGCCGGAGCCCAAGATTCTTCGCACATACATCAAATGCCGGCAGATTCAAGCAGGAATTATGATCGGTAATTGCAATCACATCCAAGCCCTTGATGACCGCCATATTACAGATATTGTTCGGCGTCATATCATCGTCCGCACACGGACTCAGGCATGAATGAATATGCAGATCGTAATACATTTTTTATATACCCAGTTCATGCAGCTTTACAGCTGTTTCATAAGTAGGCATCTTGCTTTCAATAATGACAAGCCCCTCATCTGATGCTTTCTTGATGAATTCTTCGGTAACGACTGCATTGTCAGCAATGATGACACACGAGAATTCACGTAACACCGCAACTGCAAGTACGTTGACATGCACCTGTACGGTTATCCATGCATCTCCAGCATTACCGCGTCCCATGACCCAGCTGAGCAGATCACCGGCATAAGCACCTGTGATGTCCTTACTGAGATCCAACTGAGGTGTATCCAGCTGCCATTGCGTTTGATTGATACATTCCTGTATGTTCATCATCCGTCTCCTTTATTCAATATTCTGCAGGATTTCAGCGAACGTGTTCCATTGACAATCTCTTCGGCCATGGATCTGCATGTCTGCTTTCCGCAGGCACCGCAGTCATATCCAGGCAGTTCCTCAAGGATTGCATTGACCTTCTGGAACGCACTCATCTTTTCTGCAAAGGTTCTTGTATCTTCATTTTTCAGATATGCGTCTGAGAACAATTCATCAAACGGCAGATCCGAAACTGGTTTCTTTGGAACATCTTTCAATTTATCAATAAATTCATTTACGAGATAGCTGCTTCCCCACAGCAGGTGGCCGCCGATGCATCCGTTGTAGCAGGAATACAAGGTCAGCAGATGATACTGATTCAGGATGCCGAATTCGGATTCATCCAGGATCTCAGAGATCTTTTCAAATCCATCTGCCACCAGTACATCCGGACGCTGCATCCTGCTCTGTACAGAACAAGCCTGCAGACCGTCAATGCACAAAGAGACATCAATCTTTCCTTTATGAAGATTTGGACGGATCATTGGAAACATATCCGTTAAGGATAACGCATGGTCGACTTCATATTCATCATTACCGTAAGGATACTTAGCCAAAGCTAGATTTGCTTCACATTCACACAGATTGAAGATGCCTACATTCTTTCCCGTCAGTCTCTTCCTGATCTGCTTTGCACAGATCTCAGTCGGATACTGCAATTGGAGAACATTCTCTCCCAAGATACTGTATTTCTTCGATATCAGTTCATTGACAACAGGACAGAAAGATTCGATGAAATTGAATTCCTTTGCTGATTCGGAGATCAGTCTGGCTTCTTTCATCAGCTGTGCATCAATATCAGTATGTTCGACTACTTCATCAAAGCCCAGCATCTTCACTGCATAGAACAGTTCTTCAACATCCTGCCGCGACTGGCACCTGGAAAGCAGTGCAGTCGGAATAATACATACTGTGTAATCATAGTTGTGAATATCTTCGAGCGTGCTCCCCTTCGAGACCATACCTTTGCTGTGGCATGCGCGAACGCAGCGGCCGCAGTTGATACAGTCCTGCTTGTCAATGTGGATACGGTCATCCTGCATTGAGATAGCTCCGGTCGGGCATGCATGAAGACATTTCATACATCTGACACAATGCTCTAAGGTATATGCAATCACAGATTTGCTCATTGCGGTGCCTCCGTAAAAGTCATCGTAATCGTTGTGCCTGCAGAAGAAGACTGAATATCGAAAGTGTCACTGACATTTTTCATATTCGGCAGTCCCATGCCGGCACCAAATCCCATTTCACGCGCCTTTTGATTTGCTGTGCTCCATCCTGGTGTCATTGCTTTTTCAAGATCTGGAATACCAGGCCCTGGATCTTTGAAGATGAGCTGCACGGTGCCATTGTCGAAGACATCAAGATTGATGTTTCCGCCCCAGGCATGAATCAGAAGATTGATCTCTGCTTCATAGGAAGCAATGGCAATCCTTCTTAATACCGCGCTCTGAAATCCAAGTGTAGATAATGTACGCTTAATATCAGAACTAGCCGTGCCGGCATTTGCAAAGTCGTCTCTGACAACCTCATAGTCCTTATGAAATATTGACTGCATTTGAAATTCCTTTCAGACCGTTGCCATACAGAATTCCACATGCTTCGTACATCGTGCAGGCTGTTGACAGAATGGCAATCCCCTTCTGTCTGGCAGCATTGCGGATGCTTTCATCAAGCTTTTTATTCCGTACTAATACGATGAGATGGATATCCAGCATTTCAGCTGTATTGAGAGCCTGTATGTTGCAAAGCCCTGTTATCAGAACAGTTGATTCCGGTGAATTCCGGATCATCGCTAAAGCATCGCTCATCAAGTCTGAAGCGAATGCTGAATCAAAATCTCGGTTTTCACTGTCTTCTACAGTTGTTTCAGCATGCAGAAGATCGCGGATACAATCTGTTTTCATAGTTATGCTCTTGGAGATGAATTCTCTTCTTCCATGATCTTCTTAATCAGTTCTGTAACTTCTGTGGCATTTGTGTTGCCATGTACCTTGCCGTCAATGACTGCAACTGGTGCAAGACCGCACGCACCAAGACATCTCGTAGCATCCAATGAGAACAGTCCATCCTCACTTGTGCCGTTGATCGGTGTCTTGATCAATTCTGTAACAGCGTCAATGATCTTCTGTGATCCCTTGACATAGCATGCTGTGCCTAAGCATACGTTTACAACATGTTTGCCCTTCGGCTGTGTTGTAAACTGTGCATAGAACATCACAACACCATAGACTTCTGCAACGCTTGAACCAACTGCAGCAGCAATCTTTTCCATTGCTTCAAATGGAATGTAGCCCAGTTCATTCTGCACATCATGCAGCATGACGATGGTTGGACCAGGTGCAGAAAGATGTCTTTCTACAATCGCATCGATCTTGTTTAAAGCGTCTTGATTCAGCTTCTCCATAAACTCCTCCTTATTTAGAATAATTGTTGGAAATGAAACAGATGAATGGTCTAAATCGTAAAGCCATACTAAAAATGTATAAATTCGCACAAAAATTATATCATTCATTGTGAATATTTACTCAAAAACATTATATTTTGAGAAAGATTTCACTTAATTTTTATCTTCCTTGTGAAAAGAATGAAAAAAGGCTGAGAAATATGATCTCAGCCTGTCAGATTCTATTATAAAAATAATAAAATTGCGCTAAATGTTCATTTTTGCCTCATGGGGTCCCTTGCCAGGTGCATCTCCTCTGGTAATCACAGTTTCATATCCTATGGATTTCATTCTTCCTGACATGCACAGACTGCACTGGGCTGCATCTTCACCTGTACATATTTTGTTGTTGTATAGAAGATATTTGCCGCGAACATCCGTAGGAGAAAGATTTGGCATAATCACGTTGGCTCCAGCAAGGATTCCCATTTCCCTTCCCTTTTGATCAATCGTGCCCAATGCTGTTGTTGCAGGGATCAATGCTTTCGGAAACATCAGCCTCAGAATACCCAGCATATACAAAGTCAGTTCTACGGAACCAGCTTTCTCGTCACGGAATGGAGTATCATGATGCGGAATGAATGGTCCGATGCCGATCATATGCGGCTGCAGGTCATGCAGGAAATACAAATCTGTAACAAGATCATCCGTCGTCTGTCCTGGTGCCTGTATCATCATGCCGGCACCAATCTGATAGCCGATGTCCCGCAGGTCCTTCAGACAGCGGATTCTGTTCTCCAAAGTCTGATCTGCTGGATGAAGCTTTTGATACAGCTTAGGTGATGCTGTTTCATGTCGGAGCAGATAACGGTCTGCTCCAGCATCATAGTACATCTGATACTGTTCTCTAGTCTTTTCACCAATCGAAAGAGTAATTGCACAGTCCGGCATTTCTTTCTTTATTGACAGGATCAAGTGACAGATGTCTTCATCTGAATACGAAAGATCTTCGCCAGACTGCAGCACAAATGTGCGGAATCCAAACGCATGTCCCTGTCGACAGCAAGCTAAAATTTCTTCTTCACTAAGATGATAGCGTTGTGCATTATCATTATCACGACGCAGTCCGCAGTATAGACAGTTGCTCTTGCAGTAGCTGGAGAATTCAACTATTCCACGCAGATATACTTTGTTGCCAAAAGTCTCATGCTGACGGATCCTTGCTTTCTCAAACAAGTATTCTGCACTTTCATTGTCTCTTTCATCAATCAGTTTTTTAAAATCTTCTTTTGATAAAAAACCATTGGCAAACAGTTCATCGATTCTTCTTTTATTATCTTCCTGTACCATATTAGACCTTTGAATAAGCTGTCTTGACTGTCAGCCCAGGAACATTGCCAAGCTTTCCCGTCATTGCACTGATGACATCCATTGGCGCATCAACCGCGACAGAAATCAGTGAGATTGCTTTTTCTCGATATGGGATGCCCATTCTTCCGATGACATACTTACCGTATTCATGAAGGACTTCATTCAATGCAGATGTGCATTCTCTGTCTTCCACAACGATGGCAATCATTGCAATTCTTGTATCTGTCATACTTATTCTCCTTCCGGCAATGAGATCTCTTTCAGGATACCATTGAGGTATGCAATTGTAATCCCATAGTTTGTCATTGGTACATGCTTTTCTTTTGCTTTATCGATTCTGCTCATGACATATCTGCGGTTGAACATGCATCCGCCGCACTGAATAATAAGATCATAATCAGAAGCATCTTCTGGGAAATCCACCCCTGCCTTGACATCAATCTGCAGTCCTTCTCCAATCTTCCTGCGCAGAAGACGTGGAATCTTGACTCTACCGATATCTTCTTCCATTGGTGCATGTGTGCAGCATTCCGCAATCAGTACTTTTGAATCAGGGGTCAGCTTATCAATCGCTTTGGCGCTTTCAGCATAATAATTGATATCTCCTTTCAGACCGGCAAATAGTACGGAGAATGATGTCAGTCTGCTTTCCTTTGGACATGCTTCATGTACAGTAGCAAATGCCTGCGAATCGGTGACAATCAAGTCTGGTGCTTTCTTAAGCTGAGCCAGTGCAGGCTTCAGGCCATCCAATGTAACACAGATAGTGATGCATTCTTTATCCAGAGAATCACGGATGGTCTGTACTTCCGGCTGGATCAGTCTTCCTTCCGGAGCCTGTGGATCCTGCGGCATGACAAGCATGACAAAATCACCGGCATGGACAAGACCATACAATACGGTACGCTTTGTCTTCGTACCCTGTACCGCATGGATCATTGCCTGCTTCAATTCTTCAATCGAATCAGCGTCTTCAGCGGAGCAAGGCACAACAGCGATGCCGAATTCTTTTTCAATCTCAGTGATTCTTTCCTGCACTTCTTCATGACTGCATAGATCATATTTGCTGAAGACACCAACGCATGGAATATGCCGGTCTTTAAAATATTTGATCCAGTTCTTCTCTTCGGTATCATCCTTGTCATAGAAAAGAATGACTGCCAGATCAGTTTCTTCGGCTGCCTTTCTAGTCGCTTCAACTCTCTGTCTGCCAAGTTCACTCTCATCATCAAAACCAGCAGTATCCAGCAGAGTGCATGCACCGATGCCATGGATCTCCATCGGCTTCTTGACAACATCTGTCGTAGTGCCTGGTGTATTTGATACAATGGCAATCGGCTGCTTTGTCAGAGCATTGATCAGTGATGACTTACCTGCATTCATTCTGCCGAAAAAACCAATATGGGTCCGGTTAGCAGATGAAGCACCATTTGCAATAGAATTCATGATTTATCCTCCTCTATAAGTGAGACAGGAAGAATTGTTGAATGTGTCAATCCTTCAATGTTTTCTTCTATGATCTTGATATTAACACCAAAGGCCTCACACATATTCTTTTCATTTAAAATATCTTTTGTTTCCCCAAACATGGAATTTCCATTCTTCATCAAAAGCAGTGTATGATCTGATACTTCTAATGCATGTTCAGGATAATGCGTATTGAAGATCACCGATAAGTGTTCTTCCTTTGACAGTTTCTTGATCATATTCAGGACAAGAAGCTGATTGCGGAAATCTAATCCTGTTTCTGGTTCATCCATGACCAGCATTTCTGGTTTGGAGGCAAGTGCACGGGCAATCAGTACCAGCTGCAGTTCACCGCCGGAGATCTCAGCACAGCTCTTTTCAGCTAAATGGAGAATGCCTGCTCTCTTCATTGCATCCTCGGCAATTTCCTTGTCTATTGCAGATGGCATTTGGAACATACTAAGATATGGACTTCTCCCCATGAGCACTGTTTCACGCACCAGATATGGGAAAGTCTGAGTCCTGGCCTGAGGTACATAAGCCACCTTCTGCCAGAATTCATTCTGCTTCATCTCTTTTTCGGAAACGCCATCTACTAATATGGCACCTTCAGCAAACTTCAGAAAGCCAAGCATGCATTTCAGAAGTGTTGTCTTGCCGCCACCGTTCGGACCGAGAATTGATATGACCTGTCCTTCATCTGCACAGAGTGAAACATGATCTAATACAATATCTTCTTTCAGATAAGAGAAACATCCATCCTTGACTTCAAATTTCATATCCGGATTCCTCCTGTTTTTCTTAGAAGAATAATGAATACAGGCGCACCGATGACAGCAGTCAGAATGGAAACAGGAATTTCTGCATTGCTGACACAGCGTGCAATTGTATCTGTGATCAGCATAAATTCAGCCCCAAAGACAATACTTGCAGGCAGCACCCTGCGGTTGTCATTTCCGAACAGCATTCTTGCGATATGCGGAATCAGCAGCCCCACCCAGCCGATAACACCGCAGATTGCGACGACGCTGGCTGTGATGGCAGCTGCACTGATGATGATGATTGAACGCGTCAGCGGTAGATTCACGCCAAGAGATTTAGCTTCATCATTGCTGAGTGACATTGCATTCATGCGGTAGCGCAGGAAGAACAATATCAATACACCGATGATGATCAAAGGAGCACCAATTTGCAGTGATTTAAAGGTAACTGATGAGAAACTGCCCATCAGCCAAAATGTGATGACTGGCAGAATATTATTAGGATCTGCTACATACTTGATCAAAGTAACTAAGGCACTGAATAACGAAGATATGACCAGTCCTGCAAGGATCACCATAATGATGGAGCCTTTATTTTGACCTGCAGCAGTGCGTGTCACAAGGAAGACAAGCAGTACAGCCAAGATGCCGAAGAACATGGCACTGAGCTGTATGCCTGCGGAAGACATCCCCAGCAAGATTCCTAGGGCTGCGCCAAATGAAGCGCCGTTGGCAGTTCCTAATGTATCAGGTGTTGCCAGCGGATTAGAGAACAGGGATTGAAAAGCTGCCCCCGCAGCTGCGAGACCTGCACCGGCAAGCATACTGAAAAGAATACGCGGCAGCCTGACTTGACGTATGACTGTCTCGGTGTTTTTCAATGTGCTTCCCTTTCCCGCCAGGATTGAAAGTACCTGATCAGCCGGCACTTGAAACTGCCCTGCGCATAATGCAAACAGAGCAATGACAATTAATATGACTGTGCTGGCAATCATCCAGTATTTAAATTTCACATCCAGTTTCAAAATATTCTCCTATTAGTTCCACTTGCCTGCAGCACGGTTTGGTGTATACATCTTTGTAATCTGTTCATCTGTCAGCTCTACACCATAGAGTGTCTTATAGTAATCTTTTACATCAGAAGCAACATCATAATCTTTAAATAGATCCGGATAAACTGCCTGCGCAAGCCATTCCAGCGTCATCGGTGTATCAACACCAGGTGTATAAGTACGGTAGGAACCTAACGGCATCTTATAGACACGCTTATCTTGAACAGCCTTGATGGTCGACCAGTCGTCACTGCCGACAGCATTGTTGTAGAGATCATCAGGAGTTGTCTGGGTAAAGTTCGTGATGATGATCACATCTGGATTCCAAGCATATACCTGTTCCATTGTAATTGTTGCATTCGAATTGTCTGCAGCAACATCATGCGCAACGTTCTCTGCACCGACAGCATCACACCACCACTGGCCGAAGAATGACTTTGATGAAGTGATCATTGTCTTTGAATCGTATTGGAAGAGGAAGAGCACTTTCTGCTTCGTTGTTACATTGGCAACCTTGCTCTGGATCTCATTGTATTTATCATTGGAATATTGGTTGACAAGATTTTCACGGTCGGAAGCATGGCTAGGATAGATCTTATCCAATAATGACATCCATTCGTTGTACGTTTTAATACAGTCATAGTTCCACTTGGTCGGTGATACGCCAACTGCGGTAAGACCAGCATTCTCAAGCTTCTGCTGTTCTGCCTTGCTGCCAGCATTGTAGAAGACAATATCCGGATTCAAAGCAATCAGTGATTCAATATTCACATCATTTCCATCCATGATATTGGTATTGACATTCAGAATATCTGGATAGAGCTCAGACAATACACCATTCTTTGCAGCATTCATTGATGCCGGTTCCATTGCAACAATTGTTGATGGACTGTCAAGATAGATTGTCAGCATGCTTGGTAATGGAAGAATGCCAAGAATTGCGACTCTTTTAGGATCTGTTGGTACAGTGACGGTCCTGTCTGCATGGTCAGTGATCGTCACTTCGGTTGGGGCTGTACTTGCTTCTGTTGTGGCCGTCTGTGTTGATGATGAAGCTGCAGTGCTGGAGGATGAACATCCTGCTAATAAAGTCACTGCCAGCATCCCGGCTAAAAACGGATTTAACACTTTCTTCATTTTCTTTCCCTCAATCTTTCTTCAATATCGAAACTACGGCAGCAGAATAATGGAATATTCCTGCTGTAGATTCTTCCCGAATACCCTTCATGCGGTATGGCAATCATGCACGTATTTTTATTGTGAATAATATTTTTGAACAATGGATCACAGATAACAATTTCTGCCGCATTGACCTTTTGGATCAATGCATCTTCGTTCAGCCCTTCATTGATGTCCGGCCACACTGCACATGCCTGCAGATGATTCTGCTGTGCATAGGAAGTATGATTCACGGCTGCGGCCATGGATTTGGCATATATTTCTTCGCCGATAACAAGGACATTCCCCTGCTCTGGAAGATCTCCATATGCCTTTCTGCTGATGCCGTCCGCTGCACTGGCAGTGACTGCCTGCTGTATCTGCTTGGACATATATGGTCCAATCGGAACACCTTCTACAAATGGTATATGACGGATGCCCAGCATGAATCTTGCCGGCATGCGTCCTGCACTGGATGGCACAACATTGACAGCTCCTGCATAGATATCACCCAGCTGTTCAAAGGTATCTCCCATTGCAAAACATGCATGTACTGCATAGCCTTCCGGCAGAACAGATTCTTTCAAGGCATTAACATGTTCCATATCTGCAAAATCGATTGGTGTAATGCCAAGCAGATTGATAGTCTTTTCTATCGTTTCTGCATTCTGATCGGCAAATCTGCGTATCCATTCTCTGGAAGCTAAGCCGACGCCGGAGACATAGATCTTCAATCCATCGGTTGCGATTGGAATAACAGGAATCCCTGTCCGCTGTTCGATCAGATGACCGACACCTTTATAGTCAAAGGCAATAATATGCGGAATAGATGCACCGCATAAAGCAATGAACCTAGGCTTCAGATCTTTGGCAGCAGCCGCAACATCATTGATGACGACTGAATCATCACCCATGACAGCTGCCATTTCATCCAGACCTGATACAAACATCAGGGAATCATGGTCATACCATCGTGGTTCATCATGCGTTGTATATGTACTGTTGCATCCAGAAGGATCATGCAGCACGCTCATGCCGCCTAATTCATATAGGACGGAACAGACACCGGAAACATCTGCTGTATAAGTCGAGGTGAATACATGTGTATGCCAGTCGCTCATTTTGCACAGCACCCCCATCCTTTATGCTGGATCAGAGCAGGCATATCCTTTGGTGTCTGATATGCTTCTTCAATCATCTCAGCTAGATGCTGAATGCCAAGATAACCATACATGCCGGCTGTCCAGATCACATCAACGAAATAGTCAGTATTGTTGTAGTAGGCTGCTTTCTGTCCAATGCCGATGATCTTTCCTTCATGTTCACGTTTCATGACACGCATGTTCCAGTTGTCAGCAGAATAGATTTTCAGCTCCGGCTTAAATGCGCGAAGTTCATTGAATACTTCTTCTGCTTCTGTAAATACTTCGATAAAGACGGATTCAACGTTGAAGCCGTGCTTCAGTAAATACAGAGCTAAGCTCAATGGTTCATCGACTGCTGTATAGTCAATGGAAACCGCAGTATTGCCGATCAGCTTCTTCAGCTCATTGATTTTATCTTCAGCTGCTTTTCTCTTTTGAGCAGTGATCTGCTCTGGTACAGGTTCAATTTTAAGCAGTTCACATACATTCTTCATGTCCTGGTCGATGACATCATAATCGTAGCTCATATGCATCGCCACCCACTTCTGGTGCAGACGAAGCTCCATGTCTTTACCTGCCCATGCCGCATATTTATGGAATGTCAGATTCAGAGAGCTGTACTGCATTTCCTTAAAACGGTCATAATCGGTTTCTTCCGCAAGGTCACGGATATCGATGCCGTGATCGCGCAGATAAAGCGTCAGATCACTGTACTTTTCCGTTGGAAACCAGTTGCCGATATAGTTGATCTGATGCGGCTTATGTTCGGCTGGCTGCAGGACACGGTAAGTCTGCCGTGTCAATGACGGAACAGCGGGTGTCTTGCGGCGCATGATTGGATCCATGTAGGCATCTACGAAGTCAATGTCAGGATATTCTTCCCGCAGTACTTTATAGACACGCTGATAATTGGCAGCCAGAAAGTGATGAATGCAGGAAATGAAGACCATGATCATGCGCGGACGCTCCGGCAGAGATGCAATGACCTTCTCAACGCCTTCCTGCAGCGTCTCTTCCATATTTCCTTCCAGGATATTATCTTCACCGACAGTAATCGTGGAAAGACGGTCCATGGCATTCATTTCAGCGGTAGTCAATACGACTCCGCGCAGACAGCTGGTCGGACAGACATAGATCTGATGGCACCCAGGCACCTGCGTACCGATATGCACAATGTTCCAGATACCGCGGCATGGAGAAGAATATGCCAGGCCAATATCCGCATCATACTGATAAGTAATATCTTTGATGAGCTGGTATTCATTCATGATCGACACCATTTTCTATCATGTCGGAGGCAAGCTTTCTAATTGCCTGTGCATACTCACAGTCTGGAAACATCTCCATGACAGCTCTCATGTTCATTTCTGCTTCAGCGATATGATTGTCACGCGGCAGATCAGCCGTGATTTTAGAACCAATGTCA
Organism: uncultured Galactobacillus sp.; assembly: GCA_964385925.1. Lineage (GTDB taxonomy): Bacteria > Bacillota_I > Bacilli_A > Erysipelotrichales > Erysipelotrichaceae > Bulleidia. The sequence goes on along the minus strand of CAYLQV010000005.1, from coordinate 54,526 downwards.
CTGCACAAAGTTTCAACTTTGCTTCTTTCGTCCGGAACATTCCTGCGGTTCAGGATGACGCCGCCAATATCGGCATAGCCTCTCTTTTTAAAGTTCTCAACGGCTAAGGCAATATTTGCGGCTGCATAGATTGCCATATTTTCACCAGAAGTAACAATATATACCTGATCGGCATAACCTTCTCTGATTGGCATTGCAAATCCTCCGCATACAACATCTCCCAAGACGTCATACATAACGATATCGGGCTGCAGAATATCAAATGCACTGCGCTCTTCCAAAGCTTCAAAAGCTGCTCCAATGCCTCTGCCGGCACAGCCAAGTCCAGGTGTAGGACCACCGCTTTCGGCACAGATAATGCCTTTCTGACCAATAGTAATCAAGTCATCGAGTTCTGCTTTATCTCTTTTTGCTCTCAGGATATCCAAAATAGATTCGATTCTCCTTCCGTCATGAAGATACAGCGTACTGTCAGCTTTTGGATCGCATCCAATCTGCATTACCTTGTATCCCATATCCGCAAAAGCGCATGATAATGCGCTGGTTGTAGTGCTTTTTCCTATACCGCCTTTTCCATAGATTGCAAAACGATACATAAGGCCTCCTAACAAAAAATCTCTGCGATCCGCAGAGATGAATAGTAAAAGACATGATGTCTTATCTATATTCTTCTCTTCCAGCTCAGATTTCTCTTTGCTGTCGGATCTTGTCACAAATATTTTATATAAAAACGCTTTCAATAACAATCAAAATAATCTCATTTCAAAAAAATATAAAACATATTGACTTTTTCTTGAACGTGTTTCATCATGAACATAGTTCATGTTGAAAGGAGGACAGTATGAATCCAAAAGTAACATCCGAAGAAGAAATACTGCAGACATGCCGTGAGATTGTTTCCAAAGAAGGAACTGATGCCTTGAATATGCGTCATATCGCTGAAGTACAAGGGATTGCCTTAGGCTCTCTGTATCACTACTTCCCTTCGAAGGGCGCAATGATCACCGCTTCAGTTGAAAGTGTCTGGCAGGATATCTTTCACCTTCGTGAAGATACGAAAAAAGTCGTACCCTTCGATGAATATGTGAAATGGCTATACGCCTGTGTGAAGCAGAGCAGAATTGATTACCCAAACTTCTCCATGTCCCATTCTCTCAGTTTTGCCTCGAGTGCAAAGAAAGAAGCACGTGAGACCATGATGCGCTGCTTTGACCAGATCAAAAATGGTCTTTCCAATTCACTTGAACATGATTCCAATGTTCTGCCAGCTGCTTTCAGCCGGACATTCACAAAGAATGACTTCATTGAGTTTGTCTTTTCTTCCTTCTTTGTGTCTATGATCCAGGGAAAAGACAACTGCCGAACAGTCATTCAGGTCATTGACCGCTGCATTTATCAAAAATAAGGAGGTTTTATGCAGGCTGTATTTGAAACATTATTTGATATCGTTTACCTTTCCACTGTCATCACCATAGGCATTCTGATGCTGAAAAAGGCTGATCACAGGAAACAATATGTGCTCTACGGAGCCATGGCTGTGACCCTTGGCTGCGGCGATGCTTTCCACCTGATCCCACGTGCTGTCGCCTTATGTACAACTGGTCTTGCCAGCTATACTGCTGTTCTGGGCATCGGCAAGCTGATTACATCCATCACGATGACCGTCTTCTACCTGCTGCTCTACTACGTATGGCGTCAACGCTATCAGGTAAACGGCCGAAAGGAACTGACGACTGCTGTCTGGCTGCTGTCTGCAGCACGTATCATTCTCTGTCTCTTTCCGCAGAATGAATGGACCAGTGCAGCACCATCTCTTGCCTGGGGCATCTACCGCAATATCCCATTCACCATCTTAGGCATCTTAGTTGTAGTCCTGTTCTTCAAAAGTGCACGAGAGAACAATGACAAACCGTTCATGAATCTCTGGCTGACTGTGGTCATCAGCTTTGCCTGCTATCTGCCGGTCGTCTTATTCGCTGAGATCTATCCTGTTGTCGGTGTCTTGATGATTCCTAAGACATGTGCATATGTCTGGACTGTATTGATTGGCTGGAATGCCATGAAAGGAGAAATCGTAAAATGAAAAAGTATTTGAATATAGCGCTCTATTACGCAATTGCCGCCGCTGTCGGAGGCGTCTTCTACCGTGAATTTACAAAGGCTTATCAGTATACAGGTGTCACTGCCTTAGGCAAGGTCCATGTACACCTCTTCATTCTCGGCATGATCATGTTTCTGATCGTTGCATTGTTCAAACAGAATTATGAGCTTGAGGAACAGAAGACCTTCCGCATATTCATGATTCTCTACAACATTGGTCTGCCGTTAACTGCTGTCATGTTCATTGTCCGCGGCGTACCTCAGGTCATGAATCTGTCTTTATCTGCTGGCATGAACGGCATGATCTCCGGAATCGCCGGCATCGGCCACATCCTGTTAGGTACAGGCATCATCTTGTTCCTTGTTTCATTAAAGAAAAGTACGGCAGAATAACTCCAAAGGGAGTGTTCAATTGAGCACTCCCTTTTCAATTACTTCTTATTTGCAATTTCTTCGCGCAGTTCCTTATAGAAATCTTCCGCAGACATCTGCTTCTGATCCTTGGAACCATATCTTCTCACGGTAACGCCATTGGATTCGACTTCACCGTCACCGACAACAATCTCGACAGGTACTTTATTGGTCTGTGCTTCTCTGATGCGGTAGCCCAGCTTTTCATTGCGGTCATCCAGAGATGCTCTGACACCCATGGCCTTCAGTTCATTGACGATCTTCTTGCCAAATTCACTATGTGCCTCTGGAGAGACAGGAATGACAACAACCTGCTTTGGAGCCAGCCATAATGGCAGATCTCCCTTTGTCTCTTCCAGCAGGAAAGCAATGAAACGATCCAGAGAACCTAAGATAGCTCTGTGGATGACAACTGGTCTCTTCTTCTCACCGTCTTTATCAACATATTCCAGCTCAAAGCGCTCCGGCAGCTGATAGTCCAGCTGAATTGTCGACAGCGTAACATCATGGCCTAATGCGGAACGGACTTGGACATCGATCTTTGGTCCATAGAAAGCAGCTTCTCCCTCTGCTTCATAATACGGGACCTGCATCTCCTTCAGCACTTCTCTTAATTCACTTTCACTCTTCTCCCAGAGCTCATCATGGCCGAAGTACTTTTCCTTGTTGTTAGGATCTCGCAGTGACAAACGGAAGGAATAGTTCTTGAAGCCGAAGTCACCATAGACATCCAGGATCAGCTTTGTAACATCCTTGATCTCAGAGCCAATCTGGTCCGGACGGCAGAAGATATGAGAATCATTCTGCGTGAATGCACGAGCTCTTTCAATACCCGTCAAGGCACCGGAGGCTTCAAAGCGGAAGTCGTTGGCAACTTCAGCGATGCGTACTGGCAGATCTCTGTAAGAATGCAGAGAAGACTTGTACATGATCATATGTTCCGGGCAGTTCATCGGTCTCAAGACATAGGCATTATCAGGATCTCTTCTGTCCTGCATCGCCGGGAACATATCATCCTTATAATGATCCCAGTGTCCGGAGATCTTATAGAGCTTTACATTGGCTACAGAAGGTGTCATGACATGGATATAGCCCTGATCCAGCTCCTTGTTCATAATATAGTCAGACAGAGCTCTTCTGACCGTAAATCCATTTGGCAGATACATCGGCAGTCCAGCACCGACAATATCACTGAACATGAACATCTGCAGATCCTTGCCGAGCTTTCGGTGATCTCTCGCCTTGGCATCTTCCAGATCAGCTAAATGTGCATTCAGTTCTTCTTCTGTCGGGAAGCAGACGCCGTAGATACGCTGCAGGACTTTGTTGTTCTTATCGCCCTTCCAGTATGCACCAGAATGCTTGACAAGCTTAAAATAACGGCAGAGCTTTTCATTATCGACATGAGGTCCGCGGCATAAGTCTGTATAATCGCCCTGTGTATACATGGAGATGTTTGTGCCTTCCGGCATTCTCTGAATCAGGTCAATCTTGTATTCATCGTCCTTGAACTGTTCCAGTGCTTCTTCTTTTGTAATCTCATGACGGACAATCTTCTTACCGTCCTTGGCAATCTTCTTCATTTCTTTTTCAATCTTCGGAAGATCTTCATCTGTAATTGTTGCATCGCCCAGATCGATATCATAGTAGAAGCCTTCTTCGACCACTGGTCCGACCCAGAACTTTGCCTGCGGATACAGATGCTTGACTGCATGTGCCATCATGTGGGCACAGCTGTGATTCAACGTTTCCAATTCTTCATTCTCTTTAAAGTTGATCATATTTACCTTTCCGGACGCTATATAAAAAGCGTCCTTTCTATAAGGACGCTTTATGCGCGGTACCACCTTGTTTCCGGAATCTCTTCCGACTCTTGATATCCTTAACGCGGATGGACGGTTCCTTTTTCAAGGACTGCTCCCAGGGAGTAATTCATGCCCGCCTCAGATATCTTTCACCACCGATATCCTCTCTTCATCAGCTGCAGCAGAACCATGTCCTGTTCATCACATTTCTTACATTATCGTATTCTTAAATCTGTTTGTCAATTCTCTTCTGCATCAGAACAGAGACATCTGATTGCGGTCCTGCAGGTCCTGCAGAGCCCCCATCATATCCAGCTTTTTGACCATTGTACCGGACAGCTGTGTTCTTTTTTCAATGTCTTCCTTGGATAAGAATGGTGCCTGCTGTGCAGCTTCTTCAATGCTGCGGGCAACGTTTGCGCCAAGGCCATCTATGACAGTGAACGGCGGGACAAGGGTCTTAGGATCATCCGGATCCACCGTAAATTCCTCCGCCCTGCTCTTATAGAGATCTACATTTGAAATCTTAAAGCCTCTAGCATAAATCTCTTCACATACTTCTAATGTATCCAGTAACGATTTCTCTTTATTGGAAACTGGAACCGCTGCATTCTTATCGGATGCACGCATTTCGATGTCTTCCATTCTTGCCCGGATTGCCTCAATGCCCTTGACCATTGTTTCAATTTCATAGGCATCACAGCGCAGTGTCATGTACTGGATATAGAAGTTCATTGGTTCATGGACTTTGTACCATGCAATACGGACTGCCATCATAACATAAGCGACGGCGTGTGCCTTCGGGAACATGTATTTGATCTTCTTGCAGGATTCAATATACCAGTCCGGCACATGATGTGCTTTCATGTTCTCTTCCTGATCCGGCCGCAATCCACGGCCCTTACGGACATCTTCCATAGTCTTAAAGGCATCAATTGGTTCCAGATTCTTTTCCAGCAGATAGGTCATGATATCATCACGGCAGGCAATCGTTTCACTTAACGGATGCCCTGCCTGGACCAATGCTTCAGCATTTCCTGCCCAAACATCGGTACCATGCGACAGACCAGAGATCATGACCAATTCGGAGAATTTATGAGGCTTTGTCTCTTCCAGAACACGTCTCGTTGTACGGGTGCCGAATTCCGGCAGACCAAGTGCGCCGGTCGTTTTCTTATAGAGTCTTGGATCTGCATGCAGGGCTGTATCTTCATGGAACAGTGACAGTGTCTCTGGGTCATTCATTGGAATATCCAGCGGCTTAACGGTCGCAATTCTCTGCAGCAGACGCATGGCAGTTGGATCAACGTGGCCCAGAATATCAAATTTCAATACATTATCGTGAATATCGTGGAAGTCGTAATGTGTTGTCATCCAGGATGAGTTTGGATCATTTGCTGGGAACTGAACTGGTGTAAAGTCTTCCGCATCATATCCATCCGGAATAATGATGATTCCGCCTGGATGCTGACCAGTCGTACGCTTGACATCCGTGCAGCCCTTGGCAAGATAGTCCTTCATTGGCCTTCTCATATCCTCAATGCCCATTTTTTCGCAGTAGCCTGAAACATAGCCGTATGCTGTCTTATCCGCAACACCGCCGATGGTGCCAGCACGGAAGGCATGATTCTCTCCAAAGACTTCTTTGATGAACTTGTGTGCTCTCCATTGATATTCGTTGGAGAAGTTCAGATCGATATCTGGCACCTTATCCGCATTGAAGCCTAAGAATGTCTGGAACGGAATATTCTGACCGTTGCCATGCATCATGGAACCGCACTTTGGACACTTCTTATCTTCCAGATCAAAACCGGACTTAATCTCCGGATCGTCGAACCATTCACTGTAATGACAGTGCGGGCACAGATAATGCGGCTTCAGCGGATTGACTTCCGTGATGCCTGACATCGTCGCTGTAAAGGATGAGCCGACCGATCCTCTGGAACCTACCAGATAACCGTCTTCGTTGGATTTCTTGACCAGTAGATGAGCAATGTAATAGTGCACGTCATATCCATTTTTAATGATGTTGTCGAGCTCCATGTTCAAACGCTCAGTCACAACGGATGGTACAACACCATCAAATTCATATGTATCTTTCGCTGTTTTATTGCAGATGTCGCGCAGCTTTTTGTCAGAGTCCTGAATATGCGGCGGGAATGTTCCTGCAGGCACTGGACGGACAACACCAATCTTTTCAAATAACGCATTTGGATTTGTGACCGTAATCTGTTCAATCAGCTCCGGATCTTCCAGCCAGGCAAATTCCTGCTTCATTTCATTTGTCAGCCGCAGATGTTGATCAGGATTTGGTGTCTTTCTGCGCAGCATGTCATCACGGATATACAGCGGATGTGCAACACCGCCGACCCCCTGTGACATGATATAGATGTCACGGAAGATCTTCTGATCTCTTGTCAGGTAGTGCGCATCGCTGTCCGCAATCACTGGGATATTCAGCTTTTTTGCCATGGCAATGACACGCTTCTGCACCTTCTTGACACGGTCCATTGACGGCACATTGCCTAAAGCTACAAAGGTCGTATAATTTGCCAATGGCTGCAGTTCGATATAGTCATAGAACTTCATGCAGGATTCCAGACGTTGATCATCTCCGTTGCATGCAAGCTCCCATAGTTCACTGTTCTGACAGGCAGAACCGAACAGCAGATGGTCTCTGTACTTCTGCAGCGTGCTTCTTCTGATTCTCGGTTCCGCCGCAACATCCGTACCCTCTTTGCCGGCATTCTTGCCCATGACAGCCAAAGTCGTAGTATTGGACTCTGAGACAAGCTTATAGAGATCACGGATGCCGTCCTGGTCTTTAGCTACAACACAGATATGGGAATGTCTGACCTTCTTGTATACTTCAAAGTCCTGTGTCTTTCCCTGCAGATCCTTGATAGTACGGCAGCCGAACTTTTCTATCGCATCCTTCAGCAGACAGATGAATACACCTGACAAGGATTCCGCATCATAATCAGCACGGTGTGCAACTTCCTCATCATATGCGACATGGTAATTGCGGGCAACATTGCCTAAACGATATGCCCGGCGGTCTCTTAAAATCGCTCTGGAAAGATCCAGGGTATCAATGACACAGTTGGTCATCGGCGGTCGGCCGATACGCTTTAGTTCTTCATTCAGGAAATAGTAGTCAAATGTCGCATTGTGGGCAACAATCGTATCACTGCCGATCCATGTCAGAATATCGTTGATGCATTCTGCAAACGGCTTGGCATCCTTGACCATGTCATTGGTTATATTTGTCTTGTTTGTAATGACGGCAGGAATTTCAAACGGCGGCTTGATGAACATCTGAAGATGATCGACCACTGTCTGATTCTTCATCTTGACTGCACCGAATTCAATAATGGAATCATAGCAGCAGCTCAGTCCAGTTGTCTCCAAGTCAAACGAAACATATTCTTCATCATCAATCAGCTTGTCAATCGGATTGCGGACAATCAGAAGACGGTCATCAACCATATTCATTTCACAGCCCATGCCGACTTTGAATGGACGGGCTGGATTTGATTTCTTGCATGCTTCACCGGTATTGAAGGCTTTTACCAGAGACTGAACATCCGCATGGTCAGTAATGACGATGCCAGGCAGACCAATGTTATAGGCATAATTGACAATATCAGCCGGTTTGCAGATGCCATCCATTTCAGACATGTTGGTATGCATATGCCATTCAACACGTTTGACTTCTGCATCATCTACGATCTTTTCTTTTTCAATTTTTTCAATCGTACGCGGCATGCATACAAGTTCCTTGGAGAAGGAATCATATTCAATCCTGCCAAAGACACGGATCCGGTCGCCTTCCTTGACTTCTTCCAGCTCTTCTCGGGTCGTACTACGTCCTTCAAAGCGTTTGATTACGATGGCATCGGTTCCGTCATATACTGAAAGTGTCTGAATCAGATTCTTATTTTTAGTTTCGATTTCTTCTTTGGTGAAAATGTCTGCTTCAAAGGTAATATCAGCGATGGCATCATGCACATCGCGCAGCTCGATTTTTGTATAATCAGCTTCTTTCTTGTAGTAGCTGTTTCTTCTCTCCGGTTTATTGAAAACCGGCTTTTCTTCCGGCGGTTCCGGCAGAAAATCAATCGTGACTTTCTTGATGTCCTCTTTGACTTTCTTAGCCAGAGAACACGTAACCTTGATGTCCTTTAAACCAATTTGTGACAGATATTTTTCAATTCCGTCAGTATATGCTGTCGCTCTTTCACATGTCTCTTCATTGCTGAAGATGAAATCCAGATTGTTTTTATCTTCGTAGTATACAAAATTTGTATCTGCAATCATCTGATACTCAGGTGCACACTCGCAGAGATCATCAAAATAATGCTTTAGCTCCGCATTTGAGATACCATCATGATCACAATTGATCTCTATCGAAACAGCAGAATGAGTCCAGTCATGGATTCGAGCCCGTAGTTCATTGTAGCAATTAAAAGAGATTGGTCCTGCATTGTGCAGAGCAATCTCTACTCTATTATCCGCACGAAAATAACGGACTGCTTCGACTTCAGTATCTTCGAATTCCGCGATTCCCCTGCTTAATTTTCCTTCTGCAAATTCTTTTAATTTCCTGCCCATATAATGCCTCTTGCGAGAATATTCTATCATAAAACAAAATTGACATAAGTCTTGACATACAAAAGCCATCTGGAAAGATGGCTTATCTTTACTTCAACAAATTTTTGAGAATATTCTTAGCAGAACGGATGCCTAGATTAATAACTTCATTTTCAGCGCGATTCGCTATTTTTCTGGCAATTCTCGAAGTTTCCGTTGTCTTATGTGAATCTTTTCTTATCTGTTCTTTTTCCTGGAGTTCTTCTAGCTTTGCCTGTTTTTTCTTTTCTGCTTCATCCAGCGCCATCTGTGTCTCCTGATCCTTTATGGAATCCATAGCCTCATATGCACTGTCAGGATCGATATCTTCTTTATATTTACTGTATAAAGCATCATTCTGCACAGCGTTCTGCCGGTCTGAATCAGAAGCAGCCTGCATGGATGACTTTGGCGGTAATATTTTTGTTTCCTCAACGATTGTCGGCGCACCATCATCATCAAGGCAGGAAACAAGGGCATGTCCTGTCTTCATTGATGTAATGACGTCAGAAGTATTGAAAGCTGGGTTTGCACGGAAAGCATCAGCAGCAAGTTTGACTGCTTTGATTTCTGCCGGTGTGTAAGCACGCAGAGAATGCTGAATCCGGTTGGACAGCTGAGCAAGGACTTCATTTGGAATGTCAGCCGGCGATTGTGTTACAAAGAAGATGCCAACGCCTTTGGAACGAATGAGCTTCACAATCTGGATGATCTTATCCATCAGTTCCTTGGATGCATTGTCAAACAGCAGATGTGCTTCATCAAAGAAGAAGACGATCTTCGGCTGACTGCAGTCTCCAACCTCCGGCATTTCTTCATACAGTTTGTTCAGCAGCCATAAAAGGAAAGTACTGTAAAGCATTGGATGCTGGAACAGTTCTTCACATTCAAGAATGCTCATGACGCCTAAGCCGTCTTTGACCTGTAGAAGATCAGGCAGATCTAGCTCCGGCATGCCGAAGATGAGATTGCCTTTTTCAGTTTCCAGCTGCAGGAGCTTTCTTTGAATGCCGCCGACCGACTGCTTGGTGACATTTCCATACTTCAAAGTCAGTTCCGAAGCATGCTCGCCGACATACTGGGTCATAGCCTGCAGATCCTTCAGATCGATCAGGTCAAGCTTCATGTCTTCAGCAACCTTGAAGATGATAGTCAGGATACCTTCCTGTGCATCAGTTAATTCCAGAATTCGGGCAAGCAGAACTGGGTCCATCGCTGCAACAGAAGTACGCATTGGAATTCCCTGCGTCCGATAGACATCAAAGAAATGAACAGGATATTTCTGTACCTGAAAATCAGTAATATTCATTGAATCAAGTCGCTCTTTGATTGCCGCTGCATCACCAGGTTCAATCATGCCGGTCAGATCACTCTTCACATCTGCAAAGAAGGTTGGAATGCCTAGTTCACTCAGACTTTCTGCAATAACTTTCAGTGTTACTGTCTTTCCTGTCCCAGATGCTCCAGCAATCAGACCATGTCTGTTCATCTGCGAAGGCAGAATATAAACTTCCTTTTCCTCTGCTTTTCCAAGCAGGATCTTATTATCCTTTAACATCATCATTTCCCCCGATCATTTTAATAGAACTATGCAATTCTGATGCCGCCGCAGTCACGGATACGCAGTGTATAGCAGCAGCCTTGGCCAAATGCGCTTTCCATTGTTTCAATATATTTCGCTGTTGTTTCCTTCTTAACAAAGGCCTGGATTGTTCCCGCAAAACCGCCGCCATGGACACGGTATGCACCGTCTTCACCAATCACTGCCTCACTGAGTGCTAAAGCAATGGCTACCGGCTGTCTCTTTGTCTCACCAGGGACATTGATATTCTGAAGATACATATAGCTGGAATGACCGCTCTCACGGACAAGCTTCAGGAACTGTTTGATGTCTCCCGCCTTCAATGCAGAAGCTTCATCCTTTGCACGTCTTGTTTCATTGACATAATGATAAGCACGCAGGAAGGCACGGTCCCCGCATTTTTCACGTATCTCATCGACATGCGCAATGACTTCTTCAATACTTGTCTGGCCTAAGACTTCCTTGCCTAATACCGCTGCCACCAGTCTCATTTCCTGCGGGATCAGCCCATATTCATCACTGAGGTCGGCGTGGCTTGCCTTGACATCTGTCAGGACCAGGTCAAACCCATAGTCAGCAGGATCGAACGGAACCTTTTCAACGACAGGGTTTTCTTTATCAGCGAAATCAATTGCTGCAAATGACCCTACCGAACAAGCCATCTGATCCAGCAGTCCGCTTGGCTTCATGAAATATTCATTCTCAGCGAACTGACCGATCTTTGCAATATCCTGTGCAGATACCTTTCCATCATTGTAAATGACGTTCTGGATGGTACCCAGCAGGACTTCAAAAGCTGCACTGGATGACATGCCGCCGCCTGGAATGACGTTGCTTTCGGCAAATGCCTCGAAGCCGCCGCAGCTGTATCCTCTCTTAACCAATCCTGATGCCACCCCTCTGATCAGTGATTCTGTGCTGTTCTTTTCTTCTTTATGGATTTCCAGATCATGAAGATCAACTGGTCTGACTTCAAAGCCCTTTGCACAGTATCTGACAATATGATCATCGGTTGGGATGACAACTGCGATGCAGTCAAGATTCAAAGAAGCTGCTAAGACACTTCCCAGCTGGTGGTCAGTATGGTTGCCTCCTACTTCTGTTCTGCCCGGTGCAGAGAACAGCATCGCATCTCTGTCCCCATAAAGCTTCAGCGCATCCTCAGCAACACAGAGATATCTATCTTTCTGGGCAGCGAGTTCATTTTCTCCATAAAGTTCAATGAGCTTATCATCAAGCTTTCCTGATGCAATGTTATTCTTCAATTCCGTAATTTTCATGCAGTATACCTTTCCTCTATTATTTTGCTAGTTTCTCGAATGCGCTTCTTGCGGCATTCTGTTCTGCCTGTTTTTTGGAAGGACCTTCTCCTGTGCCAAGGACAAGTCCGTCAACGACAACATTCATCACAAATGTCGGCTGATTTGCCTGTCCTCTTTCGGAAACAAGTTCATATTTGACTGTCCTTCTTGAATCTGACTGCACGTATTCCTGCAGTTTTGTCTTATAGTCATGGATGATGCCAACATCTTCCGGGGAAGCAAGTCTTGGGGTAATGCATTCCCCAAGAATATTATCAATCGGTCCCATTCCCTGATCCAGGAACAGTGCTCCCAGGAATGCTTCAAAGGCATCCGCAATGATGGCATCCTTATTTCTTCCGCCAGTCTTTTCCTCTCCGTCGCCTAGCATCAAAAAATCATTCAGGTGGAGCTGTCTGCCGTAGATAGCCAGTGCTTTCTCACAGACAAGCTGTGCTCTCAAGCGCGTCATCTGGCCCTCTGAAAGACCTAATGGGAAGATGGCATTTGAGCTCCACAGCTGGAGGACCGCATCACCCATAAATTCCAGACGTTCATTGTCATTTCTCCCTTTATGCTCATGCGCATAGGACGAATGCATGAATGCCTGATAGATCATATCTTTATTTTTTACCGAAATTCCGCGGTTCTTCAACCAACTAATGATATCCACAAAACAGCCTCCTAATCAATATATGCTGAACGATCTTCATTTCTTTTCCTCACCCAGTCCAAAATGGCTGCATAATCAGGATTCTGAGGATCATTCATAATTGTTTCTGCATCACTTCTTGCGGCATTAATGATACCTGTATCTTCAATAATGTTGCCTAGGATGAAATCTGGTACACCGCTCTGCCTAGTCCCTAGTATATCACCAGGTCCACGCAGCCGTAAATCTTCATAACTGATTTCAAAGCCGTTATTGCTCTTGACCAGCACATTCAGTCTTTCAGCTGCTCTTTCATCTTTGCTGCCACTCAGCAGCCAGCACCTTCCCTGTGTACTTCCTCTCTGGATCCGCCCGCGCAGCTGATGGAGCTGTGAAAGTCCAAAACGATCAGCATCATAGATGATCATACCTGTTGCATTGACAACGTTCATCCCGACTTCCACGACGGTTGTACAGACAAGCACTTGAATTTCATTCCTGCCAAAAGCACCCATGATCCTCTGCTTTTCTTCACTGCTCATCCGGCCATGAAGACAGCCGACCTTATAGTTCTTGAAGAGCCTGCTGAGTGAAGCTGCTGTATCTGTGACATTGCGGGCGTTGTAATCTTCATTCTGATCGACTGCCGCACAGATGACATACAACTGTCTTCCCTGTTCCAGAAGTTCATTCACCTCGTAGAGCACACTGCGGAAGCTGTTCTCATGGATATACTCTGTGACAGGATCTTTTCTGCCAGGCGGCATGGATTCAATCGTTGAGATGTCCATATCACCGAACAGAGTTGATGCAAGTGTACGCGGGATCGGAGTCGCACTCATCAGCAGAAAGTCTGCCTGACTTCCTTTCTGCTTCAACGCCCTTCTTTGGTCAACGCCGAAACGCTGCTGCTCATCCGCAACAACCAATCCCAGTTTCTTGAACTGCACGACATCCTGCAGCAGAGAATGTGTTCCGACAATCAGATCAACGGAACCGTCTGCTGTACCCTGCATGATCTTGTTTTTTTCGCCAGCAGACAGGCCGCTGTATAGGACGGCAGTACGGATTCCAAACCTGCCAAGTGTCTCCTGCAGACTCTGGAAATGCTGCTGGGCAAGGATCTCAGTCGGTGCAAGCAGAGCACCCTGATATCCAGCTGTCACTGCGGCATACATTGCAATTGCTGCTACTACGGTCTTGCCGCAGCCAACATCACCCTGCACAAGCCGGTACATTGCTCTGTTGCTGCTCATATCTTTCAGGACATCCTGCAGAGCTGTCTTCTGGTCTTTTGTCAGCTCAAATCCCAAGCTGCTGATGACCTTCTGCACTTTTTCTTCGTCATAGATCCGCGGCTGCTTAAAAATGCCCGCACCCTCTTCATTTTTCATCATTCTGACCGCTGTGAAGAATTTCAGAAATTCCTCATACTTCAGGGTCCGATACGATTTCTGCACGTCATCCATCGTTTCTGGAAAATGAATGCGGCGGAGTGCTTCCGCTTTCCGAAGGAGCTTATATTTCCGGATCATGCTTTCCGGTAGGTCATCTAAGATCTCGTTCTGCAGTTCTTCAAAAACTTTAGCAATAGAATCTCTGACTGTTCTCTGCTGGATTCCTTCCTTGACACTGTATACCGGTGTGACATCTGAATGATCGCTCAGCGGTTTTGTATCATAGTTCATTGCTGTCACTTTGGAACCGCCCATAAAAATGCCGGTGATTGTTATGTTCTGGTTCATTTCCAGGTTTCTTGCCCATGGACGATTGAATATCGTGATTTTGAGGATATGATCCTTGGTCTGTACATCAAAGCTTGAAGTCGTGATTCTTCCATGCCGCCACGTCTTAACAGGACTGACAACTTCCGCCGCAAACGTAATCTTTTCCTTGATCAGCCATTCATCATACGGTTTGACGGTGATCACATCATATCGGAATGGATAGTAAGAAAGCAGTTCATCTGCTGTTTCCAAGTTCAGCTTCTGCAGTGTTTCAACTCTTTTCGCTGTCAGATGCAATGATTTATCGTCTAATCTCATATGTAGAAATTATACCATTGACAATACTCGATTGAGCAGGAAACATCTTTGAAAAAGCACGAAAAAAGACGGGTGATCATGCCCGTCTTTGTATCAGTATTGATCGCTCGCAAATCAAATCTTGATTAGTTGCCGAACTTAATAGCTGTTGCGCCTGTCTTAGCACTTTCAGCAATCAGCTGAATTGGTGCTGTTTCATAAGACAGCGTTGTGAAAGAACCTGTATATCCGGAAGCTGTTGTGAATTCAAGAGTGTACTTGCCTAACTTGCCGTCTGTACCAATCAGAGCAGAAGCATCATCAACTGTGATAACAACCTGTCCGTCTGCCTTAGCAGCATCACCAATACGGTTGTCACCCTTAGCAGATGATCCTGTAGGATACAGGTAGAGAGACTTGACTTCTTCGCCTGTAGCATTCTTGATTGTGTAAGTAGCTGGAGTAGCAGCGAACTTAATAGCTGTAGCACCTGTCTTTGCATCTTCAGCAATCAGAGAGATTGGAGCAGTTTCAATAGACAGTGTTGTGAACTTGCCAGTGTATCCACCCTTTGTTGTGAATTCAAGAGTCAGCTTGGAAACTGTACCCTTTGAATTGTCATACGTTGTGTAGATAGCATGTGCAGCAGACAGACCCTTTTCGCCGGCAAGGTTAGTACCCTTGTCAGTAGCGTCTGTTGGATATAAATAGATTGCTGTTACAGAATCACCTGTTGCATTGTAAATTGTGTAGTTTCCTACGGTTGGAGCAGCACTTGCAGAAGCTGTAGCGGCAGCGGATGAAGCTGCTGCAGCTGTACTTGAAGTAGTTGCTGCTGTGCTGCTTGAACAAGCAGCCAGTGTCAGTGCCATTAAAGCAGCTGTGCCAATGGATAACATTTTTTTCATATTATTTTTCTTTCTCCTTATTGCAAATAAACAACCGATAAATATTCATTGATCAGATACTGATAGCGTGCACTCCTGCATGCTCATTTATATTGTCGTATTCTGGCATGATTGTCAAATCATTTGACCAAAGATTAACGAATAATGCCAAAAGAATATTGAGGCTTGACCCATTCCAGTAGGATCTGTTCTTGTACATGCACTCTGCCAACTAAGTTATACTCATTTGAAACTTCCATATCCTTAAGTACAATCCATAATTCACCCCTGTAATGTTCCAGGTTGTCATTGACAATCAGAACGTCTCCGCGGTGCGCAGTGAACCCATTTCCGGAACGTGCGGGGATGCTTCTGCCGGCAAAGATCATGCGCGGCCAGGAGGAACGGATAATCCATTCATTGGCATCATCTCTGCTCTGATGCTTGTCCCAGAAAATGATCTCTTTTTCCGTATCGGTCAGATCATCGATCAGATCAGTTTTGATATTGATCTTGGAGAGATCTGTATCTGCCATAGCTTTCAGTTCTTCTTCTGAGGCAAAGCAGTTGCCGACCATGATGTCCTGACATAGATTGATGGCATTCAGATGGCGAAGCTGCAGGTCAATCGGCAGATCACGATGCATTTCCAATGTCGGTAAGCCGTCATAGACAGGCCATGGTCCAAAGGTGTTCTTCTGCTGCGAAGTCACAAATGACGCAATCCGCATGCCCTCCTTCTGGTATCGGGATGTCAGGTCAATATACCTCTGCAGTCCCATTCCGGTGTGTCTCTGCGGAAAGAAGTTGGAGCACATGCACATATTCTCTCTGTCTGCTCCGCATTCAATCAATGTATCAACAGCAATAGTGCCGGACGCATTGTATTCAATCTTAATGCCGTATGGATTATGGGTAATGGCTGAATCCGCAGGTTCGCCAAAATGTCCGTCGAGCCGAATGATGTCGAGCCCGATTTCATGGAACAGAGACAGATCATATGGTGTTGCCCCGATATGTTCAAAGACCTGTGGATTTGTATCAGCAGAGACGGTCAGTCCTGCTTCGTGGGCAACATCACAGAATTCCTTGAAGTTCCTGACGAGATCTTCTTTGCTTTCCTTGACGGAAAGGAAACATGTAAAGACACGTTTAAAGCCTAGCCTGCCGGCAAGACGCATGTACGCATATGCCTTATCCTTTGTTGTATGCTCAGGATACACAGAAATACCTAATTGTTTCATCGCTTTATCACCTCTAACCTTATCATAACGTAAAATAAAATGGAGTGCCATAGCACTCCATCTATTTCAATTATTCAACACCAATGAAGAAACTGTAGACAGGCTGTCCGCCGTCCTGCAGATCAACATCCACTTCGAAGTTGTCTTCGATGAACTTCTTGACTTCTTCACACTCTTCATCTGTAGCTTCAGAGCCCTTGATGATTGTAACTATCTCACTGTCTTCATCACACATCGTTGTAATCAGCTGCTTTGTTGCATCGACCTTATCCTTGGATGTGTATACGATTTCCTTGCCATAGATTGACATGAAGTCACCGGAATGGATTTCTCTGCCGTCAACTGTTGTATCCTTGACTGCATATGTGATATAGCCAGTCTTTACATGCTCAACTGCTTCTGTCATGGCGGCCGTGTTGGTGTCAACATCTTCTTCAGGATTGAAGTTGATGCATGCGCTCAGTCCTTCCGGAACAGACTTTGTTGGTAAGACAATGATCTCCTTGTCTTCTGTGACCTGAGCGGCCTGATTGGCTGCCATGATGATGTTGCCGTTATTTGGCAGGACATAGATATGCTTTGCGTTGATCTTCTTGATGGCAGAAACAATATCTTCAGTGGAAGGATTCATCGTCTGTCCGCCGGAGACAACAACATCGACTCTGTATTCTGTGAACAGCTTCTTCAAGCCTTCCCCTGCAGCAACTGCAATCAGACCATATTCTTTTTCTTCTGCAGGTGCTTCGGTCTCTTCTTCATCAATGATGGAGTCGTTCATCTGATCCTGTACAGACTCAATCTGTACTTTGCGGAAACTTCCGTATCTTTCTGCCAGCATCAGCACTTCGCCAGGTGTCATAGTATTGACTCTGACCTTGATTGTTTTGTCATCAGCCAGCAGTGTGATCTTATTGCCCAGCTGCTCCAAGGACTTTCTAAATCTGTCCTCATTGAAGCTGTGAGAATGCTTTTCATCAAAATCAAGAATGAATTCTGTACGATAACCTGAAGCATGCTCATTCTTTGCTTCAGAGCTCTTCTCAACTTCCTCAGCAGAAGTGATCGGACTGCCGTCCAGGAATGCCTTAAAGCCATCCAAGATGACAACCAGTCCAGCTCCGCCAGAGTCTACAACATGTGCCTCCTTTAATACCGGAAGCAGTTCCGGTGTACGATCCAAAGAAGCTCTGGCTTCCTTGCACAGCATGACCATGAATTCTTCTACCGTGACATCACTGTGGTCTTCCAGATACAAGCTGCATGTTTCAGTTGATTCTCTGACAACTGTCAGGATCGTACCTTCAACAGGTCTCATCACAGCTTTATAAGCCAGTTTAGAACCATTCAGCAGTGCCTCCGCATATTCTTTCACAGTCAGTTCTTCGCGATCGCCAATATACTGATAAAAACCTCTGAAGATCTGTGAGAGGATGACGCCTGAGTTTCCTCTGGCTCCCATCAAAAGACCTCTGCTCAATGTCTTGGCAACAACAGGAAGTGAATCACTGCCGCTGTTATGAACTTCATTAATGCCGTTTGTGAACGTCAAAGACATGTTTGTGCCTGTATCACCATCCGGTACTGGAAACACATTCAGTGCATCGACTTCCTTCTTGCGGCCGTTAAGGTTATTGCAGCCGCTGTCCAGCATGCCCTTAAATACTTTACCATCAATCTTATCCATCTTAGACTCCCCTTTATCCAACGACACGGACGCCCTGGACGAATACATTCACGGACGCAATTTCTTGAGATAATGTCTTCTCAAGCATATATTTAACTTTCTTCTGTGCTTCCTGCACGACTTCGGAAATCTTTACACCAAAGCTGACGATAATATAAAGGTCGATCTCCAGTCCATTCGGACCATCATGAACAACAACTCCTTTTGCATAGTTGTCCTTCTTCAGCAGTTCAGCCCATCCGTCACGCAGCACCTGCGTACTGGACATACCAACGACACCATAGCATTCCGTGATCACACCGCCTGCCAATGATGCCACAGCTTCTTCTGAAACAGAGATACTGCCATAATTTGTTTTCTTTTCAACTGTCATGGGATTACTCCTTACAAGATATCATTATATCAAATTTTCCTACTAGTACAAAGTACTTGCGATATTACTCTGCTCCATCCGGCAGCACCAGGGACCCAGTCGCGTAATATCCTGCTGCATAATGTTCCTGGAATTTTGCGTCAGGAACTTCTACGCCGCTGTCATTGATCGGAATGGCAATCTTCTTTCCGCTGCTGTCAAGTGCATCTGCACCTTCGGAATCTGTATAGTAATGCTTGGCAACTTTATCTCCGTATGAATTAGTGATTGTCTTGCCGTTTGCATCAGTCCAATATTCTGTTGTTGCCGCCGTTTCATTCCATGTACAGGTCCTTGTATAGACGGTATCACCGGTGTCTCCCGTAAAGGCAAAGACGCATTTGCTGCTGTCCGTGACTTTCTTGACGACCAGATGATACTGATTGACCAGGTGGAAGTCATGATAGTTGGATATGAAGTATCCGCCTGTGCGCATCAGCACTTTCATCGTCTGATCATCATATGGCAGCGTGTACTGTGAAATCTCCGCAATATCTGAGATCACTGAAGGCTCTACATCCGCAAAGGCATTGCACAGCAGACGTGTCTCCTCATCCGTATCAAAACCGATGATCAGAGGCACATTGGCAATAATGTCCAGATAGCCGCTGTTCAGGTCAGCTGTTGTATTGTCAGAAAGCAGCACTTTTGGTGTATCAGAATCATATCGATAGCCAATTGCCTTCTTTTCGGTTACTTTGATGGACACTATGTTATTGCTGTCCAGCGTGACCTTTGCATCCGCAATCATCGGATTGCTCTTCAGTCTCATTTCGGTAATGAAAGGAATGGTCAGAAAGAATCTGCGGCTGCTGTCAATATTGGCAACTTCCTTGACGTAATCTGACGGCAGATTCACATTACCGGTGATGGAAACCCCTTTGATATAACTTGCAGGTGTCTGAAAGTAAAAAAAGATGATGAAAAGCGCTGCTGCAAACATCGCTGTTTTCAAGACCTTTGGCTGACTGTTGATGAAGTCGCTCTGTGCTTTCTGCAGACGTTTTTTGGCAAGGAGCTCCTGCACGCCGCTCGGCACATAGTCTTCTTCATCGAATTTACGATCATCTACTTCCAATTGAACTTCTCCATTTCTGTTCTCAGCTCAACACCATATTTTTCTTTGACCTTTGCCTGGATGTCCTGCACTAAGGCAAGATATTCAGCAGCTGTCGCATGATCCACATTCAATATAAAGTTGCAGTGCTTGCTTGATACTTCAGCACCTCCGTTGCGGTGTCCGCGGTAGCCGATGCCATCGATCAGCTCCCATGCATTCATGCCTTCCGGATTGCGGAATACTGAACCGCAGCTAGGCTTATCCAAAGGCTGCGAAGCAAGTCTTCTTGTTCTTCTGCTTTCCATTAATTCCTGGATCTCAGAAGCATCCTTCGGCGTCATCTTTAATCTGACAGCCAGAATGATCCAGTCAGGATGTTTCTGGAAGACGCTTGTACGATAGCTGAATTCACATTCTGAAGCTGGGATCCATTCCAGCTTTTCATCACGGTAGACAAATACTTCCTGGATCACATCTGCCATGCAGGACTTATAGGCACCCGCATTCATATAAACAGTACCGCCGACCGTGCCGGGAATCCCAGAAGCAAATTCCAGTCCGCTCAGTCCGTGCTTTGCTGCATCAATTGCCAGTGCAATGATGGATTCACCAGCCTGGACAGTAATCTCATCACCATTATAAATGACATCATTGAAATAACGGTCCAGCTTTATGACAGCACCGTTGAAATCATCATCAGAGCAGAGCAGATCACTGCCCTTTCCAATGACTTTATACGGTACATTCTTTTCTTTTAATAATCGAATGATCAAGTCCAAAGCAACATCTGTTTCCGGATATACTACATATTTCGCTCTGCCGCCAATCCGGAGAGTTGTCATTGTTGCTAAAGACTGGTCACAGACAGTCACAGCAATCTTGCTCAATTCACTGCATAATTCGTCATTCATTTTCTGACCAGCTCCTTCATCCATGAAATCATATTATCAGCTGCATCTTTCCTGCCAAGTTTCTCGGCATTGACATGCATGCTGTCTCTTTCTTCTTTTCTGCCCATTAATTCATTAATCTTGGCAGATAGGCGTTCGGCAGTCAGGTCTTTTTCCTCAATCATCGCAGCCGCATCTTTGCTGACTAATTCCATTGCATTATGATACTGATGATTATTTGGTACATAAGGACTTGGAATCAGAATGGATGGCGTACCGATGGCACCAATCTCAGCCATCGTCGTAGCGCCTGCCCGCAGAACAGCCAATGCACAGCCTTTCAGCATCATTTTGCCGTTGACATACGGTACGATCTTGATCCGTTCATTGGAAACATACTGGAAGACATAATCATTGCTCTTGCCGGCAGCGACAATGACCTGATAGTCATCACGCAGCATCGGCAGTGCCTTGTCTATGACTTCTGATACAGACGAACTTCCTAAAGAGCCCATCATAAAGACCACAAAAGGAAGATCTGGATTCAATTCATACTCCTTTAAAGTATCCGGATTCCAGACAGTCTCTGCCGCCAGTGTTGCTTCCGGATTGCCCAGCAGCTTCGTCTTCGGCAGCGGGAACTGTTCAAGATTACTCTCATAGCAGCCTACGATTGCATCAGCATATTTTGCCAGATATCTGTTTGCCTTACCGGCAAAGCTGTTCTGTTCATGGATCATGGTCGGTATTTTCAAGGCATGTGCAGCCTTGATCATCGGTACACTGATATAATTGCCAAAGCCGACACAGATATCCGGTGCTTCTTTTTTCAGGATCTTCCGGCATTCACTTTCTGCCTTTATCAAAGACATTAAAGAAGCAGCTTTTGCAGTAATACCGCCGTTCATACCGCTCATTTTGCTTCCAAAAAAACGATACCCTGCATCAGGGATCACCTTTGCTTCCATGCGATTATTAGAACCAAAGAAGACGATTTCTGTTCCAGGTTCTTTCTTTTGCATCATTTCCGCTAATGCCAAAGCGGGATATATATGACCGCCGGTTCCCCCGGCAGCTATCATAACTTTCATTGCAGTGCCTCTCAATCTTCTATATTTTACCATATTCAGGACCAACAATAAAATATATAAAAAGACCCTGTCATTGATAGACAAGGTCTATGATTACTGCGATATCATTTCATCTATGCGCTTCCACACGTCATCCATGCCAACTCTTTTGATTGAGTCAACTGCTGTAACCGCAGTTTCATTGATGCCCAGTGTCTGCGCAATTGCGCGCTTGCTGCTGATCAGCTGGCTGCGGGAGAGCTTATCGCTCTTTGTGCAAACAATCAGAATATTCAAATGTGCTTTTCTGCCGTAGTCAATCATCAGCAGGTCATCATCATTTGGCACTCTTCTCGCATCCATGACCAAGACCATGCCCTTCAGCTGCTTTCTTTTATGGAAGTATGGGTCAATCAGGAGTCCGAAAGCTTCAGCAGCTTCGACATTCTTGATGGCGTATCCATATCCAGGTGCATCTGTAAAGACAACTCTGTCATCGATGGTATAAAAGTTCAGCAGTCTGGTCTTACCTGGTGTCTTGCCTGAATAGGCAAGATTCTTGCGGTTGACCAGTGCATTGATCAAAGAGCTTTTTCCTGCATTTGATCTGCCCGCAAAGATGACCTCTGGCAGTTCACTGACCGGCCACTGTGCTTCCTTGGCAGCTGTAGTCAGAAGTTCTGCATGATAGTACTGCATTACTTGACCAGTGCTTCCTTCAGCACCTGCGAAACATTCTCCATCGGCTTAAAGGTAATCGTATCCTTGACGGCAGCCGGTACATCTTCAAGATCCCTTAAATTCTCCTTCGGGATCAGGATTTCCTTGATGCCGACACGGTGAGCTGCTAAGGACTTTTCTCTTAATCCGCCGATTGGCAGGACATTGCCGCGCAGTGTCACTTCACCAGTCATGGCCAAATCACTTCTGACCGGCGTTCCAGTCAAAGCAGAGACAATGGCAGTGGTCAAGGTGACACCTGCAGAAGGACCGTCCTTCGGGACTGCTCCTTCCGGTACATGAATATGTATGTCATGTTCTTCAAAGAATTTCGGATCAATGCCCAATTCCTTTGCATGTGCCTTGACATAGTCCATTGCAATCTCAGCAGATTCCTTCATGACATCACCAAGCTGACCTGTGATTGCTAGCTTTCCTTTGCCTTCGAAGTAATTCACTTCGATCTGCAGGACATCACCGCCGAACTCAGTATATGCTAAGCCTGTGACACATCCGACCTGATTCTTCTTTTCCTTGGAGCCATATTCAAAGATTTCTTTACCGAGCCACTGATTGATCAGCTTCTTATTCACGGTGATTGACTTTTTGCCGTCATTGAGGATGGCAAGCACTGTCTTGCGGCATAAAGAACCAATCAGACGTTCCAGCTGTCTGACACCCGCTTCACGTGTATAGTGACGGATCAGATATAATACTTCTTCATCCTTCAGATGGAACTGCTTCTCGTTGAGTCCATTTGCCTTGATCTGCTTCGGGATCAGATGATTCTTGGCAATTGCGACCTTATCGATCTCAGTATAGGAAGGCAGTTCAATGATTTCTAAACGGTCCCTTAATGGTGCTGGAATATTCTCCAGATAGTTCGCTGTTGCGATGAACATGACTTTTGATAAGTCATACGGTTCTTCCAGATAATGATCTGAGAAGAAGCTGTTCTGTTCAGGATCCAGCACTTCCAGCAGCGCATCACTTGGATCACCCTTGTAGTCAGCACCCATCTTGTCGATTTCATCAATCAGGAACAGCGGATTGATGACTTCAGCCTTCTTCATACCCTGGATGACTCTGCCTGGCAGAGATCCTAAGTATGTTCTTCTATGTCCTCTGATCTCAGCTTCATCACGGACTCCGCCGAGCGACATCTTCACATATTTTCTGCCAAGTGCACGGGCAATAGACTTTGCCAAGGATGTCTTGCCGACACCTGGAGGACCAACCAAGCAGATGATTGGGCTGTTCAATGAACCAGTCATTTCCTTGACTGCTAAATATTCCATGATCCTCTGCTTTACTTTATCAAGACCATAGTGGTCTTCATCAAGCACCTTGCGTACTGCCTTCAGATCATTGTTGTCTTCAGTCTGCTGCCACCACGGCACTTTCAGCAGCCAGTCAAGATAACTTCTCTCAACGGATGCTTCACCGCTTCCTGCCGGCAGCATTTCAAATCTCTGCAGTTCTTCCAGAGCCTTGTCCTTGACATGCTGCGGATATGGATTCTTTTCAATCGTTTCACGGAGCTGCGCTGCATCATCTGTCATATTGGTGACATCGCCGAGCTCTTCCTTGATCGCTTTCAGCTTCTCTCGCAGATAATATTCCTTCTGCCCGTCATCAATCCTGTCTTTGACTTTCTCATTGATGACCTGTTCAATCTGTGAGAACTTCTGCTGTTTCTCAAGTTCCGTAATGATCATCATCATGCGGTCATTGACATTCAATGTTTCAAGAAGCTTCTGCTTAGTCGGCAGATCCATCATGAAATACTGACCAAACTGATCTGTTAATGTGACTGCAGAAACACCTTGAGAAAGCTGGTGGATAATATCAGCTGGAAAAGCAGAGGAAACGTTAGATACCTTTTCAAATTCATTGATGATCTTTTTCACCAATGCCATCTCTTCCGTAGAATCACCGGTAATATCCTCCAGCGGTTCTACTTCAGCCATCATCATCTGTTTATCATCTTCAAGCTTGATCAGCTTTGCGCGTTTCATTCCTGTGAAGGTGACACGCATGAATCCTTCTTTTTTCCGTACTACTTTGATCTTTGACAATGTACCAAACTGGTACAGGTTTTCTTCTTTCGGGTCATCGACCATGATGTCATTCTGGCAGAGAATGAAGACCATGGAATCATAAGAACTGGATGCTTCATTAACTGCATTCAGTGACTTTTGACGGCCGACTTCAATCATGACATCCTGTCCTGGGAAGACGACGATTCCCCTTGTACAAACAACAGGAAGACGCATTGTTACTATTTCGCTCATGTTGTAGTCATCAGCACAATATCTTACGTCTTGTGCTGCCTCCTTTCTTGATTGCTTTAGTTTCAAAATGGAGTCCTCCTCATATACAGCTCATTGGAAAACTCCACTTCTATTAAATCATAAATAAGAAATATATGTTGCAGAATGCACTTAGGTAAAACAAGCCGCAGTTCAGCAGCTTGTTCTAGTGAAATGTTATTCAGCGTCCTTCTCAGCTGTCTTCTTTGCAGCTGCCTTCTTCGCTGGTTTCTTTTCTTCATCTGCAGGAGCTGCTGTCTTGACAGCATTGTCCTTGACGAAGTCATATGCTTTCTGGTTGCACAGATCTTTCTTCAGAAGTTCTGGGTCGATCATTGACTTGACCTTTTCAACATCCATGCTGTACTGCTTTGCAATGTTGTCATATTCCTTAGCAACATCTTCATCTGATGGCTTGAGGTCTTCCAGTTTTGCAATTGTTTCTAATGCAAGTCTGAGCTTGACTGTCTTTTCAGCATTGTCATGGTAATCAGCCTTCAGATCTTCAGGCTTCTTTCCCATCATGGACAGATACTGAGTCAGATTCATTCCATACTGCTGGATCTGCTGAGCCAGCTGGTTGACCTGATTCTGAACTTCTTCATCAACTAAGACATCCGGGATCTCTGCTTCGACCTTTTCAGCCAACGCATCCATTAATGCATTGTCAGCCTTCTGTTCAGCTTCCGACTTCTTAGAATTCTCAAGTCTTTCACGAACAGTCTTCTTCAGATCTTCTGCTGTCTCAACATTAGGAATATTGACATCCTTTGCAAAGTCATCATCAATTTCAGGCATGACCTTTGTCTTGACATCATTGACCTTGACTTTGAAGACAACATCAGCACCTTTGAGCTCTTCTGCATGGTAGTCTTCTGGGAACTTTAAGTTCAGTTCCTTTTCTTCTCCAGCCTTGGCACCAATCAGCTGATCTTCAAAGCCTGGGATAAAGCTGCCAGAACCAAGTTCCAGATTGTATCCTTCAGCCTTGCCGCCATCAAATGCAACATCGCCCTTGAATCCTTCATAGTCAATATTGACTGTATCGCCCTTTTCAGCAGCGCCTTCCTTTGTCTGCAGGTCAGCGTATGTCTCTCTCATACGGTTCAGCTCAGCGTTGAACTCGTCATCAGAAACAGATGTATCTTCAACTGCATAAGGGAGTCCCTTATAGTCAGCGACCTTTACTTCCGGCTGTACAGCAAATGTAAAGACTAATACTGCCTTGTCAGCGTCAGCAGACTTGACATCAAGCTGCGGCTGAGAAATAGGCTCCAGCTTATTCTCTTCAAGAGCTGCTCTCATCCATGTGTTGGCATTGTCTTCAATTGCCTGTACACGGCGCTCTGCATCTGATACTTTCTCTTCAATCAGCTTCTTCGGTGCTGTTCCCTTGCGGAAACCGTTGATGGTTACATTCTTAGCAATCTTATTGAATGCCTTTTCTACTGCTTTGGTCCATTCCTCACCTTCGATGGTTACTTCCAGATCTCCAGTGCTCTTTTCTTTCAGTGTCCAATTTGACATCGTATAAACTCCTTTTCACTTTTTCGTGCCCGCCTATTATATCAAAGAATGCACCATACTTCCACGAAAAACAGTCAGTTCTTTGCATAATTAGTACTTCATGATGGTAACTCACACTTTTAGCACTGTCAAGGCAATAGTGCTAAATCGTTTCAATTCATTCTTTCGTTTTTGTCTATCTGATGCACAACCTCTTTGTATATTTCACCGTCATCCATCATCTCTGAGACATGCTTGACCATCTGCAGAGCAAGTTCCTGTCCCTCTTCTTCCTCATAGGACAGCGGCAGGAACATGTAGACTTCATGCACCAGCAGTGTCTTGGCCATCTCAAACAGATCTGGATGATCATTGGAAAGCCACTCTTCCAGTAGCTTTTCGGCCTTCAGAAAACCGCCGCTTTCTGATACCGGAGTCAGTCCGTCCCCCAAAAAGGTGTACTCTGTACCGCCGCGGTTCCAGACAAACTCCTCGCCAATCTCCTGCTCGGCAATTGCCTCAACGATCAATGCACCTGCCTGCGGGAACGGATCCTTCTGCAGCCATGCCTGGATTTCCGGCAGACAGTCACGCAGATTCCGCTTCGACAGTGCAGCGGCGGAAGCAAGCTGTTCTTCCGGACTGCCCTCTAAGTGTTCCAGGACGACATCCAGGGAGACTTCTGTATTTCCACTCTTTTCACTGATCTGATACTGGAGATCACGTTTCAGCTTTATCAGCTTCGTCTCAGTTTCCGGAGGAATGTAAGGCATCGCCAATTCTTTTTTGACAGCAGCCATTGCTTCTGAGGCTTTCCCCTCATTCATAAGGGATTCGATTTCATCGAGTATTTCATCATAGTAATTTGCCATCATATCCTCCAAAAATAAAACCGACAACATCACTGTCATCGGCTTATTTATTAATATGGTGTCCTGGAGGAGATTCGAACTCCTGACCGTCCGCTTAGAAGGCGGGAGCTCTATCCAGCTGAGCTACCAGGACAGCGATTAATAATATAACAGAACAGCTTGTGATTTACAAGAAACATTTTATTTTTTGTAAACTTTCTTTTCCCATGTAATATCAGGTCCGTCAAACATTACAACCATGTATGACGGCGCGCTGCCATCACGGTTGTGCCAGATCGATCCAGGGTTCAGGCAAGTCACGCCTTCCACAATCCCTGCATATGGTACATGGGAATGTCCGCAGCATGCCACATCGCAGTTATGCATCTTCGCTTTTTTCGCCAGCATCTCGTAGTGGCCAAACATCATATCACGGTGCCCATGCGTCAGCAGAATGCGGTGATCACCAATTGGCAGGATCAGATTCAAAGGATATTCACCATAGCAGTCATTGTTGCCCTGTACACAGGCAAAGCCTGCCATCTGATTTTTTGGAAGCTCTGAATCACCGCAGTGCAGGAAGTAATCCGCATCAGGATATTCCTTCTGTAAATATACCAGCGGCTCTGCCCAGCGGTGATTGTCAGAGCACAAGATGATCTTGATTTTATTAGACATGTATTCATTATATATGAAAACCTGCTTACTTTAAGAAAAATGATACCGTATGCCGAATGATTTCATGATAAAATAAATACAGCAGGAGGACTTCCCATGAGCATCAATCTTGAACCATACAATTACTGGATCTTATACGGGGCGCTTGTCCTTCTTCTGATCTGTCTGATCATCGCCGGCGTCAAGGCAGTGAAGCTGCTGAAAGCTGTCAAGACGTATCAGCCAGTCATTGATCATATGCAGACAAACACCAAGCTTGCACAAATCAAAGTTGAGGCAATGCAGGAAAAGAAAAAGGAAGATGCTGCCAAGAACAAGACATTGAAGCTGCTGCTGCCGATTCTGCTTGCCATCAAGCATACCTATGACAATGATGCTTCTCTGAATGGTGCCAAGGGATATGCCAAAGCTGCTTCACAGGTCGTTAAGAAGAGAACGGATGAGCGGAAACTGTTCGCACAGTTCAAAAAAGAATTCATGTAAAAACTCCAGAATTATTCTTCTGGAGCTTCTTTTTTTATCTCCTGATCCTGGTGCAGTGCTTCATAGACTGCATGGGCAACTTCGTCCGGCACATATTTTTGAATTTCTTCTTCACCGGCATTCTTCAGGTTTGTAAAGCTGCCAAATTCCCGCAGCAGCATCCGCTTCCGTTTCGGTCCAATCCCTTCCACTTCATCAAGAACGCTTTTTGTCTGTGCCTTCGAACGGAGCTTGCGGTGATAGGTAATGGCGACACGGTGCACTTCATCCTGCATTCTTGTCAACAGAAAGAACAGACTGTCATTCTTATCCAGTTCAAGTACTTCACCTTCACTGTTCATCAATGCGTTTGTTGTATGCTTGTCGTTCTTGACCAGGCCCATGATATTGATCTGATCCTGCAGGCCAAGCGACGACAGGATCTCTTTGGCTGCTTCAATCTGTGTCCAGCCTCCATCGACCAGGATGCCGTCCGGCATTCTTCCTTCATCTTTCAATAAACGGAAATAGCGGCGGTAGATGACTTCCTTCATGGAATCAACATCACTGTTGCCGGTATGCAGCTTATACAGTCGATAGCTTTTCCGATCAGGCTGTCCATCTTCATAGACAACGCAGCTGGCAACCGTAAAGGCACCGCTGATATGCGAGTTATCGAACAGTTCGACCCGGTTCATCGGTCTGCCCGCCAATGAATTGAGATGCTGGACAGCCTGTTCCGTCATATCATCCTGGCGCTCTACGACCTTGAACTTCAGGTCGAGCTGTGTCTTCGCGTTTCCTTTTGCCATATCGACCAACCGCTGACGATAGCCCTTCTGCGGCTGGAAGACAGGAATGCCGATGACGGAAGACAGATCAGTGATATCAAGCTCCTGCGGCACAACTACTTCTTTGGTCCCTGGATGATCCTGATAATACTGCACCAGGAACGAAAGAAATTCTTCTTCGGCATCGCCATAGAGCGGTCTGACCCGGTATTCCTTGTTCAGGATGACACCCCTTCTGACCAGCAGTCCGGCAATGGACAGATACCCTTTGTCTGTGTACCACGTAAAGACATCCATATCGCCTTGGTTGTTCTTTTCGATATTCTGTTTTTCACCAACGACATTGCGGATGGAATCGAGCAGGTCTTTATATTCCTGCGCCTTTTCAAATTCCATGCGTTCTGCGCACTTCATCATCCGTTCGGTAAGTTCCTTTTCAATCTCTTTGGTATCACCGTTCATGAACTTGGTGACCTTCTCACTCATCTCTTCATAGACGGAAGGTTCAATGTGAAACTGACATGGCCCCAGACATTGATTCATATGATAGTACAGACACACTTTATCCTGCATGTGCACGCACCTTCTGAAAGGATACAGTGACTGCAGGAGCTTCAAAGTAGTTGCTGCAGCTCTGGCATCTGGGAACGGACCAAAATACGCTGCCCGGCGGTCCTTGCGAAGATCACGTGCAGTCATCAGCCGCGGATATTCTTCTTTTGTGAGTTTAATATATGGATAGCTGGAATCGTCCATGAACTGGATATTATACTTTGGCCGGTTCTTCTTGATCAGATTGATTTCTAATACAAGTGCTTCTTTTTCGGAAGCAGTCACAATGAAGTCAAAATCCTCAATATTTGATACAAGCTTTCGTGTCTTAAAGTTATGAGAACCGACAAAATAGGAATTCACTCGGTTATGCAGGTCTTTTGCCTTGCCTACATAAATGATCGTCCCATTCTTGTCTTTCATCTGATAGCTTCCCGGCTGATGCGGCAGCTCTCTTAATTTTGCCTTGATATATTCTTGATCCATTAGTTTCCTTATTTTAGGTCGACAACCGTCGCACCAGTCCCGCCCTCATTCGGCATGCCGAGCCGGAAAGACTTGACATCATTGTCCGTACTGAGCTTTGCATGAACTGCTTTTCTCAGTTTACCAGTTCCATCTCCATGAATCACGCGGAATGATTTCATGCCATGGAGCTTGACTGTATCCATGTAAGTCTCAAGCTGATCCATAGCTTCATCCACATGCATGCCAATCAGATTGATTTCGTATGGCACTGCCGCAAAGATATTCTGCTCCTTGACGGAGACTGTGATCTCAGGCTTTGCCTTTGGTATGACATGAACGCTTGGACGTATCTGATTCTTCTTGACACGCATTTCACGGCCGTTGATCAGGATGGTGATTTCTTTCTTTTCAATCTTAATGATCTGACATACAGTCGAAGATGACCTAAGTTCAACAGCATCACCTACTTTATAGGCAATATTCTGCGGTGCATCTTCTTCCTTGGCGGTCTGCACATTCATCGTATTCAAGCGGGACGCCGCTTCCAAAGCCTCATGATACCTGCCGTTCTCCTGCCTGGAGCGGATATCTTTCAAGACTTCTTCTGCCTCCGCATGGATTTTTTCCAAATAAGCATCCGCTTCCTCCTGTGCTTTCTGACGGAACTCATCCCTTTCTTTTTCCAGGCTGGCTCTTTCCTTCTTCAGTTTCGCTGAGATCTCTTGGTTCTCAGCGGTCAGTTCTTCAAGATGTTCACGCTTCTGCTCATTTTCATTCAGCTGTTTCTCCAGACGGTCGATCAAAATATCTTCTTCTGTCTTCGCCTG
Source organism: uncultured Galactobacillus sp. (assembly GCA_964385925.1). Taxonomy (GTDB): domain Bacteria; phylum Bacillota_I; class Bacilli_A; order Erysipelotrichales; family Erysipelotrichaceae; genus Bulleidia. The sequence goes on along the minus strand of CAYLQV010000005.1, from coordinate 23,605 downwards.
GTCTTTCAAAAATCTGGCATATTTGATAATTGGATCAGGCAGTCCATACTTCTCAGCTACTTCAAATGCATTAGACTGTCCCGTCAATCCTTCTACATAGCGATATGTCGGTACCAGCTTTTCCATATCGAACTGCACACTAGCCAGCAGGACATCGGCGTGGCGATTGCCATAGAGCTTCAGGCGGTCATAGTGTGTCGTGCAGATTGTCATGCATCCGCGCTTGCGCAGTTCATTCAGCACGGCAATCGCCAGTGCTTCGCCTTCTTTTGGATCCGTCCCTGATCCAACTTCATCGAGCAGCACCAGAGAATCTGCCGTCGCTTCCTTTGCGACTTCAGCCTGCTTCGAAATATGCGCACTGAAGGAAGAAAGTGAACTGACGACTGATTGATCATCACCAATATCCGCAAAGACACGGTCAAAGAATGGAAGCACCGCTTCATCACAGGTGACCGGCATCCCGCAGTAAGTCATCAAGACAAACAGTCCGATAACTTTCAATGATACGGTCTTGCCGCCGGTATTCGGTCCAGTGATCAGCAGGACCTTCTGCGGACTTGCCAAATGATAATCATTCGCTACGACCTTCTGCGGATCAATCAGCGGATGTCTCGCTTTTTTAAAATAGATTTCTTTTTCATTGGTCAGGACAGCTGCACAAGCATTATGTTCCCTGCCCCACAGCGCCTTAGCAAAGACAGCATCCAGAATGGCACATGTATCAAGATTAGCAATTTCTTCCTTGGCAACTGCTCTGATCTCCTTGGAACATTCATTCAGGATGCGGTGAATCTCTTCTTTTTCTTTTTCGGCCAATTCCTGCCGCCGGTTGTTTGGTCCGATCAAAGATGCCGGTTCGATATAGGATGCCTGCCCAGAGGCACTGTCGCCATAGACCATGCCGCCGAAGGTATTCTTATCAGATGCCTTCACCAGGATCACAGCTCGGCCAGAACGGTAGGTCACAATCGAATCTACGACCTGATCTGCGTGTGAAGCCACAAAGCGGTTGGCCGCACTTGTGATCTCACTTTCCGCATGGCGCAGCGCTGATCGGATGCCGTGCAGCTCTGCTGATGCGTTGTCAGTCACTTCTCCATATTCATTCAGACAGCGGCTCAGGTACTGCTCCGTCTTACGATGTACCGTCAAAGTATCAATCAGTTCCTGCAGATTTTTATGTTCTACTTCACTGATTGTCTTCTCATAATTTACAATGCCCTGGATACCTTGGATCAGCCGTATCTCAGAAAGACATTCTGATCCGCTGAGAATCCTTCCCTTATCCGCATTGATCAAGATCTCGCGGATATCTGTAATGCCGCCGAATGGCATTTCACCATAGTGAACCACAGCTTCCAATGCTTCCTTCATCAAACTGTGATCCCGCTGGATGATCAATTTATCAAAGGAAGGCACCGTATTCTGCACCTTTTCTTTTCCCATGGAAAAAGAGCAGTATTTTTCAACCTGCTCCAGAATGACATTTAGTTCAAGACTCGTTTCAACGCTCATATGTCCTCACTGTCCGCTGTTCTGCATCAATGAATTGATCAGATCCTGCTGTTCCTTTGCGGCATTTGCCGCATCGGTAATTAATTTCAATGTATCTTCTGTATCATAGATCGGCTTCAGCACTGTTGTAATGATCGTGTTGTGTGTATTCTGTATCGTCGAAAGTATTGATTCATTGATGGCATCCTGTCCATTTGTAAACAGCGGCGTGCACAGGATCAAGGAAAGAATCATGCACCAGATAAAAGCTTCGATGATGCCGACCAGTCCGCCCAGAATCTCCATGACCTGTTTGAAGACTGGTACTTTCTGCAGCAGCTTAAATATTTTATCCAGGACAAAGAAGGTCAGCTTGAAAATCAGGAACAGCAGAAAGAACCAGGCAATCTGATTGAATACAGGATAGATCATCCCGGAAAGAACGCTGTCATTCATCGGTGTCCAGGTCTTCGGCCACAGTTCTATCTGCTTCTGCACAATCGGTGCCAGCACCCATGCGCCATACAGAGACGCAATCGTGCCGATCAGGGAAATGATCATCCTGACAAAGCCATGCCGCCATCCACGTACAAAGCATAGAACGAAGATCAGACCGACAATGACATTGATGACTGGAATCCAGCTTTCTTCTACAGTAAACATTCTCGTACACTTTCCTGTTAAAATGATACCCAAATTCATCCTCAGATACAAATGCCATGGTAAAATAGTCTTATGAATACAACAAATATCTATACTTTGAAACTCAACGAAGCGCAGGAAAGCAGGCTCTATGAGGCATGGCAGGATACCAAAACTGCTCCTCCAGCCTATGCCAAATGGCAGCTGCGTCCAGAGAACTGTGTCATTACATGTTATCAATCTGGCAAAACTGTCTTCCAGGGCAAAGATGCTGCTGTATATGCGTCTCCTTTTATTGATACAGATGCACCGTCGGCAGCAGAGTCGAAGAAAACAAACAATACTGTCAAGAACCGTCTTCCGCAGGCAGGCTCTGATGAAGTCGGTACGGGAGATTACTTTGGACCAGTCTGTGTCTGTGCAACTATTATTACAAAAGAGACTTTGCCTTTATTGACTGAGTTAGGCGTGCGTGACTCCAAGCAGCTGACGGATACTGACATCAGGAAGATTGCGCCGCAGATCATGAAGAAGATCCCATATTCTCTGCTGATTGTTGACAATGAAAAATACAATGCAGTGCATGATGACAACAATATGAATGCGGTCAAGTCAAAGCTCCATAACCAGGCATACGTAAATCTGTCCAAGAAATATGACGTACCTTCCTTCAAAATCATTGATCAGTTCACTCCTGAGACCAGCTACTACCGTTATCTGAAGGGTGAGCCGTTCATCGTTAAAGGCATTCACTTTGAAACAAAGGCAGAAGACAAGTATCCTGCCGTCGGCGCAGCTTCCGTCATTGCCCGCTATGCTTTCTTAACAAAAATGGATGAAATGGAAAAAGAATGGGACATGAAGTTCCAGAAAGGTGCCGGTGATAAAGTTGATGCCTGTGCTGCTTCCTTTGTAAAGAAGTACGGCATGGACAAGCTCGGTTCAGTAGCAAAGCTTCATTTTAAAAATACGGAGAAACTGAAATAATTCAGCTCTCCGCATTTTTTATTTACATGTATTTGGTACTTTTTCAACTTTCAATTCAATTGTATTGGCAATGCGCACCAGTTCCACCCCGGCAGCTCTCAGCATCCGCTTGGAAGCGATGTTGGTATCCGTGCCGTTGTACTTATCTGATTCATAGACAATCCGCTTGATGCCAGACTGAATGATTGCCTTTGCACATTCGTTGCATGGAAACAGAGAAACATAGATCGTACAGCCTCTGACAGAACGCTGGCTGTTCAGGATTGCGTTCAGTTCGGCATGGACAACGAAAGCATATTTAGAATCCAGGACACCGCCTTCACGCTGCCATGGGAATTCCGCATCTGAGACTCCCTGTGGAAAGCCGTTGTAGCCGACACTGACCACCCGGTGATTTTCATCAACGATGGCTGCACCGACCTGTGTACTTGGATCTTTAGAACGAAGCGCAGATAGATGCGCCAGCCCCATAAAATATTCATCCCAGCTCAATACGTTTTCTGTTCTCTGATCCATGTTCATGCCTCCTTCTGCTGAACTGCATCCTCTAAGATACTTGATGATCCATAGATGTCATCGAGTTTCTGTGCCATCGAATTGATATAAGACATTGGAAGATATTTTTTCTCTGCTGTCAAGATATGATAGTCAGATAGAATGTAAATCTGATCAGATGGAATATATGCATTCTGATAGGATAAGAAACCTAAGCTGAATGCCAGGACAATTGCTGCCGCACCATAATTCATGCGCTTCTGCACTTCCGTTCCATCAAGACACAATGCGCCGCATAACAGGGCACCGGAAACTGCGCCGCCTAAATGGGCAATCCATGAAACACCAGGCATGAAGTTGATCAGCAGGTTGATCATGATCGTACTTAATAAGGCATTTCTTACCCTGGGCACTTTCATTCCGCCGGCTCTTACAATCAAGATCACATAGGCAGACATCAGACCATAAAGGCCCGCTGAAAGACCTACTGCAATCGTATTGCCCTGTCCGGCAAACAGGAACAGACTTCCGCCGATCACTGAGCCCAGCAGTACAGTCAGATACTTCCATCTGCCCATGCTCATTTCAAGAGCTGAACCTAATGCATACAATGACATCAAATTGATCATTAAATGCCAGATATTCGCATGGACAAAGCCAACCGTCAGCAGACGCCAGTATTCTCCTGCCAAAATAAACGGCTTGTAATATGCACCAAACAGGATCATGCCTTCCGTATTGTCTGCGTAACCGTTGACCAGCTGCACAACATAGACCAAAAGACATACAAGGCCGACTGTCAAGGTGACATAAAGCACTGGCTTTTTCCGTTTCATTGTCTGCTGTCCTCACGCAGGATCTCAAGAAGCTTTTGGAAGTACTCAGGAAGAGGTGCTTCAAATGTCATCGTCTGACCGGTCCGCGGATGGACCAGCGTCAGCTGATATGCATGCAGGACCTGTCCTTCGGTATCCATATACGGGCAGGTCCCTCCATACTTCACATCACCCATAATTGGGTGCTTCATATACTTCATATGAACACGAATCTGATGCGTTCTTCCTGTTTCCAGACGACATTCAATAAACGTGCTGTTCTTAAAGCGCTCCTTTACAATAAAATGCGTAACTGCGTCCTTGCCGTGTTCTTCAGTGACCGTCATGCGCTGTCTGTCACGTGGATCACGTCCGATGGGAGCACTGATCTTGCCTGCTTCAGCATCAATGACGCCATTGACAACAGCAAGGTATTCACGGTGGCAGGTCTTATCCTCAAGCTGCTTAGCAATCGCAGTATGGGCAAGGTCATTCTTGCATGCAACAATGCATCCTGTTGTATCCTTGTCAATCCGATGTACGATGCCTGGACGGATCTTGCCGTTGATGCCGCTGAGATCTTTACAATGATACAGAAGTGCATTCACCAGCGTACCTGAATAATTTCCTGGTGCCGGGTGAACGACCATTCCTTTAGGTTTATTGATGACAATGATATCCTCATCTTCATATAAGATATCAAGTGGAATATTTTCCGGTTCGACATCAATCGGTTCATCTTCCGGCACATCGCATTCTATGACATCACCGAGATTCAGCTTGGCAGAGCTCTTCGCTGCTTTTCCGTTGACAAAGATCTCTCCAGCCTTGGCAAGTTCCTGGACTCTTGTACGTGAAAGATCTGAGTTCTCACTCAGATACTTATCAAGTCTCATCTTCAGATCTTCTTCAATCGTCCACTGTTGTTTACTCATGTGCTTTCTCTTCCAGGAAAGAGCCAATGATCAGCAGGATCACTCCGATGGTCAAGGCACTGTCCGCAACATTAAATATCGGGAAATCATAAGAAAAAATATAAAAATGCAGGAAGTCTCTGACATGTCCCAGCAGCAGACGGTCAATCAGGTTGCCCGCAGCACCGGCAATCATAAAAGCAAGTGCAACTCTCGTCCATTTCCCCGGATCTTTATAGATCATATACCAGATCATGACGCCGATGGCTGCAGCAGCAGCAAGGCAGAACAATGCCTGCTGTCCGCTCAGAAGCGACCAGGCCATGCCGGTATTTTCAGCATAGGTAATATAGAAAAAGTTATGGATGATCTCAATGTTCCTGCCGGCAAGATTGGCTGCCACCAAGTATTTTGAAATCTGATCTGCTGCCACCAGCAGTGCAATTAATAAAATAATCATTCCTTATCCTCAGTTCTTCTGTGTAAACACAGCGAATTCTTCCAGTTCATATGGTTCATACTTTGCTGCCAGCTTGGCATAAGACGCTTCTGCATCCTCTGCTTTGAAATCCTCATCCAGGCGGGCAAGCAGCTTCTTCTTTAATAAACTGCTGTTCTCTTTGGCAAACGTTCCGTCCCTGACTGCACAGACTTCATTCTTTTCATTCAGCAGTACAACCTCATAAAGATATCTGCTGCTGTTTCTGAGAGAATCCAGCACATCTTGATCCGCGTCCTTGATGCTGAAAGGCAGGTCACTGACTTCAATGCAGTCAAATACTTCTAATAGAAAAGCATCTGAGATTCCCTTCTGTATAAACGTGATTGTAACATCTGCGTGCTTTGTACGCTGGATCTCCTCAGGCTGCCATACTTCATCCTTAACAATGAACAGCCATGTATTGTCCTTGAAATCAAGCCAGATGCCGTCTTCACTTTTTAGCTTTAAAACTTGTTTTTCTGTATAAATTGACATGAAAGCCACCTTTCATTAAACGCAATTTTATCAGTTCTGTGCATCTTTTACAATCACAGCCCAGGGAAAAGAAAAAAGCACCGAAGTGCTTACTGCTGCGCCTGATATTGTTTCAGGGCTCTGGCAATCTGATCAGGACAGGATGTCGGCTTCATACCGCATTCAATTCCTTCCAGAGCAGCAATCACTTCTTCGATCTTCTTCCCCTTTACCAAAGCGCTGATGCCCTTCAAATTCCCGTTGCATCCGCCTTCAACGCTCATTGATTCAATCGTATCACCGTTGATTTCGAAATTCATTTTCCGGGAACAGACACCTCTTGGTGTGAATTCATAATGTGTGCTCATAGATATCCTCACTTCCAACAGCTGATATACTAGCATATTTCTCTTTAAAAGTTGAAAGCTTTGCTCAAAAGTGTTACTGTCCAAAGCATGAACAATGAAATCGAACATCTCAGTGAAGAGCTTCAAAAAGCTCTGGCAGACCAGAATGTCAGGGAACTCTCAGAAGTACAGAAGCAGTGCATTCCTTATGCATGTCAAGGACTGGATATCTTTGCCCAGGCACCTACCGGTTCGGGCAAGACGTATGCCTATCTGATCCCTATTCTTGAAAGAATCGAACGTCAGGGAAAAGGAAAGCATTACCCGCAGGCGGTCATTCTTTCACCGACGCGAGAACTGTGCCTGCAGACAGCTGAATGCATCCGCCGTCTGCTGACCAATATTGAAGGTGTGCGCACTGCAGTCCTGACCGGCGGTGTAGACATGAATGCTCAGGTCCATTCTTTTGCCAAAGGAGCTGATATCGTCATTGGAACACCTTCCCGCATCTGCGATCATCTGAGAAGACATACCTTCAAGCCGAAAATGTGCCGGATCTGTGTCCTGGATGAAGCGGATGTGATGCTTTCCATGGGCTTTGCCGAAGACGCTGCTGCTGTAATCGAAGCATTGCCGGAACATCAGACAATGTTATTCAGCGCAACTTACAACGATGCCATCAGACAGCTGTCTGAAAAGTATCTGGTCAATCCTTATCACTGCCAGATCAAAGAAGAGCTCCTGCTGGCACAGAATACAAAGTATGAATTCTTTCTGGTCAATGAGAATCAGAAGCTGGATCTTCTCAAGGATCTGTTAAGCAGTACTACCAGCCAAGTCCTTCTTTTCTGCAATACGCGCCGGACAAGTGATTTTGTCTCTGCCCATCTGCAGGAGCATGGCTTTGACAGCCAGACGATCCATAGTGAAATGGATCCAAAGAAACGGAAATGGATCATGCAGCAGTTCAGAGAACATCAGCTGCAGATACTAACGGCAACAGATGTCGCTTCCCGCGGCTTGGATGTTCCTGCAGTAGGTATAGTGATCTGCTATGATATGCCGGATTCACTGGATGATTTGATCCACCGCTTTGGCAGGACTGCACGTGCCGGCAGAAGCGGCACCGCATATCTCTTCCTGCGTCCAGAACAGAAAACAAGGATTCCTGAACTGCAGAAGCAGTTCCCTGACATCAATGTGACAAAAAAGCATATCAGATAGCTGATATGCTTTACTTTACAATTGGGAACTCAAACCAGAAGGTACTGCCCTTTCCTACCTGGCTTTCAACACCGTACTTGGCATGATGCATCTCAAGAATCTCATGGCATAATGACAGTCCAATGCCGGAACCATTCGATACACGGACATGTTCCTTATCAATCTTATAATAACGGTCCCAAACCTTTGAAAGGTTCTTTTCATCAATGCCTTCCCCAAAGTCCTGGACTTCGATCCGCACTATGTCCTTAGCCACTTTTTCACGCACAATAATATGCTTGTTCTCACCAGAATAGTTGATGGCATTGGTCATGAAGTTGTTAAAGACCTGCTCCATACGCTTTTCATCCGCATGGACGACAGCAGTACTGCCAAGTTCTTTTTCAATCTTGAAGCCGTCGCGTACAACATAGACATCATATTTCTTTAGCTGTGTATCGACCATGTCAGTGAGATCCATGTCTTCTTCATTCAGCTGGATCTTAGAGCTCTGCATCTTGGAAAGATCGAGAAGATCATTGACCAGTGCATTCAAGCGCTTCGATTCATCAATGATGACCTGCAGATTCTCATCTGTCTTTTCTTCCGGCAGATCCTGCATCATTTCACCATATCCAGAGATCATTGTCAGCGGCGTTCGCAGATCATGCGACACATTGGCAATCAAATCTCTCTTTGCCTTATCTGCAGCCTGGATATCCTCTGCCGCATCCATCAGTGTTTCATTCAGCTCCTGTGCTTCCTGATAGCGGTTCGTCTTCGGATCCATCTCATACTTGCCCTGCGGCAGCTGCTTGGCAGCTGTGTTGATTTCAGCTAAAGGCTGTGCAATCTGCTTATATAAGACCCATGTTAATAGCACGATGGAGATCAGCAGGAAAATACCGATATACCACATCTGTGAACTGAGGGTCTGGGTCGTCGCACTTAACGGCGTCAAGATACCAGTAACAATAACTACAACATTTTCGTTGTTGATTGACGTAATCTTTGTATAAACAATGTTCTTGACCTGGCTCATATCATCCGTACTGCCGCGGTCCATCTTTCCATCGGAAGGATGTGCCTGATTCTGCGATACCGTTGAAAGATATGTGCCGTTGTTGGCCTGTGCAAGCGCAACATACTGTGATACATTGCTCTCATTCAGACTGTATGCCAGGCATCCCTGGTTTCCAGCCAGCAGTGCTGCGGTACTGCTGTTTCCATCCGCTGTCGTGGAAGGTGTATATGTCTGTACACAGGTATCACTCTGCGCAGCCATCTGCATGATGACAGTAGAGTCATTTCCATTTTCGATTGCCTGGATCACGGATTCGGATACCTCTTTCACCGCTTGGATCTTTGACCGCTCATACATAGGTTCAAGCAGAACAACCTGAAATAAGAAAATGACCGCAACAGTAAGAATGGCAAATCCCACAAGGTATCTGCCAATCTTCCATTTCAAGCTAATTTGTTTTTTCAAAACGATAACCTACACCTCTGAGCGTAACAATATACTTCGAATAGTCACCAAGATTCTTACGGAGCAGCTTGACATGTGTATCCAATGTCCGGTCATCCCCAAAGAAGTCATAGCCCCATACATTCTGCAGGAGCTGTTCTCTTGTCAAAGCGATGCCGGCATTCTTTGCTAAATATGCAAGCAGTTCATATTCCTTTGGTGAAAGCTGTACTCTTTCATCATTGATTGTTACAGTACGGGCAGAGAAGTCAATCGCCATTCCTTCAACTCTCATGATATCTCCGGTACCAGCTGCGGATGGTGATACACGCTTTAAAATGGCATGGACACGCATCATCAGTTCCTTGCTGGAGAAAGGCTTGACGACATAGTCATCGATGCCCAGATCAAAGCCATGGACCTTGTCATATTCCTCACCGAGTGCACTCAGCATAATGAACGGTGTATTCGGCTTGCTCTTCTTGATTTCCTTGACAGCTGAAAAGCCATCCAGATTCGGCATCATGATATCCATAATGACCAGATCATACGTGTTCTTTTCGCACTTATCGACTGCCTCCATGCCGTCGCACGCCTGTTCTGTTTCAAAACCTTCATGCACTGCATATTTAGCAATCAATGAACGGATCTTTTCTTCATCGTCAACAATCAATATTCTGGTCATACTCTTTCTCCTTGTACGGTCTCATATTATCGGTACATTGTGAATACTGTGTGAAGATTCGCTTATTTTTCAATAAAATCTGCAGCCGGCTTCAATGCATCAATTTCCAGGTCCTCCATTGTTCCCGCATCGGATGCTTCTGAGATTCTTGCATCAAGCGGTACTCTTGCTAAAACAGGCAGATTATACTTATCTGCGATTTCCTGAATATGGCTCCTTCCGAACACCATGATCTTTTCACCGCAGTTCGGGCATTCTACATAGCTCATATTTTCAATCAGTCCATAGACCTTGATATTCATCATGGAAGCCATATTGATTGCCTTCTCAACGACCATCGAGACCAGTTCCTGCGGGCTTGTCACAATAATGATGCCATCCAGCTGAAAGCTCTGGAAAGCAGTCAATGGTACATCGGATGTTCCTGGAGGCATATCAACGAACATATAGTCGACATTGTTCCAGTAGACTTCCTGATAGAACTGCTTCAGGACATTGGCAACCATTGGCCCGCGCCAGATGACCGGCTGATCATCTCTCTCAAGGATCATATTCGTGGTGATGACCTGAATGCCGTTCTTTGTTACAAACGGATAGATCAAACCTTCTTCTCCAGTCGCCTTTTCATGGATGCCGAAGCTCTTTCCCTGGGATGGCCCTGTAATATCGCCATCAAGTACAGCAGCTCTGTACCCTCTTCTCTGCATTTCACTTGCAAGCAGGCTGGTCACGAAGGATTTTCCTACGCCGCCCTTGCCGGAGACAACACCAATGACTTTCTTTACCGATGACTTTTCATTGAAATCGATATGAAAATCTGTCTCTTTTTTATGAAAACCGTAGTCTTCAGGTGTTTTGCCTTTTGCGTTTCTTTCGCTCATTCTCTTTACCTCACCAGATTATTTTACCATTAATTATTCATCTCTGTGAAATTAAGCTTCATTTAATAAATCCTGCGTTTGTGATATCATTATACGGTCGTTTGACAAGAGGAGATAAGTTAAAATGGCTGGTTACGTTGTAGTTGGAGCTCAATGGGGCGATGAAGGCAAAGGCAAAGTTGTCGATCTGCTAGGAACACATGTCAACATGGTTGTGCGTTTCCAAGGCGGCAATAATGCTGGTCATACCGTCGTAGTAAATGGGAAAAAGACTGTACTTCACCTTCTTCCTTCCGGCATCCTGAATCATGATGCTTTATGTGTGATTGCTGCTGGTGTCGTCGTCAACCCGTTTGTACTGTTTGAAGAAATTGACAAACTGGAAGCACAGGGACAGCACTGCGATAATGTCCGCATTTCTGACCGTGCACAGCTCATCATGCCGTATCATGTAAAACTGGATGAACTCAAGGAGCTCAAGGCCGGTGACAAAAAAATCGGCACAACGAAGAACGGCATCGGACCATGTTATGCAGATAAGTATTCCAGAGTCGGCTTAAGAGTCTGTGACCTGGCTGACTGGGATGTCTTCTGTGATAAATTGAAGACCGTCTTAGAGATCAAGAACGAAGAGATTACGAAGATCTACGGCGGTGAAGCATTTGACTACGATACAATGGTCGCTGATTTCAAGAAGATCAGAGAAAGACTGCTGCCGATGATCTGTGATGCAGTCGATATCGTAAATAAAGCATTGGATGAAGATCAGATCGTATTATTCGAAGGTGCGCAGGCTAATATGCTTGACATCAACTATGGTACGTATCCATATGTAACCTCTTCTTCACCTACTGCTGCCGGTGTCTGTGAAGGTGCTGCTGTTTCTCCAAGCAAGCTGGGCCGCGTCATCGGTGTTGTTAAGGCTTATTCCACCAGAGTTGGTGAAGGTCCGTTCGTCACTGAACAGATCAATGAGATCGGCAATACACTGCGTGAAACAGGAGCAGAGTATGGTGCCACGACCGGCAGACCTAGAAGAGTCGGCTGGCTGGATCTCCCTGTCGTCAAGCAGGCAGTCCGTATCAACGGCTTAACTGATATTGCCATTACAAAGCTGGATGTCTTGACTGGCTTTGATACGATTCCCGTCTGCATCGGCTATGAAATTGACGGCAGACAGCAGGATACCGTTCCTGCTTCTTTGAAGCAGTATGCAAAGGCAAAGCCAATCTATAAAGAATTCAAGGGATGGAGCGAAGATATCTCCAAATGTACAAAATTTGAAGATCTTCCAGAAGCTGCCCAGGCATATGTCAGATTCATTGAAGAATATACCGGCACACCTGCATGCCTCGTATCCGTCAACCCGGAACGTGAAGGCAACTGCATCTTGAGACCTCTTCTGTAATTTTAGGCAGGAAATTCGTTTCCTGCTTTTCTTTTGCGCTATGATATGCATAGAGGTGATCATATGCTGTATGGTATTAAAATAGAGATCTGTGCCGGAAGCCTGGAAGATATCAGAACTGCAGAGAAATATTCTGAAGTCGACCGGGTCGAAGTAAACAGTCATTTAGAACATGATGGGCTTTCGATGGATCATGATGATTTTCTTGAAGCAAGAAAGATCAGTTCCAAGCAGCTCATGTGCATGGTCAGACCAAGAGCTGGAAGTTTTATTTATACGGAAGATGAAAAAGAAAAGATGCTGGCGGAAGCACAGTATTTTCTAGCACATGGTGCTGATGGTATCGTCTTTGGATGCCTGACAGAGCAGAAAGAGATTGATATCCCTTTTACAGAGGCAATGATCAAGCTGGTCCATTCTGAACAGAAAGAGGCTGTCTTCCATAAGGCATTTGATAAAACATCAGATTTTTTCAAGTCAGCACAGGTCTTGGCTGATCTGCACTGTGACCGGATCCTGACATCTGCTGGAAAACCTGACTGCTCAGCAGGCAGTGAGATCCTGCATGCATTGGAAGAACAGTATGAGACCCGAATCCAGATTCTTCCCGGCGGCGGCATCAATGCCGGCAATCTACTATCCATTCTGCATCAGACTGGATGCACGAGATTTCATATGTCCCTGCGGGCAGCAGACCCCGAGCAGAAACTGGTCGATGTCCTGGAGGCACTGCGAGCTTCACATCACTCCCAGCAGCACATTCTGACTGGAGAGGATCAGGAAATGTTTGAAGAAGACCGCTACGAAGAAACAATGGAGCCGCAGGAAGATACCCACGACCATGAATAAAAGAAATACATGACGTGATTGTCATGCATTTTTGTTTCAAAATTTAATAAATGATATTTAGCTATTTTTTATACTTTCTTAGATCAGCACCGCAGAATGGACAGAAATCGCTCAACAGAGCCTGATCAGAGCTTTCAAATGCAGCTTCGTGCCCGCATTTTGGACATACTTGGCGGCCATTCTTCATCATCCAGGTATATTTGCCCTGCTGCCTCAGATCTGCTTCCTTACGTTCGATCTTCGCAGCATTCTCCAGTGTGAATTCTGGTTCCTGATGGTTCCTGCGGTAGTAATGTTCATAGTCAGTATACGTCCAGTTCATTCTTTCACTGTTCAGTTCCTTTTGGGTCAGCTCTTCCTTCTGATCATCCAGCAGTTTTTTCAAAGTCCTGAGGTTCTCCAGATCCTTGGCGTCTTTATAATTCTCCATCTTCCAGAAAACGGAGCGCAGAAGAGAATCTTTGAGCATGTCTCTTGTCTCTGCGGTGACTTCCCGCTTCTTTGCGGCACGCTTCACATGCAGGTCTGTTCCGGCAAGAATGCCTGCGTATGGCGGTATATAATTGTCCCATACCGGATTCTTTGCATAGAGCTCATCACTGACGACCAGATAATTGTAGTCGCCATAAAATGATTTTTTATTGTCTGTCTTTAAGTCACTGAGCGTAACTTTGATCTCGTAGCATTTAAAAACTGACTTGGCATCCATTGTCATATAATCAACAATTTCATCGCCATGCCCGCTGTTCTTAAAGCCGATGGTCACTTCTTCGCATCCATATTCCCGTTTTTCTCTGCTCTGAAGATCCAAGGAAGCTTCCAGTTCCAATGTGTCCTGTGTCTTTGACATGGTTCAATTATACCTCATCAAAAAAGAGTTTGTCCTGACTTCAGACAAACTCTGTCGATTTCCTTAAAGCAGACCGACTCTCTTGTAGATCGTATCTACATTCCTGACATGGTACATTGGATCAAAGCAGTCATCAATCTCAGCCTGTGATAGCTCTGCCTTGACTTCAGGAACATTCGAGATCAGATCCTTGAAGTTCAGATTATTCTCCCATGCCTTGATTGCCTGCGGCTGCACAGTATCATAGGCCTTTTCACGGCTCCAGCCTTTTTCAATGAGCTTCAACATGAATCTCTGTGAGAAGATGACTCCGTTGGTCATCCAGATGTCTTTTTCCATCTTTTCTGGGAAGACAGTCAGATCCTTCAGAATGCCGCCGAAACGTGTCAGCATATAGTCCAGCAGTTCGGTTGCATCCGGACCGATGATCCTCTCTGCGGAAGAATGTGAAATGTCTCTTTCATGCCACAGCGGTACGTCTTCATAGGAAGTGATCATATATCCTCTCAAGACTCTGGCTGCACCGCAGATGTTCTCAGAACCAATCGGGTTTCTCTTATGCGGCATCGCAGAAGACCCCTTCTGTCCCTTATTGAAATGTTCTTCTACTTCACGGACTTCTGTTCTCTGCAGATGACGGATCTCCGTTGCCATCTGTTCCAGTGTCGTTCCAATCAAGGCAAGGGTTGCATAATAATGCGCATGACGGTCACGCTGCAGGATCTGTGTGGAAATAGCTGCAGAATGAATGCCTAAATGTTCACAGACATAATCTTGAACAAACGGCGGGATATTGGCAAAAGTGCCGACGGCACCAGAGATCTTGCCGCATTCGACATCAGCTGCTGCTGAATCAAACCGTTCCAGATTCCGTTTCATTTCTTCATACCATAGAGCAAATTTCATGCCGAACGTTGTGATTTCAGCATGAACACCATGTGTTCTGCCCATCATGATCGTATCTTTATACTTGAGCGCGTTTGTCTTTAAGATCTCCATGAAGTCCAGGATGTCCTGGCGCAGAATGGCATCAGCCTTTTTGTATCTGACACCGTAGGCAGTATCCACAACATCGGTGCTGGTCACACCATAGTGGATCCATTTCTTTTCATCACCGAGCGATTCCGATACACATCTTGTGAAGGCAACAACATCATGTCTAGTCTCCTGCTCGATTTCATGAATACGGTCGACCGTAAAAGTTGCATTCTTACGGATGGCATCGACATCTTCCATCGGGATCTCACCGAGCTGTGCCCATGCTTCATCGATCATTTCTTCGACTTCAAGCCATGCCTGAAACTTTGACTGTTCTGTCCAGATGTCTCTCATTACTTTGCGTGAATATCTTTCAATCATACGTAAACTCTCCTCTTTCTATATTGAAGAACATTTTGATCTAAAAGAAAAGCCTCAAAAAATGAGGCATATTTTTACTGCAGCGCTTCCTTCACAATTTTCTTGGCAGACTCAATGTCATCGCAGACAACCATAATAACAACACTTCCGTTGTCCTGAATGACAGCATTGGAGATCTTGAAGACCTGATCTGCATTATACGTCTGGGCATTTGCCTTCTGGGTATCCAGATAGGCATTGACATCCTTTTTGCATGTTTCTACATCACTTGTATAGAATACACCTACAGAATCAGAGTTTCCTGTTTCACTCGATGTATACAAAGCTGCATCCGTTGTTACATCATCTCCATTGAAGATCATCCCCTTGATGATGCGGTCCTTTGTTGACGTCAAGGAGCTGAGGCTGAGCTTCGTAATCAATGAAGATGCAGCTGAATCTGCACTGACAGATGTAGATACTGTTGAAGTCTTAGCAGCACATCCGCAAAGCAGTACAACTGCTAATAAACTACTCACAAATTTCTTTAACATAGTCATCCTTTCTAACAACATGTGTAGAGATATAGTCTGCATATGCCTGTCCGCCTGCTTCATTGAAGTGCAGGCCGTCCCATACCAGGTCATCCCTGACCTTGCCGTTCTCATCCTTCATTGTTGGATCAATATCCAGCAGATACAGATGATGCTTGACGGCTATATTCTTCAGATCCGTGTTGACAGTGTCAATATTCTGCTTCAACGTCGCCTCATCAATATCCGCAAGGGTCTGCGGATAGTAGCTCATCATCAGATAGACATTGACACCTGGGTGGCTGGACAGCAGTGTGCTGATGATCTCTTCATAGTACGCAGCCCAGTCATCAAATGTCTCACTTCTGATCTCATTGATGCCAAGCAGCAGATAGATGTTGTTCTTGGTGGTATTCATCACTAAGTTGTACATTGTATCTGTTCCAGCTGCAGTCTGAATATCCATCTTGTCAATGGTCCATAATCGGAGTGATTCGCCGTAATAGATCTCAGCACCTTTATCTGCCAAATCACTGTACAGCGCCAGGCTTCCCATGCGGGAGTCACCGCCGAAGAATGTATCAGTGAAGTAAGAATCATCGACCTTTGCACTTGCTGGGACTGGTGAAGCATAATCGTAGTAATCTACGGTGCGGCATGTTTTCTGTTTGATATCCTGGGATGCTGTCTCCCGTGCTGTGGAATCAGGTGATGCTGTACTTTCTGCCGTACCGCATCCGCACAGCATACTGAGGGCAACTCCCATCAAAATCATTTGCTTTTTCATTGTGTGAACAGATCGTCGCTTTCTTCCTGTCCATCACCAAACTTTGGAAGTTCAGGAAGTTCTTCCAGACTCATTAATTTAAAGGCATCCATGAATTCATCTGTGACGGAATACAGAATCGGTCTGCCTGGGGCATCTGATCTGCCGTCTTCCTTGATCAGTCCGCGTGCTTCCAGCTTATGGAGCATGACATCCGCACCAACACCGCGGATCTCTTCAATTTCAACTCTGGTAATCGGCTGTTTATATGCAATGATTGCCAATGTCTCCATTGCTGCATTGCTCAGCTTTGCCTCATTGTTGATCTGGAACAGCTTCTTGGCATAATCATGCACGAATGCTTTGGAAAGAAATCTGTAAGTATCACCGAACCGTTCGATTTCAAACCCACGGTCATCATTTGTATAGTACTTCTGCAGTTCATCCAGCAGATCCTTGACTTCATTCTTTTTCAGATCCATGGTCTCAGCTGCCTGTTCAATCGTCAGTCCGTCGTCACCCGTCAAAAATAAGAGTCCTTCGATGACTGCCATATTGCGCTTCTTATGGTCCTCAGCAGCTTCATTCTTTTCTTCATCCTGCTGGATGCTTGGGTCCATGGACAGCTGTACAGACTGCTTCGGATTGACAGGTTCTGCTGTTTCAACTGGCAACACAGAAGGTAGTTTTTCACTTTCAACAATTGCTTCATCAATTGCTTCTTCCTCATCCTTTGCATTTTCGACTGCAGCTGTATCTACACCATCGATGGCAGCAATATCTTCAGCATTCTCACCATCTTCGGCATCGCTCATTTCTACTTCTGAAGCAACTTCACTTTCATTTGTTTCTTCATCATCATAATCACTGTCTAGCACGGCAGCATTATCGTTGATTAAATCTTCTTTTTCACTCATACGAAATGTTCTCCCCTCGAAAACCAGATCACATCGTTGTCATCAATCGTAAACACCAAGGTATGCATTCTTGCCAGATCTAAAATTGACAAAAATGTAGCGATGAACATCGGCATATCATGCACATCATCAAGAAGTGCTTCAAAACGGAACTTTTCCGGCATCTTGTCAAGCTTTGCCCGGACGACCAGCTCCCGGTCTTCAATCGAGACTTCGGTCACCGTGTACTGCTTTTCAATCGGTGAAGTCAGATGCATTCTCATCAGACATCTGCGCATCGCCTTCATCAAGTCATAAGGATTCCCTGAATAGCTGACTTTATCATCATCTTCCTTGGCAAAGGAATCTATCTCTGAACTTAAAGGACGGCTCATCAACTTCTGCCGTTCTTCGTAGAGGTTTCCCATATCCGCAGAGGCTTCCTTGAACTGCTGATACTCCAACAGTCTTCTGACCAGTCTCTCCTTCGGGTCTTCCTCATATTCATCTTCCAGATCATCAGCCGCACCTGGCAGCATCTTTTTGGACTTATACTCAATTAAAGTTGCAAGTTCAACTAAATATTCTGATGCCACTTCCAAATGCAGGTCTGACATCCCCTGCAGATATGCAATATACTGGTCGGTCAGGACATTGACATCCAGATCCATCAGATCAAGCTGGTTCTCCTTGATCAAATGAAGCATCAAGTCCATAGGACCATCAAATTTGTCTATCGTTACTTTAAATTCATCCATATTTGTACCGGAGCCATTATATCAAAAAACAGGCCGTAAGACCACCGTCTCAGACCTGTTTTTCACTTTTCCTCAGCCTACTACAATATTGACGATTTTATTCGGAATCACAATGACTTTACGAATTGTCTTGCCTTCCATAAAGCTCTGAATATTCGGCAGTTCCTTTGCAGTCTTCTCAATCACTGCCTGATCTGCATCCTTATCAGCTTCAAATTTTCCGCGGACTTTACCGTTGACCTGAACAACAATTTCCACCTTGTTCTGCACCAATGCATCTTCAGAATAAGTCGGCCATGCAGCATAAGCTACTGTTTCATCCCCCGTCAGCATCTGATTGAGCTCTTCACCGATATGCGGTGCAAAGGTGCTCAGCATACGGATAAAACCAATCAGCATCTCTCTATTGACTTTACCTGTCTTATAGCAGTCATTCACGAAGATCATCATCTGTGAAATGGCAGTATTGAAGTTCAGGGTCTCAATATCATTTGTGACCTTCTTCACAGTAAAGTTATAGCTGTAGTTCAATTCTGGCACTGCTTCTTCCGTAATCATGGATTCTGTTGTCGCTAAGCGATAGACTCTCTCCAGCCACTTTCTTGTGCCGTCAAGAGACTGATCGCTCCATGGCTTAGATGCTTCAAGAGGTCCCATGAACATTTCATAGACACGCATCGTATCCGCACCGTATTCCTTGACGACCACATTCGGATCGACAACATATTTTGGGAACCGTTTGCCCATCTTGATACCGTTGGCACCCAGTATCATGCCTTGGTGGACTAACTTCTGGAATGGCTCCGGGACAGGACACAAGCCCTTATCATAAAGGAATCTTGTCCACATGCGTGAATATAGAAGATGTCCGACCGCATGTTCAGGACCGCCAATATAAAGATCGACCGGCATCCAGTGTTTCAGCAGATCATAGTCAGCAAATTTTTCATTGTTATGCGGATCAATATAGCGCATGAAGTACCAGCTTGATCCCGCGGATCCAGGCATTGTTGATGTCTCACGGCGTCCATGAACACCGTCGACGGTTACATTCAGCCATTCTTCAGCTTTTTCCAATGGTGAAGCACCATTCTTTCCTGGGCGGTAGTCGTCGACCGGCGGCAGCAGCAGAGGTAGCTCATCTTCTCTTAATGACACAGTTCTGCCGTCATCAAGATGGACAATCGGGATTGGTTCGCCCCAGTAACGCTGACGGGCAAAGATCCATTCACGCAGACGGTAGTTGACCTGTTTTTTTCCAAGACCGCGTTCGCTCAGCCAATTGATCATCGTATCAATGGCTTCCTGCTTGCCCATGCCGTTCAAAAATTCAGAATTGATATGAACACCATCCTGTGTATAGGCTTCGGTATCAATGTCGCCGCCTTCCAGGACAGGAATGATTTCCAGACCGAATTTCTTTGCAAAAGCATAGTCACGGTCATCGTGAGCTGGAACAGCCATGATGGCACCTGTACCATAAGTCGCTAAGACATAGTCAGAGATCCAGATTGGGATCTTCTTGCCATTGACGGGATTCAATGCATACGCACCTGTGAAGACGCCCGTCTTTTCTTTGTTCAGTTCCGTCCGCTCCAGATCGGATTTGCCGGCACATTCTTTCTGATATGCCTTGACTGCTTCCTTCTGTTCTGGAGTAGTTATGACATCTACTAATTCATGTTCCGGTGCGAAAACACAGTATGTTGCACCAAACAAGGTATCGCATCTTGTTGTAAATACAGTAAATGTCTCATCGTGTCCGTCAATCTTGAAGATGACATGGGCACCGACAGACTTGCCGATCCAGTTGCGCTGCATTTCCTTCGTTGATTCCGGCCAGTCGACTGTATTCAGGCCATCCAGCAGCTTTTCTGCATAGGCTACAATATCAATGACCCACTGACGCATGTTCTTTCTGACGACCGGATAGCCGCCGCGCTCAGACTTGCCGTCAATGACTTCATCATTTGCCAGTACTGTGCCCAATTCCTCACACCAGTTGACCGGCATTTCAACACACTTAGCCAAGCCGTCATCAAACAGCTGCTTGAAGATCCACTGTGTCCACTTATAGAAATCCGGATCACTGGTGCTGATCTCCCTGTCCCAGTCATAACTGAAGCCAAGCATCTTCAGCTGCTTCCGGAACGTCTCGATATTGTCCTTGGTAAACTTTTCCGGATGATGTCCCGTCTGGATTGCATACTGTTCTGCCGGCAGACCAAAACTGTCAAAGCCCATTGGATGCAGGACATTGTATCCCTGCATACGCTTCATACGGCAGACGATATCAGTTGCTGTATATCCTTCCGGATGACCTGCATGCAGGCCTACGCCGGACGGGTACGGGAACATATCCAGTGCATAGTACTTTGGCTTTGAGAAATCATAGGCATTCGTCTTGAATGTCTTATTGTCTTCCCAGTATTTCTGCCATTTTTTTTCAATCGTTTCATGATCAAACATAAGAAATTCTCCTTACCATAAAAAAAGCATCCTGTATCTAAGGACGCTTGTATACGCGGTACCACCTTAGTTCACATCATTGCTGATGCGCACCTCTATTGAGATTAACGCTCTCACCACGTTCTGTTCCAAAGTTCAGTTCGCATCTTTCAGCACTCCGGATCTCACCAGTTCTCCGTCTCTCTTATCTGCCGTTATCTGTTACTAGTCTTCTTCAACACAGCATGAATATTTTAGCATACTAAGGCATATTTTCAATATGCGATATATAATACCTCCAGGAGAGATCATATGAAACCATACATCCTTTTGACCCCACGCAACCAATCCACTAATTCGGACAACCGCATCATGTCGGATAATGAATCCTACTTTGACTTTATTGCCAAGGCCGGCGGCATCCCTGTCCTCTGCGGTCTCATCAATGAAGAGGACGCTGATCAATATGCTGCTAGATTTGACGGCTTATTGATCACCGGCGGTGAAGATGTTTCTCCTTCTTTATATCACCAAGAACCTCACGGTGCCGGAACACCATCACCAGATTATGACCGCAATGATCTTCTCCTTTATCATGCCTTCTGCCGAGCGGATAAACCTGTACTTGGCATCTGCCGCGGCATTCAGCTGATTGGTGCAGCGGAAGGCGTTTCCTTGATTCAGGACCTGCCAAGTGCCAATTATGCCCAGCATGAGCAGAAGAAGATGATGCCGCCTTTAGGCACCTATGACTATGCACATGAAGTATTATTTGAAGAAGGTACTTCTTTGTATGATATCTTTGGTCCGCAAGCCAGTGTCAACAGCTTTCATCATCAGGCCGTTACCCAAGTTCCAGAAGGATTCAAGCTGGCGGCTGTCTCAAAGGAAGACCATGTCATTGAAGCATTTGAAAAAGAAAACGTCCTGGCTGTTCAATGGCATCCAGAACGTCTGATCAATGATCCAAGACACTTTGAGATAGCCTACCGCTTTGTCGGCAGCTGTTTACTTGGCAAGACCCGATAAGTCTTCGACAATATAATCCGGATGACATTCATCATTCATCCCAAGATCTACAATTGAATTTCCCTGCGTCACATAAACTGTCGTCATACCTAAGGCTGCTGCCGGAAGAATATCTTTCTGAAAATGCGTTCCGACCATCGTAATATTTTCTGAAGGTACATCATAGTACTTCATGCCCTGTTTGATCAGTCTGTCTGATCCCCGTCCAAAAGAAATACCTTCTTTCTCAGAAGCGTATTCCAGCATTTTGGCGACAGACTCATTGCCGATCATGCGGGCATTTTCTTTGATCATTGTCTTTCTGCCGTCCGTGATGATCAGCTGTGCGCCTTCATCCAGTACCTGCAGTGCATCACAGTAGTCAATGTAAGTCAGGTTTGCATTCATGCCAAGGAACAGCCAGTCAGGCGTCACATGATCGATTTCAAGACCGCCCTTCTGGAGTGCATCCTTCATCCCGCTGCCGCCGATCATCACAGCTTTATTCTTCTGCGGATACATCCAGCGGATCCAGTCCACAGCAGCCATACAGCTCGAATAGATGTCCAGCGAACGGATATCATGAAAGCCTGCCTGATTCATGCGCTCAGCTAAGCTATCTCTTGTCTTTCCACTCTGCTCGGTCAGGATGACAAAAGGCATCCTTCTGATATTCAGTGTATCCAAAAGCTCGACCGCACCTTTCATCGGCTGATTGTTGCGGATCAATGTATCCATCATAAACAAATAATAACTGTCAATCATTTTTTCTTTTCCTGCCTACGTAATTGTATCATAACGAATCTCTTCTGTTATGGTAAGATATTAAGGACAAAGGAAGCAATATGAAAACAACGACGAAGATTTTGATCGTCCTTGCGCTGATTCTTGGACTTTGCAGCTATCTGGCAGTTGATGTATATCAATTTGCGCCAAAAAGATACAGTACACGTTATGTGGAACTGTCATCGGCCGACATTCCTTCTCAGCTCAATGACATGAACATCTTATATTTCTCTGATTTGGACTACGGAACATTTATGAATGAAGACCGGCTGAACAAGCTGATTGATAAGATCAATGCCCTCTCGCCTGATGTAATCATCTTCGGCGGTGACCTGTATGATACAGGTGCACAGTATACAGAAGAAGGAAACACAATCTTGACCAAGGCATTCAGTTCACTCAAGGCTGACTATGGCAAATATGCTGTCTATGGCGATTCCGATGAACGCAGTGATGTTATGAAATCAGCAATTGATCAGATCTATGCAGCTTCAAATTTTGAAGTCATCAATAATAAGTCAATCAGTCTTCATAAGCAGAGTTCAGGTTCCATTACTCTTGTCGGGCTTGACAATGAAGTCAATGGCAAGCCTGATATAGATACTGTTTACAGTACTGTCTCACGTGATTCATATGTCATGACGGTATGCCATACTCCTGATACTGCACTGTCTGTTCCTGCAGACATCACCAATTACTTTTTAGCCGGCCATTCCCATGGCGGTCAGGTCTATTACTTCTTCGGTGCCCTGTATCAGCCTGCTGGTGCAAAGGAATACTTGAGAGGTACACATACCATTTCCGATAAATTCACTTTAGATATTACAAACGGTGTTGGCACAACGATCAAGGATATCAGGTTCTTAGCGGATGCTGAAGTTGTTATGTATAAGCTGAAGCACACTGATGGCACCGACACGACAAGCACTCAATCTTCCACCGCAGCCCCAACCCCGACAGCATCTTCCACTGAGACATCTGACACACAGCAGTAATTCAAAGTAAAAGCCGCATTTCTGCGGCCAATGGCATCAACTTAAGGGAACTTAGGCTGATGCCATTTTCTTTTTATCCAG
>CAYLQV010000004.1:0-126630 GCA_964385925.1 uncultured Galactobacillus sp. | reverse complement strand
TGTACTTATTCATGTACAATAAGATGTCAAGTCACCAAATTGGAGGTTAAGCCAATTGGAATGATATGTAGTTATTGATCTAATAGACTGTATTATGAATATCTCGCTGAAGAAAGTCTTAACTTCAACGAGATTTTTAAAAAAGGGCTTGATTAGATCCGTCTCTAACCGCTATCGAAACAATTGATCAGGTTGTTGAGAGCTATATTGAAAGATTATTAATTGTTATAAACAAGTGAAAGCAAGCAATTTCTCGTATAATAAATATACTTCGCATAATGTATGTTATGCGATTTTTATATTTATCGATTTTAGGGGACCAATTATAATATAAAAAAAGATATCCCTTTCTCATTTGATCTATAACACCATAATACAGATCTATGTTTCTAGAATATCTTCTGTAGAATTTAAATCTTTACTGATTCTTTTCCTGCTTCTTTTGTTTCATAAAACGTATCAATGTTACTACAAAACATATTGGGAAAACAATTAATCCAAATCCATAGAGATACATCAATGTCTTATCTCCATCTGGCTGCAGGCTTTGCATGAATGGTGAAATATTCAAAATTTCAAGCAGTACAAACACCCATGGCTCATAGCCTACTAATTTTCTCCTCTTCATAGATATCCCCTCCGTATAGGATCATTGATGAATATGCAACATTATAAACCCATATTTTTTTGTGGTGACATTCATTTATAAATATAGAAAGAAATTTATTTATTTTTGTCAAATAATAAATAGTCTCCTGAATTTTGATACCAAAATGATTTAATAAATAATTCAAAATTTAATTATTGATACTTTTTTAATTTGATATATAGTATAAGTATGAGTGAAATAGATACATTAAAAGCACAAATTGCGATGCTGATCAGTCAAAGAGACCTCTGCCGGTTGCAGTATAACGAGCTGAAAGATGTCTACCAGCGTGATATTGCAGCCCTGAAGCGTGAACGAGATGCCTACAAGAAGACTTGTATCCGCTTTGCTGAACAGATTGAATCAAACAAAAAAAAGAATCCTAGAGGAGCCGGCCGTCATAAATTTGATAAAAAATGGTCTGAACGCTACTTCCAGTTCAGTATTATGATGGATCAAAAAAAATCCATGAGTGAGGTAATGTCCGCTCTTGGTATTTCAAGAGCTACGTATTTCCGCCTAAAAAAGATCTATACACAGGATCTGCAATTCGACAAACCAAACGAAAATGACACTCTGCAGTGAGCAAAGTGTCATTTTTTATAATATTGAGGTTAATTACTTAACAATGTCCTTGAGGACCTTAGAAGCCTTGAAACCTGGAACCTTTGTCTCAGGAATGGAGATTGTCTCCTTTGTCTGAGGATTGATGCCTGTACGAGCTGCTCTTGTCTTGACTTCGAACTTGCCGAAACCAGTAATATCAACTCTGCCGCCATCCTTTAATGTATCAGAGATTGTATCGAAAACAAGATCAACGATATCTCCTGCTTCCTTCTTAGTCAGATCATGCTTTTCAGCGATTGCTTCAGAAATGCTCTTCTTGTTTGTTAATTCCATTTTTTAATTTCCTCCAATTGTGTATAAGTACCTCTCGTACTTACCTATTTAATGTTACTACATGTCCTATGCTTGTTCAATACTTGACAAATGATTAAACTCTTAAAAATATGCTCTGTAACAACGTTTTTATCATTTTTTCATCAAGATTTTTCACACCTGAAGCATTTGGATGACCGCCTCCGCTGTACTCCCTTGCCAGGTCATTGAGAATGACCGTTTTGGAACGAAGCGAACCATCATATAGGTGCTTCCCATCGACTATTTTTTCAGTGAACATGCACCATGCTCCAAACTCTTTAACATGCCCCATTTCCGTAATGAAATTACGGGCAGAAGAAGCACTGATCTGCATTTTTTCCTGATCTTCTAAAGAGATGATGACATAAGCCACCTTCCCTTCAATTGTTTGAATCTTAGAACGGACAAAACTGGCAAATGTAAATGCCTTCTCATCTTGATCGAACAGTTCACGATTGACAGCGGGAATATTGACACCTTTAGAGGCAATATACGCTCCCATTTCCAAGGTGTGCGGTGTCGTATTTGATGTTGCATAGCAAAGTGTATCCGTCAAAATACCTTTATAGAGATACTCTGCTGTTTTCTTGGAAAAGACAGAATTGGATACCGTTTGAAAATACTCTGCCAGGATTTCGCAGGTCGCTGCAGCATCTGTTTTCACTAATATCAGACTGCCAAATGGTTCTACATTTGGATGATGG
The DNA here is from genome assembly GCA_964385925.1 of uncultured Galactobacillus sp. Taxonomy (GTDB): domain Bacteria; phylum Bacillota_I; class Bacilli_A; order Erysipelotrichales; family Erysipelotrichaceae; genus Bulleidia. The sequence continues at coordinate 124,356 of CAYLQV010000004.1, read as the reverse complement.
TCAATCTTGACAATCTTTGCGGCCATCGGACTGCGGTCATCATCAATCCGTTCAACATTTCCTGTATCCAAAACAACAGCCAGACTGTTTTTGATGACATCATCGGTGATGACATCACTTTCAGGAAACTCTGCCTGATCCGTCTTTTCCTTTCCAAGCGCATAGATCTGCTTAGACGGATAATTGTCCTTCAGCCAGGTCACCAAGCCCCATTGGGAGCCTAATGCATCACAGTCAGGGTGTTCATGACGAAAGACTGTAATGATTTCAGACTCTTCAATGGCTTGTGTCAAAGCTTCGTAATTCATGCCTTAAAGTCCTAATAAACGGACGGTATCTCTGGCAATGACCAATTCTTCATTTGTCGGAATGATATAAACTGCGACCTTTGAATCCGGTTTGGAGATCAATGCTTCCTCACCATGGATGGCTGCGTTCTTCTCATAATCAATGGATAGTCCCATGCCCTCTTCGAGGTGCTTTAAGATTCTCTCTCTTGTATGGGTATCATTTTCACCCAGACCTGCTGTGAAGACAATTGCATCAACATGTCCCAGCTGCATTGCATAGCCGCCGACGACATTAATGACACGGTTTGTATAAAGCTCAGTTGTCAGGATTGCTCTTTGATCACCCTTTTCAACAGCTGCCTGAATGTCTCTTGCATCCGAAGAAATTCCGGATACGCCGAGCATACCTGAACGCTTATTCAAGAAGGTATCCATTTCCTTTGGTGTGCAGCCCAGCTTTTCCATCATATAGAAGACGACTGTTGGGTCAATATCACCAGAACGTGTGCCCATCATTATGCCGCCGAGCGGTGTCAGACCCATCGAAGTATTGATACACTTGCCGTTCTTAATAGCAGTAATGGAAGCTCCATTGCCTAAGTGACAGGTAATCATATTCAATGTATCCACTGGCTTGCCCATGATCTCAGCTGTACGTCTGTTGACATACCAGTGAGATGTGCCGTGTGCGCCATATCTTCTGATTTTATACTGTGTATACCAGTCATATGGTACAGGGAACAGGTAGGATTCTGGTCCCATTGTCTGATGGAATGCTGTGTCAAAGACAAAGACATGTCCAATATTAGGAAGATCTTCCTTGAATGCCTTGTAGCATACCAGGTGTGCTGGATTGTGCAGAGGTGCCAGTTCGCCCAGCTCGTCTACCTTTTCAACGACATCTTCATTGACAACAACAGACTGATCAAAGTATGGTCCGCCTTGGACAATACGATGTCCTGCGCCCTTGATTTCATCCAGATCGGCAACGATTTTTTCTTCGACCAGTTCCTTGAGCAGCAGTTCAACAGCTGCCTTATGGTCAGGCAGAGGAAGCTTCATTACTTTCTTCTCGCCGTTAACCTTGATGGTGAACTGACCCATGTCCTGGCCGATTCTTTCTGCCTGTCCGCTGGTGAGGACTTTCTCACTCGGCATATCAAACAGCTGGAACTTTAAAGAGGATGATCCTGAATTTACTGCAATAACCTTACTCATAACTTTTCTCCTTCTTCAATTTCACTATCGATGCATTCATCAATCAGTTTTCCTGTCTCTTTGTCAGAACGGCTGCGGATATTTTCATACAGCTCTCTGCGCTTTTGGTAGGATTTTAACAGATGAAGCTTTTCTTCATAAGTATCAAGATCGGTGCGGCATCTTTTCACAGTGTCATAGACAGCACTTCTAGATGTCTTTTCAATCTCAGCAATTTCCTGTAGAGAGAGATCTTCCCGATAATAGTAATGACAGATCTTCTGCTGATTCTCCGTCAGCAGTCTCCCATAGAAATCCAGCAGACTGTTGATATAGATCTTATTCTCCATCAATCTTCAGTCCTTCCGAAATACTGTAAAGGTAACTGTCCAGATCAAATGGTCTCAGATCTTCCGGATGTTCTCCCAGACCGATATAGTAGACCGGAAGATGGAGTTTGTTCTTAATCGCAAGAACAATGCCGCCCTTTGCGGTACCATCCATTTTTGTCAAAATAATACCGGATAATACTGTACTTTCGTTGAAGACTTCCGCCTGTGCCAAGCCGTTCTGTCCCGTTGTTGCATCCAATACAAGCCAGGTGTTATGCGGTGCACCTTCAATCTCACGGGTCGTTACGCGGTTCATTTTGGCAAGCTCATTCATTAAGTTTGCCTTATTCTGGAGTCTTCCTGCTGTATCACAGATCAGAATGTCTGCCTGATGTTCCTTAGCATACCTGCATCCATCCACAATCGCTGCAGAAGGATCCCCATTCTCCAGGCCTTTGACAGTAGGAACGTTCAGTCTTTCTCCCCATTCTGCAAGCTGGTCAATTGCACCAGCACGGAAGGTATCTGCGGCTGTAAAGACAACGCTCTTTCCCTGATCCTGATACATCTTGGCCAGTTTGGCAGCAGTAGTTGTCTTACCGGAACCGTTAACTCCTTCCAAGAAGATCACAGTTGGTCCATTTTCATTGAAATGGATCGGTGTATCCGGATATTCTTCATAGATTTCCTTCATGATCTCAATCAAGAGATTCATCGCCCATTTAAACGAAATGGTAGGATAATCCAGCGCTCTTTCCTTTAGCTTCTCGCAGATCAGATCTGCTGTATCAATACCGACATCCCCTTCCAGAAGGATGATGGTCAGCTGTTCCAGAAATTCATCTGAAATGCCGTCAAAGTCTTCTGACAGTGTATTCAAACGTTCTCCGAACTGCTGTCTGCTCTTGGCAAAGCCGGATAAATACTGGGCCTTATCATTCTTTTTGGAAAACTTATCTTTCAATGCACTGAGGAAGCTCATGCGCTCACCTCGACGGCACTAGGATCTGCCATTGCTACAGCTTCCTTCAGTTCTACCTTCAGCATCTGTGATACACCCTGATGCTGCATTGTTACACCATAGAGGACATCTGTCTTTTCCATTGTGCCCTGACGGTGTGTAACAACAATGAACTGTGTATGATCCGTGAAGCGGTGCAGATATTCTGCAAAACGCTCAACGTTGCCTGGGTCAAGTGCTGCTTCAACTTCATCCAGGATGACTAACGGTACTGGCTTGACCTTCAGAATGGCAAACAGGACGCATAAAGCAATCAGTGATTTCTCACCGCCTGAGAACAGCATGTTGTTCTGGACTGCCTTTCCCGGCGGCTGAGCATCAATATCAATGCCTGTATTCAGAAGATCAGATGGATCCTGCAGAACAAGTCTAGCCTTGCCGCCACCGTACAGACTTCTGAAGATCTCATCAAATTCAACATTGATCTTATCGAACATATCCTTGAACTGCTTCTTCATGATATCGTCCATCTCATCAATTGCTGCTAAGATCTTGTCTCTGCTGAGCGTCAATTCTTCAATCTGCTTCTTATATGTCTCATAACGGTCGTTGACTTCCGTATATTCTTCCGGTGCATTCATATTGACATTGCCTAAATGTTCAATGTCTGCACGCAGCTGAGCAACTTCTTCACGGGCGTTTTCAATTGCCTCGGTAGATGCTTTCGTCTTGGCAAATTCATAGGTCAGCTGATACTCTGAAGCAAGTCTCTGCAGATCAGATTCCATCTTAGTTTCAAGTCTGCCCTGATCAATCTTGATGGCATTCTCGCTCGCCTCTGCCGTAGAAAGTTCCTTACGCATCTGACGAAGCTGTGCTTCCTTTCGCTCCATATCACTGTTCATGGAAAGACGGTTATCACGTTTAGCCTTGATCTCATTGGTAATCTCATCACGTCTGCTGTATGCCTTATTCAAACGGATGACCAGATCATCATTATGTGCCTCAGCCGCATCGGCTTCATTGTCCTGATCAGGCTGAACTAATGAAAGATCTGACTTGAGCTTCTCGTATTTTGCCTGCTTGGCATCAACCACCGGTTCCAGAGCTGCTGCTGCATATCTCTTTTCCTGCAGGTTCTTAGCTGCGTTCTCACGTTCTTCAACAGCCGCATCATATTCTTTTCTTGCCAGCAGTACCGTTGCATTCTGGGCATCCAGTGAGCTCACAATCTCATCATATTCACGCTTCATGGTGACAACATTGGTATTATGCTGCGTCTTGCCGCCGGTCATGGAACCGCCGCGGTGAATGACTTCACCATCGAGAGTGACAATCTTATACTGTCTCTTCGTCAAAGCAGAAAGTTCATTTCCTGCTTCCATGTTCTCGACAACTGGCACGTTTGCCAGCAGATTCTCGACCAATGGGGAGAACTTCGCATCATAATGGATGAAGTCCTTGGCAATACCTAAGTATCCCTTTGTGTTCTGACAGATGATCTCACTCTCTTTGCTCATATAGTGAGGTGCACAAACAGTCAAAGGCATAAAAGTAGCTCTGCCGCCGAGGTTCTTATTCAGGAACCGGATGGCATCACGGGCTGCTTCTTCATCCGTTGTCACAATATCATTCATTGCTCCGCCTAAGGCAGTCGCAATGGCATCTTCATATTCTTTGTCTACACTCAAGATCTGTCCGGTAACACCGAGGATGCCGTTCAAAGCATTCTGGTTGTCCATAATTGAACGGATGCCCTGCTGATTGTTGAAGGGATTCTTCATCAGCGATTCCAGGACATTCTTGCGGTTCTCCAAGGATCTCTCCCTTGTCTGAGCTGCTTCATATCTTGAGGACTTCTCAACGATGCTCTGGGCAGCCAGATTCAGCTTTTCACTGAACAGCTTAATATCAGTGTTCAGATCATCAAGTCTCTTTTTACGATCATCAAATTCAATCTTTGCAGCATCCAGAAGGTCTTTTAATTCCTTTGCCTTCTGTTCATCAGAACCAGTCTCAACAATATACTTGCGGCGTTCATCCAGTTCCGTCTTGCGGGCTTCCAGCGCCTGTACATCGTTATAGTTCTGCATGAGCTCATCCTGCAGAGTCGTAATTTCCTTATCCAGCTGGGCAATCTGTCTTCTTTGATCCTGAATCTTATTCTCAGAGATCTGAATGTTTGTATTGTACATTGTCGTTTTTGTCTCTATATCAAACAATGTCTTCTTCGCTGATTCTATTTCAGAATTGATCTGGTCAATATCCTGTACAAGGACAGTGATTTCTATCTCTTCCAGTCTCTTCTTCTTTTCACGGTAGATCTCTGCTTTATGTGCCTGACGCTTCAATGGAGACACCTGCTTTTCAAGCTCGTTTAAAATATCTGTCGAACGGTCCAGATTCTCTTTCGTGCGTTCTAGTTTTGAAAGAGATTCTATCTTTCTTTTCTTATATTTAGCAACACCCGCTGCTTCTTCGAAGATGCCGCGGCGGTCGATTGGCTTAGCATCAGCAAAGGAAACGACATTGCCCTGTGAGATAATGCTTAAAGAATCTTTGCCTAGACCTGTATCCAGGAAAAGATCAACAACATCACGCAGTCTGACATTATTTCGGTTGATCAGATATTCGGCATCACCAGAATCACGGAACAGTCTTCTGGTTACTTCAATCTCATCTTTATCCGTATTCAGTACATGCGTTGTATTGTCAAAGATCAACGTTACTTCTGCCATATTGACTTTTTTACGGTCAGCACTTCCGGCAAAGATGATATCGTCCATCTTCTGACCGCGCATGCTTTTAGCACTCTGTTCACCAAGCACCCAGCGGACAGCATCAGCAATATTCGATTTGCCGCACCCATTCGGTCCGACAACACCCGTAATCGGGTTTTCAAAAGATATGATTGTCTTATCAGCAAAGGACTTGAATCCCTGCATTTCTATTCTCTTAAGAAACATTGATTTCTCCTTAAATTCCGGCATTAATTATATCAAAATAAACCACTTATTTAAAGAATAAGTGGTTTATGTAACTACTTTCAGTCTTTCTTTTCTTTCAGAAGTGAAACAATTTCTTCCAGTGCTGTTAATTCATCACTCTTTTTCGCTGGCGCAGGTGCTTCCTTCTTTTTTGACAGATCTTCAAGCCGGTTGATGGATTTTACAATCAGGAACAGAATCAATGCCATCAGGATGAAATTAATGACTGCGGTAATGAATTTACCGATGCCCAAAGATACATTTCCAGGAAGATTCAGCACAACTTCACTGAAATCCGTCTTAAATGCAATACCGATCAAAGGGCTGATGATATCCCCTACCAGTGAATCGACAATTGTCTTGAAAGCAGCACCAATAATAACGCCGACTGCCATATCCATGACATTTCCCTTTAATGCAAACTCTTTGAACTCTTTGAAAAATCCTTTCATAGATCATTCCTCCTTTTAGAATCAAGATATTCTCTCTGATTCTTTACAATCACATATTCCCCAAAGCAATATGGATTTTCCTTATATTGTACATCAGGTTCGAGCAATTCGACCGTTCCATTATTATTTTCTATCTCATAATGGCTATTCTGGATGTCTGTAATAAACCCGGCATGATGATCTGCCATGAAACCGTCCTTGATATACATGATCGTTCGTTTCCCATACGTGAACTGATAAAGATATGGGACAAACCCATACCGTGCCGTAAATGCATCCTGGGACAATTTAATATTGTCATCGCTCATTTCAGAGGAAACAATGATACCGTCGATACCGCCAAGAGAGTACACATATGCCATTGCATAGCTGTTGGCAATATTCATCGTCATGCCAGATATACATGCTTGATGAGACCCGGCAAGATCACAATAGGAGCTTAATACCGCATGGTCATGATCTGCACTGACATCATATGACTGATTGACGACCGGACAGAGCTCATGACTTCCGTATCCTACTGGATAAAGACCAGTTCCTTCATCCGTCCTCTGCCAAGGCTCGCGGCAGGCAACAATCGTCTTCTCTGCCGGTTTTTGCGGGTGATGCAGAACTGCATGATATGCAACTGCACCATTTCTGATATGCCGCTTTGCACGTGCCTTTGACAACAGTTCCATAGCCTTTCGACGGACTTCATTGACTGCACTGACCGGCAGAAAAATATTTCCTGCTGTTCCTATGACGGAAGAGATCTCATATGGAGAATCACCCAGTTTTCTCAAGCATGCTTCAATCTTTTCACTGTTCAATGGTGCGGTCTTGGCTTCCTGTACATCCATTTCACTGTCAGCCGACACTTCATGCCCACTGCCGTCATGAACTGTCAGCTGGAAAGGTCTGCCGATCTCAGCATGATATTCCATTGTGACAGGAATTCTTCTGACTGGCTGCAGAATCTCGTCATCAATTGTCTTCAAAAGCTGAGCATCACTTGTTTTATGAAGCTTCTGGCCGGGGCGTGGATTTGGCTCATCATGACAGTCCAACCATACTATTTGTCCGGCTTCCGCATGATTGACGAGGTTGTCTTTTGCATCGTAGATTTTGACCGCCGTCAGCCCTGTATCGACCGGTGTATTGAGAATCCGCAGACCATCATGCTGATAAAGAGGCCCGCTCAGCTTGATCTGGACACGTCCATGCCTGTACTGCAGTACGGTACCAATTTCAACGCCCTGATGATTCGGACGATAATGGCTCATTCGATCAGCTGTATCTGCATGGAGCAGATGTCCTTGAGAAAAGCCGCGGTTGAACATCAGAAGCAGCTCATGGAGACGTTCGGCATCAACTTTATACTTTCTGCCTGCATAATATGCATCAATTGCTTCCCGGAATGTCTTTGTGACAAGCCAGACATATTCAGGACGTTTCATTCTTCCTTCAATCTTCAGTGATGCAACCCCTGCTTCAATCAATTCCGGAAGATGATCAATTACATTCAAATCCTTCGGCGAAAGAAGGTATTCTCCATCCTTTTCTTTCCGACCCTCAGGATAGTATTTCAGCCGGCAGCACTGCGCACACATACCGCGGTTGGCACTTCTGTTCTTGGTGACCGAACTCATCAGGCACTGCCCGCTGTATGAGATACAGATTGCGCCATAAACGAAAACTTCAATCTGCACACCGGTCCGGCATGCCTCCTTGATGGTTTCAATTGGTGTCTCACGTGCCATAACAACTCGTGAAGCACCTTGTTCCTTCATGAAATTCACACCGACGAGATTATGGATATGCATCTGTGTACTGCAGTGGACATCAAGATCTGGATAGCATGTCCTCACATAATGGAACAAGCCAAGATCCTGGATCAGCAGACCGTCAACATCATTGTCATATAAGAACTGCACTTCTTTCTTCGCATTCTCAATTTCTGTCTCAAAAAGCATTGTATTGATCGTTACATAGATCTTTATATCTCTGATATGACAATATGCAATCGCTTCGATAAATTCATCATGAGAAAAATTGCCGGCAAAAGCCCGCGCTGAAAAGCTCTGCAGGCCAAGGTATACTGCATCGCACCCTGCCGCAGCAGCAGCTTTTAAAGAATCCATATTTCCAGCCGGAGCCAGCAGTTCAATCTTATCTTTCATTCAGTTTCTCCAATATGATCTGATACGCAGAGGCCAGATCATCCATGCGCATTCTGGCGTTGGCAGCGCTTGTACTGACTAAGGCGATATGTTCTGCACTGCATATGACATATTTATCATACAGCTGTGACGCTTTGGAACCGGTTGTAAATACCGTGTGTATCTTTGTCTGATTGATCAGGTCCTGAATATCATTGGCAGTGACATCTGTAATGCTGGCATCCGATGAACCATGGATCTTGCAGCTATGGATGACATCCCACAAGGCAATATGATGATCCAGACAGAACTTGGTACGGTCAATGATCTCAGTATGAAATAAAACTGACAGGACCGGCCAGAACCGATTGGTTGCATTTGCGTAGTAGAAGCTCTGTTTTCTTGATACGACACTTGGAAACGAACCCAGGATCAGTATTTCACTGTTCTTGTCATAGATGGCAGGAAATGGATGTACAAGAACTTCATTTTTCACAGTCATATTCTTTTGCCAGACCGCCTTCAGACGTTTCCTTCAATTCGATAGGAATCTGTTTACCAGTATCATTCATTGTCTTGACAACCGTATCAAAGGAAATAAGATGCTTTCTTATAGAACTCATATATTTAGACAGCTGTGCACTGTCTGCTGCACGCAGAATACCCATCGCATTTCTTTCAATGCATGGAATCATTACATATCCCATGACAGGATCACAGGTCAGTCCTAAATTATGTTCCATGCCTATTTCAGCAGCATATTCAATCTGTTCCATATTCAGGTCCATGACATATGCACAGCTGGCAGCTGTCATCGATACTGCAGCACCTACTTCAGCCTGGCATCCGCCAACAGCACCGCTGATCGTTGCATTTGCCTTGATTAAATTCCCGAATAGACCGCCGACTGCCAAAGCATCAATGATCTTCTCACGGGACAGCTTCAGTTCTCTGTCAGCATAGTAGATAAATGATGCCATGACACCGCATGCACCCAGTGTCGGAGCGGTAACACAAGTATTTCCAGCTGCATTTTCTTCACTTGCCGCATATGCAAATGCCATCAGCTTCAGATTGATCTTATCAGCCTCAGGTGCACTGCATGCATCAATATAAAGATTTTTCGCACTGCGTTCCATATGCAGTTTGCCAGGCAGATATCCTTCCTGCTGCAGTCCCCGTTCAACACAGCTGATCATGGCATCCATGATCTCCGATAAATAATTCTTCAGATCAGATTCATGACGATAAATGTAATCACATAAGGATTCATGTTGACTTCGGCATATGGACATGACTTCTTCTAGATTCTTTTCTGTGTATACTTCATCATTCCAGTTCAAAGGACATTCCTTGATCTGAATGGATCCGCCGCCGAGAGAAAAGACAGTCCACTGGTGTTCCACTGCATGGTTCTGATTCAATGCGCGCAGATAGAAGCCATTTGGAAAATCCTCATTCCAGTTCAGTGAAAAGATCACTTTTGTCTGACCAGGAAGCGTTTCTTCAATAACTTCATCAGTACGGTGCCCTTTTCCAGTTAATGACAACGAGCCAAAAAGCTCAGCTTCATAATATGGATACGCACCATACTTCTGTACAAAAAAACGACAGGCTCTTTCTGGAGCTAGTGTATGAGATGAACTCGGCCCACGGCCAATTTTATACAATTCACGAATTGCCTGCATCAGTTTCTCTTTCCATTTCTTAATAGGAACTGTTCAAAACCATCCTTCGGATCAGTCAGTCCTGCTTTAATTCCTTGATCCAGTTCTGCCAGTTCACTTAAATACGAGAGCAGCTTTTCCGACTTCATACTGCGGCAGTCCTGCAGCCCAAACTTTACCGCCCATGGATTTGCATGGAGACGCACCGCAATCGAGTCTTCATTGAGCCCCTGTTCATAGAGGTGCTTCATGTTATAAAGAGAACGGAGACGGCTGGCAATCATCATGATCATGGCATTGTAATCATAGTTGAAAGAAAGCATTTCATCCTTAGCCTTGATAACTTCTGCCAGATTTCCCTGAATGAACATGCTGGCAAGCTTGAATGCGTTCACCGTCGAATTCATAGGAACAATATGCTTGATATCTTCTTCGTTCAGGTTCTTTTCACCATAAAGGTCCATTTTTTCAAATGCATTATGAAGCTTCATCGTATCGATATCCACCCTGTCCTTCAGCTCTTTTATCGCTTCCGGCGTCAGATGATATCCATTCTTTTTAATCTGCTCATTCATATAACTGTCAAATTCACGGTCATTCATCTGTATGAAATTCATGATCTTGACTTCATATTTCTGCATCATCTTGTATTCTTTTTTGCGTGAATCCGCATCAAAAGCATCGCAGTAGAAAATGACTGCTGTATTAGGATCAGGGTCTTTGAGATAATTATCCAGTAGTTCAAGCTGTCCTTCTTTTTTAGCTGCTTCCTTTTCTTTTCTGCTCTTGACGGCATCGGAATCGGTTTTCTGTATCTTTTCAGAGTCTTTTCCGGATTTTGTCAGGAAGTATGGATTCTTGATAATGACTGCTTTCTTATTATCTTCATCAAACAGAGAAAAAGAGCCACACTCCATAAAGGCAGACTCTAATCGAAAGCTCTTCTTATCTGATCCGTCAAAGGTGACTGTATGATCACGGTCTATCCCATGTTTCGTCAATAGATCATTGAGATTCTTTTGCATCCGGTAAAGATCTTTACCACTGTATAAATATACGCTCATAGCTATCCTATTATACCAAGTTTCCCATCAGCCGTAATCAGTAAATTCATCCTCGCAATTGAAAGAATCATAATATCACCCGCTTCCTTCGTATCAAAGTAAGAAATATGTCTTTTCAAGAGCTGCTGTATAGTATCTGGACTAGGATGATGATAGATCTGATAGGCACCGGAAGAGATCAAGCCAATCTGCGGCTGAACCGTGTCAAGAAATCTGCTGCAGGATCCTGTATCAGATCCATGATGGCTCAGCTTCAGTACATCACATTGAAATCTGTTGTAGGTATCCGCAATCTTTTCTTCAGCCGTACGATCCGCATCTGCCATAAAGAGATAGTTCAAACCGTTGATTCTGCCCGCTAAGACAATACTGCTTTCATTTTCGTCATCATTTTGGATTTCATTGATATCGTAAAGTACAAGGTCTCTGCTCCGAATGACTTTCTGATAGGATGCAACGACTTGATCTGGATGATAATTCTGGATGACTTTATCCATGTTGCCGGAATGGTCATTGTCAGAATGTGTGATCACCAGTGTATCAATCTTGGTGATGCCTTTGCTGTGAAGCATGTCATCCAGTGCTTGCCACTGGCTGGGCTTGCCGGTATCAATCAGAACGTTCTGCGTATTGAAAGGCTCTCGGATGAGAATGCTGTCACCCTGACCAACATTGATGGTTGTGACTTCTGCCAGCGGATGGAACATTCCTGTTGTTTGAAACAGCAGCATTAATCCTGCGTAAATGATTGTCTTATATCTGCTCTTGCGAAAGCTCAAGCAGAGCAGGATATAAAAGACTGTACCAAAGCCAAACATTGAACCATAGATTGTCAGCTTCCCGGACAAGGAGTTCAGCTGATTCACTGCTGTACAGATTCCCGAAAATGGAATCCATGGAAGCAGCAGCGATATCATTCCCAGCATCCATAAGATACCGATCCAGATCAGATTGATGGGATAGAGAATCATTTCAATCAAATTGATGTGATGCAGGAAAATGCTCTGCAGGCACATCACAACAAAAAATGTCTTCTTTTTCGTATCTTTACGATAAAGAAAAGAAAGACGGTAGCAGGCTGGAATCAGAAAGCTGAAACTGAGCAGTGCGCTGGGATAAAGAATCATCATGATGCTGAACCCAAGTGCTGTCTTCTGCGCAGAATTGCATTTGGTACGGCTCAGCAGACGAAATACCAACGTCTGAACCAGGAGCATCGGTGCATGATAGATTAGAATCAAAACAACATTCACAGTTAAAAGGATCCTGTTCCTTTTTCTTTGATCTAGAAAATACTTAAGAATAAGGTTCCATACAAACAGCATGCCTGCGTACGAAAAACCATGTACATAAAGGAAATCTTCATTTTCATTCTTCTGTTCTGTCTTGATATTCAGCAGACAATGATACAGCTGCTGTTTTGTCTGTTCATCATTCACAGATGCAATCTTCTTCTGCAGAAAATGACGAAATGTACTATGTTCCCTGAGCAGCGTGCAGGACGTTCCATCAATGCTGTAATATGCACCCATGCCATGTGCCCACGTCAAAGAATCAAATTTGAAGAAGCCTTTTGATCCTGTTATTTTTTGATATGTGCCCTGGATCTGATATTCGGCATCCAATTCTAATGGGCAGTCAGTATAGACCATTACCCTCTGCATGCCATCAGCCAAGACCGCATAATTATTCTGCACCGTCACTGCAGTCCCCTGCGTCATTTTTGGATAGGAAGTCTCATAGATAGGTACACAGGAAAGCGCAAAAACAACAATGACGAACAAGATTGATTTGTCCTTTGTTCGCAGATACCAGAATGATGTGCATAACACAAAAGAAATAATGAAGAAGTGCTGTCTGCACAGCACGAACAACACAAACAAGATCAAGAAGAGAAGTGGATTATCCTTCAGCGACTTCATAGAGAAATCTGATCTTTGATCTTTTCAAATTTTGCTTCACCGATTCCTGTAACCTGTTTCAGCTCCTCTAATGACTGGAACAATCCCTTCTCATTCCGATAGGCAATGATTTTCTCTGCAGTTCCTTCACCAATGCCAGGCAGTGTGCAGAGCTGTTCCACAGTACCGCTGTTGATGGATACTTTCGCAGTCTGTTCATCTGCTGTTTTTACAGGAATTTTGATGTAATCCTTATCCTTCAGCACAGTCATCGGATTAATGCCGCTGAGGTCTGCATTGGCCAGAGGAACAGCTGCATTTAATGCATCCTGTTCACATGCATATTTTTCCAATTTCACATAACCAGGATTCTGCACCGCACCATCCACTAAAACAGAGATACTGTCACTTTTTGCATTTGAAAGATTGATTGGCTTTAGATCAATCAATCCAGCTGCAATGAAAAGTAATACAATGATGATCAATCGCTTCATATCATTCCTCCTGCTCCTATATATGCAGAAAGAACAGTATTTCATAAAAAAATCTCAGATTTCTCTGAGATTACTTGATATCAATAATTACTACTTTATAAGGCTTCTTTGCATTGACTTCAACTTCCTGACCGACTCTTGCATCAATCACAGCCTGTGCCAATGGAGTTTCATTGGAAACTTTGCCATTTAATGGATCTGCTTCTGTAGAACCAACAATTGTATACTGAGCCTTTTCCTTCGTATCCAGGAATTCAAGCTCAACTGTTGATCCGATATGGACAGACTTCTTGCCGCTCTTCTTAGTATTGATCAGCTCATAATGACCTGGCTGCAGCATATTCTCCAGCTCAGCAATTCTGGATTCAACTTCAGACTGCTTTTCTCTGGCTGCATCATAGTCAGCATTCTCAGAAAGGTCGCCCTGTGAACGTGCTTCAGCAAGTTCAGCCTTTACTTCTTCTCTTACTACATGGACAAGATTATCATATTCATCCTGTAACTTCTTCAGACCTTCTTCGGTTACATACAGTACACTTGTTTCAGACATTAGTTTGTTTGCTCCTTTACGTTTGCCATTATATCATCGTGTGATGAATGATGCTACTGATTTTTGTTGTTAAAAGGTCGATTGCAACCTTGTTTTCGCCACCTTCCGGGATAATGATATCGGCATATCTCTTGGAAGGTTCAATGAAGGATTCATGCATCGGCCGAACAGTATTCGTATACTGTGTAACCACAGAATCCATTGTACGGCCTCTTTCCTTGACATCTCTGAGCAGACGGCGGATGAAACGGATATCAGCTGCTGTATCCACAAATACCTTAACATCGAGAATATTCCGGATCTTTGGGTCTTCCAGAACAAACAGACCTTCCAGGATCAGAACATCACATGGATAGCATACTTCCGTGACATCACTTCTAGTGTGCTTCAGGAAGTCATAAGTTGGCTTATTAATTGTCTTGCCGTTAATCAGATCATTGATCTGTGCAAGCAGAAGATCATTGTCAAAAGCATCTGGATGGTCATAGTTTGTCTTGACTCTTTCTTCCATCGGGCGGTCAGACTGATCTTTATAATAGTCATCCTGACGGATGATCAATACGGACGTAACATCAGAATATGTTTCCTTGATATGACGGGAGATTGAGGTCTTTCCAGACGCTGTTCCTCCAGCAATTCCAATAATCAATGGTTTGCTCATATGTTATCGTTCTCCTTCTCTTCCACCTTCAGCAGATTTCCTTGTCTGTCATACGACAGAATATAGCAGAATCTATGATGATCCTTCTGCAGAAGACGTGTCAGGAATACCCGGTCGCCTTCCCATAGGTCAAGCGATAAAATATCACTTTCCGGGATCCATTGCAACGTTCCTTCTGAACATTCCGCGATTGTTCCGTTAAAAAACTCGGTTGTATACACATAGATCTTTTCTGGATCCATCTGTTCATATTGAAAGTAGAGTGTTCCCCTCAATTCCAGATGCCCAGCATTCAAACCTGTCTCTTCAAGAATCTCACGGTGCATGCATTCAAGCATTGTCTCCCCTGCTTCTCTTTTACCGCCGATGCCTATCCATTTTCCTTCGTTGACATCATTTTTCTTCTTATTTCTCAGGAGCATCAGCCATTGATGATTCCTGATCAAATAGCCACATGAAGTCTCTTTCATCATTCGTTTGGATGGTCAGCGATATTCTGCAGATGTTCTTCATATGTAGAAGCAAAATAGACTTTGCCGGTCTTTACTTCTGCCATGAAATACAGATAGTTCGTCTCATTTGGGCTCAATACAGCTTCTAAGGCAGCTGTTCCAGCATTTTCAATCGGTCCTGGAGGCAGTCCAGCGTATTTATAAGTGTTATATGGTGAATCAAATTCACTGTTTACTTCACACGCCTGCCATTTATCTGTCATCTTATCAAAGTCAATTGCATAGCAGACTGTAACAGATGACTGCAGAGGCATATTTATATTAAGACGGTTATAGAAGACGGATGCAATATTCTTTAACGTTTCACTGTCACCGCCTCCTTCATACTGAACAATAGAGGCAAGCGTATAGATCTGATGAATGCTGAGAGAACTCTTTGAGATCAATGAAGCATATTTCTGATAGACAGCAAGCGTCTGATTCAGGACCTGTTCGGTCAGTTCTTCAGCAGTTGTCTCTTTGTTTACAATATAGGTCTCTGGAGCCAGATATCCTTCCAGATAGATACGGACATTGCTGTTGAACATTTCTTCGGTGAGGAATGGATACTTTGTCATTTCTGATTCAATCCATGTCTGATTGGACCATAAGGCAATCAGTTCATCTGCCTTGACATTGGTCACTTCCGCAAATTTTGCGGCCGCATCCTTCGCCCAGTCACCTTCAACAATGGTCACCTTTGCACTATTGGCTGACGCTGAAGAATTATCGCTCAACGTTGTGAAGATCTGATCCAGCGTCCAGCTCTTATCTAGTTCGAAGTTACCTGCCTTGAAAGCAGTCGTTGATTCTAACCTAGCATAGTAATATGCATTTGTTGCATCTCTGATGATGCCCTGCTCGGCTAGATTATTTATGACTTCCTTTGAGGAAGTATTGTCTTCAATGGTAAAAACAACTGTCTCACTGTTGGACTGGATTGGCTGCAGGCTGTTGTAAATATGCAGACCGATGGCGCCGATGACAACCAATAAAATGATGACGATCAAAAGAATGATGCGTCCCCATCTAGGCCTCTTGCGTCGGTGTATTGGAACAGGCTGAATCACTTCCGTCTGTTCTGTATCTTGTTCATTCATCGTTAGAATCCTCTTCCTCATCCATAAAGGCACCTAGAACTTCCTGACACATATCCCATTCTTTTTCGTCAGTAACTTCATTCATATTTCCATCTTCATCATATTTATATGCGAAGACATTTCCTTCTGTGTCCTGTGGATCCTGGAAAAGGACAAAGCTCTGTCCTGCCTCATCATCAAAAGTGAGAATAATCTCAACTTCTCTTTCCTGACCACTTTCATCAGTGATTGTCATGCGGTTGGTATCTTCCATAGTTTTCTCCCTAAACAAAAGGCGTATAAAAGCGCCTTTATTTTACCTGTGTATCCAGATAACGCTGCAGTATCGCTACTGCCGCCAATTGATCAATCTTCTTTTTCCGATGTTTCCTAGAAATATCCAGATCAAGCATGATTGCCTCTGACTCCTGTGTCGTATTTCTTTCATCCTGCAGAAAGACGGGTATGCCAGCTTCGATTTCAAGCTGTCTGCCAAATTCCATGCAGATCTGTGCCCTTTCGGCCGCATCGCCGTTTTCCAGCAGCGGCAGGCCAAGTACTATCTGATTAGGCTTCATTTCTCTGCATAATGCAAGGATTTGATCTAATGCAGAATCATAATCATCCGGTTGAAAGCGAATTGTTTTCACTGTTCCGGCGATAAAACCAGTATCACTCCAGCTCACCCCGCAGGTAACGCTGCCAAGGTCAAGTCCGAGGTACTTTGTCATTGCTTATGTTCCTCAAGATAGAAACGTACAAGTTCCTCAATGATCTCATGTCTTTCAACGGACTGAATAATGCTTCTTGCATTGTTATGCGAAGAAATGTATGCAGGATCATTGGAGATCAGATAACCTGCCAGCTGGTTGATTGCATTATAGCCTCTCTCATTTAAAGCAGTTTCTACATGTTTCAGTACTTCATGTATGTTCTCTCTTCTGACTTCCTCGGCATTGAAGCTGACTGTTTCAGTAGCGTCATGATTTGTATTCATATCTATACCTCCCGAATATCATTTCTTGATATATTTATTTTATTACTTAGAGTTCTAAATGTATAGAAAAACACTAACTTTTCATAAGAAAAGAGAGCTTAGATTGCTCTCTTTCATCTTACTCTGATATCTTTGCTTTTGCAGCATTCAATGCTTCCGTGATCTTCGAAACATCCTTGCCGCCGGCCTGTGCCATATCCGGTCTGCCGCCGCCGTTGCCGCCGCATACCTGCGCTGCCGCCTTAACGATATCACCAGCCTTCTTGCTCTTTGCAATTGCTTCCTTAGAAGCTGCACAGACGAAGGTTACAGTTCCATTCGTCTCATTGGCAATCAGGACAATACTTTCAGCAATCTTATTGCGCAGTGTCTCTGCATAGCTCTTCAGACCGCCGTTGTCTTTGTCCTTCAGATTCAGGACAAGAACATTCATACCATTGATATTCTCAGCTTTGTCCGCAATGGAATCTGCTTCCGCAGACATCGCCTTCTGTTCTGCTTCACTGACCTGCTTTTTCAGTTCCGCATTTTCTTCCATCAGCTTTTGGATGCGCTCCTGCAGGCCTTCCCAGCTCTTCATTTTCAGAAGAGCTGCTGTGTCGTTGAGATAGTTCTCTTCCTTCTTGAAGGAATCATAAGAATTCATCTTTGTTTCGCAGGTGATTCTGCGGATGCCTGAACCAACAGATTCTTCCGAGATGATCCGGAAGGAACCTAAGTCACCTGTATTAGATGCATGTGTTCCGCCGCAGAATTCTTTCGAGAAATCACCCATGGAGACAACTCTGACAAAATCACCGTACTTCTCATCGAACAATGCAGTCGCACCTGTCTTCTTTGCCTCTTCGATTGCCAATACTTCTGTATCGATAGGCATATCCCGGTTGATCTGTTCATTGACGATCCGTTCAACTTCCTTGAGCTGTTCATCACTTGGCTTTTCAAAATGCGTGAAGTCAAATCTGCCATAGTCAGGACAGTTGTAGGAACCAGCCTGAGCAATGTGATTTCCAAGCACCTGCTTTAATGCAGCCTGCAGCAGATGGAGCGAAGAGTGGTTCGCTCTGGTGCGCTGACGGTCTTCGTAGTTGTATTCACCTTCGACAACATCACCGACATGCAGTGTGCCTTCGACATTTTCAATATGATGCAGAGGCTGTTTGTGCGGCGCCTTCTGAACATCAGTGACATCTGCTTTGAAAGCATCATTCCAGACTCTGCCGGTATCTGCACACTGTCCGCCGCTCTCTGCATAGAAGCATGTTTCAGAGAGAATGACATCGCCCTCATCTTCCAGTTCATCGACCTTGACACCGTCCTTGAACAGTCCCAGTACCTTGCCGGTCGAATGTCTGTCAGTATAGCCTGTGAATTTTGATTCTTCGGTAAAGTCCATCAGATCCTTAGACTGGCCATGCATGGACTGACGGTTGCCGCGGGCAGCTCTGGCACGCTCCTTCTGT
This sequence comes from uncultured Galactobacillus sp., assembly GCA_964385925.1. GTDB lineage: Bacteria > Bacillota_I > Bacilli_A > Erysipelotrichales > Erysipelotrichaceae > Bulleidia. The sequence continues at coordinate 105,629 of CAYLQV010000004.1, read as the reverse complement.
GCCTGCATTTCCTTTTCAAAACCTTCTGCATCAATGGTATATCCCGCTTCCTGCGCAATTTCTTCTGTCAGTTCACGCGGATATCCATAAGTATCATAGAGCTTGAAGACAACTTCTCCCGGCAGCTGTTTTGTATCTGCATGTTCCTTCAATGCATCGGACAGCAGTTCTTCACCGTTTGACAATGTCTTATGGAAGGATTCTTCTTCATTCTTAACGAGCTGAGAGATCAGTCCGACCTTTTCTTCAACGTAAGGATAATAGTCCTTCATGTTGTCCGCAACGACCTGGACAAGGTTGTACATGAAGCTTCCTTCAATGCCAAGCTTGATGCCATAGCGTACGGCTCTTCGCAAGACCCTTCTTAAGACATAGCCTCTGCCTTCATTTGAGAACATCGCACCATCTGCAATCGCAAATGTTACTGTTCTGATATGGTCAGCGATGACACGGTATGCCATCTTATATTCATTTTCATCATAAGAATGCTTGGCATACTTTTCAGTTGCGTGGATGATTGGCAGGAACAGGTCAGTATCAAAGTTCGTTTCACCGTCCTGGATCATGCATACCAGACGCTCCAAGCCCATGCCGGTATCAATATTCTTCTGCGGCAGCTCCTTGTATTCCGTACGAGGCATTTCACCCGGCCTGCAGTCATACTGCGAGAAGACGATATTCCAAAGTTCGACATATCGATCATTTTCAATGTCATCAAAGAACAGCTTTTCACCAATGTGCTTTGGATCATATTTCTCACCGCGGTCATAATACAGTTCAGTATCTGGTCCGCCTGGTCCTCTGCCGATTTCCCAGAAGTTATCCTGAGATTTATTGATGTGAGATGGGATCATGCCTACCTTCACCCAGAGATCATACGCTTCCTGATCATCCGGATAAACAGTGACATACAGTCTCTTTGGATCAAAGCCGATCCATTCAGGACTTGTTAAAAACTCCCATGCCCATGGGATTGCTTCCTGCTTAAAATAATCGCCGATGGAGAAATTGCCGAGCATTTCGAAGAACGTATGATGTCTTGCGGTCTTACCGACATTTTCAATATCATTGGTGCGGATTGATTTCTGCGCATTGCAGATCCGGTTTGATGCCGGCTTTTCTGAGCCGTCAAAATACTTCTTTAATGCGGATACTCCTGCATTGATCCATAAAAGAGTTGGATCATCATGCGGGATCAGACTTGCGCCTGGTTCAATCATGGATCCCTTCGACTTGAAGAAGTCAAGGAACATCTGTCTGACCTGATTGCCGGTCAACTGCTTTTCTGCCATTCCATTATCCTCCTAGATAAAATAAAAACGCTCCTGTATCCCAGGAACGTATGAACGCGGTACCATCCTGATTCATGTCCAGATTGGACATGCACCTCATTTGCCCTTAACGCGGGAAGACGTTGCGGATTAAGCACTCTATGAAGAAGCTTCATTTTCATTCACTGAAAGGCTTGCACCAGACGCCTTCTCTCTAGATCAATTTGTGAAAACTACTTATCTTCAATCAGATTTACCAATTTATCTTAGCACAATTCAAAAAATTTCAATATAACAATTGATTATTGTAAAGAAATGAAATAAAATGTAACAGAAATGTAACATATTTCAAGGGGGTTGTAAATTATGACAAAGTTTTCAAAGTTGATTACTGGTTCCCTCCTCGCTGCTGCCCTTGCCGGCTGCACCGTTGGTGGAACATCATCCACTTCCACAAGCACTGCATCATCCACTGCTGCTGACACTTCGAAAGTTATGATCGGCGTAGTACAGCTGGTCCAGCATCCAGCGCTGGATTCCGCAACACAGGGCTTTGTTGATGAGCTGAAATCTGAATTGAATCTGACCGATGCAAATTTTGATATACAGAATGCTTCCGGTGATTCCGCAACATGTTCAACCATTGCCAATTCATTTGTTGCTGAGAATGCAAATCTGATCCTGGCAAATGCAACACCTGCCCTGCAGGCAGCCAAGAATGCCACAACGACAATTCCAGTCCTGGGCACATCCGTCACTGAATACGGCACAGCCTTAGGCATCAAGGATTTCAGCGGCACTCCAGGCGGAAACATTTCCGGCACTTCTGACTTAGCACCATTGGATCAGCAGGCTGATATGTTCACAGAACTGCTGCCGAATGCCAAGAACATCGGTATCCTGTACTGCTCTGGTGAACCTAACTCTGTCTATCAGGTCCAGAAAGTCACTGAATATCTGAAAGCAAAAGGATTGAATGTCACACCGTATCCTTTCACTGATACAAATGATGTCGCTCAGGTCACACAGTCTGCTGCTTCAAGCAGTGATGCACTGTATATTCCTACCGACAATACCGCTGCTTCTGCAACCGAAACAATCTACAACGTCGTTTCAAAGACAAAGACACCGATCATTGCCGGTGAAGAAGGAATCTGCTCCGGATGCGGCATCGCTACTTTATCTATTGACTACTATGAATTAGGCAAGACGACTGGTCAGATGGCGGCTAAAATACTTAAGGGTGAAGCAGATGTATCGACGATGGCGATTGAATACTATAAGAATCCAAAGAAGGAATACAACGAAAAGATCTGCAAGGAATTAGGTATTACAGTACCTTCTGACTACACCGCAATTGCATCTAACTAATGATGTCGAGACAGGCATATTCCGGTATGCCTTTTCTCATTTTGAAACAAGGAGGAATCATATGATCATTATCAATGCATCTGCTCCACTTGATATCGGCAACCTGTTCGGGAGTTTCCCAGGCGGTGTTGCACAGGGAATGATCTGGGGCATTATGGCATTAGGCGTTTATATTACTTTCAGAATGCTGGATATCGCTGATCTTACCGTTGACGGTACATTTACGACCGGCGGCGCGGTGGCAGCGATGCTGATCATCGGCGGCATGAATCCCTGGCTTGCATTAGTTGTAGCCTTCATTGCTGGGCTGTGTGCAGGTACAGTGACTGGACTTCTGCATACGCTGCTTGGCATTCCCGCTATCCTGGCAGGCATCCTGACACAGTTTGCCCTGTATTCGATCAACTTAGCCATCATGGGCTTTGCATCAAACAAGGCACTTGGCATTGACACCTATGCATTATCAATTTCATCACGATACATTGTATTAGCAATTGTTACTGGTCTTTTACTGGCAGTCATTCTGATTGGACTGCTGTATTGGTACTTTGGTACAGAATCAGGTTCTGCCATGCGTGCAACCGGCAATAACCCTGAGATGTCAAAGGCACAGGGCATCAACATCAGTGCGATGAAGGTACTGGGCCTGGCACTGTCCAATGGTGTCGTTGCTTTTGCGGGTGGATTGATGGCACAGTATCAAGGCTTTGCCGACATCAACATGGGACGTGGTTCTATCGTGATTGGATTAGCCGCAGTCATCATCGGTGAAGTCATCAATGAAGCAATTCTCGGCAAACATCAGAACTTTGCCGGCAGACTGTCATTCGTTGTCATAGGCGGCATACTTTACTATTTAGTTGTCTGTGTTGTCTTGTGGCTGCATCTAAATTCAAATATGTTAAAGCTGTTCACAGCAATCATCGTTGCTGTCTTCCTAGCAGTACCGTACCTCCGCAGCAAGTCAAAATCATCCTTCAAGCGGGCAGGTAAAAATGCTTCCAAGGAGGTGCAGTAATTATGACAATGCTTGAACTGAATCATGTAAATAAAACATTCAATATGGGGACAATCAATGAAAAGGTCGCTTTAATGGATCTTTCACTCACCATGAATGAGGGTGACTTTGTCACTGTCATCGGGGGCAATGGTGCAGGAAAGTCGACAATGTTGAATGCAATTGCCGGTGTCTGGCCGATTGATACAGGTTCGATCCTGGTCAACGGCCAGGATGTCACCGGGCTGGCTGATTATCAGCGTGCAAGTCTTATCGGCAGAGTATTCCAGGATCCAATGATGGGTACCGCACCTGATATGCAGATTGAAGAAAATCTTGCATTGGCGGCAAGACGCGGCAGGACCCGTACTCTGCGCTGGGGTGTCACTGCTAAGGAAAGAGTTGAGTACAAAGCAAAGTTAGCTGATCTGCACTTAGGACTGGAAGATCGTTTGACGCAGAAAGTAGGTCTGCTCTCCGGCGGTCAGAGACAGGCACTTACCCTTCTTATGGCTTCAATTCAAAAGCCAAAGCTGCTTCTCTTGGATGAACATACAGCTGCACTTGATCCTAAGACGGCTGCTAATGTTCTGGATACAACGAGAATGATTGTTGAAAGAGATCACCTCACAGCACTGATGGTCACACACAACATGAAAGACGCAATTGCTACCGGCAACCGTCTGATCATGATGCATGAAGGCAGGATCATCTTTGAAGTCAGCGGTGAAGAAAAGAAAAAGCTTACCGTTGATGATCTGATGCATCAGTTCCAGATTGCCGCTGGTGAAGAATTTGCCGATGATCAATCACTCCTCAATAAATAGAGTAGGATGACAGGGAGATTAAATCACCCTGTCATTTTATATCCTCTCACACCACCGGAGGAGCCGTTCGGCGTCCGGCGGTTCAAAGAACTAACATTAGCTGTGCTGATACTAGGTGATTCTGCAGATAATATTCCTCCATGGATAATAGCCCAACGTTCCTCAACAGCCTGTTCGAAATCCATCTGCTGAGCCATTTGCCCGCGACATAATATCCACTTCTAGTATTTGCATATAACCAGCACCAGTATTTCTTCATGCCAAGTTTCCATAAGTGATTTGCACGGTTCCTGACGGTCTTCCACTGTTTCCAGTAGATGATGCGTATATGTAGGCGCACCCATCCGTCTATGGTCTTCAGTATCGTCTTCATATCGCATTGCCTGTAATAATTGACCCATCCTCTGATGAACTCATTTATCTTGCTGATGCGGTAGTCCATCGATACTCCCCAGTTCCTTTTCAGTAATGGACCTAGATTGTATTCAAGCTTCCTGACTGCCTTGATGTGAGGTTTCGGTCTCCATTTGCCTTCCTTGTGATAGAAGGAGTGGCCAAGGTACTTGATTTCATCTGGTCTTGCGACCTTTGACTTCGTTGCGTTCACCTTCACTCTCAATCGCTTCTCGAGCCATGCTGTCACTTTAGCCATGACCCGGTCTGCCGCCATCTCGCTCTTGACGCATATGATGCAGTCGTCTGCGTATCTGGTGAACCTCAGTCCTCTTGCTTCGAGCTCTTTGTCGAACTCGTTCAGATAGACGTTTGCCAGCAGCGGACTGATTGGCGACCCCTGTGCCGTTCCCGTCCTTGTCTCCTGAAAGCTCCCTTCACAGATTACTCCGCTCTGCAGGAACCTGCGGAGGAGGGATTCTGTGTCCGGATCTTTGATGACATTGTGCACCAGTATCATCAGTATGTCCTGATCCACATTGTCGAAGAACTTGGACAAGTCGAGGTCAACAATCCAGTCATAGCCATCGTTCATATAGCCCATTGCCTTCAGTACTGCCTGTTCCGCTCTCCTTCCGGGTCTGAATCCATAACTGTTCTCAGAAAATTCCTTCTCGAAGATTGGTGTCAATACCTGACATGCCGCCTGTTCTATCCATCTGTCCTTTACTGCTGGGACCCCGAGGTCCCGCTTTGTGCCGTCATCTTTTGGAATCTGCACCCGCCTGACCGGCATCGGTCTCCATTTCCTTGCCCGAATTCTGTCACATGTCTCTGTGCCACTTCCGGCAATGTATTCCGGCAGTTCCTTTACCGTCATATGGTCGATTCCTGATGCACCTTTGTTGCTCATCACCTTTTTCCGAGCTTCCTCCAGATTCTCATCTGAGAGTATCCGCTCTAACAGCTCTGTTGCCATGTTCTGCTTTCTCCTTTCAGTCGCTCTGGGCAATCCTGACCCTCACTGTCCTTTGACAGAGCACGTGTCATTCCGTGGATTCCCACTACATCCTTGAATCTTGAAGCGTGTTCTTTGTTCTGCCCTTCGCTCCATCCCCATTGCGGGACTTCTTTGCTACTACGGCATCTGCTGACTTCTCATCATTCGTTGTTACTGTGTTCTCCCTGCGTGGCGTTCTCCACCTCGTTCAAACATTGATGAGACCTCCCCGAAGAAGGTGCGATTACTTTCCTCTCGTGCAGCCTCTGCATTTACTGCTTTGCCATGTTCAGCGATTTGGACTTCTCTTTGTTACGGAAGGTCGTCCAGACTCACAGCCTTATATACAGTTTCTGTTCGTAGGTTCGAGATTTTGCCCATCAGGACTTTCTATGCCCTGGCATCCGGCTTCCTCCAGAAGATTGTTCCTTAAGTACCTCGCGGCATCTTCCTTGCCTTTGGCTAGCACTTTGATTCCTATCGCTATAAACGTGCAACGGACTTTCACCGTCAAGTTATCGCCCATGTCGGGTGTACGTAAAAGAAGCTCCTTCATTTTTGAAGGAGCTTCTTTTCTATTCTTCAAATGGATTTTCCTGCGTGCATGCTTTTTTCAGTCTGCTGACTAAAGTTGTTTCCCGTGGATGCAGGTCGATTGTTTCAATACCATGCCGGAAGGCATTCTGATCACCTAAAAGTACAAGTGCTTTTCTCGCTCTCGTGACAGCTGTATATACTAATTTTCTCTGCAGCATGCGCGTATGTGCGCGGGTGAATGGCATGATGACAATCGGATATTCAGAGCCCTGCGACTTATGAACGCTGATGCAGTACGCAAGTGTGATATTCATCCACTTATCCTGATTGTATTCCACAAAGTTTCCCTGAAAGTTGACTACTAAAGTCGTCTTATGGTCTTCACTCTCCTTGGCATCGACAATTTCTTCTAGTCTGCCGATATCGCCGTTGTAGACATCATCATCCGGCTGGTTTTTCAGCTGCAGGATCTTATCTCCCTCTCGAAAGACAGTATAGCCCACATGGATCTCACGCTTGCCCTTTTCTGACTTGTTGAAATATTCCTGCAGTGCATTGTTAAGCACATCGATGCCTGCACTGCCGTTGTACATTGGGGACAACACCTGAATATCATCAATCGTATATCCTTTTTCAATGGCACCATTGACTACATTCAGGACGTTTTTTTTGATCTCGTATTCACTGCATTCAAAGAAAGCGACATCATTGGCATAGTCATTCAGGTCAACATTTCCTTCATTGATAGCATGAGCCAGGGCAATGACGTCGGAACCAGACTTCTGCCGATAGATGTGATCTAAACGTATAACTGGGAACTGCTCACTGGCAATCAAGTCGCGCAATACGCATCCCGGTCCTACAGAGGGAAGCTGGTCTTCATCACCGATGATGCAGATCTTTTTTACATTGCGGGAAGCTCTCAGCATGCTGCTGAAAAGGTAGTCATCCACCATCGAGAATTCATCAATGATCAGCAGATCAGCGTCAACTGGATTTTCTTCATTGCGGGCGAACAGATTTGATTCCAAGTCCCACTGCAGCAGGCTGTGAATGGTCGCAGCGGAAGATCCTGTCAGCTCTGCCAGTCTTTTGGCAGCCCTGCCGGTCGGTGCGGAACATACTATTGTTGAAGATGGATACATCAGCCGGAACAAGGTGACCATGGCGCGGACAACTGTTGTCTTGCCAGTACCTGGTCCTCCAGTCATGATTGTGATCGGTTCCTGGAAGAATGTCTCGATTGCTTTGATCTGTGCCTGATCATAGGTGATCTGAATATCTTTCTCCATTGCTTCCAGATACTGATGGACAATGTCGTCATCTGCCTTTTCCAGATTTTCATATGGAAACTTGGAGATAAAGTTAGCAATATATGTCTCTGAATCATACTGCGAAATTGGATAGATCCGATTCTCTTCCTGGACAAGAGAGCGTTTCATCACTGCCTGATTCAGCAGTTCTGGAAAGTCACCGGTACCATTTGTCTTTTTATAAAAACGTTCCTCAAGAGCCTCCAGACGAACATAGCTGTCCCCGTTGGCCATGCACATATCCATCGTCAATGCAACAAGGTAGGCATACAGCCTTCTTTCATCATTTCTGGCGAAGCCTAATGACATCGCAATCTTATCTGCTGTCGCAAAGCCAAAGCCATCGCACTCTTCAATTACACGGTATGGATTCTCCTTGACCTTCTGCAGCGCATCCTTGCCATATGTCTGGTTAAGGCGTACAAGGTTCTTAATTCCGATGCCGTGCACATTCAAAAAACGTATCAGTTCTTCCAATCCTTCGTTTTCTTTTTGGATGCCTTCCTGGATGGCCAGAATATGCTTTTCACTGAGACCGGGTATTGTCTTCAGTACTTCCGGATCTTCTTTGATCATAGCCAGGCAGTCATCTCCTAATGCATGAACGACTTTCTCGGCTGTTTTCTTGCCAATGCCGGCAAACTGTACACCGGATAAGTATCGGATGATGCCTTCCATTTCATTGGGCAGCGGCTTTTCATACGTTTCAATCTGGAACTGCATTCCGAAGCGCGGATGCTCAATGTATTTTCCGTAAATATTGTAAAGCACATCGACCTGTGGTTCTGGGAACATTCCCGTCACCGTGATCTGCTTTTCCTGTTCGTCATTGATCACGAACTTCGCGACCGTATAAAAAGTAGCTTCGTTATGATAGACGATATATGTAATTTTACCGTTCAGCTTCGTTACAGAATCTTCCATCGAAAGCTCCTTTTCTTTAGAACATTGAAATGATGCCGGTCAGATTGAACAGTGCATGAACAAGAATGGATGTCCATATACTGTTCGTTCTGCCAAATGCCATGGCAAGTACATAGCCGCACATGCCGTAATTAATGATATAAAGAAGGTTGATCCAGTTTCCTGATTCCACAGATGCCATTACATGAAGAGCACCAAACAGCAGTCCGGAAAGAACAGCCCCGGCAATCATTCCCCACTTCTTCGCGGCCGGATGATAGATACATCCGCGGAAGATGATCTCCTCTGCAAAAGGCGCAACGATCAGAGAACTCAGCAGAAAACCAAACAGATTGATCTTCATCATCATCTCGTTATTCATCTGATTCTCTGCTTCGACAAGATGTGCTGGTGAGGCAATCAATAAAGTGAACAGAATATTGACGGCAAATAATAAAAGATAGTATGTTCCCGCTGTACTCAGCGAATGAACGATATTTTTTGTGAACTGCTTCCACTGTTCCGCCAGCCAGTCATTCAGCAGAAAAGTAAAGAACACCAATATAAAACCGTTAATGAGTGCATCTGCCAGCAGATAGCCGTTATAGCCGAATTTTGGATATATGAAGGCTGCTGACAGCCATTGAAAGATGAACAGATAGCCGACAAAATACGTGACCAGCAGGATGATCCTTTTTCGTCTGCTGATCAGATTACTCGGCATGCGCTTCGCTCCGTATCTTCTCCATCAGATCATTTCCATTGCGAAAGACCTTCTCAATCTTGCCGCCGCATACAACAGTATCATCATCATAGATTACAGCTTCCTGTCCAGGAGTCACTGAACGGATCAGTTCCGGATAGGAACAGGTCAACGTTCCATCTTCATTGAGCATGGCTTCAATCTCATTGTCCTGCTGACGGTAGCGGAACTTTGCATGGCATTTCAATGGAAGCGTTCTGTCCGCAAGCCAGTTGACGCCGGTGACCAGACAGCTGTCTGAATACAGCCAGTCCTGATGTTCCTCATCGGTCACATACAGTTCATTCTTTTCAACATCCTTGCCGATGACATAGAACGGTCCGATGCCCCCGATATCCAGTCCTTTGCGCTGCCCAACAGTATAGTAAAGAACACCCTGGTGCTCACCGACTACTTGATGATTGGCGATGTTGATGATCTTCCCAGGCTTCATTGGCAGATAGTTGCTGAGAAACTGTCTGAAGTGACGCTCGCCGATAAAGCAGATGCCTGTACTGTCCTTTTTCTTGGCAATGGATAAATCCAGTTCTTCGGCAATCCTTCTGACTTCCGGCTTTTCAATATTTCCTAAAGGGAAAACAACATGGTCCAGTACTTCCCGGTTGATCTCCGTCAAAAAGTAAGACTGGTCCTTGTTGCGGTCATCCGCCTTCATCAATACCGCTCTGCCGTTCTCTTCACCCATCTTTGCATAATGTCCCGTCGCTAAAGTATCAAATCCCTTTTCATTGGCGAACTTGATAAACGAGTCAAACTTGATATACCGGTTGCACAGGATATCCGGATTCGGTGTTCGTCCGTGCCTGTACTCATCCAGAAAGGTCTTAAAGACATCATCCCAGTATTCTCTGATAAAATCGATGCGCAGCAGCGGAAGCCCAAGTTTATCCGCCACTGATTTAGCATCAATGTAGTCCTGTTCCTGCGGGCATACTGCATCATCAATCGTAGGATTGCCGGCAAAATCATCATTTGCCATGGAATCCCAGTTCCGCATGAAAGCACAGGTCACATCATAACCCTGCTCTTTTAATATATACGCGGCAATTGCTGAATCTACCCCGCCTGATAATCCAACTAGTATTTTCTTTTTCATAGCAGTCTATATTATAACCTAATAAACAAAAAAAGAAGCGTTAAGCTTCTTTCTTGATCTCTCCATTGTGTACCTGACCGCAAGCCTTGAAATTTGGGCAGTCCGGTGAGCAGTTATCAGATGCAAGTGCTCTCAGTTCCTTTGGCACAAAGACACCGATTTCTTCTTCATCGTATCCAACTTGGAAGCTTCTCTCATTCAGGATGATTGGTCTCTTCAAGATACTTGGATTCTTCTTGATGAACTGAATCAGTTCATCGGTCTTCATGGAATCAATGTCAACACCTGACTCCTGAATGATCTTTGATCTCTTTGAGATAATATCATCAGAACCATTTTCACTTCTCATCAGAAGATGCTTGATTTCGTTATCGTTCAGCAATGTCTTAAAGATGTTCTTCTCTACGTAATGGAGATCACGGTCTTTGAGCCACTGTTTTACTTTTCGACAGCTAGCACATCCCGGGGATGTATATACAACAATCATATATTTACCTCCTGCTGAAATTATTATAGCATGCCCGTCAATAGGTTCAGAATGGTTGAAATCCTCCGCAAAACATCATAGAATAAGGACAGTAATTGGCAGGTGCGTCGTACCTATTTTGTTTCAAGAGAGATGGTGGCTGGTGGAAACCATTAACAGAAAGGTGCCGTTTGGAACCTGCAGAATCGATTGCCGGGCAGTCCGTTATCCTGAAAAGCGATTCTCTGATCAGAGAATAAGTCGGGTGGTACCGCGCATCAAAAGTCTCTTTGCGTCCCTTCATTATGAAAGGGACGTTTTTATTTAGGAGGAGATTACATGAAAAGAATGTTATCTGGAATCAAGCCTACTGGTCAGCTCCATTTAGGCAACTACATTGGTGCGCTGCGCCACTTTGTCGAGTATCAGGATGAATATGAAGTCTTTGCCTTTATTGCCAACCTTCACTGCATCACAGTACCGCAGGATCCAAAAGAATTGAAAAAGAATCTGAGAGACTGTGTTGCCCTGTATCTGGCCTGCGGCCTTGACCCAAAGAAAGCAACAATTTTCCTGCAGACTGATGTCATGGAACATGCACAGCTCGGCTACATCATGAACTGTCACACCTATATGGGTGAGTTGAACCGCATGACGCAGTTCAAGGACAAGCAGGCCAAGGGAGAGACGAACCTTTCCGGGGGACTGTACACCTACCCTGCGCTGATGGCGGCAGATATTTTACTGTATTCCCCAGATTATGTACCAGTTGGTGAAGATCAAAAGCAGCATGTTGAACTGACTCGTGATATTGCCCTGCGGATGAACCACCGATATGGTGAACTGTTCAAGGTCCCAGAACCATTGGTTGCAAAAGTTGGTGCCCGTATCATGTCCCTGTCTGATCCTACCAAGAAGATGTCTAAATCTGATGAAACAAATAAAGGCTGCATCTATCTTCTGGATGACCTCAAGACTGCCCGCAAGAAGGTCATGAGTGCAGTTACAGACAATCTGGCCCATGTCCACTTTGATCCCGTCAACCAGCCGGGTGTTTCCAACCTGATGCAGATCTATTCCTCCTTGAATGGTGAAAAGCCGTTCGATGAGATTGAGAAGGAATTTGAAGGCACAGGATACGGTGACTTCAAGAAGGCTGTAGCAGACAGTGTTTGTGCATTGCTGGAAGAGATTCAGACAAAATATAATGATATCCAGACCTCCGGCATCATTGAAACTACATTGCGTGACGGTGCCGCCAAGGCCAGTGCAATTGCCAAGGCCGAACTGGATAAAGTCCAGAAAGCCATCGGCATGGAGATTACAGAGAAGTAAAATAAAACGGCTCATAAACTTGGAGTATAGTTTATCAGCCTTTTTTTATTTATATATGCAGTAAACTAGTCGCTACCGTGAAATAAATGATCAGGGACAACGCATCAATAATCGTAGTAAGCACAGGCGAAGCGACCACAGCTGGATCCAGTCCAATCTTCTGCACGATCAACACCAGCGTGCAGGCAATCAGCTTGGAGAAGAAAACGGCACAGATAACTGTGATGCATACAACAAAGGCAACCTGCATGGTCACGCCGTCAAAAAATATGCATTTCAGGAAGATGGCAGATGCCAGCGTAATGCCGCACAGTATGCCTACTCTCATTTCTTTCCAGACGACTTTAAAGAAATCTTCAAAGTGAACTTCTTCCAGGGACAGACCGCGCACAACTTCAACAGACGCCTGGCTGCCGGCATTGCCGCCGGTATCCATCAGCATCGGAATATACGCCGTCAGGATGACGACCTTGCTCAGAGCATCTTCGAAGCCGGTAATGATCTTGCCGGTAAATGTTGCTGAGATCATCAGCAGAAGCAGCCATGGAATTCTCTTTTTCCACGTATCAATCACACTGTTCTTCAGATATGGCTTATCTGAAGGAATGATAGCATTCATCTTATCAATATCTTCAGTTGCTTCCTGCTCCATGATATCCATGACATCGTCAACAGTGATGATGCCGACCATACGGTTCTCATTGTCAACGACCGGCAGTGCCGTAAAGTCATATTTCTTAAAAATCTGGGCAACATGCTCCTGGTCGGTTGAAGTCGTACATGAGACAACATCTTCGTGCATGATGTCACCGATTTTCGCATCGCTGTGATTCAGGATCAAATAACGCAGTGCTACCGTGCCGACAAGCTTTCTTGTATCACTTAAGACATAGCAGATATTGACTGTTTCCGAATCCATTCCTACCTGTCTGATCTTATTCATTGCGTCATCAACTGTCATATCCACTTTCAGATCAACGAATTCAACTGTCATGACAGATCCCGCGGAATCATCCGGGTACTGTAAAAGATGATTGATATCCTTGCGGGTATCCGGTCTGGCATTTGCCAGGATGCGCTTTACAACACTGGCTGGCATTTCTTCCAAAAGGTCAGCCGCATCATCAGAATACAGGTTGTCAATGATGACCCCTGCTTCTCTGTCTGATAAAGATGTAATGATATACTGCTGGGAATCTGTTTCCAGCTGTGAAAATACGTCAGTTGCAAGATCCTTTGGGAAAAGGCGGAACATCTTCAGCATGTCCTCGTCTTCCATTTCCTCCATAATAACAGCCAGATCACTTTCATTCATGTTCTGTGCCATACCGCGGAGAGCTGTAAATTTCTTTTCTTTTAAAAGTACTCTAAAAGTCTCCAGAGCCTTCTCTTCTTTTTCTTCCATCGCAATTCTCCTCAAGAATGTTTCTTAATGCTGCACTGCCGCACAATCGCGGGCCGCTGATTTGGCACAAATTACCAGTGTCACTCATTAAGAACCACCTCCTTTGAATTACGAAACTCCCTATTATCATAAATACTTTGTCACTTCTTAGCAATCAAAAGATAAGAAAAGCCGCTCATTACTCCAGCGGCTTTTGGTAATAATTTCCGATGACACGGTCAACATTATTTACGGTAATAAAGGCATGTCTGTCTACCCTCTGAATGGTCTCAATAACATCACGCAGCTGATAGGTATTGATGGTGATCAGAAGCAGAGAATGTCCCTTATGGCTGTATTCCCCTTCACATGGAATGCGGGTGATGCCGTGACGGCATGTATGAAAGACAGCATTTGAAATCTCATCAGGATAATCAGTAACGCATTGGATCCTGGTCGTTTTATAGCGCTGATGCATGGAATTGACAACTTCCTTTGAAACATACTGGAAGATGATGGAATATAATGCCTGGTTCCAGCCGAACTTCAAACCGGCAATGAACAGTACAACAGCATTTCCAGCAAAGATATAGTTCCAGGTTGGACGGTTCAGTCTGACCGATAAGTCAATGGCGATAAAGTCAGAACCGCCGGAACTAGCGTTGTTCCGAAGAGCAATGCCGATGGCAAAGCCGTTGACCAGTCCGCCAAAAACTGAGATCAGCAGCGGATCAGATGTCATCTGATAGTAAGGAATCAAAGATGTGAACAAGGAAGTCAAAGAGAACCACAGAGCACTGTAAATAACAAACTTATGACCTACTCTTTTCCATACCACAAAAGAAGTCAGAATATTCAATCCAAAATAAATGAAGGAAAATGAAAGTGTGATTGGCAGATATTCCGTTGAAACAAGTGACAGTAACCGGGCAATACCGGCATAACCGCCCGGAAACAAGTTTCCTGAATGAACGAAGATATTCATGCCTGTAGCGTAGATCAAGGCAGACAGAACAATCATGCAGACCATAAGAAAATCTTGTTTGTTGAAGCTGATAAACTTAGTTTTCTTTTCCGTATCCATAAAAGCTCCTAAAAAAACATGCCTCATGATAATAGCATGTTTATTTTAATTTTTCAGCCCTTTTCATTGATTTCCTGCAGAAATCTGCGGCATCTCTTCAGCTGCAGGCCGATGGTCCTGCTGCTGCAGTTCACTATCGTCCCTGCCCCGCTGTCGAACATGATCTCACATTGGCTCACATTACTCGCAAATGCCTTTACAACATGGAAGTAGGAGACCCATTCACAGTTCTCATTCTCCCGGCTGACACACGGGAACCAGAATTCCTGCTCTCTTTCACTCACAAGCACGCCCGCTTTCTGCGAGCTCTTCGTCAGATAACGAAAAGATTTCTCCCTGCCTTCCATGGTCGAGCCATGGCGCAGACAGGCTTCTCTCAGATATTCTTCCGGTCTCTCCGGGAGCTTGACTTCCCTGCCTGTTTCATCAACAGCAGTCATGCCCTGCGGTGTTCCCCGCATGATAAGAAATCTCATTTTCAGACACCGATGCTGCAGAATCCATCATCGTCATCATCGCAGCAGTCCTCTTCGCAGAGAACCTCCAATGCTCTTGTATCAAGTGCATATGCTTCAATTTCAATTTTGGCGTGATGCGGCAGTGCATTGACACCAACGACAGTTCTGGTTGGATAGATATTATGGAAGAATTCACCATATGCACTGCTCATATCATCATATTCATCCATATCCGTCATGTAAATTGTCATCCGTGTTAAATGATCTGCATTCAGCTCATAGTTCTTCAGGATACAGAGAATGTTCTCCATTGCCTTTTTTGTCTGCGCTTTGATATCACCTTCAACCAGCTTTCCCGTTTCACCATCAATAGGGTATTGTCCGCCAATCCAAATAAAGTCTCCTAAGCGCAGGCCGTCAGAATACGGATGCTCTGCATCAGCTGTATGTTTTATATTTGTGCATTCCTGCAGCATTTCATCCATCTCCTTTACATTGCGGCGGTGCTGTCTCTGCTGTCTTCCTCATCATCTTCATCTGAACCAAGATCATCAAGAAGACTGTAATAGTTCTCTTCTTTTTTCTTCAGCTCAATGCTGCGGTGCAGATTGGAAACAGAATACAGATAATAGATTCCTGCCAATACTGACACAATCATCACTATGAGTGAGACAAGATCACTGACTGATTCCAGCATAGACATCACCATCTTTCTTACGCATTATAAATAAAGTTATTGTTTCTGTCCACGAAGATGCTCCTGTTCCAGAAAATCAGGTCCCTTAATGACTTCTTCACGTGCCAGGCCAGGATAGTCCAGCTGATCCAGCACTTCATATATACAGAGTGCAACACAGTTGGACAGATTCAGTGAGCGTGCGTTTTCGACCATTGGTATCCTGACGCAGCGGTCAAGATTTTCATAGAGGATCTCTTTATCAATCCCGGTGCTCTCCTTGCCGAAGACAACATAGATATCTTCATTCTTGGCTGCATCTGAACGATAGTCAAAATCACTCGGTGTCTTGGAGCCATATCTTGTTACATAGTAGAAGCTGCCATGGTTCTTTGCCTTAAAGTCAGCCCAGTTTGGATAAACAGTATAATCTATCTCATTGCGGTAGTCCATTCCTGCCCTGCGCAGATGCTTTTCATCCAGGTAGAAGCCCAGCGGTTCAATCAGATGCAGACGGCAGTTGAATGCCATGCATGTACGCATGATATTGCCGGTATTCTGCGGTATTTCAGGTTCATATAGAACGACGTTGATCATCAGCAAGCACCTTCCTTTGTTTCAAAATATAGAACCAGTGGATCATCACGCCCAGGACAGCAGCAATAATGACAAAAATGAGGATGATCCGAAAGACAAGATCAAAGAAGAAGTTCTCTGGGAACATGTTGATCATGATGCTTGTATTTGGATCTAAGAAAAACAATGTGTTGTCAAAAAAGAGATAGTGAAAATCCACCCAGAAATCATAGAAGTCGAGAGCTGCCCAGATGGAAAGAGCACCAACGGCAGCACCGATGGTGATCAGGCTGTATTTATATGTGTTCTTCAACAGTGACAGCCATCCATCACGATGTCGCGCAAGCACGACTGCCAGAATTACAAGTCCGCCCCACAGCATGATATCTCTTGCCTTGACTGCATTCTGCAGAAGGTTCCTGACATCGACCATATGCAGTTTTTCACGTTCATTGAAGACTTCTACACTGTGTCCGGACATCGTAGCTTCCACCACAATGTCATCGCGTTTCGCCTGCAGATAGTCAAGCAGTACATCCGTGCTGTTCATCAGGTCTTCATCAGACATTCCAATCTTTTCCGCCTGACCATAGGTCTTGTATTCCTGCACGTAGAAATTATGGTCAAAGCTGACTGTAAAGATCACCGTCAAAAGGATGCCCAGCAGGATCATGATGCCGGAGACTGCTGCAATGATCTTAGTGAACTTCATGTTCAAGCCAAGCCTCTAATTTTCTGACTGCCTTGCCGCGGTGAGAGATTGCATTCTTTTCATCTTTGTTCATCTCTGCCATGGTCTTCTGATAAGGAACGTAATAAACGATAGGATCATAGCCAAAACCATTGCTTCCCTTTGGCTCCTCAGCAATCTGGCATTCAACACTATCCGCAAAGACAACAGGCTTTTCATTCGGTCTGGTAATCGCAATCGCACAGACATACCTGCATGTCCGATCTTTCTTATCCTTCAGAAGCTCAAGCACCTTCTGATTCTTGACGTCATATGGGGTATCATGGCCAAGCCATCTGGCACTGTGCACGCCTGGATTCTTATCCAAGGCATCAATCTCCAGTCCGCTGTCATCCGAAATTGCCATGATTCCGTAATGATCAGTCACTGACTGTGCTTTAATAACAGCATTTTCTTCAAACGTTTCACCATTTTCTTCAATTTCCGGCATATCCGGATAGTCAGCCAGACACTTTACTTCATATCCCTTCGGCTCCAGCATCTCCTTGAATTCTCTGATCTTTCCCTGATTTGTGCTGGCCACTACGATGATTTTATTTTCCATATCATTTCATCCCTTTCATCCATTCCTGGTACGTATCACTTAGAAAACTGTCAATTTTCTCTCTGACTTCTGCATTTGACTTCGAGATTCTGCCTTGTGTCTCAAGACAGTATGGGTCAATGTATCTCTTCTTGGCATTCAGCTGGATCCAGCCTTCCTGCCTTTCTTGAGAGGTTGCCACAGATCTGATTTTCCGATATTCCTGCCATGCCTTCTGCAGATCACTGTGCTCAAGTATCTCAATCACATTCTCTTCATCTGTATAAAGGTCCTTTTCAGTCAGAACATTCTTTTGAATTGCCTCTTTAACAAGGCGTGCCAGCATCTCCATGCAGCAGCGGTCTTCCTGACTGGTAAATACACTGCCGTTTCTTAATGCCAGCAGTGCAAATTCAGCTGCCTGTTCTTGATGCTGGAAGATAAGCTCCGGCTGTGCCGATTCATTCTGGCCTGCAATAATATCATCATATAATTTTTGATATTCTGATGATGTTCCAAAACGATAGTCAATGGCTGCGCCAAAGGTGTATTCCAGCCTGTCTGAGGACAGCATCGGCTTGTCATTGTCTGCTATGGGATACATGTGATAGTCACATACATCAGCCAAAGCAATCTGATCCTTGGCAAGCAGCGTCCTGATCTCTATAGAATCCTCTAGGATCTCTCTTGTATAATCTTCGGTGCTTTCCTGTGTCAATGCATCGCCATGCAGAAAATCAATGACATGCGAGAATGCAGGAGTCGCAATATCATGGAATAGTCCTGCCAAGGTCTGTACCGGATCATGTGTAAAATGATAGACGATCAAGGCAACACCTACTGAATGCGTGTAGCGTGAATATGGATCTATCCCCTTAAAAAGCGGGACTGATGTATAATTCATCCCGCAGTTCATATCTATCTTTTTTAATCTCTGCATTTCCCTGGTATCCAGATAAGGAATCAGGAAAGCAGGAATCTCTTTTTCATAACAGACTTGTTTCATTCATCCCTCTCAAACAGCTGACGGTAATGATATACGGCACCATACATCTTGGCATCGTCATGGAAGACAACATCCTTGATTTCCGGGCGATAAATACGCTGAAATCTCGCATTCTGGAACGTACGGTCCACTGCTTCATTGATCATTTCCATGATCATCGGCTCATCCGTAATACTGCCGGAAAGGACAAATCTCTGCGCATCCACAACACATTGAATATTGTAGATGAATACCGCCAGACGATTGCAGTATTCCTGCACACCCTGGATCACCGTTTTATCCTTGGCGGAAAGACCGGCCATGATCTTGAAGACATTGATCTTCCTGCCGCATTTTTCGGAAACAATTGCCGCCAGAGAATCCATGCTGCAGGCACTGGCAAACATATCATCATGATCATCACGATTGCGATAGTCTCCCATCATATAGGAGAACTCTCCAGCCGCATACTTATACCCATTTAAGAGATGTCCATCAACGATCACAGCTCCGCCGATGCCTGTCCCCAGCAACATCAGCAGAACACCATTCTTGATCTTCTTTAACGATCCATAGCCAATCTCAGCAAAAGCGGCCGCCTTGGCATCATTGCATACTGCTGCTTTCATGCCCGTCAGCTTAGCAACATCCTCCGCATAAGGTACATTCTGCACCCAGTTGAATACGCCGCCGCTATAGGCAAAGCCCGTCTCCATATCTATGACACCAGGGATGGAAAGCGTCATGCCTTCCACCTGGTCCCTATATTTATCTGCTATCTGCTGAAAAATCTGAAAAAGCTTGTCCTTATCATCAAGAATCGTATATTCAGATCCTTCTTCTAAAATATCAAGCTGTTCATTGATCACTGCATATTTTATTTTTGAGCTGCCAACATCCAATGAGAGATATTTTTTCATAGTTTTATTTTAAGCTAAAATCAACGCAAAAAAAAGACTCTGCATAATGCAGAATCTTAATATGGCTGGGATAGAGAGATTCGAACTCCCGAAATGACTGGTTCAGAGCCAGTTGCCTTACCGCTTGGCTATATCCCAATTAGCAATGTTTATTATACCTAAATCTTATGGCATTGCAAGGATTTTTTCTTCATCCTAATTGTTCCTTTTTCAGACTTTCCTTGCTGCGTAAAAAGATGGCGAAATTCAAGAACCGCAGTCAAGATGCGTCTTTTCCGTTGTCTAAAATACTATTTAAGAGTAAAATTGTACAGGCAAAGGAGTACAAAGAAAATGGCTATTAGAACAAGATTTGCACCAAGTCCAACTGGCTACATGCATATTGGGAACCTGCGTACGGCTCTCTATGCCTATTTAGTAGCGAAAAAGGATCCAAATGGAGTATTTATTCTCCGGATTGAGGATACAGACCAGGGACGTTTAGTTGAAGGTGCAACCGATATTATTTATGAAACATTAAAGGCTTGCAATCTGAAGCATGATGAAGGACCGGATGTCGGAGGTGCCTATGGCTCCTACGTACAGTCAGAACGTGTCAAGAGCGGCCTGTATATGAAGTATGCAAAGGAACTGATTGAAAAAGGCGGTGCTCATTACTGCTTCTGTGATGAAGAAATGATCAATGCACAGAGAGAACTGCAGGAAGCACGTGGTGAATCCTTTAAGTATGATGATCCATGCAAACTGATGACTAAGGAACAGATTGAAGAAAGAATTGCCAAAGGCGATCCTTTTGTCATTCGTCAGACCATTCCGACGACCGGCACAACTTCATTTGATGATGAAGTCTTCGGTCATATTACAGTTGAGAATGAGACACTGGATGAACAGATCCTGATCAAGAGCGACGGTTTCCCTACTTACAACTTCGCCAACGTAATTGATGACCACATGATGGGCATTACCGATGTTGTCAGAGGCATGGAATACCTGTCCTCAACACCAAAATACAATCTCATCTATGACGCTTTTGACTGGGATATTCCGCGTTACATCCACTGCCCGCCTGTCATGAAGGATGAACACAACAAGCTTTCTAAGAGAAATGGTGATGCCTCCTTCCAGGATCTGGTGGCCAAGGGATATCTGCCGGAGGCAATTCTGAACTATATTGCCCTGCTTGGCTGGTCTCCAAGTGAGGACAAGGAGCTCTTTACCCTAGATGAACTGATCCAGGCATTTGATGTCAAGCATATCGGCACATCTGGTGCCATCTTTGACCCAGAGAAGCTGAAATGGATCAATGGCATGTGGCTGCGTGCAATGGACATTGATTCTTACTATGCCCTGGTCAAGCCATATATTGATGAAGCAGTCAAGGGAGAGTTTGATAAGAAATCTATTGCCAAGGTCGTACAGCAGAGAGCAGATACACTTAATGAGATTGCGCCGATGCTGGGCTTCTTCGATACCTTCCCTTCTTATGACAATGAGCTTTATGTGAATAAGAAGATGAAGACAAATCCAGAAGTCGCATTGACTTCTCTGAAGGAATGCAGAAAGGTGCTCGAAGCACAGACAGACTGGTCTGAAAGTGCTCTGCATGAAACTCTGCTGGCGCTTCCAGCTCAGCTAGGTGTCAAGAACGGCATCATCCTCTTCCCGCTCCGCTTAGCAATCACCGGCATGCAGTTCACACCGGGCGGTGCAATTGAAATTGCCAATATCTTAGGCAAAGAAGAAACATTGAGAAGATTAGATCTTTCTATTCAGCAGCTGGAGAATGCATGATGGAACTGAAGACCATCACTGATCGAAATCAATTTGATTCCTTCGTGATGTCACATCCATATTGTCATTACATGAAGACCTCAATGTGGGGTGAATTCAAGAAGCATACGGAAAAGTATGCTTATGAAATGAAGGGATTCTATATTGGTCAGGAATTAGTTGGAACGGCAATGATCCTGCATGGAAAATATGCAGGGCACTCCTTCCTCTATGTTCCAAAAGGACTTTCCATTGACTATGAAAAGCCAGAGCTGTATAAAGAAGCGTTCTCTTTATTAAGAGATTACGCTGATACAAAGAAAGTACTATTCCTGAGAGTTGATCCTGATGTTGTCAGAGTACCGCGTGACATCAAAGGAAATCAGCTGGAAGGATTCAACAATGAATATGTAACAAAGGATCTGCAGTCAATCGGCTATCATCACAAAGGCTATGGATATGGCTATGATGGCTCCTGGAATGACCGCTATACACTGATCGTAGATCTGTCTGATGATATGGATACCATCATGAGCCGCTTCAGCAAGCAGCGTCATACAGCCCTGAACCGTCATGTTATTCAGCATGTTGTGACAAGAGTCGGAACTGAAGCAGATATCACGTATCTGATGGAATATGAGCAGCACCTCTGCTGGCACGATGGCTTTGCACCGCACAGCCGCGACTTCTTTGAATCTCTCTATCATATCTTTGGGGAACATGCCGTCATCTATGTGACGGAGATTGATCTGGAAGGAATGATTGCAGGAGTTGAAGAAGAACTTGCCGGCAAGAAGTATAAAAAAGATCTGAAGGCACGTGCAGAGAAAGAAAAAGACATTGCATGGTGCCATGAGATGATTGGCCGGTATGGTAAAAAACTGCCGATTGCTACAGGATTATTCATGCGAATGGCTGACCGCAGCTGGGATCTTTATACTTACAACAATAAAGATTTTACGCAGATCCGCGCTGTTGACAACCTCCACCGTTTCGCGATGGAAGACATGAAGAACCACGGTGTCATCCATTATGACATGGTCGGCTTCTCTGGCTTAACGACTCCGGATGATGCAGAGTACGGCCTCTATATTTACAAGAGTTCCTTCTCGCCAGAATTCATTGAATTCCTTGGTGAGTTCGACTATGTGCGCAATGAGAAAGCAATGAAGCACTTCCGTTTTGAGAATTATGCATTCAAGCGCGTCAAACGTGAACTGAATGTAAGGATCCATCATAAAGATGCAACTTCTGATGATTACGCTGCACTTTATAAAAATTTCAGCAAATAAACAAAAAGACACTCACAGAATTTTTCTGCGGGTGCCTTTTTTAATAGAAATTTACATTTGTTTCAGCTTTCAGTGATCTGCCCATCAGATCCTTGACTGCTTCCACAGGATTCTTTCCTTCATAGAGAACTGCATATACTTCATTGGTGATTGGCATATCAATGCCCTGCCGGATTGCTTCTTCATGGACGACCTTGCATGCATAGATGCCTTCAACCGTTTTTGTATTTTCCTTCATGAATTTTTCAGCAGAACCGTCTTTGCCAATCTGGTATCCTGCCATGAAGTTGCGGGAATGCTGAGAGGTGCATGTTACGATCAAATCGCCGACACCATCCAAACCAAGAAAGGTCTCAGGCCTGCCGCCCTGGGCAAGACCGTATCGTGTCATCTCTGCCAAGCCTCGTGTCATTAACGCTGCCCTGGCATTATCGCCCTGCCCGAATCCTTCCAGGATACCAGAGGCAATCGCCATAACATTCTTCAATGCAACACCAGTTTCTGCACCGATAACATCGGTATTACGGTAGACCCTGAAATAGTCATTGGAGAAAATCTTCTGGATCTTTTCTGCACTGGCTTCATCTGTAGATACTGCATTGATCACTGTCAGCTGCCTCAGAATGACTTCCTCAGCATGGCTTGGACCAATCAGAGAAACAACAGCCGTTCTTTTTTCAGCAGGCACAATCTTCTCTATCACAACTGAAAGACGCTCATGTGTAACCGGATGGAAGCCTTTGGCAACATTGATAATGATCACTGGGTGATCGATCAAAGCCGCTGCTTTAGTCAGCACTTCCTCCAATGCCATCGTCGGTACAGCTGCCAGAATGATATCCGCATCTTCGATTATTTGCATGTCAGTGCTTGCATGTACATCCTTGGAAACTTCCGTTTCAAAGAATGCAGAATTGCGGTGATTGACCTCAATATCATTGACCTGGGTCTCATTGATGCCCCACATTTTGACATCATTTCCATTGTCTGCTGCCACCTGTGCCAGAGCTGTGCCCCAGCTGCCGGTGCCAAGAATCCTGATTTTCATTCCGCCACCTTCTTCCGAGCGATGATATGGATCGGTGTGCCTTCAAAATCAAAGGCAGTACGCAGTGAATTTTCAATAAATCTCTGATAGGAGAAATGCATCAGCTTTGGATCATTGCATGACAAGACAAAGGTCGGCGGCTGGTTGGCTACCTGGGTCACATAATAGATCCGGAAACGCTTGCCGTTCCTCGCAGGTGCTGGATTGGTCACCTGGGTATCCGCAATGACCTGATTCAGGATATTTGTCGGGATCCGGCGGGAACTGTTCTCAAATACCTTATCGACCATTGGGACGATTGTATCGACACGCTGATGTGTCTTCGCTGATACAAAGACAATCGGTGCATAGGATAAATATGCGAATTCATTGCGGATTTTTTCCGTAAAGGCTGCCATCGTATGCGTATCCTTTTCAACAGCATCCCATTTATTGACAACGATGATCGTCGGCTTGCCTGCTTCATAGGCATAACCGGCAACATGCTTATCCTGTTCACGAATACCAAGTTCGCCATCAATCAAGAACAATGCGACATCACAGCGCTCAATTGCCGACATGGCACGCAGGACAGAATATTTTTCAACATTCTCATAGACCTTGCCGCGCTTTCTGATACCGGCAGTATCTACAATGACATAAGGTTTGCCGTCATGTCTGAACGGTGTATCAATTGCATCTCTTGTTGTTCCCTGAATATCTGAAACAATCGATCTTTCTTCATTCAATATAGCATTGACCAAAGAGGACTTGCCGACATTCGGCTCTCCAATGACCGCAATATGAATACCCTCGTCAGCGTCCTTTGCGTTCTCATCCGGCATCTTGTTCAGACATTCGTCCAGAACATCACCAATGCCGATGCCGTGTGCACCGGAAACAGCGATTGGATCACCGAGTCCCAATGCATAGAACTCATAGATGTTGACGATGCGTGAATCATCATCGATCATGTTGACTGCCAAAACGACCGGCTTCTCAGATCTCTGCAGAATGCCGGCAATATATTTATCATCATCATTCAGGCCATGCTTACCATCACAGATCATCAGGATGACATCAGCTTCATCAATGGCAATCTGCACCTGTGCCCTGATTTCTTCCTGGAATGGCTGATCCGCCAGTTCAATACCGCCGGTGTCGATCAGCTGAAAATGCCGTCCCAGCCAGTCACCAGTAGTGTAGATACGGTCTCTGGTAACGCCCGGCAGGTCTTCTACGATAGAAACTCTTTCTCCTGCAATCCGATTAAAGATCGTAGACTTTCCTACGTTTGGTCTGCCTACGATCGCAATGATTCCATTATTTTTCATACCTTCTCCTTCTCCAGAAAAGGCTCAGCCAGCTTATAGATAGCTTCAGTTACTTCATCAATCGTCATGTCAGATGTATCGATCTCGACGGCATCTGCCGCTCTGGTCAACGGTGAATTGACGCGGTGCGTGTCGTCATAGTCACGCTTGCGGATCTCTTCTGCTATCGTTGCAATATCACTGGTCGGAATATGATTCATTATATTCTGATCATATCTGCGCTTTGCCCGTGCTTCCGGTGTCGCTGTCATATAAATCTTCACTTCGGCATCCTTGAGAACAACGGTGCCGATATCTCTGCCGTCCATGATAAAGCCCTTGCTGGCAGCCATTTCCTGCTGCCTTTTAACAAGGTCGCTTCTGACCTGCTTCAGCTTGGATACTGCTGACGCTGCCAGAGAAATTTCATCTGTACGGATTTCTGTCGATACTTCACTGCCATCTAAAAAGACTCTGCCATCTGCTGTGAGCTCAATTTCTGTATGCTTCAGCATCTCACATACACCAGCTTCATCCTCTAAAGAGATGTGGTTCTTGAGTGCCTTGAATGCAGTGCATCTGTACATTGCACCTGTATCCAGGTGGACATAATTCAGCTTGGCAGCCAAACGTTTTGCTATAGTGCTTTTCCCGGCAGCACTTGGTCCGTCAATCGCTATATTAATCTTCATCTTATCAACCTCTTGCAAGAACGATCCAATAGATTACAATACCCAGGATCACAGCTAAAGCAATGATCAGCACGACCAAGACAATGTTCAGAATCTTATTGGTATGGCGCATCTTATCAGATACTTCATTTAAGTTATCTTCATAATCATCCAGCTGTGCACGCATCTGCGTCGTTTCATTCAGCAGCTGCTGACGGGCCGTACGCTCGGCATCAAAATTGCGGTCATATGCCCCGCTGTTGGCAGCGGCCGGCTGTGACAGTGAAGAGAAATCATTCTGACGGGTATTGTTGACGAGGTTCTGCACCTCAGCCATGATATCTTCCTTGGTCAGATTCTGTGTATTTCTGGCTTCATTGACCTGATCATCATTTTCAAACAGATCTTCTGTAAAAGTTTTGCGTGAATTTGTGACCTGGGCATTCTGATGGACCATCTGCACACGTGCTCTAGGATCAGCCTGTACAGGTCTAGCTGCAGGTGAAGGAGCTTGTACCGGAGCAGTCTGTTCTGCTGGACGGACAGGTGTATTTACAAACGGAATCTCTGCTGTGGATGTCTTATCATCAAGTTCCGCAGGTGCTTTCGGCATATTCAAAGGACTGTTGCCGAATTTTTCATAGGGATCATTCTGTACTCCAGCATTCCGATTTCTTTCCAACTGCTTCAGAACATTGATCTGCGTATCATCAGATAATGCGCTTCCCTGTTCCAGATTGTACTGTTTTACTTCCCGAATATACTGATCCAGGTAGTTGTTGTCAAAGGTAGAGGAATAGTTCTCATTATCTCTGAAATCTTCATCAAAAGAAGGTGTTACCCTTTCATGCTGCGTACGATGCAGAGGCTCAGGTGTAACAATTGGAATTTCTTTCACTTCTCTTGCATGAACGGCAGAATGTTCATCATCCAGGACATCACCAGGCGCCGCAAAATTATTTGAATCAATCTGATTCAATCTGGATTCATATGGATTCAAAGCTTTTGTGCTCAGATCGTTTCCTGTATCATCCTGCAGGCGAGTTCTGAGATCTTTGTATTTTTCTGTACGTGATAGTCCTGCCATAATATTCCCCTTCTTAATCTAAGACATTATACCATAATGCATAAGCGAATTGACCTTTGAGCAATGAAAAAAAGCG
Organism: uncultured Galactobacillus sp.; assembly: GCA_964385925.1. Classification (GTDB taxonomy): domain Bacteria; phylum Bacillota_I; class Bacilli_A; order Erysipelotrichales; family Erysipelotrichaceae; genus Bulleidia. The sequence goes on along the minus strand of CAYLQV010000004.1, from coordinate 78,764 downwards.
CTTTTTCAGCGCTTAGAATCAACGATGCAGCAGCGGTGAAACATGCTTATACAGCAGTGCTGTGATTATGCTCACCAGAATGCCTTTGACAAGGTTGAATGGGATAACACAGATCAAAGCCAAAGAGACAACATCATGAATGGCTGGGAAGATTGCTGTCCCCATACCGATGATGGCATCCAATGGGTAACCGGCAAAGGCTACATATGCTGGAATCAATACAAAGATATTCAAGATCACACCAGCAACTGTCATGCAGAGTGTACCAATGATCATTCCCTTGATTGCTGTTGCACGGCTCTTATTTTTTGCATAGATCCAGGACGCAGGAATGCAGAGTGCACATCCAATCAGGAAGTTTGCCAATTCTCCTACTCCCATCGTGATTGTTCCATTGAATAATAGATTCAAAACAACTTTTAAGGCTTCGATTGCGACAGCTGCCCATGGCCCCATAGAAAAGCCGCCCATCAACACTGCTACTTCAGAAAAATCAAGCTTGTAAAAAGACGGTGCAAAAGGAAGCGGGAATTCTATCAGCATTAAAACGAACGCAATCGCTGACAGAATTGCAATTTTGGCAATGTTTCTGGTTGTAAGCAACTTCTTTGTTGATTCCTGCATAAATGGTTTTATCCTCCTTCCTCCGCAAAATAAAACGGAGGTCTAAAGATAAACCTCCGGGATATGAAACGAAAACAAAACACTCTTCCATCCAGACTTTACTGTCGCCACTGGAATTGCACCAGTTCCTTCCCATAATGGGGTCGCGGGGTTTACCGCCGGTAGGGAATTACACCCAACCCTGAGTTTTATCATAAACAGTATATCTCACTGTTGATAAGATGCAAGACATTTGCTTACAGAAGAGCGTAGATTTTTGCCAGATCTCTCAAACACAGCGAATAGAACACCTGATACAACATCAGATAGACAGCTGCAGCCGCACAGGCATAGATCAATGCCTGCACCCAGGAAAAATCTCCAGCCTTTTTAAATCCATAGATTTTTAACGCACCGGCACATGCTGCAGCTGCCACAAACATCATTATGCCAAGGCTGTTTGATGACACTCTGATCAGCAATAGACAGGCAATGAACAATAACCCTGCCGGTGCAGATGCAAGTGTATCTACTTCTGTAACTTTCTTGAAACTGATAGGATGATGGATCAGCCTACCGTAAAGAGATGCGCCTAAATAGCAGAGATATGCGATGATCAGCCCATAAAGTGTGATTCGCAGTGCCAGCCAGCACGTGTCAGTAAAGTTATATCGCATGATTGAAAATTCATGTCTGATGATGTCATCGGCATAGAAATATGCAATGCATGCGGAGGCAAAGAACCAGGCAAAGAAATTCCAGACCAATCCACGAAAAACACCAATAGAGATATATTCAGAATCAGCTGCCTGATTGATTGTCTTGATTGGATGGAACAATGTCTTCCATATGGATGCATTTGGCTGCAGTACCATTGCCTCGATCCATTCATTCTTTTTATTTCTGCGTTTCTGACGGTGCGTCGGCTTTTTTTGTGCACCAATTGGCAGCAGTTCAACATCAAATGATTGTTTTTCATTAGCATTAATGTCAGCAATCTCACTGACATTGATCAGCCGCTGATCAACTGCCTTATATCTATTTACATGACGATAAGATACCGCTTTTTTTAATCTGTTCTGCGGTGTTTCTATCCTCTTTTGACTGTATTTACGATTTCCCCTGTTCATTTTGCTCACCCAGGTAATATCATAACATACTAAAACTCATTGATAACGGATACTTTCGTAATCAATCACGTGTTTAGTCTCCTTTACAAAGTAAATTGTCAGCAGTTCAGGATATTCCCCTTCAATCTCGATGTAGGCCATGCTGTCATGAATTTCATACTGTTCTTCAAGAATCCTGCTGTCTTCTGAACTGCATGCAAGACTGCATTTGAATTGATCCATGACTTCCTTTTCCTGCTGATAATAGAAAGTGTCTTTCATTAAATTCTCAATTGTCTTCATTCTGGAAATATCATTCTGCATCACAGCAGCACTCACGCCGCTGATATACAAAAGAAAGCCAAGAAAATACAAAGAAACAAATCCCCTATTCTTCCTGACACAGGATACATTCATAGATCTGATGATCTCGTTCATACACCACATAGATAAATCCATCCTTTTCTTCAAATCCTGCATCATCAATATCAGATAAAAATATCTGCGTGCCTGGACTCAGTACCAGATGATGATTAATGAATCTCAGCTTCTGCTGTTTTTCCTGATAGATGAAGTCGAGTTCTTCAGAAGAACATTCAGGATCATAGCTCAGCATTATGATCCTCCGGATCTGCCGCAGAGCTATCTGATCCTGAATTCTCTCATCAAACTGCAGAAGATTCTGAAACGGGCTGAGGCAGATAATGGTAATTGGAATCATTGCGGTCACGATCATCATCGTTATAAGCAGTTCAATTAATGCAAATCCACGCTGCATGCGCTGCATTTTTCACTCTCTTCCATGATCATTTCAATCCGTTCTTCAAGCTCACTTTCTTTGTTCTGGATCAATGCTGCCGTGCTGTGATGAACGGTCAGAACTGATGACACAATCAATGCACAGATGACAACAATCAGAACAGATACGCAGGCATCAGAAATTAGAAATCCCTTATGGTTGATATACAATTCTGCCACCTCCCAGTTCAATGACAATCGTTTTATTTCCTTTTGAAATTGTCATTGCCTGATCCACGTTCCCTTTTTGATTAAAAACGACATTCACTTCTGGATCATCCAGACTTGTCCTTTGTGCATGAACAATTGCATCACTCTGTGTCATAAGATAACTGTCTCCAAATGTATAGCTTTCTGCATTTTTAAAATCTGATGCAGGCAGATAGATCAGTGTCAAAGATACAACAGCAATCAGGACAATACACATTTCGGCAAGCATAAATCCTTTACTGAATGTAAGCCTGTCCATCGGAAATCACCAAGCTCTTTGAGCCGTCGCATTTTGTCTGCTCTTCACTCAGCAGCCCAGCATTGACCAGATCTGCTACACTTCCAGGATACTCATCATATTCCATCTTGTACTGAAGAATGGCAGCATCTCCAACCTTCTCAATTGCCTTGCATCCTTTGTTGTTGACAATAGTCAATGTCTTTTGAATATTCGGTACAGTCAGTAGAAAAAGGACCGAAATAATAATGACAACAATAGTCATTTCAAGAAGAGTAAAGCCTTTCTTTGATCTTCGTCCATGCATACATTCTTCCTCCTTTACAGTGTCTGCATCATACTGATTGGCATTAAAAGAACCTGGTAGACAAGAACAATGATCAGCGCAGCTGCACTGTAAGAAATGCACTGCACGATCTTTGTATAGATCTGTATTTCTCGTTTTGTACGTTCCGATACCATTTTCAGATATCCTTCCATCATTGCTTGGCAGTTGGAAGCAAAGACAGCGATGTGAAAAATCTTTACAAGAGGCTCTTCGACTGTGCTCGTCTCAAGTGCATCATTCAATGAGATGCCTGCATTTAATGAAGCATCAAGCTGTGAAGCGATATACTGTACCAATAGTTTCTGTCCAAGTCCTTTCAAGATCTGCAGCGATTCTCTGGTAGCAATCTTCCGTCTCACACATTCCAGATAGAATCTGCTGAAATCAGCAGAAGCATATTTCACGATCATGGACTGCGGATATCGTTTTTGTATCATACAATAAGTTGATACAAGATGGCGCGGCTGCAGGCAGTAAAACAGTGCAGAAACTGCAATCATTAAAGAAAACAGTGTGATCATTGAAATGGCACTGATGATGTTCTGGATCAAAGCAACTGAAGTATTCTCATACTGAAAAGACGACATCATATTCGTCATCACCGGCAGGATTGATGAATTGAAGATGACTACGCCGATGTTGACACCGATGAACAGCAGTGAAGGATACAGCATTCCTTTGATCAATTCTTCCTTCTGCTTCTTCTCTGCCTGTATGAGAGAAAGAACTGTGCTGAGCGCATCCTTCATATTCATATATTGGATAAAGCCCATGAAATACCCTTGGTACTGACGATTCAGGTACTGCACAAGGATCTGTTCTCCCTGCTTTCCCTGTTCCAGCTGTACTTTGACAGCATGAATGACATTCTGATTCTTCGGTGTCCAAGAAATAGACAATGCGTCCTGAAAGCTGAAGCCGTTGTTCATCAGATCAGACAATGCGCAGAGGTCACCTTCACTGAAGTAGTTCCTCCCTTGCGCTTTCTTCACTGATAACACCTTTATCAATATTCTCCTGAATCCTGTTCCTGAGATTTCTGAATGATCTGCTTGGCTGACGGTGTTCGAGATAATAAAGCACCTCCTCTCTTTCCATGATTTCATATACACCAATTCTTGACCCATCTTCCTTTTCAAAAAGACGCTGATTTGAAATACCGTATAAAACATCTTTTAATTCATATTCCTTGACACCAAGATCACGCATCCTGATGATTGCCGTTGCACAGTCCGTGCTGTGGATGCTGCTGAGCACCAAGTGCCCAGTCAACGCACATCTCACTGCCATCTGCGCCGCTTCTTCATCACGAATTTCTCCAATCATAAGCAAATCAGGATCGTGTCTCATCAGCTGTTTGATGCCTTCTGCGTATGACAGATGCTGACTCTCATTGATCTGCAGCTGAACAAATGAATCGTTCTGAATCTCAATCGGATCTTCAAGGGTAAAGATTTTTTTATTAGCAGCATGATTCAAGATGGTATACAGCGATGTAGTCTTCCCGGATGAAGTCGGACCAGAAAGCAGGAACAGACCATTTTTGTGATTGGTGATATTGGCAAGCCATGCAGATGCATCTTCCTGTGCACTCAGTTCTTCAATTTTTAATTCAGGATGATTGTTCAGAATACGCAGGACACCGCTGGTAATGTGATAGCTGTTTACAACGGCGAAGCGAAGTGACAAGTGCGTTTTTCCTATCATCATTTCAAAACTTCCGGTCTGCGGCAGAAATGCATTGGAAATATCCAGATTTGCCTGATACATCAGATATCGGAACAAGGCCAAATCAGATTCATCTGCCTTGAGTCTCTTCATTACACCATGTACTCGCATATCAATAGTGACTGTATCCGTAATGGTATTGCGGGAAAAATGGATATCAGTAACGCTGTAATGCAATGCCGCGCTCAAAATCTGCCTTAATCTTTCTTCCATTGTCCCTCTGTTTTTATATTCACCAATTCATGAATAATTCTCCAATAAAAAAACCGCAGCCATAACAATTTCACTGTCATGGCTGCGATCATATTTTTTCTGTTCATTCACCAAATTGTAAATATGGATTGCGCATTTTTTCTTCTGCCATCGTAGAAGCCGGACCATGTCCTGGATAAATCTGCAGACTTCCCGGCAGACTCTTTAACAGAATCAGCGACTGCAACATTTCCTCTTCACTGCCTGAGAACAGATCTGTTCTGCCGATATCAGAAGCAAACAGTGTATCTCCGGTAAAGAGAAGATTTTTGATCTGGATGCAGCAGGATCCTTCGGTATGTCCAGGCGTATGATAGACTTTAATGCTGAAAGAACCTGCCTTCGTCAATGAATCCAGCGGTGCAATCTTACTATAAACTGGCCCGTCAAAGCCTCTGCCTGTTTCCTTTGGGTCAGTTAGGATCATATCGGCAGAATGCATATATACAGGACATTGATAGGCTTCCGCCAGATCATCAACAGCTCCTGTATGATCCTCATGACCATGCGTCAAAATAATGCCGTCTGCTTTTTCTTCCGACTTGACACATTTCATGATCTCCTTTGCATATCTGCCTGGGTCAATAAATAGAACATGTCCCTGATCATGCAGGACATAACTGTTTTCCTGATACAGTCCAATCGGCAATATATCCAAATTCATAGCAATACAAAAAAATAAGCCAATGGCTTATTTCTTCTCCTTATGCAGAGTCATCTTCTTGCATACTGGGCAGTATTTTTTAATTTCAAACTTTTCTGTATGCTTACGCTTGTTTCTTGTTCCGATGTAGTTTTCTTCACCACATTCAGAGCACTTAAGTGTAATATTCTCTCTAGCCATGTGTGATCCCTCCTGACTTTTTCAGCATATCGAGTATACCATATGAATGGGTTGAAATTCAAGCTATTTGTCTTTTAGCTCGCCCAAACTATAAAACCATGAGATAATAATCGTGGAGGTGCATTTTCAATGAAACGTACAGAAACAAGACCTATTTACGTCGGGAACGTACAGATTGGCGGTCAGAATAAGTGTATTCTTCAGTCAATGACCAATGTTCCGGCAAAAGATATAGAGCGTACTGCCGCCCAGATCAATGAATTGGAAGAAAACGGCTGTGAAATTGCCAGAATTGCCGTTCTTGATGAAGCAGACGCAAGAGCAATCCCTGAGATCAAAAAGAGAGTCAATCTTCCAATTGTAGCTGATATCCACTTTAATTACCTGCTCGCGTTGATTGCAGCTGAAGGAGGCGTTGATGCCATTCGCATCAATCCAGGCAATATTGGCTCCAAAGAACACACAGAAGCGGTTGTAAATGCCTGCAAGGAACGTCATATACCAATCCGGATCGGCATCAACGGCGGTTCCCTGGAAAAGGAACTGATTGAGAAATACGGCGGTCCATGTGCAGAGGCATTCATTGAAAGTGCTGACAGACATGTCAAGATCCTGGAAGATCTGGACTTTCATGATATCTGTCTTTCTTTCAAGAGCTCGAATGTAGAATTGACAATTGCAGCCTATGAAGCAGCTGCCGCTCACTATCCTTACCCTCTTCATTTAGGTGTAACAGAAGCAGGCGGCTTTGCCGAATCTGCTGTAAAGTCATCCGCAGCTTTAGGAACGCTGCTTCATGAGGGTATTGGAGATACCATCAGAGTCTCAGTGTCCGCTCCGCCAAAAGATGAAATGATCATTGGTAAGCAGCTTCTGAAGGCATTCCATTTGTATACCAATGTTCCTGATCTGATTGCCTGTCCGACCTGCGGCCGCATCCAGTATGATATGCTGCCGTTAGTGAAGGAAATGGAAGACTATATCAGTACAATGAAGGAAGATGTCACAATTGCCATCATGGGATGTCCAGTCAACGGCATTCAGGAAGCTGGCCGTGCTGATGTGGGCGTCGCCGGCGGACATGAAAGTGCCATTCTTTTCCGCAAAGGAAAAGTAATCCGTACTGTACCTCAGTCACAGATCAAAGAAGCACTGATTCAGGAAATCAACAATGTTATCGCTGAAAAGCATCAGAAATAAACGGCCTTCGGACCAACGTCATTAAGTTAAGTAGCGAAGAAAAATCACTTGAGAGTCAGTAAAAGCCAATCAAGTGATTTTCTTTATGATCTGAGCACTATGAAAACAATCCTTTTTAGAACATATCCTCTGAAAATGGATTATACTGGAGTTGCATTTATGAGAAGCGGTAGTTGATGCACACAAAGGAGTGGGGCTCGATCTTGCGGAGATCACTCCGTCCTGGGCGGACGGGCAATAGCTCTGCTTTCACAAGTGCTTCGAGATCAGGCGGGTGACCGCCTTTTCTTCTGCCCAAGGCCTGACGTACCAGATGGATGGCACGTGTCTTATTGATGGCATAACAGTACTTCTTTCGGCCTTTAGATGATTTCTCCCAGATGTAATGGATGATGATGAATGACAGGTTATACAATATGAGCCTTGCCCATATCTCCTGCTGGATGCTCCTGTGCTTCTTTGCGTGCTGGGTGCTCAGGTCTGACGAATACTTCAGATTTCGGAAGGATGTCTCGATGCCCCAGCGCATTTGGTATAACTTCTTGATCGTCTCTGCGCTGAATTTATCGCGGGGAAGATCTGTCAAGATCGACTCGTAGTCATCAGAGCCATCCAGCCTGAAACGGACAGCCCTGTAATGCACCGTATAGTACGGATTTTCCTTATCGACATAATCAAATACAGATGAACTTGAAAGGAAGCGATACCTTGATGGCGCAGCTTTGATCTTATTTGTTGCCAGGGTCGTCAATGTTGTGCTGACATCCAGGTCAAATTCTCCATTCGGAAGATTGAACTTTGAAAGAAGGCTGGTAGACGAATTGATATCCTTGCATCGGAACAGGAAATGCCTTCCTGCATGAATGATGTGCTCCATGACATTCCACGTAGGATAATTGCGGTCAGCGATGAAGATGCACTTGTTTTCCGGGCAGCGTTCAGCCATGGAGAGTATCGCCCTGATCATGTCAGGGAACGTCAGCTTTCTGTCCCGAGAGAAATCTCTTTCATCATCGGTGATCAGATGCTCGACGGATTTCAGCCGGTCCAGCTTACTGATCTTATGATCAAGCTCTGTCATTACTTCTGATGAGAAGTCAGTCATATGCAGGCCTCTCGTTCTTCTTTTCTGAATCTAAATAAGATAAGCGAATAATGTATGACGTTCTCATTTGTTATTTTCACCTCCGTCACCTTCCTAGAGAAGGTGCGGAGTGAAACGGAGCGCCGCGATTTTTTAAATCCTGTCAAGCCCCAAAAGAAAAAACACCCATACTTTCGTATGAATGTTCTTTCTTACTAAGTTCCTTAACTTAATGACGTTGCCTTCGGACCGCTTTTTATAATAAAAGGAACTCTGCGTTCAGAGTTCCAGTCTTTCTGCATCATAGATGCCGCTTTTCAGCATATCGATTTCAATTCCATATGGAGGCTTATCATTGATATACGGAGTCTCCAGGATCTTAGCGACATGTTCAACTCTTGGATTCACCGCAATGCTGTGAAGAATTTCATAGCCGATGGTACCCTGGCCAAGGTTGGCGTGTCTGTCCTTGCGCATGCCGCGCTCATTTTTGGAATCATTCAGATGAATGACATGAAGATGGGAAAGCCCAATCACATGATCAAACTGGTCCAGCACGGCATCAAAATCAGTCAGATCATATCCTGCATCATTGATATGACAGGTGTCCAGACAGACACCATAGCGGTCTGCCTGCTTGATCCTGTGCAGGATGTCAGCCAGCTGTTCAAACTGAGAACCGACTTCACTGCCCTTACCCGCCATGGTCTCCAGCGTAATTGTAACATCCTCTGGAATATCAACTTGATCAAGCTGGCTGCAGATCGTCTTGATTCCTGTTTCCAGATCAGTTGTAGTATAAGATCCAGGATGGAGAACGATGTATTTCGCGCCAATTTCATGGGTGCGAAGCACTTCCTGCTGCAGGAACTCAACGGCCAGTTCTGCAACTTCCGGCTTGACTGAATTTGCCGGATTGATGATATACGGCGCATGAATGATCATCCGCTCCATCGGCAGTCCATTGGCCGCCATCAAAGCTCTTGCCTCAGCCGGCTTCATTTCAGCGATTGGACGGCGTTTCGTATTCTGCGGCGCTCCGGTATACAGCATGCATGCATTGGCACCGTAGGAAAGTGCTTCTTTCACTGAACCTTCCAGGAAGTCAGGCACCTTCATTTGTACATGGCATCCAATGATCATGATCCAGAACGGTCTTTCCGTGCCTTCTCACGATACATTGCTTTTTTCTCATCCTTGATCTTGGCACGTATCATATCTCTCTTCTTATGGCGGTAGATACGGTCAATTTCATTCTTTCTCTTCTTCTTATATCCTGGCTTGACCTTGGTGTTCTTCTTGTTGTTGTACACCATGGCAATCTTCTTATCCAGTTCATCATCTTCTTTTCTCATATGCTTCTGACCATATGGTCGCAGTGTCTGCCATCCAGTTGATCTGTATCTCATATGGTCAAAGCGGATGCCTCTTCTCATCAGAGAACGAATCGATTCATCATCATCTTCTTTGTATAATGCATAGCATGTACCGCTTGATCCGGCTCTGCCGGTACGTCCGGCACGGTGGATATAATATTCCAGATCATTTGGGAAACCGCAGCTGATGACATGTGATACTTCACCAATGTCAATTCCGCGGGCCGCTAAATCGGTTGCCACCACATAAGTATCCTGTGCACTGGCAATTGATTTCATTGCCTGCTTTCTTTTGCGGGATGTCATATCGCCATGGAGCTCGGTGACTGTGATGCCGCCCTGTCTCAGTTCTTCGGCAATTTCTGCTGCTTCTGCTCTGGTATTTGTAAAAATCAGACATACATATGGATTGAAGCCAGGCAGTATGCTTTTGATGGTCTCAACATAGGTATGATGATAGCATGGCACCAGTACATGATGAATATCTGGATTGAAGCGGACAGTATCACCAATCTGATATGTAATTGGATGCTTCATATATTTCTTGATGAATGGTTTGAGCTGATCCGGCATCGTAGCTGAGAAGGCCATCATCTGCAGGTCTTCACCCAGTCTGCCGGCAAAAGCATCAATTTCATCAAGGAAACCGAATTCCAGGGTCATATCAGCTTCATCCACGACCAGCAGTGAAGCATGATCAATACGCAGGGCACCTGCATTCAAGAAAAGATCCTTGATTCTGCCAGGCGTACCAATGACAACATGCGGCTGATTGTTCCTCAGCTGCTCAATATCTCTGTCACGGTCCTGACCGCCGATGAAAAGCTGGACACGTAATCCAGGTTCAGCCTTCTCCATGACTTTTGCCATCTCATAAATCTGCGCCGCAAGTTCTCTTGTAGGAGCAGTAATCACTGCCTGACATTCATTGTCCGCAATATCTACTTTTTCCATGATAGGAATCAGATATGCATGTGTTTTGCCGGAACCTGTTGCAGAAAGGCCGATGACATCCTTGCCCTTCAAAGCTGCCGGAATAACATCTTCCTGGATTGGTGTAGGAAGATTGAAATGATTCAGCTCCAGGAATTTTCTTGTTTCCGTTTTTAGATTAAAATCTTCAAATTTTTTCATAATAACCTCTATAATGATTATACTGTGTTTACAGTTTTAAAAGAAAGGTACCGTTATGGAAATCATCAGTGTCATACCTAGAGGATACTGTCAGGGTGTTGTCAGAGCAATCCGCATTGCAAGAGAGACCGTAGAGAACAATCCCGGTGTCGAAGTATCGATGCTTGGTATGATTGTGCATAATCAGTACGTTGTTGATGCCTGTGAGAAGCTTGGCATCAAGTTTGTTGAAGAACCAGGCAGGTCAAGACTTGAACTACTGGATAGAATCAACAGTGGTATTGTCATCTTCACCGCTCACGGCATCTCTGACGAGGTCAGAAAGAAAGCGGAGGAAAAGGGACTGACAATTGTAGATGCCTCATGCCCGGATGTGATCAAGACGCATGTCCTGGTCAAGGAACATATCGCTCATGGCGGTGATGTTCTCTACATCGGCAAGAAAGGCCATCCGGAATCCGAAGGGACCGTTGGTCTTTCAGACAGGGTACATCTTATCACATCTTGTGCTGATATTGACCAATTAAATGATCTTCATGATGTCTTGATCACCAACCAGACGACCCTTTCAATTCTGGACAGCAGAAAGATCATTGATGCCTGTCTCAGAAAGTATCCTGATGCACTGACTGCTGAAGAGATCTGTAATGCAACTAGAATCAGGCAGGAAGGCGTCATGAATCTGAAAAATATTGATCTGCTGATTGTTGTCGGCGACATACGTTCCAACAATTCCAATCAGCTGAAAGAGATTGGCCTGAAGTCAGATGTCAAGGAAGCCGTTCTGATTGATTCTGTAATGGATCTGAAAGAAGAAATGATCAAAGAAAAGAACCGCATTGCAGTTACCAGCGGTTCTTCAACACCAAATGACTTGACCCAGCAGGTCATTGATTTTCTGAAGGCATATGCTTCTTCAGGCAAATGGGAGCTGCCGGCGAAGGCTGCTAGTCCAAAGCTTTAAGATCTGCAAGCTCTTCTTCACTTAAAGGACGGTATTCCCCTTCCATTAAGTTCTCATCCAGGATCAAGTTCTTCATCCGGATCCGCTTGAGAGAAATCACTTTATTATCCAATGCTTTAAAGATCAGTTTGATCTCATGATACTTTCCTTCCTTCAGAATGATGGAACCAGTAGTATCTGAGATTTTTTTATAGACTGCCGGCTTATACTCTTCACCGTCGTAACAGATTCCTTCACTGATGCGCTGAATATCTTCATCACTGACAGGATGTTCCAGCCCGACAATATATTCCTTGTCGACATGCTTCTTCGGTGACAGCAGTTCATGAGCAAGCGGCCCGTCATTCATGATCAGAAGCAGACCAGTGGTGTCTTTATCCAATCGGCCGCATGGAAACATACCCTTGTAGTCTTCTGCAATCAAGTCCATGACAATCGGCACACTTCCTTCGGTGGCTGTGATATATCCTGCTGGTTTGTTCAGCATATAGTATACATACTGTTCATAGATGACCGGTGTTCCATCCACTTCGATCCGCGCAGTCTTTTCATCGACACGGATATCTGAAGACGGTGCAGTTTCGCCATTGACAGTCACCCTGCCCTCTTTGACTATTTTCTTGACCTGGCTTCTTGTACCGACTCTTGCATTTGCCAGGATTCTGTCTAAACGCATCATAATGATTCCTCCTTAGAAGATATGTTTTTTCGATATGACCGGACTTTCTTCCGCAGTCCCATCAGATTCATGATAAAGATATAAACTGATGTTCCACAAGCACACATGAGCAGGATCTGGCCAAATGCCATCCAGCGGGATGCATCCGTCAGATCAAAGACAAAGGTACGCAGCAGCACATATGCCCCATTCATAGCAAGACAAGCAGCTGTGATCCGCAAAAAATTGATGAACACTTTTGCATAGCTGATATCACTGAGATTGCTGATCTTTGAAAAGCTCAGAAAAACGATGACTGCACTGGCAAGTACAGAGGATGCCGGTGCACCAGATGCTCCCATCCAGTTGAGGCATGGAAAGAACGCTGCCGCCTTGACAATGCCGCCGATGACTGCGTACGTTGCTGCTTCTGAATACTGCTTCAATCTGATCAGCAGGATCCATGCACATAATGCAGCAGCACTGATCATGCCTGCACCGACAGTCCATATAAGCATCGTACTTCCACTTGCATCCAGACTTCCGAACAGAATATAAAATATCGGCTGGATCAAAACACCTAGGGTAAATGCAGCAGGCAGCAGATAATACATCGCAGTATTCAGCCATGCTTCAACAGTCAAGCAGAAGGCATCCATATCTTTCTTTGCATAATCATGTGATATGTTATCAAGAAAGAGATTCAGTATCATCACCGCTGCTGTCTGCAGTGCATATACAAATATATTTCCATTCCATTCCAGAAGGCTGTATAAATTTCTTGCTGTGTCATAAGCTGCTCCGCCCTTCTCCAAGGCACTGATAAAGAACAGTGAATCCATGATGCTTCCTGCATTTCCAAAGACAGCACTGAGCACAAATACAGTGCTGAATGATAGAAGTTCCCGATTCAGTGTATTTATATTCTCTGCAGGCATTTCCTGTTCACATGCAAGCTCATGCATCCGCTGATAATTGCGGCGGTCAGCTGTCACAAGATAATATAGAGCTGCACAGCACCCAGCCCCAAAAGACAGGATGCCAATATAGCCGATGAACGTATTTGATGCGTGCATTCCATATGCAGCACCTAGGCCAAAGACAACCAGAATACCAAATCGAGCAATCCAGTTGATCCACACTGCATTTACTGCCGTATGGTCATTAGATAATCCATGGAAGAAGCAGAATAGATCAATGATCCATGGCGAAGTAAAAATAATGATAGATATGAATGACAGCATCTTCTGCAGCATATCAATGTCTTCTGCAGCAGCTTCACTGCTGAGAATCAGCACAGCCAACGGCCGTGCATTCAGAATCAATATATTTGCGACAACAAAGCCTAATGCAATCAGCAGGCTCAAAGAGATCTTTCTGATCAGCAGGATCGTACGCCAGTCTTCCTTTTCTTTCCTGACAGCAGTCATGGTAATCACTGCATAGGGAATTCCTGCACAGCAGACTTCAGCCAGAACAAGACCAATATTCCGTGCGGCCGCATAACCTGCACTGACAGCAGGTCCCATGAATGCATTCAAAGGGACAATATAAAAAAGACTGATCAGCTTCACCAGGAGGATTCCTGCTGCGCCGCTCAATAATCCCTGCAGCATTCTACTTTTCACAGTCTTTTTTTCTTTCATAAACAATCAGCTGTTTTTATCGGCGCTCAATGTATAAGATAAAAATTCACGGGTGCTGTTCTTCTTTGCCTTATCCATCCACTGAACAAGCATCTTCAGCTTGATGGTCGATGTACTGCTTTCCCCTGACAACGCGATTCCCTTGACAAAACCATTTGCCGTATCGACCTGATTTGGAATCATCGACTTTGTATCATCAAAGATACCGATGCTCGGCATCATCTTTTCCGCATCATTGTAGGCAACATCATTTTCAACAACAATTGCTACGATATCATACATAGCACTGACCGGCTGATCCATTACGATATAATAGCGGTACGTACCATCTTCGACCTGCGTCATCTCCAGTTCGCAGTTAAAATTCTTGCTGGTGCTGGTAAATGATACATTTTCTGCGACCGCATTGTAGTATGTCTGATATTCATCCAGTGTTGCGGAGTCATCCGTCTTTTTTGCACATCCGCATAAGACAGCCATGCCGCAGCACAGTAATAATTTTAAAAATTTATGCATTCTCATACCTCGGAATTATTATACCATAGTCCTTCACTAAAAAGAGAACACATGCGTGTTCCCTCCGTCTCATCAAAAGGTAATGACGAAATAATTCTTCTTTCCCTTTTTGAGAATTGTAAATTCCTGATTGACTGCTTCACTCTTGTTCATTACAGTATCGATTGCAGTGACTTTATTCCCATTGACTGTAATTGATCCCTGCTGGATCAGACGTCTTGCGTCGCCCTTGGAAGATGAGACACCGGCTGCAATCATTGCATCCAGGATGCCTGTACCGTCTTCGACCTGACACTTAGCTGCATCAGCCAATCCTTCTTTGATCTCTTCAGGAGCCAATGACATGATATCGCCATGGAAGAATGTCTCAGTAATGCGCTTCGCTTTTTCCAGCCCTTCTCTGCCATGAACAATCTCGGTTAGTTCTTCGGCAAGGGCAGTCTGTGCTTCTCTCTTTTCAGGAGCTTCCTGCATTGATTTTCCCAATGCATCAATCTCTTCCGGTTTATGCATGGACAGCCTCTTCAGGTAATCGATGATATCAGCATCGGAGATGTTCAGCCAGAACTGGTAGAATTCATATGCACTTGTCTTCTGCGGATCCAGCCAAATGTTCTTTCCTTCTGACTTGCCGAACTTTGTGCCATCACTCTTTGTAATCAGTGGTGATGTAATGCCCCATACTTCTGCTTCATCACCCTTCACCTTGCGGATGAGCTCCATACCGGATGTCAGGTTGCCCCACTGATCAGAACCGCCGATCTGCAGACGGCAGTTGTACTTCTCATATAACTGCAGGAAATCCATAGCCTGCAGCATGGTGTACGAGAACTCTGTATAGGAGAGACCGCTATCCAGTCTCTTCTTGATGGTATCTTTCTGCAGCATGTAGGCAATGTTGAACAGCTTGCCGTAATCGCGCAGGAAGGAAAGCAGTGTCATCTGGCCAAGCCAGTTGTTGTTGTTCTCCATGATGGCAGCGTTCTCTCCTTCAAAGGAAAGGAACTTTGCCAGCTGTCCCTTGATGCATTCTGCATTGTGCAGTACTTCCTCATGTGACAGCAGCTTGCGCTCTGTTGTAGGTCTAGGGTCACCAATCATGCCGGTAAAGCCGCCGCACAGTGCAATTGGACGATGTCCTGCCTGCTGATATCTGCGCAGCAGGATGATCTGCTGCAGATGACCTACATGCAGAGAATCTGCTGTTGGGTCAAAACCGCAGTAAACAGTCTGTGAGGTCTTCAATGCCTCGACAAGTCCTTCAAAATCAGTGACATCTTTGACCAGACCTCTCCACTTCAATTCTTCAATAAATTCCATACTCTCCTCCTGGGCGCAACTATAAAAGGCGTCCTTAATTCTAAGGACGCCTCAGCGCGGTACCACCTTAGTTTATACTTCTTTCGAAGTATACCCTTAACTGCCTTAACGCAGCATCACGTTCTGCCTTTTGAGACAGAAAGCTCCAAGGTGTATTCAAGCAAACCACTTTCAGTCTTTTCACCAGCCAGACTGTCTCTAACAGAAGCAGCTTTCTTTACTTATCCTCTTCAAAGCTTTAAAAATTCTAACACGTTAGATTTACAAGTCAATCCTTGGTTGTCTGACGCGGTGTGAACAGATAGCTCAATTCAATGGACTCATTGTTCTCAGTGTCTGTATCCTGCAGCATCTTTGTCATGACTCTCATGGAGACAGCTCCCAAGTCATAGCTAGGAATTGAGAAGGATGAGATCTGCGGACGGATCATCGCATTATACTTTGTATCGATGACACATACAACTTCCATGTCATCCGGTACAGAGATCTTGTTTTCTCTTGCAGCATTCAGAATAGCCATTGCCTGTGAATCACGGTTGCCAATCATCAGGTCGTACTTATTTTCCTTCAGCCATTTGCTTAAGAATGCATAGGAAGTTCTGCTCTCAGCCGGAATCCTTAAGAAACCGTCGAATTTCATTCCCTTTGCCTTGTATGCCTTTTCAGCACCGTTGATCATCTGCCTGCATGCATACTGATTCTTGCGGTCTTCGATGATGCCGATCTTTGTCTTGCCTTCCTCCAGATACTTCGTTGTAAGTTCGAAGATAGCCTTTTCAATATCGACATAGACACTGCAGATGCTGTCACCCTTGACCTTCGATCCAATCAGAACGATTGGAATATTGTACTTGGACAATGCATCTACTTCCGGCAGTTCAAGCTTGTCATTGTAAACAACGACGCCGTCAACGTGGCTTTTGATGATATCTTCAATCACACTGGAAAGATCTGTAATGCCAGCTGTAATAGTATGCAGCATGATGTTGTAGTTGTAAATCTTGGCAACATCGATCAGACCGTTGATGATCTGACCTGTATACGTAAAGGATGCTTCCGGCACGACAAGTCCAATTGTTGTTGTCTTCTGCAGTGCCAATCCCTGTGCAATTGCGTTCGGTTTATAACCAAGCTTATCTACAGCTTCTTGTACTTTGTCGCGGGTCGGTCCCTTGACAACATTTGACCCATTGATAACACGAGAAACGGTTGCTAATGATACACCGGCTTCCTTGGCTACATCATATATTGTTACTCTCTTCATCGTAATTGCTCCTATTTCTTCGTATTGTCAATGAATTCCTTGACTTTTTCGCTTCCCTTTTGGGCAAGATCAGCAACAGTTGTCTTTACTTCTGTAATCTTCTGCTGCACTTCGGGTCTGTTCATAAATTCATCGACAGACTTTACACCATCACTGACTGCTTCTGTAACCTTGTTGCATGCATGGTCCAGATTAGTCTTTGTGTTGTCATCCAGATGGTCATAGAAATCCTGTCCCTTTGTCTTGGCAGCATCAGCAAACTTTTCAATGGAGTCTGCAGCCTTGTTTCCCGCCGCCATGATATTAGGATCATTCTTCAATTGATTGAACTTATCCTTAGCAACATCAATTGCCTTGACTGCATTCGCCTTGATGTATGCAATCGACTTCTGCATCTCTTCGCTCTTGGCAGCTTCAGCAGCCTTGTCCTTCAGGCCGTTTAATCCTTCAGACAGTGACTTTGCGGCACTGTCGATTGTGTCAGAAATCTTTTCTTTTGCCGAACCATTCTTCTGTTCTGCATCAGCTTCCTTCTGATCTTCATCAGATAATTCCTGGATCTTCCGCTTCAGATCTTCGACCGTCTTCTCAATGGATTCGATTGGTTCCTTTTCATCATCAAAATTAATTTCTTTTTTTTCTGTTTCATCATTCTTATTATTTTCACTCATGATCATTCACCTCAGGCTTTACGCTCTCTGATTTTTCTGCAAACTGATTCTTGAGATTATCAATATTTTCACTGGCAAAATCTGCTGCCTTGCCGATTACTTCACTTGTCTTATCATGTACTTTGTCTAACGTATGTGAATACTTAACTGCTGTATCCAGCGGTGCCTGTACTTTTTCAAGGCTCTGGTCAGCTAATTTTATTGTTGGATCAAGTGATTTGACAGTTTCTGTAAGCTGTTCAAAGAACTTCCATAATTTTTTTAAAAAGATGCAGACAAAAATCAAAGCTACGGCGCCAAGGATCGGCAGGAGCTGTTCTGAGACATTTTGTAAAGCCAACAATAAAGCGTCCATAAAAAATCTCCTTTAACTGGATAAATTATAATGCAAAATGTAAATTCTTTCAATATTTATGGTAGCGCTTTTTGAAAATATTTTCAAAGATTAATTTGACTTCTTGACGAGGTCTGCAAGGCCATAAATATCCTTACTCGACATGAACAGGAAACAAGCTGGACATTCCTTTGCAAGGATGTCAGCACCCTTCTGGTCTTCAGTGATCACAACGGATCCCGGAATCATTTTCTGCAGATATGTAATATCAATATCAGTACCGTCCTGTTTATCATCAATGGACGTAAAATCACAGAGATAGACTTTATCAGCCTTCATCAGCTGTTTCTTGAAGTCTTCCGCGAAATACTTCACACGTGAGGCTCTATGCGGCTTAAAGACAGCAACAAGCTTATGATCAGGGAATCTCTTTCGGGCTGTATCAATTGTGACCCCTACCTCGGTTGGATGATGAGCATAATCATCAACAAATATATTGTCCTTATGGTGTTCAACGACAAATCTTCTCTTAACACCTGCAAAATGGCTCAGGCCCTGTTCAATCAATTCTGCAGGAACACCTTCCAGCATGGCTACACCGATAACTGCCAGCGAATTCAGCAGCAGATGATGACCTACTAACGGCGTTGAAAAATGTGCATATTTCTTTCCTTCAAACAGGACATCAAAATCCATACCGTCCTGTCGCTCATCGACATTGACTGCCTGGATGTCATCATTTTCTTCTAATCCATACCAATAATGCTTCTTATCGCCTAGATCGAGCTTTCGTGCTTCTTCATCTTCACCCCAGATGACAAGAGCTTTCTTGACATGAGAGGCAAACTCTTCATAGGCACTGCGGTAGTCGGCCTTGTCCTTGAAATAGTCGACATGATCAATATCAACATTGGTGATGACTGCATAATCAGGATAGTATGCTAAAAAATGCCTTCTGAATTCATCAGATTCAAGGCAGAAATATTCTGTATCCTTTGTCAGATGACCTGTGCCGTCTCCAATCAGCCAGCCAGTCTTTGCATATAGATTCATGACTCCTGAAAGCATGCCGGTCGTTGTTGTCTTACCATGGGACCCGGCAATGGAAATAACTTTATAGTTCTTTAAGAACGTGCCTAAAAATTCATGATATCTTGCGCAGACACATGTTGGATTGCTGCGGGCTGCGATGACTTCTGGAAAATCTTCCAGGAAGGCATTGCCGATAATGACATTTGTATTGTCCTGTATGTTCTTTGGATCGAAATCAAGGATCTTGATATTTCTTTCCTTCAGCGGTTCTTCGGTAAAGAAGTGCTTAGGCAGATCACTGCCGCTCACCTCATTGCCAAGATCATACAGCATGCAAGCTAAAGAGGCCATTCCTGTCCCCTTTATTCCTATGAAATAGTATTTCATTGATTCCTCTTAGTTCTCATCATCATCAAACAGCTGCTGCTTGATAATGACGGTATTGTCGATGTTGCTGTCATCTGCTGGGGCCGCTGGTTCTTCCGGCAGATCGACCGGCAGATCAGAAGGAATATCTTCATTGTCATCAACAACTTCAGGTGCATCGTCATCATCAAAGGTCAAGTCTGGGAAGATTGGCGCTTCCTCTTCTTTGACTGGACGGTCATCATCCGCAAATTCCTCATCTCTGACCTTCAGAATATCATCCAGTGAGAATTCTGGAATATCATCTTCCTTGGCTGCTGGAGCATTGGCGTTAATCTGACTGAGCAGATCCGTTGTTGCTTCTTCCTCATCCTTGACAGGTGCTGGTTCCTCTGCAGTAATGCCATACATTGGAGACAGGACTGGAGTAACATTTACTTCCTTCTTCGGCTGCTTGGCATTCTTGATCTTATTTGTTGTGTTCTTTAAAGAAGTAACGTCCTTTTCATCAACACCGAAAATAGGGCTGATGACTGGTCTGAACTGATAGTTCGTTGCATCTTCCTTTACTTCCTTCTTTGCTGGTGCTGCCGGCTTGACTGCTGCCGGTCTGACTGGCTTTTTCTTTTCTACAGGAGCGTCATCTACGGTCAGTCCCAATGTAGGTTTCTTTACTTCTTCTGCCTTCTGAACTGGAACAGGCTGTGTAACATCAATCTTGGTCATTGCCGGACGAGCTGGCTCGACAGGTGCTGCCACTGGCTGTGGAGCTGGTGCAGCTTGCTGTACCGGTGCGGCGGCTGGTCTGACGACCTGCTGAGGCTGTACTGGCTGCGGAGCAGGCTGTGCAGGTATCTTCTGTGTCCCTGCCTGTGCCTCTTCGTTAACAATATCATCTTCTTCATCTTCGAATAACAGATTTTGCAATTTTTTAAACATGGCGTATCCCTTCTTTAGATTTTTTACAAATGTATTTTATTATAAATTTCTTCACTTGTTAAGATTAACTATAACATAAACAAGCAATTTCCACTATTCTTGATTGTCTGAATTGCTTTGTCCCTGTGCAGCACCTTGACTGTTCGTAGTGCTGTTGCCAATTGTATTCGTATCATTGATCAGATCGCTGACAGCACCTGATTCCGGAACAACTTCATTATAGAGCTGTACTTTTTCAGTCTCATAGTTCAATGTCTGATGATTTGTATAGGCAGCCAGTACCGTCTTTTCATTGACTTCGACACTCTTGGCTATCTTCAGCATCTCACCGGCAAGATCAGCTGCCTTGATTTGATCTGTAACTGCATAGAACTTAACGGTATCTGTATTCAGGGCGGTCAGGAACACTGCATCCTGTTGATAGATGCGCAGACGATACGTATGATTGATCTCGCTGCTGTCAAGATAGGTACCGCTTTGATCGACCACGGGATCTGCAATGCTCTCAATTCCGTCAGCAGTGCTCTGCGGATATGCATCTTCATTGATAATGACTGGAACATTCAGATTCATCAGGAACTTTGCACCTTCATAAGTAAAAATATTGCCTGTGTTGTTGCCGCTGTAGCGTCCCACAGAAGGTTCAATATAGTATGAATAGAATGTCTTATTGCGGTTTGCCTGACTGGCTGGCAGAGCAAGTGCATCCGCAATGCTTTTCTTGACTCGGCCGTTCAGGTCACCTGAGACCTGCGTACAGCCGCTGAGAACAAGTGTCATCAATATCAAGATTGAAGCTGTCTTCTTCATATGATGCCCTCCGGCATTATTTTATCATATCAGCTGAAGCTCTGCGCGGCATTGCACATAACTGATAGATCGGCTGTCCAAGTTCCATGAACTTTGCCTCGTATTCTGTAATTGCATCCTCCGGATGCGGTTCACGATGATAGTCAACAGAAAATTCACTCAGAATAAAATCATTCTGCAGGAAGTACAGTACAGAATCTTCAAACAAGTCTTTGTTGTCTGTCTTCATACGGATGCATCCATGTTCACTGAGCAGTGAACGGTACATTTCAAGGAACTTGCTAGAACTCAGTCTCTTTTTGTGTGCATGTTTCTTCGGCCACGGATCAGAGAAGTTCAGATGGATTACATCAATTTCCCCGTCCGCAAACCATTTCTGCATGTCTTCGGCATAGCCGCAGATCATGCGGTTGTTCTCAATATGCAGCGGTTCCGCTTCCAATGCCTTCCTAGAGGCAACAGCGGCTGCACTGTGGTCCTTCTCCATGCCGACCCAGCCGATTTCCGGATACATCTCGGCCATATGGATCAGATAATCTCCCTTGCCCATGCCAATCTCCACATGCAGTTCCGTGCTGTGGAAAAGGTCTTTCCATCTTCCTCGATTCTGCATTGGATCTGCATAGATATACTCAGCATGATCTTCCAGCCATGGATCAGCCCATTTCTTTTTTCTCATTCTCATAATGTGTCCTCGTTTGCCCCGTGATTATACCATACTGCCATCATCAGAAAAAAGAGTTCCCGCAGGAACTCTTCACTGATTATTCAGCGTCCTTCTTCTTGAAGGATCTTCTTTCAACATTTCCGTTGTCACGGTCATGATGAAAGCTTCTGTGATCGCCGTTTGAACCATGCTGAGGTCTCATCGGCTTCTTTGGCTCAACATATCCTTCTGGCTTAGGCAGGCACTCTCTGGCAGAGACCTTGACCTTGCCGGTATCATCGATAGCGATGACCTTGACATGGACAACATCACCTACATGAAGTTCTGTCTTGATATCTTCAACTCTCTCCCACTTCAGCTGAGAAACATGGAGCAGAGCATCTGTACCTTCGAATAATGTTACGAAGGCAAAGGAATCACGTACTTCCGTGACAGTTGCATCGTACTCTTCGCCAACCTTGGCAACACGGATCAGATCTTCAATCATCTGCTTTGCCTTATCGAGCATCTCCTGATCTGTATGATAAAGAACGCACTTGCCGTCATCATCAATATCGATCTTGACGTCATTGCATGCTTCGATGATCTTGTCGATTGTTTCGCCGCCCTTGCCGATGACAACTCTGATCTTATCTGTTGGAATCATCATCTGATCGAACTTAGGAGCCCACTTGGATACATGATCTCTTGGTGCAGAGATGGTAGCTTCCATGTTGTCCAGAATCTGCATTCTGCCCTTATGAGCCTGTGCAAGTGCTTCTCTTAAGATCTCCATGGAGATACCTGTAACCTTAATATCCATCTGCAGAGCAGTAATACCTTCACGTGTGCCGGCAACCTTAAAGTCCATATCGCCGTAGTGGTCTTCCATACCCTGAATATCAGTCAGAATGGAATATGTATCACCAACTGTGATCAGACCCATGGCAACACCAGCTACCATAGCCTTGATTGGAACACCGGCAGCCATCAATGACATCGTACCTGCACAGATAGAAGCCTGTGAAGACGAACCATTAGATTCAAATACTTCTGCACATGTTCTGATTGTATATGGGAATTCTTCCACATTAGGAAGAACCTGAGACAATGCTCTTTCACCTAAGTGGCCATGACCGACTTCACGTCTGCCCACAGCACCCATACGTCCAACTTCACCGACAGAGAATGGCGGGAAGTTATACTGATGCATGAATCTTCTCTCAGTTTCCGGTGTCAGATCTTCAATGATCTGTGCATCAGACAGAGGACCTAATGTTGTAACTGAAACAACCTGTGTCTCACCACGGGTGAACATCGCAGAACCATGGACACGCGGAAGCAGATCGACCTGTGAGTTCAATGAACGGAGCTCATCCAGCCCACGGCCGTCCGGTCTGACCTTATCTTCGGAGATCAGCCTTCTGACTTCGCCAGCTTCTACTTCAACACAATATTCATGAGCCTGGCGCTTTGCCTTATCCTTGGCAGCTTCATTCTCATATTCCTTAGCACCGATCTCATCGACCATCTGCTGCGTCAATTCATCAATCTTGCCATATCTTTCCAGCTTGCCCTTGATGGAGACCGCTTCACGGATTGCCTGTGCAGCATGTTCATCAACATACTTGATGATCTCTGGATCAATTGCATACAGGACAACTTCCATCTTCGGCTTTGCACATGCAGCAATGACTTCTTCTTCAATTGCACATAATTCCTTGATGGCATCATGACCAATCTGCAGAGCCTCAAGCATTTCTTCTTCAGATACTTCCTTGGCACCTGCTTCGACCATGTTGACTGCCTGCTTTGTACCGGCAACAGTTAAAGACAATGTAGCCTTATCAGCCTGCTCAATTGTTGGGTTGATGACATATTCACCGTCGACTTTGGCGACAATAACGCCAGCGACTGGTCCATTGAATGGGATATCAGAAACACACAGTGCTAATGAAGATCCGAACAGTGCTGCCATTTCACAGCTGCAGTCCTGATCACAGCTCAATACTGTGTTGACAATCTGCACTTCATTGCGGAAGCCTTCTGCAAATAACGGACGGATTGGTCTGTCGATCAAACGTGCTGTCAATGTTGCGTGTTCAGTAGGTCTTCCCTCTCTTCTTAAGAAGCCACCAGGGATCTTGCCGACAGCGTACATCTTTTCGTTGTAAACAACTGTCAATGGGAAGAAATCTGTGTCCTTCGCCTGATTCGAAGCAGTAGCTGCTGAAAGCACTACTGTGTCGTTGTAGCGGATCAGTACTGATCCACCTGCCTGCTTGGCAATTTCGCCGTTCTCTACGGTCAGTGTTCTGCCGTGGAAATCCCAGCTCTTTTTGAACTTTTCCATCTTACTTTTACTTTTCCTCTAGTTCTTTCACTTTTCCATTTTCAATTTTAACCAGTAAATTGTATCACACACATCTGTTAATTTAAATACATAAAGCCTCCAGCGAGGCTTACATGCTTAGATTTCCGTTTTCCAGAGACCATCTTTGGAGCAGTACGCATAGACAGCTGTCACTGCTTCACCTGGCTGAAATTCAGCTTTTGGTTCTTCATGGGGCTGGAAACTGCATACCCGCCAGGAATGCTCACCTTCCAAAAGCAGCCATTCAATGTAATGATCCGGCTCCATCGGATGCTCATATGCACCGGCATAGGCATAAAGATGACCATCTCTGCGTGCGATGACTGGAAGATGTGTATCCTCAAGAGAGTCATCTTGGTTCAGATGCAGCTCTTCCATCTCTTTCCCGCAGCATACCGGCATTGATGCCTGCAGATCCTCAATCACAGCAATCTGATGACAGATGCTGCATCTAGCGATTCTTCTCTGTTTCATTCTGTTCTCTCACTCCTGTATGATCCTGATCCAGTTCAAAATCCTGCATCAGTTCTTCTTTTTCTTTTCTTGTCAGCTTCTTGATATGCCATTCTCTGCTCATTGCTTCTTCCGGAGTATCAAAGACCTCATAATAAGCAATTCTCACCGGATGATGAGATTTTGTGTATTTTGCACCCCTGCCATTAACATGTGCTTCAAATCTTTTTTCGAGATCATTAGTCCAGCCTGTATAGTATGTGCCGTCTTCGCAAAGAAGGATATAAGTATAGTTCATATTTCTGCCTGTCTTAATGATACATAAAAAGTCATCAGTTGTCTGATGACTTTCTCAAAATCCTGTTAATTACTTTCTTAAGCCAAGCTTCTGGACAAGATCTCTGTATCTGTTGATATCAGTTCTCTTGAGGTACTCGAGCAGGTTCTTTCTGCGTCCTACCATCTTCAGCAGACCACGGTTGGATGAGAAATCCTTCTTGTTCTCCTGAATATGAGTTGTCAGACGGTTGATCTGTTCTGTCAATAAGGCAACCTGTACTTCTACAGAGCCTGTATCTCCATCTTTACGGCCATACTCTTTTACAATCTCAGCTACTTTTTCGTTGTTCAACATTTCAATTTCCTCTTTCTTTCAATGTCCTTCTGTACCGAGCATTCATCTGAGGCGGTGAATTCCCAGTACAAAAGCTATTAGATAATAACAAATATCAGATAACTTTGCAATCACTATTTGATCAGATACTTCAGAATATCAATGATCTCCCAGATCAAACGGATGCCGCTCAGCACGGCAGCTGCTACACAGAACCAATAGTATCTGTCTTTCTCCTGTCTAGTCTTATAAATGCCAATCAAGCTGAGGACCAATGAAGCAGCTGCCAGCACGCCCATCCAGTCGACCAGCCATGACAAGGCTGCAAACAGAAGTGAGTAGATACCGAACATCAAGCGAGCAGTGGTCTTCATCATCTGCTTTTTGATGGTCTTCTTCTTTGCTTTTTCAGCTTCGATTTTCTGCAGTTCTTCCTGCTTTTCCTGTTCCTGTGCAATTGCCCGCTGAGATTTTGCGTGGACATTTGCCTTTTTCATTCCGCTTTTTGCCATATTGACTCCTCAATCATTAACTTGTTTATTCTACCAAAACTACATCAGGTCTTCCAGTACAGTATTCAGAATTTCATATCCCCTGCTGGTTGCTTTGAGATATCTGCCGCTGATCTCCAGCATGCCTATATTGATCTCCTTTTGAATCCTGGCACCATAGACATCCAGGAACGACGTTCCAAACGTCTCTGCAAACAGATCCATATCCATGCCCTGCTTTAGACGCAGGCCCATCATGACCATTTCGAACATGGCGTCTTCGATGGTCAATGGAATCGCTTCAACTGCACAGGGATCATGTAGATAGGTCTGAAAAGAACGTGTATGATCATAGCGGCACAGACCTTTCTTGCCGCTGGCACCAATAGAGATACCGTAGAAATCACGGTAGTTCCAATACGCTTTGTTGTGCAGTGATTCGTGATCTCCTTTGGCAAAATTCGAGATTTCATACTGATGAAAGCCGTATGTTGGGAGAATTCTGCAAATCCATTCATACATGTCTGCTTCCTCATCATCTGAAAGATGATGATAGTTCTTTTTCCCGAAGACAGTGTTTTCTTCAATCGTCAGAGAATACAGAGAAAGATGTTCCGGCTGCATGGACAATGCGTCCTGCAGAGATGTCTGCAGATCTGTCATCGTCTGCTGCGGCAGAGAATACATCAGGTCAAGCGAGAGATTGCTGATGCCTTTCGACCGCAGAAGATCTATGGTCCTGTGCATCATCGGCAGATCATGATGTCTGCCCATCATTTTCAACAGAGCCGGACTGCTGCTCTGAAAGCCAATTGAAGCACGGTTGATGCCATGCTTCTGCAGGATTTCTGCTTTTGTCTCATCCAGTGTTTCTGGATTGATTTCCACGGTATATTCGATGACTTTTTGCCGGTATGGGTCCAATAGAGTCAGCAGTTTTTCTAACTGCGTACAGGAAAGACTGGTCGGTGTTCCGCCGCCGATATAAATCGTCTTCAGCTGTGGATTGATCTCTTTCTGCCTGATTTCTTCTGTCAGTGCATCCAGCCACTGTTCCGCCATATGCTCAGTATATACTGCATGGCAGAAGTCACAATAGCTGCAGATGTTCCGACAGAACGGTACATGCAGATAGAGATAATCCGGTCTATTGTTTAGGATCATCATCCATCGAAAGAACAGCCATGAATGCTTCCTGAGGGATCACAACAGATCCCACTGCCTTCATTCTCTTCTTGCCTTCCTTCTGCTTCTCCAGCAGCTTCTTCTTACGTGAAATATCACCGCCATAGCATTTCGCCAGGACGTTCTTGCGCAGGGACTTGATGTTTGTGCGGGCGATGATCTTGCCGCCGATGGCAGCCTGGACCGGGATTTCAAACTGCTGCTTTGGAATCAAATCCTTAAGTTTGATGGTAATGCCGCTGCCTCTGTGGTATGCGTCTTCACGGTGCACAATGACAGACAATGCATCGACTGGTTCCCCATTGAGAAGGATGTCCATGCGGACAAGGTCTTCTTCACGGTAGCCGATGATCTCGTAATCCAGGGATGCATATCCCTTCGTGCATGATTTGAGCTTGTCAAAGAAATCATAGATGATCTCAGACAGCGGAATCTCATAAACAATCTGATTTCTTCCGCCGTCAATGACATCCATCGACTTATAGATGCCGCGTTTATCCTGACACAGCTGCATGACGGCACCAATGAATTCATTCGGCACCATCAAGCTGGCCTTGACATACGGTTCTTCAATGTGGTCAATGCGGGAAGCATCCGGCATTTTCGCCGGGTTGTCAATCTGCAGCATTTCACCGGAACTTAAATACACATGATAAATAACGGAAGGAGCTGTCGCAATCAAGTCAAGATTGTATTCTCTTTCCAGTCTTTCCTGGACAACATCCATATGAAGTAAGCCTAAGAATCCGCAGCGGAAGCCAAAGCCTAATGCCTGAGATGTTTCTGGTTCATACTGAAGGGAGGCATCATTCAGCTGCAGTTTATCCAAAGCATCATGCAGTTCCTGATACCTTGCTGCATCACTTGGATATAGACCGCAGTAGACCATTGGGTTCATCCTGCGGTAGCCGGCCAGAGGTTTCTCAGCTGGGTTGTCCACCAGTGTCACCGTATCACCGACACGCACATTATGAATATCCTTGATGGATGCCGCAAACCAGCCAACATCGCCGCAGATCAGCTTATTGACCTTGACTTCCTTTGGATTGCGGATACCTGCCTCCAACACTTCATATTCAGACCCAGTCGCCATAAAGCGGACATGGTCCCCTACTTTTAATTCTCCTTCTCTGACCCGCACTAAAGCAATGACCCCGCGGTATGGATCATAAAACGAGTCAAAGACCAGCGCCTGCAGAGGATTCTTCGAATCTCCTTTTGGTGCCGGAATCTTTGTGACAATCTGCTCAAGCACCTGTTCAACATTCAAACCGGTGCGGGCACTGATCTCCGGGACATCTGAACAATCAAGACCGATGATGTCTTCAATTTCCTTTTTTGTCTCCTCAGGCTGGGCATTGTTCATATCAATCTTGTTGATGACCGGCAGAATCTCCAAATCATTGTCCAGCGCAAGATATGCATTCGCTAAGGTCTGTGCCTGTACGCCCTGCGTGGAATCAACAACTAAAACAGCGCCTTCACAGGCTGCTAAAGAGCGTGATACTTCATAGCTGAAGTCAACATGCCCCGGTGTATCAATCAGGTTGAAGAGATATTCTTCACCATTCTTTGCTTTGTAAGAGAGCTGAACAGCATTCAGCTTGATGGTAATGCCTCTTTCCCTCTCAAGATCCATGTCATCGAGAAGCTGTGCCTTCATATCTCTTTCCTGCACAGTATCGGTCATTTCTAGAATACGGTCAGCGAGCGTACTCTTGCCGTGATCGATATGAGCGATAATACAGAAATTTCTAATGTTCTTCTGATCCATTAATCAAATACCTTTCCAATCAGTTCCCTGCCGCTGCCGTTGGCGAAAGCATCTGCATCCATCCGCTTCTTGCCTTCCATCTGCAGTTCATACACTTTTAAAATGCCGCCTCTGCAGGCAACAGTCATGGCATGATCTGCAAAGCCTAGAACCGTTCCTGCCGGGCTGCTCTGCGTGCCGTTTTCTTTGCGTACTTTATAGAATTTGATGCGTACGCTTTCCAGCATGCCATAAGCAATCGGCCAGTCAATCAAGCCGCGGATATGATTATACAGTACATCCAGCGTCTCTTCCTGGAAATGTACCTGTTCTTCTTCTCTGCTGATATTCGGTGCAATGATGACACCAGCTTCATCCTGAGGAACACCCGGCAGTTCACCGGCAATATATTTCGGCAGGGCTTCCTTCATCATCTTGATTGACAGATCAATCAAGCGTGCATTCAATTCACTGAATGTCTCGTCCTCGCCGATCGGCAGATGCTCACAGGCATACACGACACCTGCATCCATTGCCTTGACCATCTGCATCAGACAGACACCCGTTTCCTTTTCACCGTTCATCACAGCATGCTGGATCGGTGCACCTCCTCTGTACTTTGGCAGCAGAGATGGATGAATATTGACGCATCCTAAGGCCGGAATGGCGAGAATCGAACTCGGAATGAACTGACCGTAAGCACAGGTCAAAATTAGATCCGGCTGATACTGAGCAATCTCTTCTTTTGCCAGAGATAATTTTTCAGGCTGCAGACATGGTATCCCGTGTTCCTTGCACAATACATGTACAGGTGTCGGTTCAATCAGATGCTTCCGTCCCATCGGACGGTCCGGCTGTGATACAGCCGCCACTACACTATATTTTTCATCAATTAACGTCTTCAGGATCCTCATTCCAAATTCCGGTGTCCCAAAGAAGATGATTCTTGGATTGTTCATAAATATACCTCCTGACCTGCATATTATACAGTATTTGTTTCAGTTTTCATTGCAATTTAAAGTACCGTTTGATATAATTCCTACTGCTGAAGAAGACAGGAGGTGTTCTCACATGGCAAATATCAAGTCACAGAAGAAGCGCGCATTGACAAACCTGAAGAGACAGAATGCCAAGGCCGGTGAAAAGAGTGAACTGAAGACAGCAATCAAGAAGGTTCTGGCTGCAGTTGAAGCTAACGACAAGGATGCGGCTGTTAAGGCATATAACGAAGCTAACAAGGCTCTGGATAAAGCACTCGTCAACAACATTAAGAAGAAGAACTATGTTGCTCGTCAGAAGTCCAGACTCGCATTAGCTGTTAATTCTATTAAGTAATTAGCCGAAAAGAAAAGCGTATAGAAACGCTTTTTTTAATTCTCTAGATATTTTTTATAGATCGACCGATTCGTTTCAAGTTCAGACATTTGGAAGGCATTCCCATTTGACTGCTTGATGATCAGGTCGATTTTTTCAATCATTCTTTCACAGTAAGCAAGATATGCCGGCTCTCTTTTCTCTAAAAGAACCGGTCCGAGCAGCAGTTCTTCTTTTGTATATATTGAATGATGCTTTGCAGCAAAGGATACCGCTACGTAATCATGTCCGCGGTCATTGACATAGATCTCATCTTCAATTGTATATTCCTGCCGAGAAATCCATTCTCTCATTTTATCTGTATCACGGTTGACCTCAACAATAATCTGCTTCATCTGCGGAATGCGGTCTTTGGCTGTCTCCAGGATCTGCACGGCCGTCATACATCCCATTCCTGCAATAATGCATGCATCAGCGTCCTGAGGCACATTCTGAAGCCCATTTGAGAGAATGACCGGAATGGATGATGAAAGTCCTGCTCTTTGAATGTTCTCTTCTGCTGCACGCAGCGGGCCTTTGGCAACGTCACATGCATACACTTTTCTACAGGTATGTGCCTTGATCAAAAGAACCGGTAAAAAAGCGTGATCTGTACCGATATCCGCTGCAGTCACGCCTTTCTTGACCATATCCGCTATTTTTTCAAGACGAATATTCTTCATATTACTTATCAAAGAAATCCTTTAATCTCTTAGAACGTGTTGGATGTTTCAGCTTGCGCAGAGCCTTTGCCTCAATCTGACGGATGCGTTCACGGGTGACATTGAATTCCTTGCCTACTTCCTCCAATGTACGTGTACGACCGTCATACAGGCCAAAGCGCAGTCTCAATACCTTCTCCTCACGGTCAGTCAGACCTGAGAGAACGTTGTTGATCTCATCCTTCAGCAGCTGATTCGATGCATACTGGTCAGGACTGAGGGCATCCTTATCTTCAATGAAATCCCCTAAATGAGAATCATCTTCTTCACCGATAGGTGTTTCCAGGGAGACTGGTTCCAATGCTATCTTCTGGATCTCTCTGACCTTTTCAGGTGAGATTCCATCCATTCTTGCACTGATTTCTTCTGCACTTGGATCTCTGCCCAGTTCCTGCACCAGCTGTCTTTGTACACGGGTCAGCTTATTGATTGTTTCAACCATGTGGACAGGAATACGGATCGTCCTTGCCTGATCGGCAATGGCTCTTGTGATTGCCTGACGGATCCACCATGTTGCATATGTCGAGAACTTGAATCCCTTGCGGTAATCAAACTTTTCAACAGCCTTGACCAAGCCCATGTTGCCCTCCTGGATCAGATCTAGAAACAGCATGCCGCGGCCGACATATTTCTTGGCAATCGATACGACTAGACGCAGGTTGGAAGAAATCAGGATATCTCTGGCTTCAGCATCGCCTTCTTCAATACGCTTGGCGATTTCAGGTTCATCTTCCGGCTTCAGCAGAGGCACTCTGCCAATCTCCTTCAGATACATCTTAACAGGATCATTCAGCTGAACAGCAGTTGTCTTAGAGCCCTTCTTGTGCTTAGTCGCTTCAGCAACTTCAGCTTCAATGGCTGCTCTTGTTTCACCAGCTGTTTCTGTTTCCTCTTCGGAATCTTCGTCTTCACCGACGACAGCTTCATCATCTTCTTCATCCAGAATATCGATGTCGTCTGACATTGCTTCAATATCTTCATCTTCAGAGACGACGATGCCTTCATCATGGAACCAGTCCCACAATGCTTCGGTATCATCATCGCTCAGATCAAGCTTTTCAAGTGATGTCATGATGTCTTTCTGGAAGATCACAGTATCTCTTTTATAGATTTCCTTATAGTCTTCTTTCAGATCATCCAGATTCTTCAGTTCTTTATTCTTGCCTTTACCTTTATAAAGTTCAATGACTTCCGGCTGTCTCTTTTCAACAGCTGGATTTTCTTCCGTCTTTTCTTCTGTCTTCTTAGTTTTCTTTGCCTTGACAGGTTCTTCTGCAACCGGTTCAGTCTTTTCAGCAAACGGCTTCTTGACTGTCTTTTCTGTCTTCTTTTCAGCTGGTGCTTTTTCTTTCTTGACTGGTTCCGTAACAGCCGGTTCCTTCTTCACAGTCTCTTTTTTGACTGGCTTGACCGGTTTCTCAGCTGCTTTTTTCTCCGGCTTCTTAACTGCCGGCTTGACTGTATTAGCATTCTTGACTGCCTGTTTCTTCGCAGGTTCTTTTTTCACTGCTTCCTTTTTAGGAGCAGGTTTCTTTACCGGTGCATTCTTGACTGCCGGCTTTTTCACAGCGGTCTTTTTCGCAGGAGCTTTTTTCACTGGCTCCTTCTTTACTGAGTTTTTCTTTGCCTTTGCATTCTTAACTGCTGCCTTTTTTACAGGTTCTTTCTTCAGTACCTGTTTCTTGGCAGCTGTCTTTTTCACGGGAACCTTTTTTACAGCGGGTCTCTTCACTGCTTCTTTTTTTACTGCAGTTTTCTTTACAGCGGCTTTTTTAGGTGCCGCCTTGGCACTTTTCTTAGGCGCTGTCTTGATCTGCTTCTTTACTGCAGTACTCTTTACTGGTTTCTTACTGCTGTTTTTGTTCGCCGTCTTCTTCATTGATTAGCCTCCTAAGTTCCCGTAAACATTTGCTGTATTTCTCTGTCAGTATTTCAAAGCTTGCTTCGTTGAGCTGTGAAGTAAGCTGCTGACGGTAATCCTCTTTCTCCTTGGACAAAATCTTGATCTTGATCTTGCGAATGGCACCATCCATCACATCTTCATCATAGCCATGATCATAAAATGGTCCAGATGCCAGATTGCTGATAAGATCCTTGATGCTCTGTGCATCCGTCTGATCAATCAGTTCAGATGGATTTGTTGCCCCTCTGGAATGAACGGCATCAACGATCATCATCGCCAGCGTCTGTTCATCTCTGTCAATCAGGTATCCCAGCCGGTCTTCAAACCGCTTGACGGCTGCAGGTGAATTCATCATCATGCACAAGATCTGCGCCTGTGCCTGCTGTGATCCATCCGGAACGCTTGACAGCACCTTCGTGCTGGTTGCTGCCGGCTGGATTGGCTGCGGGGTGGAGGACTCTGCATATTCAATATGGAATCCTGTCATCTTCGACAGCTCATCCACAAAATATCTGCGGTCCATCTCATCGCTCAGTGTGTTGATCTCCGCCATTGCCCTGCTGACCATTTCCTTCTTTTCAAGGAAGCTGTCCATGTTGGTGGAACTGTTGAGATAATTCAGAACGAATTCCATCCAGGAGATTTCCTGTGATGCCAAAGTGCGCAGTGCTTGTGCCCCCTGGTCACGGATAATTTCATCTGGATCTTTGCCTGTCTTGTTCAAAACGACGGCAATAGTGCACCCTGCCTGCTGTGCCATTTTGGCAGCCCGCCAAGTTGCAGCCTGTCCGGCATGGTCGCCGTCATAGCAGAAGACGACCTTCGGAGCGATTGCTTTCAACAGCTGAATCTGATGAGCAGTGCAGGAAGTACCCAACGTACAGACTGCATTTTCAAGACCTGCGCGCTGGAAGGCAATGACATCCGTCACCCCTTCGCATACATAGATCTTGCCTTCTTTCCGGGCACTGAATCTAGCCCGGTGATAGTTGTATACGATATCACCTTTTGTAAAGATGTCCGTATCATTCGTGTTGATGTATTTGGATGGATTTTCCGGATCAATTGATCTGGCACTGAAACCGATTGGGTTCCCGTGTTCATCATGGATTGGAAAGGTGATGCGGTCTTCAAATACATCATGGATGCCTGAATCATTGATGCGTGAGACATTGGCTGAGACAAGATCTTTTTCAGCATATCCTTTAGCTTTCAGAAATTCACTGAGACTGTTGCCAAGCGGATTGTATCCAATCTGGAAGGTCTTTCTTGTTTCGCTGTCAAGTCCGCGCTTTTCCAAATACTCTTTATATCTTGAAGCAGTCGGCGTATCGATCTGATACATCGTGTAGTTGATAGTCTCATTCAGCACTGCATACAGTGCTTCCTTATGAGGGTCTTTCGGCTTTTCATAGACATCCGGCTGTACGCTCAGATGATATCCGGTCAGCTCCGCGACTTTTCCTACTGCTTCAGGAAACGATATCTTTTCATAGTTCTGGACAAAGGTGAACACATTGCCGCCATTGCCGCAGACAAAGCATTTATAGATCTGCCGGTCAGGTGAAATGGACATTGAAGGAGAATGGTCATCATGGAACGGGCACAGGCATACATAGTCTTTTCCCTTCCGGTGGACCTGCAGATAATGTGAGATCACATTAACGATATCTGCCTGGTTCCTGACTGCATTGATTTCTTCTTCGCTGATTCTAGCCATTTCCGTCCTTTCCGATTAGAAACGAATTGCCTGATTGATCTTCTTTCTAATGTCCTCGACACTCAGTCTTTCCTGTGCCATCGTATCGCGGTCACGGATGGTCACTGTGCCGTCGACCATTGTTTGATCATCAACAGTGATGCAGTAAGGTGTGCCGATTTCATCCTGACGTCTGTAGCGCTTGCCGATGGAACCTGCTTCATCATACTGGACAGTAAAGTCATAGCTGAGATCCTTGTAGATCTCTTTTGCCTTGTCACCGTGATCTTTTTTCTTCAATGGGAGAATGGCAGCCTTCACCGGTGCAAGAACTGGTGAGAAGTGCATGACAATTCTTGTTTCTTCATTATCGCCGTTCTTAACAATCTGCTCATCGTAGGCATCTGTGAAGAACATAAAGAACAGACGTTCGACTCCGACAGCCGGTTCTACAACATAAGGAAGGAACTTTTCATTGGTCGTTGGATCCAGATATGTCAGATCTTTACCGGAAGTATTCTGATGCTGCGTCAGATCGTAGTCAGTACGGTCAGCGATGCCCCAGAGCTCTCCCCATCCCCATGGGAACTTGTATTCAATATCAGTTGTACCCTTTGAGTAGAAAGATAGTTCTTCCTTCTCATGGTCTCTGAATCTCAAATTCTCTTTATTTCCGCCTAAGCTCAGAATCCAGTCCATGCAGAACTGTCTCCAGTAAGGGAACCATTGGTCATCACTGCCTGGCTGGCAGAAGAATTCCATTTCCATCTGTTCAAATTCTCTGGTACGGAAGATGAAGTTCCCCGGTGTAATTTCATTGCGGAAGCTCTTGCCAATCTGGCCGATGCCGAATGGAAGCTTCTTTCTGTAGGCACGCTGTACGTTCTTGAAGTCAACGAACATGCCCTGCGCAGTCTCAGGTCTCAGATATATAGTGCTCTTAGCATCTTCCAGTGTTCCCTGAAATGTCTTGAACATTAGATTGAACTGACGGATTGATGTAAAGTCATGGCCGCCGCAGTCTGGACATGGAATGTTGTTGTCCTTGATGAACTGCTCCATCTTTTCATTGGACCAGCCTTCACAGCTGATCTTTCCTTCTGACCAGTTCTCAATCAGCTGATCAGCTCTGTGTCTTGTCTTGCACTTCTTGCAGTCCATTAAAGGGTCTGAGAAGCCCTTTAAGTGTCCGGATGCTTCCCAGACCTTTGGATTCATCAGGATTGCAGCCTGAATCTCCACGTTATTTGGATCTTCCTGGATGAATTTCTTCTGCCAGGCACGCTTGATGTTATCTTTCAGCATGACGCCGTAAGGGCCGAAATCCCATGTATTGCTCAGGCCTCCGTAAATTTCTGAACCTTGAAATACAAAGCCTGTATTTTTCGCATGTGATACAATCAAATCAAAAGTCTTATCCATTTTGTGCATTCCTTCCCTATTTTGACATTATCCATATAAATATAACACTTAAAAACCGGTTATTCAATGCCGAACAGCCGGTTGTATAAGGTGAAGCTCTTCATGTCCATTGATCCGTGCATCCGGATCATCTGTTCCAATACCCGCAGGTCCAACTTATCAGCACCACCTGCTTTTTCAACCATTTCGATATGTTCCAGTCCTGCTTTGACTATCAGGCGGAAACGCCGCAGCTCCTCGACCGTATTGAATGGAATACCTGCCTCTTCTGCATGCTCAGCACATAGGAAACCACCGTCATTGACACTGAGGGCGCTTACCTTGGAACTGCCGCATCTAACACAGCCATCAACTTCCGGCTGAATTCCAAAGAGCTCCATCATATCAGCCAGGTACAGGCTCAAGACAAGATTTGGATCTTTCCCCTGATCAAGATAGGAAAAACACTGCTCAGTATAGGCAAAGACATCGTCTTTTTCCTCAAATTCCTCTCCTGGTAGAGAAAAGGCATCTGCCACATTAGCTGCAACAGCCGCTCCATAGGATGCTGCGAGATCTTCATGAAGATGGCGGTAGAGCTGCCTAGTGCGGGCTGTCTTCATGCGGAACATTGTCTGATCCTGTTTATAATCAAACTGGAATTCGCCCAGCGTATACGGCAGGACTGATCCAGCATTCTTGGATGACATCTTTCTGACACCGGCAGCACGGAATGAGATCTTGCCGTACTCCTTTGTCAAAACCGTCAGGATAGCATCATAGTCCTTGAAATCAATCTGCTTGATGATCAATCCCTGGACCAGATCATTCATCGTCTCGGCCGGCGCCGCCATAGCCGTATTCGGTGATTCGGGCATCTTTGCTGCGCCATTCGCTTTCTACTCTGACAAACAGTTCAAGGAATACCTTCTTGTCCAGCAGCTTTTCAATATCAGCTCGGGCCAGTGTTCCAATTTTCTTCAGCATCGATCCCTGCTTGCCGATCATTATGCCCTTCTGGCTGTCTTTTTCAACAAGGATGACAGCCTGGATATAGCAGGCATTCTTTTTGAACTTCTTATTCTCTACTAAAACTGCAGATGAGTGCGGAATTTCCTGTTCAGTACAGCGCAGGATCTTCTCACGGATAATCTCGGCAATCCTGAAGTTCTCTGCTCCGTCTGAGATTATTTCCGGCGGATACATCAGGTCTCCCTCCGGCATATAACGTGCCGTTGTCTGGATCAGATCCTTGAAGGATTTTCCAAACAGAGCACTCACCGGGAAGTATTCAGCAAACTCATATTTTTCCTGCCAGCTCTGCAGCACTTCCACAACCTTGTCCCGATCCATCTTGTCAACCTTGTTAAGGATCAGGAAGACCGGAAGATGCGTGTTCTTTACCATATCCAGAACAAAGGCATCACCTGGCCCATACTTCTGAGAACCGTCAACGACTAAATAGATGACATCCACATCCTGGATGACATCTGCCGCTTCTTTATTCATTCTTGTTTCCAGACGCAGCTTTGCTTTATGAATGCCGGGCGTATCAGTAAAAACAATCTGACACTCATCATCTGTATAAATACCGCGGATCTCACTCCGTGTCGTCTGCGGCTTAGATGATACGATTGCCACTTTTTCGCCGACCAGCTGATTGATCAGTGTGCTCTTCCCTGCGTTCGGTCTTCCCGCAAGTGCGACAAATCCACTTCTCATCGAACAACATCCTCTACACCGAACTGCATCGGCAGAAGCTTGTTGATGGTCATGTCAACTTCCGACTTGCCGTTGGACAGATAGATTGGCATATCACCACGGATGAGTTCTGATAATACCTGCCGGCAGATGCCGCATGGTGCGCAGACCCTGCCGCCATCACTGACAATTGCCAATGCCTGGATGGTATCTTTTGTATAGCCATTACTGTAGGCAGCAAACACCGCACTTCTTTCTGCACAGTTCGTGCCGCCGAAAGAAGCATTTTCAATATTGGCCCCCCAGAACACCTTCCCGTCTGTGGTCAGAATAGCTGCACCGACATGATACTTGGAATACGGTGCATAGCTGTTCTTCATTGCCTTGAATGCTTCAGCAATCAATTCTTCTCTGTTCATAGTTCAATCTCCTTAAATATGATGTATGAGGATCATGAGCGCAATGATCAGTGACATGATCGACACAACTAAAACGGCCCCAGCCGCAATATCCTTTATGACTTTAATATCTGAACGGTATTCCATGGAATACATGTTGCAGATCTTTTCAATGCACGTATTCAGCATCTCGGTAGCAATCACGCTTCCAATACAGACAATAACGACAGACCATTCCACCGATGACAGACGAAGAAAGAAGCCGGCAGCTACAGCCATCGCGCCTAGGATCATCTGGATCATGATGCTTTTATGTTTCATGCCTGTCAAGATGCCCTTCCAGGCGTTTTCAAATTTATTCTTCATCTGCGGGCAATAATCGGGTCAAGGATCTTATCCTGCAGTGGGAACATGACTTTCTCATCTTCCGGCTTCATATGATCATAGCCAAGACAATGAAGCAGTCCATGCGTAAACAGGAACCCGATTTCTCTCTTGTAAGAATGCTGATATTCTTTCGCCTGTTTCTTTGCATAGTCAATATTAATAAAGATATCTCCCAGATCCAATTCTTCTTCTAGGTTATCATCCTCCAGATCATCACGGATAGCAAAGCTGATGACATCTGTAGGACGGTCAATGCCGCGGTATTCACGATTGATCTTATGAATGGAAGCACTTCGGACAAAAGTCACACTGATTTCATAGTTATTCTTTAGTTTCAGTACTTTCTCAGCTGATCGTGCAATCTGCCGAAAGAATGGCGCATACTGCTCAATATTCTGATTTGTCCGATTGATCAATGTAATTTCCATGTAAATCTCTCCTAGGCATTATTATAGCGCAAAAATAATCATTATCCTATGTTCCATACGTTGAAAATAAGTTGTTTACAGACCCCTGCTTTGTTAAAATGGTATGTAGTTCTTGTAAAATCTAAATTAAGGAGGAACTATGACACTGTCATCGATCAGTTGGGATATGATCTTAGGCGGCTTTGGTCTATTCATGTTCGGTATCACATTCATGGGGGATGGATTGAAAGCAGTCGCCGGAGATAAGCTCCGCGATTACATCGATCGCTATACGACCAACCCATTATCCGCTATGGTCATTGGTGTAATTCTCACCATCATCATGCAGTCAAGTTCAGCAACAGCAGCAATTACCATCGGCTTTGTCAGAGCAGGTCTGATGTCATTAACACAGGCATGCGGCATTGTCTTAGGTGCCAACATCGGTACCACTATCACTTCCTTCTTGATTTCTGTACATATTGACAAATATGCATTGTATATCGTATTCCTCGGCGCCCTGCTGATCTGCTTTACAAAAAAGCAGAGAACAAAATATATTGGCCAGGTCATCATGGGATTCGGTCTGATCTTCTATGGCATGTCTGCCATGGGCACTGCATTGTCAGCCTTAAAGGAAATGCCTGCCTTTACGGATTTCGCCATACAGATGAGTGAGAATCCATGGCTGTCAATGGGTGCAGGTGTTCTGCTGACTGCCTGCCTGCAGTCTTCTGCTGCCACCATCGGTGTTATGCAGAATCTGTATCAAGCAGGTGCTGTCACCTTCAACGCAGCAATTCCATTCATGTTTGGTGCGGATATCGGTACAACGATGACCGGCATCTTAGCTTCCATCGGTGGTTCGACCTCCGGCAAGCGTACAGCTGCCTTCCATACAACAATCAATATCATTTCCGGTCTCATCGGCATGCTGATTCTGGTGCCGTTCTGCAATTTCATTCAAGCATGTTTCGGCGGTGTCAACCCGATGATGCAGATTGCATTTGCCAATATTGTATTCAAGACGGTGTCAACCTTCTTGGTTGTACCTTTCCTGAAATACTTCGTTGCCTTTGTACAGAAAGTTATTCCAGGCAATGAACCTGAAAGAATGGAAGTCAACATCGATGAGCTTGATGCAAACATTGTCAACGTTCTTCCTTCAGCCGCTCTGACAGCAGCTCAGGGAGCACTGCTAAAGATGACTGATGTAGTCAAAATTGCAGTCTTAGCAACACAGGATTTCCTGAATAAGCGAGGTACGGAAGAAGACTTCGATCTGCTCAAGCGCAACGAGGCGATGGTCAATGATGTTGACAAGAAGATCACTGACTATCTGATCAAAGTATCAGTTACACCAAATATGACCCGGCAGGATACATTGGATATCCGTCTGGATCTTGATACATGCAAGAACCTGGAGCGTCTGGGTGATCTGGCTATCAACTTAGGTGAGTTTTATCAGATGGTCTTCCAGGATAAAAACGGAAGCTTTACAGACACTGCTATGCATGACATCAATAAGATGTATGATCAGTTCATCAATATGTTTGATCTCAGCGCTGAGATTTTCGTCACCAAGTCGCATGCAACTAATGAAGTCCTGCAGCGAATGGAAGAAAAGATGGATGATTATGAATATACATTCCGTGAAGATCATTTCCTGAGAATGGCAGCCAATAACTGTTCTTCCGCTGTAGCTGCTTCAGTCTACTGTGATAT
Source organism: uncultured Galactobacillus sp. (assembly GCA_964385925.1). Taxonomy (GTDB): domain Bacteria; phylum Bacillota_I; class Bacilli_A; order Erysipelotrichales; family Erysipelotrichaceae; genus Bulleidia. The sequence goes on along the minus strand of CAYLQV010000004.1, from coordinate 38,129 downwards.
CCTTGGAACTTTGGAACGTATGGGCGACCACTGCTGCAACATTGCACGTTCTGCTCTTTCTTCTATGGAAACAAACGATTTATCAGAGGATGAAACAACAAATTTCTAACAAAAAAAGAACAGGTTCAATCCTGTTCTTTTTCATGGTTCCCTTTGCCGATGCTTTCATAACGTTCAATGATTTTCTGTACAAGAGGATGTCTGACGACATCATCACTGGTCAGTTCCATGATGGCAATATCATTGATGTTCTTCAATATCCGCACTGCCTGGATCAGACCGCTTTCCTGTCGCCCATTCAGATCGACCTGGGTGACATCACCAGTGATGATCATATGAGAATGGAAGCCCAATCTTGTTAAGAACATCTTCATCTGGGCAGCAGTAGTGTTCTGTGCTTCATCCAAGATGACATAACTGTCATCCAATGTACGTCCGCGCATATATGCTAACGGTGCAATTTCAATCGTGCCCCGTTCAATCAGCTTTTCAGTTGTCTCTGCACCCAGCATATCATGCAGGGCATCATATAAAGGGGTCAGATACGGATCGACCTTTTCTTTTAAGTCACCTGGCAGAAAGCCTAGATTTTCGCCCGCTTCCACTGCTGGACGCGTCAGTACAATCCGCTTGACATCACCCTTTTTCAGTTCCGTGACTGCCTGGATGACGGCGAGGAATGTCTTTCCCGTGCCTGCCGGTCCGGTTGCAAAGACGATGTCCTTCGTTTCCATAGCTTTGACAAATTCATACTGTCCTTTGGTCTTCGGGGCAATGACTTTTCCTGCCAGTGTCCTGCCGACCACATGTGAATGGATTTCTTCAAAATCTACATTCTCTTTCCTGCCTGCCAGTCTGCATGTATAGGTGACATCCTGTTCACTGATATTCTTGCCTTGGTATGACAGCTGACATAATTCACGCAGGACTGTTTGAATCTTTTCTTTATCTTCTTCGGTGCAGTCTTTGACAAAGAAAGTCAGATTCCGATAACTGATCTGCTTTCCCAGACATTCTGAGAGAACATTCAGGTTTCTGTCATTCGGACCGACTAGATTCTTTGCTGCCTCTTCATTCAGATTTTCAATTTGAATCGATATTGTCTCGTTCAATCGTCAATCCCCTCTTTCATTATTATTGTAAAACAATCTGAAGGCAAAAAAAAGAAGCGATTCAATCGCTTCTTACTTACCTCTTCTGCGAGCCTTGCGAGCAGCTTCTGACTTCAGCTTTCTCTTCAGACCTGGCTTTACGTAAAATTCTCTCTTACGAGCTTCAGCGAGGGTTCCGTTGCGGGATACTTGACGCTTAAATCTGCGTAATGCATCATCGAGGTTTTCATTTTCCTTTAATACAACTCTGGACATTCGGGACACCCCCTTTCTGGTTTTCAGTGCCTTAATATAATACCAAACACTTCGTTGAATTGCAACGTATTTTTCAATTCTGCAGAATCTTTACTTGACCAGTTCGACGCCGTGGCTGGTGCCGATACGCTCTGCACCCGCATCGATCATCGCCCGAAGTTCTTCTGGTGTGCGTACACCGCCGGCTGCCTTGACCTTGACTGGGGAACCAGCAACTGCCTTCTTCATCAGAGCAACATCTTCTGGTGTTGCGCCATTTGTGGAGAAGCCTGTTGATGTCTTGACGAAATCAGCGCCGGCATCGACAACATCTCTGCATGCTCTGACCTTTTCATCATCAGTTAAAAGGCATGTCTCAATGATGACCTTCAGACAATGCTCTCCTGCAGCTTCCTTGAGTGCCTTGATTTCATTTGTCACAAAAGCATCATCGCCGTCCTTCAAAGCACCAATGTTGATGACCATATCAACTTCTTCCGCTCCATTAGCAATAGCATCCTTGACTTCAAAAACCTTGACTGCGGTCGTGTTGGCGCCCAATGGGAAGCCGATGACACAGGCTGGCAGGACATCTGTGCCCTTCAGCTGCGGAGCAACAAACGGGATCCAGCATGGGTTGACCATAACAGTCGCAAAATCATTGGCAATTGCTTCATCAACAATCTTCTGAACATCTGCTTTGGTTGCTTCTGGCTTTAATAACGTATGATCAATGTACTTATTGTATTTCATATTCTTCCTCCTATTTTGTAAAGTAATATTTCTTAATTGCATCAGCAGCGATGATATCATCGCCTTCATATGGTTCACGGCCGAATTCACGATAGATGAATTTCTCGTCACCCTTGCCGAGAATAATGATCGTATCATTTGGATCGGCCATCTCAACAGCTTCACGGATGGCATCATAGCGGTCAACGATGATGACATAATTGGTGTGGCTTATGCCGCTGGCAATTGCTTCTGCAATATCTTCTGGATTCTCATTTCGAGGATCATCTTCCGTGAGGATGATCATATCGCAGTACTTATCCAGAATCTGTCCGAAGACAGGGCGCTTGATGGTATCACGCTTGCCTGCACTGCCGGTAATTGCGATGATCCGCTTGCCCTTCGGTGTAATGGCCGAAGCATACTGACATACTTTCTCAATGCCGTCAGGCGTATGCGCAAAGTCGACAACGACGTTGAACGGCTGACCTTCATTGATCCTCTGCATGCGGCCTTCTACCTGCTTGATATCTTTCAAGTATGGCAGCATCTGCGTCATTGCAATGCCCTGGCAGTTCAGTGCCGCAATCGCAGCCAGCAGATTATAGATATTGAAACGCGCCACCAGATTGGTCTCAATCAGATATTCCATACCCGCAACTTTCAGATTGAACTTTGTCCGATCCTTCAGCAGCTGGATATTTGTTGCCTGGTAATCCGCATCATGATCAATACCGTAGGTCAAAATATGACATTGACAATCATTGACAATCTTCAGCCCGTACGGGTCATCGACATTGGTGATAGCAACCGCTTCCGGCTTCAGCTGATCAAAGAGTTTTTTCTTTGCTTCAAAGTAATTCTTCATCGTACCGTGATAGTCCAGGTGGTCATGCGTCAGGTTGGTGAACATCGCAACATCGAAGTCAATGGCATCCACTCTGCCCTGTTCAATACCAATGGAAGAAGCTTCCAACGCACAGCACTTCATGCCGGCATCCACCATGTCACTTAAGATCCCGTGAAGGTCATCAATATCAGGTGTTGTCAATAACGGCGGCAGCTTGACACTGCCATATTCAATGGAAATCGTACCGACATATCCTGTCGGCTTGAACTCATTCATGACATCCCTGATGATGCATGCAATGGAAGACTTGCCGTTGGTGCCGGTGACACCGAACATTGTCATCTTGGAGCTTGGATGTCCATAGAAGGCATCCGCAACTTTATTATAGACTTCCAGTACATCCTTTACCTTGATATAGGTGATGTCAGGACGCATGCTGTCCAGTGTCTCACTGTGAACGATGACCTTAGCACCGTTGCTGATTGCCTGGTCAACGAACTTGTGGCCGTCAAACATCATTCCCTTGACACAGAAGAAGATTGAATCAGGACGCTTCTTACGGCTGTCTGACATCAGACTCTTGATTTCAATATCAGGTACGTTTTCAAATAGATCAGATAGTTTCATCTTTTATTACGCTTTCTGCTTCGGCAGTCATCTGATGACCGCTGTATTCTTTCAGGAGCACTTTGACAAATGTACCTCTGGGATAATTCTGATGCAGGATTTTCACTGGAATATAGTCGGATGTATGTCCAGGTGTCGTATCACCGTCCGGCAGTTCTGTAATGACTTCTGCCATAGTGCCGATTTTCGACTGCTGATAGGTATCGCTCATCTGCTGCGATAATGCGGTGCAGAGGGCTGCTCTTTCCTTTTTGATCTGCGGTTCGACCTGACAAGGCATCTGGGAGGCCAGGGTTCCTTCACGCAGGGAATACGGAAAGATATGCAGGAATGAGAAATGGCACTTTTTCAAAAATGCATACGTCTTTTTAAACATCTCATCACTCTCGCCCGGGAAACCGACGATAACATCGCAGGAAATGGCTATCTCAGGAATCACTTCCCTGATGTGTTCTATTTTATCATAATATTCATTCGTGTCGTAGGGACGGTTCATCTTCTGCAGGACTTCATTACAGCCTGACTGCAGAGGAATGTGCAGATGACGGGCAATCCGTGGTTCATTTTTCATCAGTTCAATGAATTCATCGCTTAGTTCTGTCACCTCAATGGATGAGATCCGCAGGCGCTTCAGCGCAGGTACTTCCTTGAGAATGTGCTGGATCAGCTGTGCTAAGGTCATGCCGTATTCGCGTCCATATCTTCCTGTATGGATGCCGGTCAGGACAATCTCTGAATGGACCTTCGCAATCTCTCTGGCTTCCTGAATGACATCATCCGGCGCCAGGGAGCGTTCTCCGCCTCTGACATACGGTATGACACAGTAGCTGCAGAATTGATTGCAGCCATCCTGGATCTTCAAGACGCCGCGGCTGTGATTTTCAAAATGATTGACTGGAAGCTGTTCAAAGACCGCTGCGCTGAGATCGTCCAACACTGCAATTTTCTGATGATAATGCAGATATTGATCTATATATGCGGGAATGTCTTTCTTGTGGCTGCTGCCGACGATAATATCTGCATCCTGCAGCAGACCGTCATTGAGCTGGGCATAGCATCCAGCAGCGACTTTGACCGCATGGGGATGCTGGCGTACTGCCTTATGCAGCTGCTTGCGGCTCTTGGAAGCAGCCATGTTGGTCACTGCACAGGTAAAGATCAGCACCGCATCAACATCATCCTCTTCCTCCGTCCGCTGCCAGCCTTTCTGGATCAATGCCTCCGAGATGCTCTCTGCTTCATATGCATTGACTTTGCAGCCTAAGTTGCAGACTGTGAACTTCATTTCTGCTTCCTTTCACATACTTCACTGCAGACAGCTGCCGCATATAAGGATGCCGTCTCAGCCCGCAGAATGCGTGATCCCAATGTCACCGCCTCAAATCCCATCTGCTGCAGCTGTTTGATTTCCTCTTCACTGAAGCCTCCCTCTGGTCCAATGACAATGGTAATGGACTTCCTTCCATCGACAGCATCGCTCAAAAATCTGCTTGTGCCATATGCATTTTCATAGGGTGCACAGTTGACTTCACTCTTAAATTCTCCCAGATCCTTCAGACTGCATATTTCCTCTACAGCTGGAATCTGGTTGCGTTTGCACTGCTCAGCTGCTTCCTTGACAATATCCTGCCAGCGGGAAAGCTGCCGTTCTCCCTTTTCCTTCTTCGCATGCACAACGCATCTTGAAGACTCAAAAGGAACAATACGCGAAACACCCAGTTCAGCTGCCTTCTGCAGGACAAGCTCAAACTTCTCCCGGCGGATCAATGCCGGTGCCAGCGTGATCTTGACTGCTGGTTCATTGATGCGTGGATCCGGCGCCGTAACATGCACAATATAGTTTCCTTTTTCTTTCATACATTCACCAAAAAAGCCGATACCGTCATAGACGAGTCTGACTTTCTCATGATCCAGACGGACCACTTCCGCATGATGTGCATGATCCTGATTTAATATGTAATCTTCTCCGACCTTGACAGGAGAATCACAGAAATATTGCTGCATACAAATGAAAGGAAAACGATCACTCGTCTTCCTCTTCCTCCTTTACCGGGTTGATTTCAACTTTGACTTCCAGTACCTTGCGCTGGTCCGCTTTTGTAATCGATACATGAAGATTCTTGTATTCAAATTCTTCCCCAACATGAGGAATATGTCCTAATTCATGGATTGCCCAGCCGGAAACAGTGATGAAGTCAAATTCTTCATCTTCTTCCTCGACATTAAAACGTTCGATCAGGTCATCAATCTCGGCATCACCTTTCACCAGCCACGTCGTATCATTGACCTTCGAATAGAATTCTTCAACTGTATCATGTTCATCCCAGATTTCACCAACAAGTTCCTCAATGATATCTTCCATTGTAATGATGCCTTCGGTACCGCCGTATTCATCGAGCACAACTGCCAGATGAAGCTTCGCACCCTGCAGCTGTTTCAGCAGCGTGCTGATCCTGGTGTTGGGCGAAGTATAAATGACCGGCTTGATGATCTTGCGGATTGGGCCTTTATTGTGATACATCAATTCATAGAAATCCTTCTCATGTATGACACCGACAATGTTGTCAATGCTGTTCTCATAGACAGGAAGACGTGAGAAGCCGTTGGTGCGGAATGCTTCTTCAATCTTATCTGAAGATTCTGTAATATCGACTGCCACGATATCAACTCGCGGAGAAAGGACATCCTTGACATCAAGTTCATTGAAACCGATGGCATTGGAGATCAGATCTGATTCATGTTCTTCTAGATTTCCTTCACGTTCAGCTTCTTCAACCATTGTTGCCAGTTCATCAGAGATATCAGAGTCATCTTCCTGAACGTTGGCAATCTTGGATACCAGCCATGTCCATCCTTTCATGAACATGCTGAGCGGATACAGGATCACTTCAAAGAAACGTACAAAGCCGACCATTGCACAGGAAAGCCGCTCCGGCATCTGCTTAGCCAAAGACTTCGGTGCAGTCTCACCTAACATGATGGTCACAATTGTGATGACAATCGTAGAAATAGTCGGACCATTTCCAGAAAAATACAGTGTAAATAATAAAGTACCCACTGTTGCGGCAGCAATGTTGACAATATTGTTGCCAATTAGAACAGTCGTTAAAAACCGGTCAAAATCATCCAGCACTTTTAAAACAGCTCCGGCATTTGCATTGCCGTCGTTTTCCATATTTTTCAGTCTGACTTTTGATGCTGAGCTGTATGATGTTTCAACAGCCGAGAAAAGACCAGAAAAGAAAACTAATATGATAATTGTTAATATATATCTGCCTGCCTGACTCATCGACCAATCACCTCTTTTGTATCATTTGAACCAGTCAACTTGTGAGACCTGCAACTTCGTGGAACTGCTGAATCCTCCAATTTACAAACACATCCTTCCTTGATGCAAAATATTATATCATTATATGTTTTATACATGCAAATAATCAAAAAGACTATTATTCATGGTCTTTGATCAGATATTCATCCACCAGTCGGCAGGCAATCCTGACACAGTCCTCACACTCACATAAGACAGTTCCAGTATCCAATCCCTTGATATCTCTGCACCTTGCAGCACCAGTCTCTTCTATGAATCTTTTCGTAATCTCTCTGGTGACCGGATACGTTTTCCCTTTGGAATTCGGCTGTTCCAGATTTCCGGTGCTGATTGTCATACCTGCAAGCATGCATGCGGCATTCAATGCACCGCATGTCCCAAGCGTACATCCCAGTCCAGTCCCCAATCCTTCTGAGATCTTGAAAGCAGTCTGTTCATCCAGACCATACTTCTCACAATACGTACAGACGACAGCCTGTGCGCAGTTATATCCTTTGTTTCTCTTAGCTACCGCAGTTTCTTCATTTCTCATAATTTTCCTCTGAAATAAAAAGGCCATCCGGAGATGACCTGATTATATATAATTAGTTCTTTCTGAAGAAACCAGGAATAATGTTAGTTTCCTCTTCTTCAGCACCGAATACGACATCGTCATCCTTTTCAGCAACAACACCAGAAGTTGTTTCTACTGCAGGCTTGACTTCAGCAGCCTGTTCAGCTTCCTTAGCAGCTGATGACTTTGGCAGATCGAAGCCAGTAGCGATGACAGATACGATGATAGAATCACCAATCTTATCATTGATTGCTACACCGAAGATGATATCGATATCATTTCCTGCTGCTTCACGGATGAAGTCAACAGCTTCACTGGCATCATAAGCACTCATGGATGCACCGCCGGTAACGTTGATGATAGCACTCTTAGCTCCGGAAATGGAAGCTTCGAGCAGTGGGCACTGGATAGCTCTGTTAGCAGCTTCCTTAGCCTTATCTTCTCCGTCAGCCATGCCGATTCCGAACAATGCAGAACCCTGGCCTTCCATAACGGACTTAATATCAGCAAAGTCAAGGTTGATCATTGCAGGTACAGCAATCAGATCTGTGATTGTCTGTACACCCTGACGCAGAATGTTGTCTGCTTCTTTGAATGCATCTTCGAATGGGATATGTCCGATGACTTCCAGGACCTTATTGTTGGAGATGATGATCAGGGAGTCTACATATTCCTTTAACTGATCCAAGCCCTGTTCAGACTGGACCATTCTCTTCCTGCCTTCAAATGAGAACGGCTGTGTAACGATACCGACTGTCAGGCATCCAAGTTCCTTTGCAATTTTTGCAAATAATGGAGAAGCGCCTGTACCAGTTCCGCCGCCAAGACCAGCTGTTAAGAACACCATGTCAGCGCCCTCAATTGCCTTACGGATGGAATCTTCAGATTCAACTGCAGCCTTGCGTCCATTATCTGGATTTCCGCCCGCACCTAAACCTTCTTTTCCCAACTGGATCTTATTTGCTACTGGAGATACATCCAGAGCTTGTAAGTCTGTGTTTGCTACATAGAACTCAACGCCCTGTACTCCTTCCTGTACCATGCGGTTTACTGCATTGCTGCCTGCTCCGCCAATTCCGAATACCTTAATTTTCGCAATCTGGTTATACTCTAAGTCTGCCATTTTTTTACCCTCTCAATTACTTTTTCCCTTCAAGGAATAACCCCTTCAGTTTATTTGTCAAAGTATCTTCTTTGCTGTTTTCCTGTTTCTTCGAAGCCTTTTCTCTATAGGAAACTGCCTTCGTGAATGCATCCATATCTAAGCTGTCATCAACTGCACCTGTAATCGGCAGTCTATCCTGATATGCATAGAATAGTCCGAGACAAGCGGTCAGACCTGCGTTTCTGCCTCCGAGTGTTTCCGGAATATAGCATGTTGTCTCAACTCCGAGTCTCTTCTGAATCAGTTCACTCAGACCCTGAGCTTCGCCACCCTCGCCTGTAATCATAACAGCAGTTGGGCCGGCTTGCAAGATTGGAACACACGTTTTCTCTATAGAATCCAGCCATAAATCAATATTCGGACGCAGACAGTCAACCAGTTCCTGTTCAGTGATTGTCTTTGTATCTTTGCCATCGGACCAGATATGGACCGGATTAGTCGAACATACATCCTGATCAAGTCTTGCACTGTATTTCATAAGTTCAACTGCTGTCTCACTGTTGATGCCGTATTTATCACAGACAGCGGAAGCAATGGCACCAGTGCCAGCCGGCATGACAGCTGCCGTGGAGACTCTTCCATTCTTGGAAAGCGCTAATGTTGTAACGCTGCGCTCCATCTTCAAAATAATGACCTGCTGATTTGTAATCTGTTCAAATAAAGCAGCTTCTTTTCCAGCGGCATACACATCTGGAAAAATATCAAGAATATTGAGACCAGCATTTTCAACACATGTCACTAAGTCAAAGGACAGCTTGCGGTCAGCACAGAGCAGATCAATATCAACTGACATCTGCTTGCAGTGTTCGCCTAACGGAATTCTTCTTGTTGTAATTCCATTGACTGTATATTTTATACACAATGCCTGGATCAAAGCATAGCTTTTAACAAGTTTTGCATTCTCTGCTTTTCGAACTGCTTCCCTGACATCCTGAATCGTGACGTTCTGATCAATTCCCTGAATATCGACCGTAGACTTAACGCTGAATTTTCTGAAACGGTAAGAAGGCATCGACAGGATGACTTTTTTGATATCAGCACCAATCATCTTTTTTGCATTATCTGCAGCGGTCCTGATTGCCTGTGTTACTTCTGTTGGATTCGTTATTTCATTGAAAGACAGTCCAAAACATGGGACTCTTTCAACTTTAATAATATTGAATCTGGTATTAAAGAATTCCCCAACTACCAGGCGTACCTCATGGTCTGCCACTTCTACTGCAGCAAATATCTGTTTATTGCTCACCGTGAAGTCTCCTTTCATCATCAAATATATTAGATATTATACAACATTTATATTGTGAAAAAAACACGATTTCCTTATAAACTTAAAGAATTTGTGATTTTCTTATCGAAAAGAAAAATGGCTTGAATACACAAAAATCTTGCAATTCATTTCCATGTATGTTATCTTATGAAAGCTTATTTGAGTGAAGGAGGTTATGGTATGTCAAGAGTCTGTGCCGTATCCGGTAAGAAGGCGTTATCAGGAAACAGACGTTCCCATTCATTACGCGCTACACGTCGTAAGTGGGGTGTCAACCTGCAGAAAGTACATATGGTCATTGATGGCAAGCCGCAGACAGTTCGTGTCAGCGCTCGTGCGTTAAAGACATTGAAGTCTAAGAACGCCAAGGCAGTCAATGCTTAAAAAAAAGATTTCCCGCTGAGGAATTCTTTTTTTTATCTTTTATCTTTTGCCTGGATCATCAGTACAACACCATGATGCACTGTCAAGGTGCCTTGTTCCCCTGTGATCTCATTAGATACAGTGAACAGATCACGATGGCCGATCCGGCAGTGCGTCAATGGGTATTTAAAGTTTTCCAGAGAGATCTCTGCCTCTTCATCAGTAAAGAAACTGATGTAGGTATAGTTCTCTTTTTTTATCTGATAGACACCTTCACCGAATGACTGAATGCGGTTCTGATCATCTAAAAGAATGACAGAAGACGGATGTTGATATACTAAGCGAAGATTGATCAATGCATGATCTGCTCTTGCTCCCATCGCTCCCAGCAGAATGATGCGGTCATAGCCCCTGCGCAGAGCTTCATTCAGCGCAGCTTCGCTGTCAGTATCATCCTTGATTGGATTGAGATGAATGGTCTCCTGTGCATTTTTCTCAATGCACTTCAGTTCCCCTGCATCCACAGAATCAAAATCACCGATGGCAAGCTTGATGGGAAAATGCTGATTGATCAATGCAAGTGTACCGCGGTCAACCCCGATAAAGTCTCCTTCAAGCGGAGGGATTTTTTCGGTCAGCTTCAGTGCGATGATGGCAGTTGGCATAATGACTGTACAGCTTCCTTTATATTGTTCTTAAAGACATAGGAGCCGGCAACCAATACATCCGCACCTGCTTCAGCAGCCAGTCTGCCAGTCTCTGCATTGATGCCGCCGTCCACTTCAATCAAGGCTTGACTGCCTGCAGCATGCAGCCATGTTTTCAATGTATGGATGCGTTCCACTGCTTCCGGCATGAATTTCTGTCCGCCGAAACCTGGCTCAACGCTCATGATCAGGAAAAGATCAAAATCATTCAGATATGGGCGAAGACATTCCAGCGAGGTTCCCGGCTTAATGGAGAGACCTGCTTTTCTTCCTCTGCCATGGATCTTCTCGGCTGTTTTTCTGATGCCTGCTTCATCTTTGACCGCTTCTTCATGGAATGTGATGATGTCTGCGCCTGCATCTAAGAAAATACCTGCAATGAAATCAGGATCATCGACCATGATATGGACATCTTTGACCAGCGGTGAAATCTTTGCGAATGCCTTTAGAATATCAGGTCCAAATGTCAGATTCGGCACAAAGTGGCCGTCCATGACATCAAAGTGCATCCATTCTGCTCCGGATGCATTCAGTTCTTCAATCTGTTCTTTTGTATCTGCGTAGTTCAATGAAAGTACCGATGGTGCAACAATCATAGATAACGCTCCTTTCTTTCCTGGATCATCTGCATGATCTGCAGATAGTTCTCATATCTGACCCGTGGAATCTCGCCCTTTTCAACAGCGTTCTTGATGGCACAGCCAGGTTCATTCTGATGGATGCAGTCGTTGAAGCGGCACTGGCCCAGATACGGCTGAAAATCCAGTACATAAGATGCCAGTTCATGTGCATCGATATGCGAAAAATCAAGTGAAGAGAATCCTGGTGTATCAGCGACAAGACCACCGGCGACTGGATGAAGCTCATTATGACGGGTGGTATGCTTGCCCCTGCCTAAAGCCTTGGAAGTCTCCTGCGTTGCCAAATGGAAGGATGGCTCCAGTTCATTCAGCAGCGTGCTTTTCCCTGCTCCGGTCTGTCCTGTCAAGACGGAGATCTTTCCTTCCAGAATTCCTGCAAGGGAAGGGTCCAGAGAGCCCTTGGCCGTACGGATTACCGGCATCGGCCCTCTTTCATATTCCTGGATCCGCTCTTCAAAATCTTCAGGAATGCCGAGATCGCATTTGGTCACAACGAGCATCGGCTGAATGCCGCTGGACATGATCAGCACGCTCAGACGGTCGACCAGTGCAGGCGAAAAATCAGGAGACTTTACGCTCATGACAATCAATGCCTGGTCAATATTGGCAACTGCCGGACGAATCAGCTTATTTCTTCTAGGCAGTACATTCTCGACCACCCATCTGTTGTCCGTTTTAACAGCTTCCACCATATCTCCGGCAACAGGTTTCATCTGCATCCGGATCTTACCAGTCAAGATTGCCTCGTGACGGTTTCCCTTATCATCCAGCAGTGTATACTCTTTTGAAACAATGCGAATTATTCTAGCAATCATTATTCACCAATCAATAGAAATACAACGTGACAAAGTTGCTTCCCTTTTGTGTATACGATGTTCCTGCGGCCGGACTGCTTTCAATGACAAGACCGAACTTGCCTTTGAGCTTATCAATGTCCGACTGAGGCATATTGGTTGTATCACGGTTCGAGGTGCGGACAACAATGCCCAGTGCCTCTAACTCTGAAGTGGCTTCGGCAATCGGCTTGCCGATGATATCTGTTGGAATAGTAACAGTAGGATATGCACTGTAGACCAGTGTGATCTGAGCAGCCATGTCGGGGTCAAACAGAGAACCAGCAGTCAGCTGCTCCTGACGGATCACTGTACCTGCTGTCTGTGTACTTGTTTCTTCAACAACATTGATCTTCAGATACTGGTATTTTGACAGTTCATCTTCAACCGTATTGATATTCTGGCCAGTGTAGTCCTTGACTTCAACACCAATGCCGCTGGATACGGTCACAGCTATAGATGATTTCTTTTCAACACTAGTTCCTGCGGATGGATCAGAAGAAATGATCTGTCCTTTTTTTGTGTTGGTCGTCAGTGTATAGGTGACATTTTCACTGTCCAGCGTCAGATTGACTTTCGTTAGTTCTGTCTCGGCATCCGCAATGGTCATGCCGCTGATGTCAGGCACTGCCACCGTCCGCGGTCCAAGCGAAACAATACCGGAAAGGACCAATGTGAAGAAGACTGCAGCAGCAGCGACCACACTCAGGATTGAGAACAGCAGAACAGTCATTTTGCTCTTTTTCTTTGGCTCATCCGGAAGTTCTGTCTCTTCCGTATCCGCAGAGCTGTACGGGACAGCCTTCTGCGGTGTCATCGCTGATAATTCCGGCTTCTTTGACAGATCCGGTGCTTTCAGCACTAATTTCTTTTCGTTTAAACGCTCCGGACGCAGGCATGTACTGATATCACGCAGCATTTCATCACAGCTGCGGTATCTCTGTGAAGGAATCTTTGCAGTAGCTCGTGTGATGATGTTTTCAATAGACTGCGGCACACTGCTGTTGACGGCACGGATATCCGGCATTGGATCACGCATATGCTTCAACGCGACCTGCACTGCCTGTTCTGCCTTGAAAGGAACATCACCGGTCAGCATCTCATAGAAACAGATACCTAAGGCATAGATATCAGACTGCGGGGAAGAAGGATCTCCCTTGGCAAGTTCCGGCGCCAGATAATGAACAGAGCCCATAACATTGTTTGCCTGGGTCAGCTGCATGGCACCTTTGGCAGTGGCAATGCCGAAATCAAGGATCTTGATGGATCCATCCGCTTTGACAATTACATTCTGCGGCTTGATATCACGGTGAATAATGCCTCTGCTGTGTGCTTCTGCAATTGCAGAACACATCTGTTTCATGATATCGACTGCTTCTTCATTGAGCAGCGGACCGCGGGACTTGATGACCTGCTTCAATGTCTGACCAGTCACATATTCCATGACGATGTAATGATGTCCTTTGTAGTCACCGACATCGTAGATTTCAACAATATTTGGATGCGCAAGTGCTGCAGCAGCCTGTGCTTCTCTTTCAAAACGGAGAATGGAGACTGCGTCTGTATTCATTTCTGTGCGCAGCACCTTGATGGCTACCTGACGGTTCAGGATTGTATCAATTCCCAAGAACACATCCGCCATGCCGCCTTTGCCGATATGAGAAATGACTTCATAACGGTTGGCAATCATATTTTTCTTGTTTGTCATGAACGGTCACCCCCCAGATCGATCAGAACAACTGTCACATTATCATATCCGCCGGCATCCAGAGCTGCCTTCAGCAGTCTTCTAGCCTTGAGGGCAGGATCCATCTGATCATGGAGAATGATCTTTTTGATCAGTTCCTGCGGTACATATCCATGCAGACCATCCGAACAGATCATAAATCCGCAGACATCTTCATTATGGACGTCAATATCAGAACGCACGGTCTCCCAGACACCTAGGGCATTTGTCAGGACATTCTTCTTCGGAAAATTCACAGCTTCTTCTTTGGTGATCTCGCCATGCATCAGCATGTCATTTACTAAAGAATGATCCATGGTCAGCTGCAGGAAGCGGCTGTCTGCAGTCCAGGCATAGGTGCGGCTGTCGCCGATGTTGACGACAAGTCTGCCGACCGATGTGATCATGACGCCGCAGAAAGTCGTTCCCATTCCCTTCAGTTCCGGGTGTTCGATGCCGTAATTGAAAATAGCGCTGTTGGCGATGGTCACATTGACCTGAATCCAGCGGCGTGCCTCTTTCAAGTCACGGAATCCCTTGGTCTCCGAGAATTCCTTTGAAAAATGTGCTACAGCCATCCGGCTGGCAATATCACCGCCGCGGTTGCCGCCGATGCCATCCGCAACAATCGCAAAAATGTCACCGTTGACATTGGTAGCGATGACATAACTGTCCTGGTTGGACTTGCGGTGAAGTCCTTTATCTGTTATTCCATAATATTTCATTCTGATGTCTTACTCATTTCATGCTTTGCACGGAGCTGTCCGCAGGCAGCATCAATATCTTCCCCATGCTTGGAGCGCAGGGTTGCCTTCACGCCATGCTTCATCAATACATCATAGAAATGCAGTGCTCTTTTCTCATTGGTCGTCTGGTATCCGTTCTCATCAACTTCATTGTACGGAATCAGATTGACATATGCATTCATGCCGCGGATCAAATCTGCCAGCTGGACTGCATGTTCATCCGTATCATTCACATCATGAAGAAGAATGTATTCAAAAGTCAGACGGCGATGATTGCCTTCACTGTATTCTTTCAATGCTTTCATCAGCACATCCAAAGGATATGCCTGATCAATCGGCATCAGCTTCGCTCTCAATGCATCATTCGGTGCATGCAGGGAAATCGCAAGGTTGTACTGATAGTGCCCCTGCGCAAAATCCTTAATGCGCGGCACAACACCGCAGGTTGATATAGTCAGATGTCTTGCCCCAATGGCAAGTCCATTGTCACTGTTGACAATCTCACAGAAACGCATGACATTGTCATAGTTGTCAAACGGTTCCCCCGTACCCATGATTACAATGTTGTCGACTCTGCCTTCTGTAGGATCCAGTTCTTTCTGTACATACATGACTTCGGCTGTCATTTCCCCGGCAGTCAGGTCTCTCTGCTTCTTCAGCAGACCGCTGGCACAGAAGGAGCATCCCATGTTGCATCCAATCTGTGAGGATACACACAGGCTGTCGCCAAAATGGAAATGCATTAAGACAGCTTCCACAGAAGAACCATCCTGCATCTCAAATAAGTATTTTGTGGTGCCATCCTGAGCTACCTGACGCGTCAGTTCCTTTAAAGGATTGACACAGTAGTTCTCTTTCAGCTTCTCAATCAGAGATGCCGGCAGATCTGTCATTTCTTCAAAGCTGGAACAACGCTTTTTATAGAGCCAGGCATAGATCTGCTTTGCCCGGTATGGTTTTTGCCCATATTCTGCCAGAACTTCCTCCAGCATTTTCAAGTTTAGATTGTATATTGTCTGCATACGCGGATATTTTACCATAAATATGATCTTTTATGTCTTATATGGTGCTTTTCTTTCGGGTCAGCTTGGCCATAAAGAACCCATCACCGCCGTTTTCAAACGGGAAGATTGTCTTCTCTTCAATCAGTTCATAATCATGATGTACATCCAGGAACTGCTGCACCTGATTCTCATTTTCCTTTTTATTGAGCGTACAGGTACTGTAGACAAGGATTCCCTCTGGCTTGAGATAGGAGGCAGCTGTATGAAGAATGTTTCTTTGTATCTTTACAATTTCGTCCAGATCTTCCGGCTTGAGATGCAGGCGGATCTCCGGCTTATGTCTCAAATCTCCAAGCCCGGAGCATGGCGCATCGATCAGGACACGGTCATATGCATCGTGCCATTCTGCCCGGTCGATTGTAGCATCATTGACCATTGTCTGACAGATTGTCACACCCGTGCGGGCCATCAGGTCGGAGATCAGATGTGTGCGCTTTTCGTACAGATCGCAGGCAGTGATCTTTCCCTGATTTTTCATGAACATTGCTATCTCCTGGCTCTTAGTGCCAGGCGCAGCGCAGAGATCAAGGACATTCATCTTTGGCTGGACATCGAGATACTTGACTGTTTCAGCACTGTTGACATCCTGGATCACGACCCTGCCTTCTTCAAACATGCTGGTGCGGCTGAGAATGCCTTCATACATGAAGCTGATGTCATTCAGGAAACGGACACGGCTGCCCTTTTCCAGTTCTTCCTTCTTCATTTTCAGCGTATTGATGCGGCCAAAGACATAGGGACGCTCCTGGTCCTCTGCACAGAGCTTTCTTGCGGTCTCCTCACCATAGTGAGCTTTCCACATATTGACCAGCCACAAAGGATGACTGGTCTCAACCGCCAGTGCATTGAGGTCGTTGGTATGTGGAAAGATCTGCCCCCGCTTGGCCACATTCCGCAGCACCGCGTTGACAAACTTCTTTTCATAGGTGCCGCACATTTCAACTGCTTCTGAGATGACTGCATATTCCGGCACCCCATCCAGATACTGCATCTGATAGATGCTCATATCGATCAAAAGCGCAATCTTTTTCTTCACATGCGTGGAGGCATAGCTGCGCCATTGGTATTCAAGCATATCGTAATTGCGGATGGTACCATAAACAACTTCAGAAACAAACGGCATGTCCTCACGCGGCAGTTTGCAGTCACGCATGATCAAGGATGCATATCCGTTCTCCTGAAATACTCTTATCAATACTTCTAATATATACTGTCTTGGTTTCATTCTTCCCCTAATCAAGCACCATCGGATTGACATCGATGCGCAGGCCTTTCAAATCTGCATCTGTGTGATTCATAAAATTCTGTACTGCCTGCCGCATTTCATCAAGATTTTTCCCTTTCAGAATGATCCGGTCACGGACGCGGTCCTGGATCTTCAGCAGACTGATGACACCGATGACCTTAAAGCTGCCGGCAATCTCATTTTTTAATTTCAGTGCCAGGCCGTCAACTGTTCTCTGGTCTGTTCCGCTGACAGTTAATGAAATCATATACGTATAAGGCGGATACTGTCCTGCCTTACGGAACTGCATCTCGTACTTGAAGAAAGAATCATAATCCTGCCGGGCGGCGCATTGAACAGCATAGTGATCTGGATCATAGACCTGATAGACCACTTCACCGTCTGCACTGCCGCGGCCGCTTCTTCCTCCCGCCTGCATCAGCAGGTCAAATGTTGTCTCACAGCTGCGGAAATCAGTACGCTTCAGTCCTTCATCACCATTGATGACACCGACCAAAGTGACATTTGGATAATCCAGTCCCTTGGCAATCATCTGTGTACCCAGCAGAATATCTGCTTCATGATTGCCAAAGGCAGTCAGGATCTTCTCATGACTGTCCTTGCGGGAAGTCGTATCTGCATCCATGCGCAGCGTCCTGACACCGACAAAGCATGACTGCACTTCCTGCTCTAAACGTTCTGTACCATAGCCAAGCGTAATGAAACCAGCTGTGCTTCCACATTCAGCACATCGAACAGGCTTCGCCATTTCAGTTCCGCAGGTATGGCATTTCAGACGGCCCACATCGCGGTGCCAGCTCATTGCCAGATCACAATGCGGACATGTAACAATCTCACCGCATGTACGGCAGCGCAGCTGCGTATTGTATCCTCTGCGGTTCAGCAGCAGGATGACCTGCTCCTTCTTCACCAGACGGTCATGGATCTTATGCTTCAGCTCTTCTGAAAGAATATAGGATTCTCCATTGCGGATGCTGTCTTTCATCGAAACGATTGTCACCTTCGGCAGCGACTGATTGATCCTGTCTTTCATTGTGATCAGATGATAGACATTCTTCAAAGCCCTTGCATAGGTATCCAGAGTAGGTGTGGCAGATCCAAGCAGAACTTTGCATGCATGGTAATGGCCGCGCCAGATGGCGATATCACGGCAGTGGTATGCCGGCTGATTTTCCTGCTTATACGAGGAATCCTGCTCCTCATCCATAACAATCAAGCCCAGATCACTGAACGGCAGAAAGACGGCGCTGCGGGTGCCGACGACGACTTCTGCACGGCCAGTCATCACTTTACGGTACTGTTCATATTTCTGCTGGGCATTAAGACCGCTGTGATAAATGGCAAGATCAGGACCAAAGCGGGAAGCAACCCGTTCGATCATCTGCGGTGTCAGAGAGATTTCCGGAACCAGGATCAACACCTGCTTCCCTTTGGCCAGTGCCTTAGCAGCCAGCTGCAGATAGATTTCCGTCTTTCCTGATCCAGTGACGCCATGAATCAAGTAGACAGGATCATGAGAATTTTCGATTTCTGCCATTGCCTGTTCCTGCTGCTGTGACAATGCAAAAGGTATGGTCCTTTCATTCACTTTATATGCTTCTGCAGCCTTCTCTTTTTCAAACAGAACAACTGCATTCTTTTCAATCAATGCATGTGCCTGGTTTGGATATTTCTGACGCAGCTGGCTGTAGCACACTTCTCCTGCTTCACGGACATACATATAAGCCTCCAGCTGCTTCGGTGTAAGATCAGTCTCGACATCACTGAGCTTCACGAACTTTTCAACCAAAATCTTCTTTTCTCCACCGCTGATCGGCTTTACTTTACCCGGCAGCATTGCCTGAAAGCAGCTGATCGTTGTAGAGAGTGTCTGTTCCTTCATCCACAGCGCCAGATCATGGAGCTCTGGCGTAATCAAAGAAGAATCATCTAGGACATTCAGCACTTTCTTTAAGCGAAAGCCATATCTTGCCTTCAGTTCTTCCTCAGTTTCCTGCGTATCCGTGCACGATTCAACAAAGCCGATGACCTTAGCTGAACCAAAGGGAACTTCGACTCTTGCGCCCTGCTCAATCTCGCTGTCACTGATGTATGTATATGTCTGATCAAGTTTTCTGACTGGATGTTCAATCCAGCATTGTATGAGTTTCATCATCTTACCTGTGTTTCATTATATGCTAAGAATCATTTCTCTGCATAGCTCTGAAAAATGTGTCATAATTATGAAAATATAAGAGGAACCTTTCATGAAAGAGTGGAAAAGAATCGTTGTTAAAGTTGGAACAAGCACGTTGGCCTACCCTGGCTACCGGATGAATATCCGCCGGGTGGAAAAACTGGTCAAAGTGCTCAGTGATATCCGCAATTCCGGGACAGAAGTCCTGCTCGTCTCCTCCGGTGCCATCGCTATGGGAATCGGCAAGCTCGGCCTGCAGAAACGTCCGTCAGACCTGGCTGGGAAACAGGCATGTGCTGCCATCGGCCAGTGTGAGCTGATGTACATCTATGATAAGCTCTTCAGCGAATATAACCATACTGTTGCTCAGGTCCTTCTGACCGGCGATGATCTGAAGATCAAAGACAGACGCGACAACTTCAAGAATACAATTGCCAAGCTGTTGAAGCTTGGAACAATCCCCATCCTGAATGAAAATGATACAGTATCCACCACTGAGATCACATCCATTGGTGATAATGATACACTGGCAGCACTGGTCAGTGAAGAAGCAGAAGCTGACCTTCTGATCCTGCTGTCTGATATTGACGGTCTTTATACCGCAGATCCAAAGAAAGATAAGAATGCGTCCATCATCCACCATGTCTCCCTCATCAACAAACAGATCAGAGACCTGGCAGGAGGTGCAGGATCAGACCAGGGCACCGGCGGAATGGCAACCAAAGTCAACGCAGCCGAGATCTGCCTGAAGGATCATATTGACATGGTCATTGCCAATGGTGATGATCCAATGATCCTCTACGATATTCTGAGCGGCAAAGAAGCTGGTACGCTTTTTTCCAGTGACAGCCAATGACAGATCTTCATGAACAATGTCTGCTGGCAAAGCAGGCTTCACGCTCGCTGCGCAGTCTTTCCCTTGCAGAGCGCAATTCTGTACTGAATTCATTCGCAGACAATCTCCTTCAGCATCAGGATTTCATTCTGCTGCAGAACCAGAAAGATCTGACAGAAGCAGTCACTTTATCCGATGCGATGAAAGACCGTCTGACTTTGAATCCAGAAAGAATTGAGGCAATTGCGGAAGGCATCCGTCAAGTCGCTGACCTGGATGATCCTCTGCATATTGTGCTGGAAGAACGGACCCTGAAATCCGGCATCCATCTGAAGAAGATTACCGTGCCGATGGGTGTCATCGGTGTCATCTTTGAATCACGGCCGAATGTTTCAGCTGACTGTACTGCTCTCTGCTTCAAGGCAGGCAGTGCCTGTATCTTAAAGGGCGGCAGGGAATCCTACCGTTCCTGCTGTGCAATTGTGGATCAAATGAAGGAAGCTCTCGTCATGCATCATGTCGATGAACATGCTGTCGAACTGGCGCAGCAGCCAAGCCATGAAGAAACACAGGCTTTCATGGAAGACAGAAATTCCGTTGACCTGCTGATTCCGCGCGGCGGCAAGAAGCTGATCCAGACGGTGATTGCTCATGCCAAGGTCCCTGTCATTGAGACTGGTGCCGGTGTCTGCCATACGTATGTTGATGACAGCGCAGATCTGGCAATGGCAGCTGAAATTGCTGTCAATGCAAAATGTTCCCATCCTTCAGTATGCAATGCCATGGAGACACTGCTGGTCAATGAAAAAATTGCCGATGCATTCCTGCCGATGATCTGTACTGAGCTTAAGAAGCACAGCGTCATTATCCACGGAGATGAAACATCACGCACAATTGTTCCAGGTCTGGAAACAGCCGATGAAAATTCATGGTATACGGAATACAATGATCTCGAGCTGAATCTCAAGGTCGTATCCTCTGTCGATGAAGCCATTGACCATATTGAAAAATACGGTACACACCACAGTGAATGCATCGTATCCGAAACACCGGAACATGTAGAAAAATTTATGAACGGCTGTGACAGCGCATGCGTCTACCACAATGCATCAACCAGGTTCACAGACGGCTTCGAATTCGGCCTCGGTGCCGAGATCGGCATCAGCACCCAGAAGCTTCATGCCCGCGGCCCTATGGGACTCAGAGAGCTCACAACATATTCCTATCATTTGGAAGGAAAAGGAGAAATCAGATGAAGAACACTAAGAAATATAAGTTAGGTATAATCGGTCTTGGCCATATGGGTTCAGCGATTGCCAGAGGTGCCGTCAGAAAAGAATACATTGAACGCTTCCAAGTCGCTGTCTATGATCCAAGTGAACATGCCGCAAAGGACAGTGCTGTGGAGGAATTTGCTTATCTTTCTTCCCCGCGTGAACTGGTGCAGTCCTGTCATATAGTGCTGCTGGCCGTTACACCGCAGAAATTGGATGAAGTGCTCAATTCCATCAAAGGCGAATCCATTGATGTCCTGCTGTCCATTGTCACAGGTGCTTCTATCTCTCATCTGCAGTCAGTCTTAGGAAATGTTCCGGTCATCCGGGCAATGCCTAATACGCCTCTGCAGATCAATGAAGGTGCGACTGCATTATGCATGTCCAGCAACTGTCTGGCAGATGATTATGACTTTGTCTTCCAGCTCTTCTCTTCGATGGGTGTTACAAGGACAATCTCAGAAGATAAGATGAATGACATTGTTGCCGTCCATGGTTCCACGCCTGCATATGTATATTACTTTGTTGACTGTATCCTGAAGGATGCGGTCAAGAGAGGCATTGATGAAGAATCTGCCCGTGCCCTGCTGGTACAGACAGTCATCGGTGCCGGAGAACTGCTGGCCAGGAGTGCTGACAAGCCGCTGGATGACTTCATCAAGGAAGTCGCAACCGAAGGTGGCACGACAATTGAAGCAGTCAATACACTGAAAGCAGAAAAGATGGACAAGATTATCCATGATGCAAATGAAAAGTGCATTCACCGTGCAAAGGAATTAGGAAAATAAATAAAAATCAGGGAATGAAGCAGATACTGCTCCGTTCCCTGATTTCTTTATTCTATGGAGGCTACAGGGTTTGAACCTGCGACCCTTCGCACGTGAAGCGAATGCTCTCCCGCTGAGCTAAGCCTCCAGCAGAGATTTTAACACATTCGCTTTCGCTTTTAAACTAGTTCATTGAACAATTAACGCAGAGAGTATGGAGAGGTCCATGCCTTTCTGCCGTCATTGGTAATCAGCTCGATGCGGATATACGTTTCGCCATCCACAGGGTGATAATCAACAGTACCGCCTGACACCTTTGTGACTCTGTTCTTTGTCCAGATATGATTACTGTAGAAGACCGCCATCACGACATCTTTTGTGCACTCCAGGTGGAGTGTTTTTGTTTCATCGTCATAGACAAGCGTCTGGATCTTCGGACCCTGGCTGGCATAGAAGTTTCCTTCATACAGTGCCTTCATGATGGCATCATGCGTCAGTTCTTCTGCATTGACCATGGTAAAGGTACGGCATTCATCTCCGCTGTAGGCATGGACATCATCCCCTGCAACTGCCGGCATATAGATGCCGTAGTGGGTTGCCCAGATATCAAACCAGACAGAAGAATCTGCTCTGTCCCCATTCCAGGGAATCCCGGATACAGCATTGTAGATCTCTGCTGCATCAATTCCTTCCAGCTCCGTAATCGAGGAAGGATCCATAACGGACCAGCTTGGATGTGCTAATACAGCAAACCCGCCGTCAGCTTTGATGGTATCAATGATCTGCTGAGGCTGCGGATGCGGCAGCTGGCCAAAATCTCTGCCATGCGCATTTGATGTCATGCCGATGCCGAGAATGTGATACGTGTCAACATCTCCTGGCAGATCTGTATTTCTGCCGCCGGTATCCCATTCCACACCTGCCAGCAGCAGCATATCTTTCATGGCGACTTCTCTGCCGTCAATCATACCGTTGCTGTTTGGCTCAATGTTCGCCCCTGGTCTGCGGTGATCTGTCACAGCAATAAAGTCATAGCCGTTACGGCGGTAGATCTCAACTGCCTCTTCCAACGGCGCATGCCCATCCGAACGGGTCGTATGCATATGCAGATTTCCCTTATACCAGTTCTTGTCAGTATTGATCAATTCACGCATGTATTCCTTCTTTTCTAGCCGATGGAATCCGTCATATCAATCTTGAGAAGCTGATTCAATTCAACGGCATATTCCATAGGCAGTTCTCTCGTGAACGGCTCTAAGAAACCCATGACAATCATTTCTGTTGCCTGTGCTTCGCTTAATCCTCTGCTCATCAGATAGAACAGTTCATCTTCAGAGATCTTGGATACTTTCGCTTCATGTTCAATTGTTGATGTATTGGAGCTATTCTTATTCAGAGGTATGGTATCTGATCTGCTGCGGTCATCCAGAATCAATGTATCGCACTCGATCTTTGCCTTTGAATAATCAGCTTTCTTTGAGAAGTTGATCCAGTCGCGGAAATTTGTTACGCCGCCGTTTCTGGAGATGGACTTGGAAACAATGGAAGAGCTTGTATGCGGCGCTAAATGTATCATCTTGGCACCAGTGTCCTGGAACTGTCCTTTGGACCCCACTGCAATGGAGATACAGAGCCCCTTTGCATATTCACCAGCCAGAATGCATGCTGGATACTTCATTGAAATGCGGGAACCGATATTGCCGTCGATCCACTCCATAGTGCCGTGAGCATCAACCTTCGCTCTTTTCGTTACTAAGTTCAGAATATTCCCGGACCAGTTCTGAACCGAAGAATACCTGCACTTGGCATTTTTGCCAACGAAGACCTCGACCACTGCTGCATGCATGGAATCCTTGGAATACTGCGGTGCTGTGCATCCTTCTACATAGGAACATTCTGCATCATCATCAACAATGATGATGGAACGTTCAAACTGCCCCATCGACTCTGAATTGATGCGGAAATAGGACTGCAGCGGCTTCTCCAGCTTCACGCCCTTCGGTACATAGATAAAGGAACCGCCAGACCATACAGCGGAGTTCAGCGCAGCCAGCTTGTTGTCAGTTGCTGGTACAATTGTCGCAAAATACTTTCTGAACAAGTCAGGATATTCCTTCAGACCGGAATCAATATCCAGGAAAATAACTCCCTTGGACTGCACTTCATCCAGCATGTTGTGATAGACAGCTTCTGATTCATACTGCGTAGTGACACCGGAAAGATACTTTCTCTCTGCTTCCGGAATACCAAGTTTTTCAAATGTATTCTTGACTTCCTCAGGAACTTCATCCCAGCTCTTTTCGGCTTCATTGGAGACCTTCTTATAGTAAGTAAAGTCCTGGAAATCAATCTCTGAAAGATCCGGTCCCCATTTCGGCATCGGCATCTTCTCAAACTGCTTATAGGCATTGACTCTGAACTCGGTCATCCATTCCGGTTCATGCTTATAGTGTGAGATCTGCCGGACAATGTCTTCATTCAGTCCTTTGCCAGTATCAATTACAGCTTTGACGTTATCGTCATGGAAACCGTATTTATAATCATCCTGGGAAGAGATGACGTCGTTGTTTTCATTTTTCTCGCTCATTTCTTCTCCTCACTTTCATCGATCATCTGATTGATTGCCTTCCAACCGATAGTTGCACACTTGATGCGGTTTGCCTGCTTATAAACATTCTTCAGGGCAACAGCTTCTTCCAGAACATCAGGATCATATTCCTTGGCATCAATCATATTGAAATAGTTGTTGATGATCTTCTTTGCTTCTTCAATCGTTTTTCCCTTGAGTAGATCAGTCATCATGGAAGTAGATGCGGTGGATATCGTGCAGGCAACGCCGTCAAAACGGATATCATCAATCTTTCCGTCCTTGATCAAAGACTGCACGGTAATATCATCAATACAGCTGTCAGAAGCCATATGAACAGACTGATAGCCTTCAGCGTCAGTCAATTTATGATGATGAGGATACTGATAGTGATCCATGATCAGTTCACGAAGAACTTCCGGATCATTCAACATACTGTTTACGTCGCTCATATTTGCCTCCTAGAAGAAGATGCCGACCGCATTTTCAAGTGAGATCTTTGCGGCTGCTTCAACGAATCTGTCTACTTCTTCTTTTGTGTTGTAGAAATATAAAGATGCACGGATGGTCTGATCAGTGCCGATGATCTCATGCAGGATCTTAGCGCAGTGATTGCCGCTCCGCACCGCAATATTCTGGCTGGAAAGGTATCCCGCTGCATCCTGGGCAAAAACACCCTTGGCATTAAAGTCAATCGAACCGTATTCATTGTCCGGATTATAGAGTTCAATGTTATCCAGATGCTTCATCTTTTCGACAAAGTATGCACGCAGTTCCTTCTCATATGCATGAATGTTTTCCATGCCGATTCCCATCAGATACTCCGCAGCCACACCCATGCCAATAACACCTTCAATATTCGGCGTCCCTGCTTCAAACTTCACAGGAGCTTCCTTCAAGATGACTTCGCCGCTGCTCTGAAAGCGGGCATTCATATCGCCTCCTTCAAAGATTGGTGCCATCTTCTTCAATAACTCATATCTGCCATACAGGACACCTGTTCCGTCCGGTCCGCACATTTTATGACCAGAAAAACCTAAGAAGTCAACATCGAGATCTTTGACATCTACTGGCATATGAGGTACCGACTGGGCACCGTCGACAACCATCAGCGCGCCTGCTTCATGTGCGGCTGCAGCCATCTCCTTGATCGGCTGAATGGATCCCAGGACATTTGTCACCTGGGCAACCGCAACGACCTTCACTCCTGCATGCAGTACCTTTTTGAAATCATCCATATGGATATTTGCCTGCTTGTCAGTTGGAATATATTCAATCTTTATGCCCTGTTCCTTCTGCAGACGGAACCAAGGCAGCAGATTTGATGCATGTTCAGCACTTGAGACAAGGACTGTATCGCCTGCTTTCAGATAGTTCTTAGATAAACCATAGGCAATCTGATTCATCGCATGCGTTACATTGTAGGTATAGACAACTTCATTTGGCTCGCAATTGATGAACTTGGCAATAATCTTTCTGGTGCCGTCATATAATCTGTCATTCTGCGCCGCAATTGCATAATCGCCGCGATGAACATTGCATGTATGAGTGGTATAGAAATCGGTGACCGCATCAATGACGCACTGCGGTTTCAAGGAAGTCGCTGCACTGTCAAAATAGACCAGTTCAGGATGATTCTGGATCATCGGGAAATCCTTCCGGATCTTCTCAACGTCTAGCATAATTCACCGATCTTCCTTTCCATTTCTTCTTTTAGCTTATTCTTCAGTTCTTCGTTGTTCAGTGTCTCTGTAATTGGCAGCAGATATCCCTGTGAAATCAGGGATGTGCACTGCTGCACTGACAGGCCTCTGCACATCAGATAGTAGAGTGCATCTTCATCCACTCTGCCCATGGACATCGCATGGCTTGCCTGGACATCATCTTCATCAATCAGAAGTTCCGGCAGGATCACAGCATTCTGTCCTTCTTCAAAGGAAAGTGCGCGTGAAGTCTGATGGGACTCTGAACGAAAAGCTCCCTTGATGATCTTGCCGACAGCATCAATCATCAGCCTGCCATGTCCTAAGACGACTGCGTAGTTCTTCATATCGCCGTAAGTATGCGGGGCATAGTTGACCACATTCATATTATATGTCTTGCTGGAATCGACTAAAGAAGCACTGCTCAGAAGACCTCTGGCGCCTTCTTCGCGCAATGCCATATGTACGCTGCGCAACGTATCAGCACGGTTGATCTCACCATATGCCACCGTGACATCAGCTTCGCCCATAACCTCATGTGATTCATCTACGTCTAAAGTGTTCTCGGAAAGATTCCAGAACAGATAGTTTACTTTTACGCCTCTTGGTGCGTAGGTACGGATCCGCAGTTTCCCTGTATTGATAATCCTGACAAAGGCATCACAGTCAGCCTTTGCAGTAAATGTGAGTTCAATATTACGGTCAGTATTGATCTCGTATTCACTGTATCCTTCAGGAAGCTGAATATCGGTGTCAACATGGATCGGTGTCATTATTTCTTAGCCTCTGCTGTGGAAGCCTGTCTGACCGCACAGGTACCAATCGAAGCAGATACCTTCTTGACTTCTTCTGCTGCTGCCGGCTGGACATTGTACTCCTTGTAGATCCAGTCATATCCTTCCCGATCGATCTTATCTGCCAGTTCCGCATCACCTTCCAGGACAATCTTTCCATTGACCAGGACATGTGTGAACTGCGGCTTGATCAGCTGATAGAATCTTTCATAGTGAGATACAACAAGCATTGCCATGCCATCTTCCTGATGCAGCTTATTCAAAGCGTCCGCAACAATATGCAGCGCATCGACATCCAGACCGGAATCAATCTCATCAAGCATTGCTAAAGACGGTTTCAACAATTCCATCTGCACAATTTCATTTCTCTTCTTTTCACCGCCGGAGAATCCTTCATTCAGGAAACGGTGGGCAAGATCTTCCTTCATCTGCAGATCATTGATTGTCTGTTCCATTGACTTGATGAACTTGAACAGAGAGATTGGTTCTTCTCTTCTGACGTTGATGGCAGCTCTTAAGAAGTCGCTGTTGGTAACGCCTGGAATCTCCTGCGGATACTGCATTGCTAAAAACAGTCCAGCAACAGATCTTTCGTTGACCGGCATAGCAAGGATATCCTTACCGTCATATACAATCGATCCCTGTGTCACTTTATATTTAGGGTTTCCCATGATGGCTGCAAGCAGAGTTGACTTGCCGTTGCCGTTCGGTCCCATCAGTGCATGTACTTCATTTTCCTTTACTGTCAGGTCGACGCCTCTCAGTATTTCTTTGCCTTCTACTTCAACGTGAAGGTCTTTAATTTCAAGTGTTTTCATATTCAGTAATTCACCCTCATTCCGTGCGTTATTGTAACATTATTCGAATCATTCGTGTTGTATAACGATTTTATCGAAAGAAATATCATGCATTTTGCATGTTTTGTATATTTTTTAGTCGATTTCACAAAGAAGTTCACATAAACTTCAGAATGGAAAATTGCAAATGGTTTTTCATTATCATATAATAGAAAAGCGTTTTTAATAGGAGGTTCTATGGGCAAATTCTTAAAAAAGAACTGGTTCGTAATTCTTGTCGTCGTTTTATTCGCCGGCATCAGTGTTTACTACATCTACGATACCAACAAAGGCAAGTTGAAGGGAAAAAGTGATAACGGTAAAGACGTTGTATACGAAGTAAATGGTGAAAATACATTAGCTGATGACTTCTATGACGAGCTTTATAAGAGCAACGGAACAACAGCTGTTGTATCCCTCTTCAAACAGGCAGTCGCAGATCAGTCAGTATCTACAACAAGTGAAATGAAGGATACTGCTAAAACACAGGCTACATCCATCCGCTCCAGTTATTCAACCAATTACGGCACCAGTGCAGATACACAGCTGGCTTCTGATCTGAAGAGCACAGGCTATACAGATCTGGAAGAATATCTGATTGAAGCACAGAAGATTGCAAAGGTCACAGGTGAATATGCTAAAGCAAACTTTGATGACCTGCAGATCCGTCAGGTATCCTACATCCTGATCAAGTTTACAGATTCGACAAATATCACAGACACACCTACCGATGATGAAACAGCCCGTATGAAGGCTGTGGATGATGCACTTGCAGGCGGCGATGATTTTGCAACTGTAGCTGCAGCACATTCTGAGGATACTTCCACTGCTACCAGCGGCGGCAACCTCGGCGTCATTGATAAGAATACTTCTTCTCTGGATTCCACTTTCCTCTCCACTTCTCTTTCATTGAGTGAAGGCGAGACAAGCGGCTGGGTCAAGTCTAGCAGCTTCGGCTACTTCAAGATCTACTGCACAGCTTCAACACCGGAGACACTGGCAGCAAACAATTCATCAACTGATCCATATGTTTCCTTAGTGCAGAACTATGACACAACATTGGAAAATGTTGCCATCTGGGAAAAGGCTCAGTCTTTAGGACTCGACTTCCACGGCAACGATGATCTGGAAACAACCATCAAGACAAGCTTGAACATCACTGATGATTCAACAACTTCAAGCAGTGATTCCACTGCTTCCCCAAGCGCAAGCGCATCGGCTTCTGCTTCCGCATCATCATCTGCAAGTGCAGAGGCTACAAGCTCTGCCAGCACGAACTAAGGAGGAACGAATATGAAGAAGATCAATTTAATCCTTGCTTCTGTACTCGCCCTTGCTCCGCTTGCTGGATGTACAGATGCTTCGGCAAAAGTATCAGATGCTAAAACAGCTTTATTTACTGTCGGCAAAACAAATGTTACCAAGGGTTCAGTCTATACATTGATGAACAGTTCTGCTGGTGCAACAACTGCTGTCAATGATGCCAATAAGAAAATTGCTTCCGCTGAAATCGAAGTTACAGATGAAATGAAGGCAACAGCAGAGTCAACTCTGAATTCCTATAAGTCATTGTATGGTGATACATTCACTTCCTATCTGGAGCAGCAGAACATGACAGAAGATGAATATGTCAATGACTATCTGATTCCGTCTCAGCAGGCAGAACAGCTTACTTCTAAGTATATTGAAGAGAACTTTGATGAAGTATGCACTTCCTATCAGGTCGTCAAGGCAACCATCCTAGAATTCACTTCTCAGGATGATGCTAATGCTGCCCTTTCTGAATTGAAGGATGGCTCCAAGACAGCTGCTGAAGCTGCTTCCGGACATAACAGTTCTTCAACTGGAACTTCCACTGTCTATACATTGGAATCCACTGATGTCAATTCAATGGTCAGAACAATCATCAGCAGTGCTTCTCCATCCGATGGATGGCAGATGGTTCCGGAAGATACAGGCACTTCTTATGCAGTCGTCAAGGTCGATGACAACACACCAAGCAACTTCAAGGATGAAGCTACAACAGCATTAGCTGCCATCAGCAACGTATCCTCTGCAGCGACAACATACTTCTTCAAGAAGTACAACTTCGTCATTTACGACATTACAGTCTATGACGGTGTCAAGGCAGATCATCCGGATAACTTAGTTCAGGACATGAATTAATGGAAAGACCGTGCATACGGTCTTTTCTTTTTCTCAGACAGTTGCGCTATAATAGTCCCAGGAGGTCTTTCTATGTGCATATTCTGCGATATTATTGATCATAAGATTCCAAGCAAGGTTGTTTATGAAGATGAGGATGTATTAGCAATCCTGGATATTTCTCAAGTCACCTACGGACATACCATTGTGATGCCGAAGAAGCATTACAAGAATATTCTGGAAGCGGATGATGAGACGGTCTGCAAATGCATGAAGGTCGCTAAAATGCTGGCGGCACAGATTACTAAGAACTGCGGTGCATCCGGATGCAATATCCTGAACAACTGCGGTGAAGTTGCCGGCCAGAGTGTTGATCATCTGCACTTCCATGTGATCCCGCGCTATTCTGATCAGGATGCAGCTGTCTTCAAATTCAATCCATCTGCAAAGCAGGATCTTGATGAAGTGTTAGCTAAGATCAAAGGATAAAAAAAGTCATTCAGCTGATTGATTCAGTCTGAATGATTTTTTTGTCAGCAATGCAGTCTTTTCAGCATGACTTCCTGTGCTTTGTTCTCCAAGGTGTCATCCAGCGGCTCTAATTCGACTCTGCCATAGCGTTTCGCTAATGCACGCTGCAGAATTTTGTCGGCGATTTTTGGATTCTTCGGCAGCAGCGGGCCATGCATGTAGGTAGCTAGGACCTGATCATTCATAAAGCCTTCCATGCCGTCTTCCAAAGTATTGCCATAGCCTTTCAGGACATTGGCAAACGGTGTTGCAACATTTCTGGTCTGCCCGCCATGGTTCTCAAAGCCGACTGCCTTGAAAGTCTCACCGTCCATCGTCGTTTCAACTGCAATATTGCCGATGCAGCGGCTGCTGCGGCTTGTGGCTTCTGTATAGTAATCAAAGAAGCCCAGCCCTTCTACAACGTTTCCATCTTGATCTTTATAATATCTGCCGAACAGCTGATAGCCGCCGCAGATGAGCAGGAATGCAGTATGATTGTCCATTGCTTCCTTGATGCCGTCCCTGCGCCCAATCAGATCTTCAAAAATTAAATTCTGCTCTTTGTCGGCACCGCCGCCCAGAAAGAAAAGATCATATTCATTGATATTGACAGCTTGACCGATTGTACAGGTGTCAACAACTGTCTCAATGCCTCTCTTCTGTGCTCTGACCCGCAGCACTTCAGCATTTCCCTTGTCTCCATAGAGATCCATCAGGTCATGATACATCCATAATATTTTCAGATTCATCTGGACGCCTCCTTCCGCAAGATTGCTCTGGTTGGGTGCAGTGCTGTATAGGTCGCAATAATATAAGATTCGAGATTCTGTTCATTCAGCCAGTGTACAGCCTCGCTGCTGTTCTCAATGACAGTAATTCGGTCTTCCAGTCCTTCGTATTTCAATCGCAGCGCCATATCATAGGCACGCAGTCCGGAACAGATGATATGCTTCACTTCCGGTGTATTTAGTCTTTCAAAGTGTGCATCCCAGATCCATGACACATCATGACCATCCTGGTCATTGTCATTCAGGAAGATGCAGATATTTTTCTCGCCCGGCTGAGCATTGATATACTTCATAACTTCATTGGCACCAGTCGGATTTTTGATCAGATTGATGACGCATGGCTTAGACAATGCAAATACTTCATTTCTGCCCTCCTTCATCACAAAGGTGCGGAATACTTTATCCGCTGCTTTTGGATCAAGCGAAAGCGTCTTCATCACGGTCAGAACAGATGCACAGTTATAGATTGCATAGATGGTATTGATGAAGTTATGGTATTCAGTTCCATCTACAGTAAAACTCTCAGTATCATAATTGATTTTTGAAACCTGAACATCCGGTGTGACATCACCGAAGCCGTCCTTTTTGCAGTGGAATCTGCCGATATGAGAATACTGGTAGAACTCGTATTCCAAAGGACTGCCGCAGCGCGGACAGAATTTTCCTTCGGATGCTTCATCTGTCTTATCCTTAGACACTGCATTACGGCAGACAGAAAATGTATGGATCTTAGCCAACTTTGCTGTATCTGCAATCCGCAGTGTATTTGGATCATCTCCATTCAGGATGATGTCACCTTTAAAATCAGCTGTGACATCCTGGATCTTGCGGATGATTGTCTCCATTTCACCGGCACGGTCAAGCTGGTCACGGAAAAAGTTTGTGATGACCAGATGCGTTGGGTGCAGGTTCCTGAACTGCCTGTAAAGCGTCAGTTCATCAACTTCAATGACAGCTGCCTGTGCCTGTACGTGATACTGTGCATCACTGTTGGTCGCCAGCAGAGTTGCAATACCGACATTCAGATTGTCCCCGCGGCGGTTGTTGATGACCTTCAGACCAGCCGCTCTTAAAGACTCCGCAATCAGATTCGAAGTTGTGGTCTTGCCATTGGTTCCCGTGACGAGAACAACAATCGCCGGCATCTTGAATTTCTCGATAAAATGCGGATCCAGTTTCAACCCGATCTCACCAGGAAGAGAACCTCCTCTTCCCATTTTTGATAAGACCCGATGGCTCAGCTGTACAAGTTTTAAGCAGTTCGTCATTCTTTCCTCATTTCGAATTTTTTGGTTTGTAGAAAGCACGGTTGTCCAGGGCAAAGATCTTCTGGGTGAATGTACCTGCTTCTGTGGTGCTGAGTGCCTGCTGCAGAATATTCATTCTGGCATCAAGATTGTCAATCAGAAATAGCACTTCTGCTTCCTGGACCATCGGTACGACCGGTGAGCCGAATTCCTGATGGCCATGGTGGGAAAGAATCATATGATGCAGAAGAATTGCTTCCTCACTGTCTGCTAATCCTTCACTGTCTGCAACTTCTGTCATCCATCCATTGGCAATTGAGATATGGCCTTCCAGTTTGCCTTCCAGTGTGTATTCAGTGGTGACTGGTCCACTCATCTCGGCTGTCTTGCCGACATCGTGGATCAATGCACCTGCTAACAGCAGATCTCTGTCCAGCTGCGGATAGTGATCACAGATTACCATTGCCATCTGTGCCATTGAAAGAGAATGCTCACTGAGACCGCCCAGCCAGTTATGGTGGATCCTGCTGGCAGCTGGATAGGTCAGATATTTCTCACCAACTTTTTTCAGCATGCCCAGTACAAGCTTGCGGTAATTCTCATTCTGAATGGAATTGATCAGCTTCTTCAGTTCCTCTCTGCGGTCTGCTTCCGAGATTCCGGAGGCAATGACATATTCTTCCATAGAGACCTGCGATTGGTCCATCGCTTCCGCATGGTTGATGCGCAGCTGCAGATTGTGATTGTAATCCAGCACTTCAAAGGTAAGCAGGCATACTTCACCTACCTTGATCTGCTGCTTATCTTCTTCTTTGACATCCCAGAACTTGCCGTCAATCGTACCGGAGTTGTCCTGCAGGGTCAGCGTTAAGTACGGTGCCCCTTTGGAAGTCGTTCCATTCTTTTCATCTTTGATCAGCAGAGGAAGCGTTAAGCGCTGCCCCTGCACCATTTCACCAATTTTAGTCATTAAACATTCCAGTCCATTTCATCCATGACAGTATAGATCTCCTCACTGTCAAAGCCCTGTGCGGCACAGTATTGATATACATGATTCCGCAGGTCTGTTCCCTGATACTTGCGCTCATATCTTTTCTTTGCCTTGTATGAGCATTTTCTCAGATTATCCATTTCATGGTCTTCATTGCGTGTATAGTCCAGATGCTCTGCCGTTGCCTTGGCAATTTCAGTGGAATAACCCTGCTGGATCAATTTGGCAGTGACCATGTTCTTAAGCTTGCGTGTACTTTCCTCTCGATGTGAATTGACGACCTTCTGTCCAAACGTTTCCGCATTCTCTACATCACCGTCTGTATTCTGATCAAGCTTCTCCACGATCAGTTCATAAGGAAGCCCATGTTTTTTCAATGTACGGATGATCTTGTCTCTGCCGGCAAGCGCTGCCTTCAGACGCACAATCTGTTCGCTGCAATACCTTTCATCGTTGATATAGCCCTTTTCTTCGAGCTTCTCAACTATATGATTGACCGTATCAATGTCACATTCTGTATTCTGCGTGATCCAGTCATAGATTTCCTTGCGGGTGCGGTCCTTTGCTGCAATCCTCTTAAGGCATCTGCGGTATGCCAGTACGCCAGCCTCTTTTTCATGGAGCTCATCGACCTGCTTGGAGATCAGGACACCATCAGTACGCATGCCGAGATTATAGAAATCATCCATGGAAACATGCAGACGCATCTCTTCCTTCTGATTGGAAATCAGATACAGCTGAACAATGTTGTCAGTGACTCTGACATCTTCAATCCGATACTGATGAAGATACGATTCAATGACCCTTTCATAGACCTTGATGACTTTTTCATAGAAGACTTCTGAGCTGTATGGATTCACGACTTCCAAAGCCTTGGCATGCATTTCATCCAGTCTCTTCTGATCCATATTTAGGAAAACTTTCAGTTTTTCTGCAAGGTCATTTTCATTTTGAAAATAGGAACCTGTCACGCCTTCGATGCACAGTCCTTCCAGGACTTCATCTTTTCTGACTAAGATCGGCAGTCCAGCTGCCAGTGCTTCAATAAATGTCATACCCTGCGTTTCTGATAAAGATGCAGATACGAAGCCGTCAGCAGCCCGATAGATATCCGGAACATCTGCAGCTGGACGCGGTCCTGCTACAAATACATATTTCTCAATACCGAGCTTTTTTACCATTTCACGGCAGTTGTCTTCATCTGGACCGCCGCCGACAATCAGCAGCTTGATGATGATGCCTTGATCAATTGCCTTCTTGAATCCATTGATAACAATATCCATCGACTTTTCCTTTGCCAGGCGTCCGACATAGACAATCAATCTTTCCTGATCATCTACACCAAACTCACTTCTGATGGCATGTCTTTTTGCGGCATCAGCGTGTGCCGGTGAAAAGCGGTCAAGTTCCAGACCGGTAGGAATGACATCGATATTCTTGCGGATCTTATAGCCTTCAAGCATGTTCTTGGTCTTCATGCTCGGAGCAATGACTTCCATGGAGCTGTCACCATACAGCTTGGAAACTCGTGCTACACCTTTTTTGGCATATTCATCGACTGTTTTGCTGTTGATGAAATTGACATAATGCGTATAGTCCTCATATGTGGTGTGATATGTTGATACGAGCGGCACATGGAGCTGCTTTGCACATAATCTGGCGAAGATACCGACCCCGAATTCTGTCTGTGCATGAATGACATCCAGATCAAGCTTGCGGATCTCCTCCATAGCAAAAACATGGAATGGGCTCGTCATGACGTAGCCGTACAGGAATTTCAGTTCCTTGCCAGCCAATCTCAGGATCTTTCCATCATCGTCCCATTTCGCATGTCCGCTTCCTGAAAAAGTAGTAATGACATAGACTTCATGTCCATGCTTTTCCAATTCATTCCTTAATATATTTGTACTGTTGGCTACGCCATTGATTTCCGGCGGAAAGGTATCTGTAAATAATCCAATTCTCACTTTACTTCCTCTCTTTCTAACGCTGCTTCTTCAAAGGTCGTAGGAATCTTGCTTTCTTCAATTGGAACATCTTTGCGAGTCTTGGCAATCATGAACACGACCGATCCGATGATCAGCACCTGATAGAAAGTAACTAACCTCCACAGGATCATAATGGATGTTGCTTCCGCCTTGGTGAACAATGTAGAATACATCAGGATGAACGTAGCTTCGGTTCCGCCTGAAGATCCAGGCATCGGCAGGAAAGCGTTGACCATCGCTACAAACGATGCCAGTGCAAGCATGTCAAAATACATATCACCGCTGACTGTTAAGCCCAGGGCTTTCGCGCATAAAAATGGAATGCTGTAGTAAATGATCAAACGGATCAGATCCTGTCCAGCCAGCAGCGCAATCATCTTGCGGTGCGTCCGCAGAACAACAATCTCCTTGGCAAACTGTGTCAGCTGTGTATTCAGATTGGCCAGTGTTTTCTGACGGTCCTTGATGATATGGAGCCTGCATCCGATATTAATGCCTGTCGTTGTCAGCCAGATATAGAACTTTGGAGAAATTGCTAAAAGCCACAGGAAGACAATCACACCAGCACCTACGATAAAACCAAAAATAACAATCAGAAAAAACTGACTGTACTTAGAATAGAAATAATGGAACTTCAGCACAAGCAGAAGAAATACAAACATGCACATCGTCGACTGATACACAATAAAGTCAAGCCATAGCACTCCGACACTGTTAGATACAGGAATGCCCTGCTTTCTGAAGATGTATCCCTGCGCAATCTGGCCGCCGGAAGCACCTGGTGTGATGTTGTTGAAAAGACCAGCAACGTAAGAATTAACGAAGCCCTGCATGGTCGTATATTTTGGATGCGTCAGCCGACATTCCAGACCAAGTCCCCAGCCGAGCAGATAACGTTCAAAGACCATCAAGATAATGATGCCGACCAGCCACCAGATATTGACATTTTTTAAAGTATCGAGCACCTGGCCTCCATCATCTTTCATGGAGACATACAGCACTAGAATGGTAAGTCCGAAAATGAGCAGGATATTAAAGGCTGTTGATTTGAACAGCGATTTTATTTTCTTCCACATATTAAGATTATTATACTATCTCGACAGCCACTTCTCAATGTTGTCAATTATGAGCCGTACCGTTGAGCACATCTTCATAGACTTGTTTCAGCTGCTGCCCGACGCCTTCAATCGACCTTTCTTCAGCAGTATGATACCCCTCTTCCTTAGTATCTGGTATTTTTCCTTCAATACTGTTTTCAATCAATTCTGCAAATTGGTCATTATCAATTCCTTTATAGCAGTTCTTTCCACTGACCAGCCAAGGGTCAAACGCACCGATATCACGGACAATGACCTGCTGTCTAGCGGCAAGAGCCTCAAGTACGACAATCCCTTCTGTCTCTTCATAGGAAGGGAAGAAGAAGCAGTTTGCGTTGCTGTAGGCGCCCTCAATAATGGCTCCCTTGACATATCCCGGAAAGATCACGTTGTCTGGATGATGTTCCAGAACTTCGTTGATCTTCGGCGGAATGATCACTTTGGAAACAGAACCGAACCAGATGAATTTATACTGCGGCAGTTTCTTTGCGACTTCAACAAAGTCCAGCAGTCCCTTTCTCTGGAAGAACAGCCCTACACCCAAGACGACTTTATCAGCCGGCTGCAGACTAAAATATTTACGGAAGGCAGTGATCTTTGATTCATCCGGCTGATATCTCTTCAGGTCTACGCCGTTGGAGATTGGATAGATTGGCAGATCAATGCCGTACCCCATCAGCAGCTTTTTGCTGTATGGCGTTGGTGTGATCAACGCATCTGCCTGCGTATACAGATGCATCAGCCATTTCTTCACCCCAGGAGCCAGTGCATTGGAGAACGTAAAACTGTCGCGGAAGTCTTCTTCCGTGCTGTGGGCATGATAGATGACCTTTTTGCCGCGGTCTCTGGCGTTTCTGACAATTGCGTCAGAGTTCATGTAGCATGTATTGATATGAAGAATATCATAGTCTTCATCCCAGGGATCCGTTGTATATTCCACCCCTGCTGATTCCAGTGCTCTGCATTGATGATTGAATGCTCTACCGATACCGGATTTAGAGATGGCATTCTGTCCTTCAAAGTATAATAGAACTTTCATAATTCCTCATTTCTATTCTATTGTTCTATTTTACCATAGTTTGGAGAGTGTTTCCCATCAACCATGCTTTCATAAAATGCATAAAAAGAGAAGTACAGCTTCCGCCGTACTTCTCTTCGTTTATAAGCAATCCGTTACAGGAGTATCAGGATTTA